>CANGHH010000031.1 GCA_947453725.1 Betaproteobacteria bacterium | reverse complement strand
GACGGCACCGGCCGGGCAGCCGGCTGGGCAGCCGGCCGCCGCGGGCGACGCGGCCGGCGCCGCGGCCGCCGACGCCAGCGCGGAAGCCCCGCCGGGAACGCCGGGGACGCCGCCCGTGCTGGCCAACAGCGGCACCGGCATGCCCGGCATCCCACCCGTGCAGGCGCGCGCCGTGCCGGGCAAGACGCCGCCACCATGAAAGCGCGGGGCTTCACCCTGATCGAACTGGTCGTCACCCTGGCGCTGCTGGGTGTGATGGCCCTGATGGCGGCGCCGTTGGCCGAGCTGTCGGCGCAGCGCGCGCGCGAGCAGGAACTGCGACTGGCGCTGCGCGAGATCCGCAGTGCGCTGGACCAGTACAAGGCCGCGGCCGACCAGGGCCTGATCGAGCGCAAGGTCGGCGATTCCGGCTATCCGCCCGATCTGGACACGCTCGTCAGCGGCGTGCGCAACCAGAAGTCGCCGGGCCGCGAGCCCCTGTATTTCCTGCGCCGCATCCCGCGCGACCCGCTCGCCGTCGGCGGCGGCGGCGACGCCGGCTGGGGCCTGCGCAGCTACGCCAGCTCCGCGGCCGACCCGGCACCCGGTGTCGACGTCTTCGACGTCTACACGCGCGCGCCCGGCAATGGCCTGGACGGCCGCCCTTACCGAGACTGGTGAAGCCATGCATCCCACCCCCCGCCTGCGCCACCGCGGCTTCACGATGGTCGAGTTGATGGTCGTGCTGGCCCTCATCGGCCTGCTGCTGTCGATCGCCGTGCCGCAATACATCGACGCCCTCGAACGCGGCCGAGAACAGGCGCTGGCCCACAACGTGGCGCAACTCCGCAAGGCCATCGACCAGTTCTACGCCGACCGCGGCAGCTACCCCGACCGGCTCGAGGAACTGGTCGAACGCCGCTACCTGCGCGCGCTGCCCGAAAACCCGTTCACGCAGCTCGTCGACTGGGCCACCGTCAGCCCGCCTTCGGGCGCCAAGGGTGGCGTCTACGACATCGTCGAGCCCGTCGTCCCACGCCGCGCCACCCCGCCGGGCGACGGCGCGTCGACGGTGGCCGTGCCGGCCGCCACGGCGCCGGGCGGCAGCGCGCAGGCCACACCATGAAGCGCGGCACCGGGCACGCGCAGCGAGGACGACGCCGCCAGCAAGGCTTCCTGCTGGTCGGCGTGCTGGTCGCGCTGGCCCTGGTCTCACTGGGCAGCGCGCTGGTGGTGCAGCGCCTGTCCGACCAGCGCCAGCGCGAGAAGGAACTCGAGCTGCTCTTCATCGGCGAACAGTTCCGCGCCGCCATCCTGTCGTACTGGAAAGCCAGCCCCAGCGGCGTCCACAGCTGGCCGGTGCGGCTCGAAGACCTGCTGGAGGACCGCCGCTTCCCGGCCGCCCGACGCCACCTGCGGCAGATCTACGTCGACCCGATCAGCGGATCGCGCACCTGGGGCCTGGTCAACCAGGGCGCGGCCCTGGTCGGCGTCTACAGCGAGGCCCCCGGGCTGCCGTTTCGCCAGGCCGGTTTCTCGCCGGCACAGAAGGGCTTCGACGGCGCCACCCACTACGCCGACTGGCGCTTCATCGCCGAGCCGCCAGCCCCGGGCACCGCCGGCGCGGCCGGTGCTGCCGGCCAGCCCGGTGCACCAGCCGCCAAGCCCGGAACGCCACGGCCGCCCCCGCCCGGCGCCAAACCCCGCACATGAGCACCCCGATGAACGCCCCGATGAACGAATCCCTGCAAGCGCGCATCCTGCTGGCCGACAGCCACTGGTTGATCCGGGCCGGCCTGCGAACGACGCTGCAGCAGGACGGTGCACACCAGGTGGTGGGCGAAGCCGAAGACCTGTCCGACACGCTGCAGCAGCTGCGGGCCCTGCAACCCGACCTGGTGCTGCTGGACCGCGCGCTGCCGGGCGGCGGGCTGGCGGCGGCGCAGCAGATCCGCGCGTTGAGCCCGGCCCGGCTGCTGCTGCGCACCGGGGAGGTTTGCAGCGCCGAAGCGGCGCGCCAGGCACTGCGTGCGGGCTGCAGCGGCATCCTGCATGGTCAGGCGTCGGAACGGGAACTGCTCGACGCGGTCCGCGCGGTGCTCAACGGCGGCGTCTACCTCGACGCCGAACACGCGCGACGCCTGGCGCAGACCGACGCGGTGGAGGAAGAAAGCCCGCCGGCATCGCTGTGCGCGCTGTCGCCGCGGGAGTTGACCGTCTTCCGGCTGATCGCCGAAGGCTGCACCAACCGCAGCGCGAGCGAGCAGCTGCAGCTCAGCGCCAAGACGGTCGAGAAGTACCGCGCCGCGGTGATGACCAAGCTGCGTCTGCGCAGCGCGGTCGACCTGCGCCTGCTGGCCTTCGACCTGGGTGTGACCCAGCGTCCGCTGCCCGACGCGCGCCGGCTTAATCCATCCTGAAGAAACCCGCCCGCAGGCGGGCTGAATGAATTCAATCTTAAGAAAAAAGCCCGATTCCGGGCTTTTTTTAATTGAGCCTTCAGCCCGGCCCGCCGCGTCGGATATGAATAAGTGTAAACACGGGTGTCGCCGGTAATTCGGGTCCGTGACTTATTCAACGCAAAACCCGGTCTTTGAACAGGCTTTGCCGAGGCTGCGCAGAATCTTTCTGCTGGTGGCTGGGGGCGCGGCCCGCCGCAGCAGGGCGCTGGCGGGCGGGCTGCAGCAGCCGGCGGCAGCCCGGATCGCCTGCCAGGACCACGCCGTAAAATTCATATAAATCAATGACTTGCTGGATTATTTCGGTGTAGTCACGGGGCTCGCAGCGGCGGCTTCAGCGCCGTTGCGGGCGCGCGATGAAGGGTCGGCCACCCTGGGCAGACACCCCACGGGGGTCGGTCCCGCCACCTGCTCAGGGGGTACCAGTCCGACCGCCTCTTCAGGGTAATTAAATATTCGCGCCTGATCATCGCGGCTGGTTTAGCTCAAAGGGTCTTTCTACCGAGCGCAGGGCGTCAGCCCCCAAGCGCCCTGTGACCGCCCCCCGCCAGCGTTCCAAACAGCGGCATCGAAATGCAGAGACCGGAAGTCCGGCGCTGTGTGTACCGCGACTTTCGGTTCCTCCATCCACAACTCTTCCCGGAGAAGTAGCGTGATCAAGACTTTCAAGACCAACAAGTTCCGCCCGAACGCTGTCACCCAAGCGGTACTGACCGTTCTGGCGGCAGCAGCCGTGAGCCAGACGGCCCAGGCCGGCCCTGGCTATGGCGACGCCTACGACCTGAACAACAACCCCTTCATCATCCAGTCCTACTTCGCGCAAAGCCCGACCGGCTTCAAGCTGTGGACCAAGGTGGCGGCTGACGGCACCACGGTGCTCGACGAGGTGACGGGCCAGCCGGTGCTGGACTCGGCCCTCGGTGCCCCCGATGGCTACGACCCCGCCAACCGCCTGGCCTTCAAGGCCGCGCTGATCGCCAAGTACGGCCCCGCCGGCCTGCCCCAGGGCGCCTACGGCCCCAGCGGCAAGGCCCTGCGCAAGTTCGT
>CANGHH010000030.1 GCA_947453725.1 Betaproteobacteria bacterium | reverse complement strand
GGTCGGGGAAGCCGCCGATGTAGTCGCCGGGGTTGTCGGTGCCGAACAGGTCGAGCATCAGGAAGGGGTCGAGCCGGCGCTGCAGGTCTTGCGTCAGCAGGCGCGTCAGGCGCACGCCTGCGCCGTCGCTGGTGGCCTGACCTTGCAGCACGCGTTCGACGCGGCGGGGGGAGGTGACGGTGTCCATCCCGCCACTGTAGCGGGGCCGGGTGGTAATCTGGCCACCCCGTATCGCAGTGATACAGCAGCCTGGAGCATGCAGCGATGAAAGCCGTCTGGAATGGCACCGTCGTGGCCGAGAGCAACGACACCGTGGTGGTTGAAGGCAACCACTACTTCCCGGCCGATTCGGTTCGCGCCGACTTCCTGCTGCCGAGCAACACCAAGACCATGTGCTCGTGGAAGGGCCAGGCCAGCTACCACACCCTGTTCGTCAACGGCAATGCCAACCCCGACGCGGTCTGGTTCTACCCCGACCCCAAGGACGCAGCCGTCGAAATCAAGGGCCGCCTCGCCTTCTGGAAGGGCGTGAAGGTCGCCGAATAGTCGCCCGCTGACGCGGTGGGCTAGATTCGCCGTCTGGAGGACACCATGACCCGACCCGTACTCGACGAAGCGCAGATCCACCCGGCCATCCGCGAAGCGGTGGCGCGGCACCACGCCGACACCCTGCGCGAGGTGCAGGACGCCATCGCCCGGAACGCGGTGGTGGTGGTCGGCATGGCGCAGAACCCCTTTTGCGGGAAGGCACGCAAGGCGCTCGCCGCGGCCGGCGTACCGTTCCAGTACCTCGAGTACGGCAGCTATTTCAGCGCCTGGCGCCAGCGCAATGCCTTGAAGATGTGGACCGGCTGGCCGACGCTGCCGATGGTTTTCGTCAAGGGACAGCTGGTGGGCGGCGCCAACGACCTGGCCCGCCTGCTTGACAGCGGCGAGATCCAGCGCCTGCTCACCTGAGGCCGCATCGCCGGCGCTTGGTCACGTCGATGCGGCCGCTCGCCGGTCAAGCGGCTGCGGGCGGTTCGGGGATGGGGAGAATGATCCGCATGGACAAGCACTGGATGGCGGGGTGGGTGCTGGGTGCCCTGGGCGCTCTGGCCGGACTGATGTCCGCGCCGCTGGCCCAGGCCGCCGAGCAGCGCCCCGGTTTGGAGCCCTGCCGTCTGGCTGGCGTCGAGCACGAGGCCTGGTGCGGCGTGGTCAGCCGGCCGCTCGACCCGGACCGGGCGCAGGGCCTGCACATCGACGTCCACTTCGCGCTGCTGCCGGCCCTGGCGCGCAACCGCAAGCGCGACCCGGTGTTCTTCTTCGCTGGCGGGCCCGGGCAGAGCGCCATCGAGCTGGCCGGACCGGTCAGCCGGATGCTGTCGCGCCTGAGCTACCGGCGCGATCTGGTCTTCATCGATCAGCGGGGCACCGGCCTCAGCGCGCCCCTGCGCTGCGCCGAGGAGGCGCCGTCGCGCCCGCTGGCCGAAGCTGCCAGCACCGAGGCCCTGGTGGCGCGCATGAGCGACTGCCGCCGGGCGCTGCAGAAGCTGCCGCACGGTGACCTGCGCCATTACACGACCTGGCTGGCTGCCCGCGATGTCGAAGCCGTTCGCATCGCCCTCGGCGTGGCACAGGTGGACCTGGTCGGCGCCTCCTACGGCACCCGCGCCGTGCTCGAGTACATGCGGCAGTTTCCAGGTGCCGTGCGGCGCGCCGTCATCGATGGCGTGGCGCCGCCCGACATGGCCTTGCCAACGGCCTTCTCCATCGACAACCAGGCCGCGCTCGACGCCGGGCTGGCAGCTTGCGACAGCGATGCCCGTTGCCGGCAGCGCTACCCGGCGCTGCGTGCCGACTGGCAGTCGCTGCTGGCCGGGCTGCCCAGGACGGTGGCCGTGGTGCACCCGGTCACGGGCGTCGTCGAGCGTGTGACCTTCACGCGGCCCGATGTGCTCGGCATGGCCCGGGCGCCGCTCTATGTGCCGGCGCTGGCCGCTGCCTTGCCGCTGGCCATCAGCGAGGCGGCGCGTGGCCGCTTCGAGCCGCTGCTCGGCCTGTCGATGGCCACCAGCGGCAACAGCCGCAGCGGGGCGATCGCCGAAGGCATGCACTTCTCGGTCGTCTGCGCCGAGGACCGGCCGCTCAGCGCCCGGCCCGGCGACGCGACCGGCGCCGACTTCGGCGACGCCTTCGCCCGGGTCTATGCGCAGGTCTGCGCCGGCTGGCCGCGCGGCGAGGTGCCGCCGGCTTTCTACGCGATACCGCCCGCGCGCTCGGCGACGCTCCTGTTGTCCGGCGGCGCCGACCCTGCCACGCCGCCGCGCCACGCCGCACGCGTGGTGCTGGCCCTGGGTCCGCGCGCCCGCCACGTGGTGGTCGCTCAGGCCGGCCACGGCCTGCTCGGCATCGCCTGCCTGCGCGACACGGTGTTCCGCTTCATCGACGCCGATGAAGACGGCGCAGCCCTCCAGGTCGACGCCGATTGCGCCCGCAGCCTGCCGCGGCCGTCGGCATTCATCCCGGTCGCGGCCAGCGCCACGAGCGCAGCCACGGAGGCCTCGAGATGATCGAAGTGCTGGGCTTGAGCAAGTCTTTTGCGCAAGGCGCGGGCCGCCACCGGCGTGTCGTCCACGCGGTTCAGGGCGTCAGCTTCACCGCGGCCAACGGTTGCATCACGGGCTTGCTGGGTTCCAACGGCGCTGGCAAGACCAGCACCTTGCGCATGGCGGCCGCGCTGATCGAGCCCGACGCCGGGCGCGTGCGGGTCGACGGCATCGACGTCGCGCAGCAGCCCGGGAAGGCGCTGGCCCGCCTGGGCGTGCTCAGCGACGCACGCGGCCTCTACCCGCGGCTGACTGCGCGCGAAAACATCGTCTACTTCGGGCGCCTGCACGGCCTGAGCCGCCTGGACGCCGAGGCCCGCGCCGCCGAACTGGCGCAGCGGCTGGACATGCGTGAGCTGCTGGACCGCCGCACCGACGGCTTCAGCCAGGGCGAGCGGATGAAGACGGCGCTGGCCCGCGCGCTGGTCCACGACCCGCCGAACATCGTGCTCGACGAGCCGACCAACGGGCTGGACGTGCTGGCCACCCGTGCGCTGCGCGAGGTGCTGCGCCAGCTGCGCGACGAGCAGGGCAAATGCATCATCTTCTCGACCCACATCATGCAAGAGGTCGAACGGCTCTGCGACCACGTTGTGGTCATCGCCCGCGGCCGTACCGTGGTCCAGGGCACGGTGGCCGATCTGAACGCCATCAGCGGCGGCAGCGACTTCGAGGAGACCTTCGTGAAACTGGCCTTCTCGGCCCCGGAAACCGAACCGGCGGTGCGCCCGTGAGCCGCGCCGCGCTGACCGTCTACCGCAAGGAGCTGGTCGACGCCTTGCGCGACCGGCGCACGCTGGCCGTGGTGCTGCTGAGTTCGGTGGCCATTGGGCCGCTGGTGCTGCTGCTGGTCTCGTCACTGGTTGCCGGCGTCGAGAAGCGCGCCGAGGCGCGGGTCATCGTCGTGCAGGGCCTGGCGCAGGCGCCCAGCCTGCGCAACTACCTGGAACGCCAGTCCTACACCGTCGCGGCCGCCCCGGCCGATTACGAGCAGCAGCTGCGCGACAGCAAGCTGGGCGACCCGGTGCTGCGGGTGCCGTCGACCTTCGAAGCCGACTTGGCGCGTGGGCAGGCGCCGCTGGTCGAGTTGGTCGGCAGCAGCGCCAACCAGCGTGCGCAGACCGGCAGCGGCGCCATCCTGCGCCTGCTGCGCGGCTACAACCAAGAACAGGCGCTGCTGCGGCTGGCGACACGCGGCATCGCCGCCAGCCAGCTGGAGGCCGTTCGCATCGAGGAGCGCGACCTCGCCGATCCGGCGTCGCGCGCGGCACAGCTCGGCACCATGGTCCCTTACTTCGTGCTGATGGCCGTGCTCTACGGCGCGCTGAATGCCGCGCTGGACACGACGGCCGGCGAACGCGAGCGTGGTTCGCTGGAGCCGCTGCTGATGAACCCGTCGTCGCGCAGGGCCCTGGTGCTGGGCAAGTGGGGCGCCGTCGCCAGTGTGGCGATGCTGATTGCGGTGTTGTCCTGCCTGAGCTTCCTGCCTGGCCAGTGGCTGCTGCGCAGCGAAGTGCTGGCGGCGATGTTCCGCTTCGGCTTCGGCGAGGCCGCCGCCTTCATCGCGCTGCTGCTGCCGCTGGCCGGCGCGCTGTCGGCGCTGCTGATGGCGATCGCCATCCGCTGCAGGTCCTTCAAGGAAGCCCAGGCCAATGCCACCGTGGTGATGCTGGGCGTTTCGCTGTTGCCGCTGGTGTCGCTGTTCAACCAGGAGGGGACGGCAGCCTGGCACCTGTGGCTGCCGGCGCTGGCCCAGACCACGCTGATGGGCCGCGTGCTGAAGGGCGAGGCCCTGCCCTGGGTCGATGTGCTGCCGTCGCTGGCGGTGTGCGTGCTGCTGACGCTGCTGGCGCTGGGCTTCGTGGTCCGCACCCTGCGGTCGGCGGCGCTGCGCTGAGCGGTGCCGTGGTGAGCGCGCCGTCGATCGGGCCGCAAGTCAGTTATCGCTAACTTGATTGATCGCCAGCGCTTGGCGTGAAACCGGGTCTTGTCCGGCCGGTTCAGCGGGGTGCGGTCTGCGCTTCCAGCCGCGCCAGCCACTGCAGCGCGTGTTCACGGTCCTGGCCGCACATCTCGGCCGAAGGCTGCAGCGACAGGCAGACGGCGGGTCTTTCGGGCTGCCCGAAGAGCCGGCAGCCTTGGCCCTCGTCGAGCTGGACGCAGCGCGCCCCCGCCGCCTTGCCGTGCGGCATGCCGGGGATCGGCGAGGTGATGGAAGGTGCGGTGCAGCAGGCGCCGCAGCCATCTCGGCATTTCATGCCGCGCATGCTATGCGCTGTCGCCGGGACATCGCCCGCAAATCGGGGTGGGCTCGTAAAATCGGCCGATGCTGCACCCCCAAGAATTTGACGTGATCGTGGTCGGTGGCGGCCATGCGGGCACCGAGGCCGCGCTGGCCGCTGCGCGCATGGGCTGCACGACCTTGCTGTTGACGCACAACATCGAAACACTGGGGCAGATGAGCTGCAACCCGTCGATCGGTGGCATCGGTAAAGGCCATCTGGTCAAGGAAATTGACGCGCTCGGTGGCGCCATGGCCGCGGCCACCGACGAGGCCGGCATCCAGTTCCGCATCCTCAACGGCAGCAAGGGGCCGGCGGTGCGCGCCACCCGCGCGCAGGCCGACCGCGTGCTCTACCGCGCTGCGATCCGCCGGCGTCTGGAAAACCAGCCGAATCTGTGGCTGTTCCAGCAGGCGGTGGACGACCTGATCGTCGAAGGCGACCGGGTGGTCGGCGCCGTCACGCAGATCGGTCTGCGCTTTCGGGCGCGCGCGGTCGTGCTGACGGCCGGGACCTTCCTCGACGGCCGCATCCACGTCGGCCTGCAGAACTACAGCGCCGGCCGCGCGGGCGACCCGCCGGCGATCAGCCTGTCGGCGCGCCTGAAGGAACTGCAGTTGCCGCAAGGCCGGCTGAAGACCGGGACGCCGCCCCGTCTGGACGGTCGATCGATCGACTTCAGCAGGCTGGAAGCCCAGCCGGGCGACCTCGACCCGGTGCCGGTGTTCAGCTTCATGGGTCACGCCAGCCAGCATCCGCAGCAGCTGCCGTGCTGGATCACGCACACCAACGCCCGCACCCACGACATCATCCGCCGTGGTTTCGACCGCAGCCCGATGTTCACCGGCGTCATCGAAGGCATCGGTCCGCGCTACTGCCCGAGCATCGAGGACAAGGTCAACCGCTTCGCCGACAAGAGCTCGCACCAGATCTTCCTCGAGCCGGAGGGCCTGACGACGCACGAGTTCTACCCGAACGGCATCTCCACCTCCCTGCCCTTCGACGTGCAGCTGGCGGCGGTGCGGTCGATGGTCGGGCTGGAGCAGGCGCACATCCTGCGGCCGGGCTATGCGATCGAGTACGACTACTTCGACCCGCGTGGCCTGAAGCCCAGCTTCGAGACGCGTGGGGTGCAGGGTCTGTTCTTCGCTGGCCAGATCAACGGCACCACGGGCTACGAGGAGGCCGCCGCCCAGGGTCTGTACGCCGGCGCCAACGCGGCCTTGCAGGTGCTGGGCCGTGCGCCCTGGTTGCCGCGGCGCGACCAGGCCTATCTGGGCGTGCTGGCCGATGACCTGGTGACCCAGGGCGTCACCGAGCCTTACCGGATGTTCACCAGCCGGGCCGAGTTCCGCCTGCAGCTCCGCGAAGACAACGCGGACCTGCGGTTGACCGAAATCGGCCATGAGCTGGGTCTGGTCGACGAGGCGCGTTGGGTCGCGCTGCAGGACAAGCGCGAACTGCTCGAGCGCGAACTGCAGCGTCTGCGCGTGACCTGGGTGCGTCCGGCCACCGTGCCGGCTGCTGACGCTGAGCGCTTGATCGGCAAGGCCCTGGAACACGAGTACACGCTGGCCGATCTGATGCGCCGGCCGGGTGTGGATTTCGACGCGGCGCACGCGATGGCGAGAATCGCCGGTCACGGTGTTTCACGTGAAACATTGCAGGCTGAACTGGGCCCGGCGATGGCGGCTGCGGTGATCGAACAGGCCGAGATCCGCATCAAGTACGCCGGCTACATCGATAAGCAGAACGACGAGGTCGAGCGCGCGGCGTCCTTTGAGGGCTTGCACCTGCCCGAGGACCTCGACTACGGTCAGGTCACCGCGCTGTCCATCGAGGTGCGGCAAAAGCTCGGCCAGCAGCGCCCGCAGACGCTGGGCCAGGCGGCGCGCATCTCGGGCGTGACGCCAGCGGCGATTTCGCTCTTGCTCGTCCATCTGAAGAAGCGCCGCAACAAGCCGGCCAGCCAGGACGCTGCGTCGTGAGCGGTCAGTCGCTCTCGGGTGCTGGACCGGCCGATGCGCCCGGTGCGGTCGAAGCCAGCGTGCTGAGCGCCGTCTTCACCAGCTTGGGGCTGGTCGCCGATCCGGCGCGGCTGCAGGCGCTGACGGCCTACCTCGACCTCCTGCAGCGCTGGAACGCGACCTACAACCTGACGGCGGTTCGTGATCGCAGCGCGATGCTGAGCCAGCACCTGGCCGACTGTCTGGCGGTGATCGTGCCCTTGGGCCGGGCTCGCGCCCAGGGCCGTTTGCTGGATGTCGGCAGCGGCGGCGGCCTGCCGGGTGTGGTCATCGCGGCGCTGCTGCCTGAGATGGCGGTGACCTGCGTCGACGCGGTGGCCAAAAAGGCGGCCTTTGTCCGTCAGGTCGCCGGCGCCTTGCAACTGCCCAATCTGCAGGCGGTCCATGCGCGCGCCGAAGACCTTCGGCTGCCCGCTTTCGATGTCATCACCTCGCGCGCCTTTGCGACGCTGGACTTGTTGGTCCGGCTCACCGAAAAGCACCTCGCTGCGGACGGTGTGTGGCTGGCGATGAAGGGTCGCGTGCCAGCGGAAGAGATCGCAGCGCTGCCACCCGCCATCGAAGTGTTCCACGTGGAACAGCTGCAGGTGCCGACCCTCGACGCACAGCGCTGCCTCGTCTGGATGCGCCGCCGCCAGTCGGTCTAGCGCCCGGATGTGCGGGTGGGCGCTGAATCTGCGCTACCCTTCGGCCACCCAAGAAAGCAATCCATGTTTGGCATCGCCGATTTCGGCGCCTTCTGCGGCGCTGTCCTGCTCTTCCTGGCCTTGCCCGGTCCGGGCACCTTCACGCTGCTCACGGCCACCGGCCAGGGCGGTTTGCGGGCCGGTGCCGCCGCCACGCTGGGCGTGATCGTCGGTGACCAGCTGCTGCTGTGGCTGGCGGTTGGGGGCGTGGCGGCGCTGCTGGCCGCGCACCCGGTGGTCTTCAAAGCGGTGCAGTACCTGGGTGCGGCCTATCTGGCCTGGATCGGCCTCAAGCTGATCTTTGCCCGGCCGGGCACCGCATCGCCGATCCGCATCGAGCCGCAGCACTACACGCGCCAGGCGTTTTTCATCACCTTGCTCAACCCGAAGGCGATCGTGTTCTACATGGCATTCTTTCCGCTGTTCATCGACCCCGCCAGGCACCAGGGCGCCCTCACCTTCGGCGCGATGGCGCTGACCATCGCCACGATCACCGCCGCCTACTGCCTGACGCTGTGCACCTGCGCGCAGGTGGTCACCGCCCAGGTCCGCGCCCATCGCGGTCTGGCCCGGATGCTGGAACGGCTGGCCGGTGTCTTCCTCGTCGGCTTCGGCATCCGCCTGGGGGCGCAATGAGCGGGCTGCGCACCTTCTGTGTC
>CANGHH010000029.1 GCA_947453725.1 Betaproteobacteria bacterium | reverse complement strand
TTGTGGCGGAGTGGACGGGACTCGAACCCGCGACCCCCGGCGTGACAGGCCGGTATTCTAACCAACTGAACTACCACTCCGCAGCGGTAGGAGCGTTCCGGCTTGCGCCGCAAGTGCCACCCAACTTGTCAAGCATTCAACTCACACTGGACCAACCGAAGCTGGCGTCCCCTAGGGGATTCGAACCCCTGTAGCCACCGTGAAAGGGTGGTGTCCTAGGCCTCTAGACGAAGGGGACCGTGACTTGCAAAACACCTTCAAAAACCTGCATCCCTTGAACAACGCTTGCGGTACTTGGTGGAGGTAAGCGGGATCGAACCGCTGACCTCTTGCATGCCATGCAAGCGCTCTCCCAGCTGAGCTATACCCCCTCGGGTACCGAACGATTTGATCGCGCCGTCTTACCGACTTTGCTTCCAAACCCGCGCTGTTCAAACGAGCCTATCAGTATAGAACACTTTTCACAGATGCTGCAAGCGCTCCAACACTTGATGCCTGGGGAAGAGGGTCAGCACGGCGTCGATGGACGGCGTCTGCGGGCGGCCGCAGACCAGCACGCGCAGCGCAGGCGCCAGTTGCGGCATCTTCAGCTGGTGGGCGGCCAGGGTCTCTTTCAAGGCAGCCGCGATGGATGCCTTGTCCCAGGCCACGTCGGCCAGCTGGCTGCGCAGGCTGCGCAGGGCAGGCACCACGGCGGCAGTGACGTGGGTGGCCAGGTCCTCGTCGCGCAGCTTCACCGGCACGAACAGCATCTCGGCCCAGTCCGCCAGTTCGACCACCGTGGTGCAGCGGTCCTTGAACAAGGCCGCCGCGCGGGCCAGCAGTTCGAGCTCATCGACCAGCACCCCGCGTGAGGCCAGCTGGCGTTGCATCAGGCCCGCCAGGCGCGCGTCGTCGGCGGTCTTGATGTAGTGCGCGTTGACCCAGGCCAGCTTGGCCGGGTCCCATTGCGCGGGGCTCCTGGCCAGGTGGCTGCCGTCGAACCACTGCACCATCTGCTCACGGCTGAACAGCTCTTCGTCACCGTGGCTCCAGCCCAGGCGCGCCAGGTAATTCAGCATCGCCTCGGGCAGGTAGCCAGCGTCTTCATAGGCCGTGACGCTGACCGCGCCGCGGCGCTTCGAGAGTTTCTGCCCGTCGTCGCCCAGGATGATCGGGCAGTGCCCGAACTGCGGCAGCGGCGCCTTCAGCGCGCGGAAGATGTTGATCTGCCACGGCGTGTTGTTGATGTGCTCGTCGCCGCGGAAGACGTGGCTGATCGCCATGTCGCTGTCGTCGACCACCACCGCGAAGTTGTAGGTCGGAACCCCCAGCGCGGCGGCACCGTCGGGCGCGCCTTCCGGTGCAGGCCGCAGGATGATCAGGTCGTCGATCTCGCTGTTGCTGATGTGGATAGGGCCCTTGACCAGGTCGTCCCAGCTCACCACGCCCGACTGCGGGTTGGCGAAGCGCACCACCGGCTTGACGCCCGCCGGAATCGGCGGCAGCCGCTTGCCCGGCTCGGGGCGCCAGCGGCCGTCGTAATGCGTCTTCTCGCCGCGCGCGCGCTGGGCTTCGCGCATCGCGTCGAGCTCTTCGGGCGTGGCGTAGCAGCGGTAGGCGGTGCCGGCGGCCAGCATCTCTTCGACCACCGCGTGGTAGCGCGCCAGCCGCTGCATCTGGTAGACCGGGCCTTCGTCGTGGTTCAGGCCCAGCCACTGCATCGAGGCCAGGATCTGGTCCACCGAATCCTGCGTCGAGCGAGCCACGTCGGTGTCTTCGATGCGCAGCACGAACTCGCCGCCGAAGTGGCGCGCGTAGGCCCAGGAATACAGCGCCGTGCGGGCGGTGCCCAGGTGCAGGAAGCCCGTCGGCGACGGGGCGATGCGGGTACGGACTTTTTGCGTCATGCGATTTTCGACAGACCGGCGTGCAGGTCGTTCTTCAGGTCCTCGACATCTTCCAGCCCCACCGCCAGGCGCAGCGTGCCCTGCAGGATGCCGGCCGCCTGCCGTTGCGCTTCGCTGAGGCGGCCGTGCGAGGTGGTCGACGGGTGGGTCAGCGTGGTCTTGGTGTCGCCCAGGTTGGACGTGATCGAGCAGATCCGCGTCGCGTCCGACACCGCCCAGGCGCCGGCACGCTCGCCCTTGACGGTGAAGGAGAGCACCGCGCCGCCGACGCCCGACTGCTGCGCCATCGCCAGCGCGTGCTGCGGGTGCGACGGCAGCCCGGGGTAGTGAACGCGCTCGACGGCCGGCTGGGCTTCCAGCCACTGGGCGATCTGCAGCGCGCGCGCGCTCTGCGCCTGCATGCGGATGGCCAGCGTTTCCATGCCCTTCAGCACGACCCAGGCGTTGAACGGCGACAGGCTCATGCCGGCGCTGCGCATCACCGGCATCAGCTGGCTGTCGATCAGGGCCTGCGGCGCGCAGACGGCGCCGGCGATGACCCGGCCCTGCCCGTCCAGGTACTTGGTGCCGGAGTGGATGACGATGTCGGCACCCAGCTTCACCGGCTGCTGCAAGGCCGGGCTGCAGAAGCAGTTGTCGACCGCCAGCAGCGCACCGCCGCTGCGCGCCACCTCGGCCAGCGCCGCGATGTCGCAGACCTCGGTCAGCGGGTTGGTCGGCGTCTCGGCAAACAGCAGCCTGGTCGTCGGCCGCAGCGCGGCCTTCCAGGCGGCGACATCGGTCTGCGACACGAAGCTGGTTTCAACGCCGAACCTGGCGAAGTCCTGGAACAGCTTGATGGTCGAGCCGAACACGCTTTGCGAGCAGACCACGTGGTCGCCGGACTTCAGCAGGCCCAGGATCAGCAGCGTGATGGCGGCCATGCCGCTGCTGGTGCCGATGCAGCCGCTGGTGCCTTCCAGCGCCGCCAGGCGGCGCTCCATCATCGTGACGGTGGGGTTGGAAAAGCGGCTGTAGACGAAGGCCTCTTCCTCGTTGGCGAAACGCCGTGCGGCGGTGGCCGCGTCGGGGTGGACGAAGGAGCTGGTGAGGTACAGCGCCTCGGCGTTCTCGCCGTATTGCGAAGGCGGCAGGCCCTCGCGAACGGCCAGCGTGTCCAGCCGCGCGTCGGCCGGCAGATCGACGCGGGGAATACCCACTCTGGGCTTGTTCATCGGCGTTCCTCGGCCCCTTGAAGGGCCAGTCGTGAACCGGCCTCGGCCGCTTCTTCGGTGGTCTCGAACTGCAGGCGGCGCTGCGCCTGCAGCGTCGCGAAGTCTTCGGCGGTGACGTCGCCGGTGATGTAGTGACCGTCGAAGCAACTGGCCTCGAAGCCGGCAATCTTCGGGTTCAGCGCGCCGACCACGCGCTTCATCGCGTCGACGTCCTGGTAGATCAGCTGGTCGGCGCCGATGAAGGCGCGTATCTCTTCGATGCTGCGGTTGTGCGCCACCAGTTCGTCCTTGGTCGGCATGTCGATGCCGTAGACGTTGGGGAAGCGCACCGGCGGTGCCGCGCTGGCCATGTAGACCTTGCGCGCGCCGGCCTCGCGGGCCATCTGCACGATCTCCTTGCTGGTCGTGCCGCGCACGATGCTGTCGTCGACCAGCAGCACGTTGCGCCCCTTGAATTCCATGCCGATGGCGTTGAGCTTCTGGCGCACGCTCTTCTTGCGCACCTCGTGCCCCGGCATGATGAAGGTGCGGCCGACGTAGCGGTTCTTGACGAAGCCTTCGCGGTAGGGCTTGCCCAGGCGGTGAGCCAGCTGCATCGCGCTGGGCCGGCTGGATTCGGGGATCGGGATGACCACGTCGATCTCGCTCGGTGGCAAGGTGCTGATGACGCGCTGGGCCAGTGTTTCGCCGAGGTTCAGGCGCGCGTTGTAGACCGAGATGCCGTCGAGCACCGAGTCGGGCCGCGCCAGGTAGACGAACTCGAACATGCAGGGATGCAGCGATGGGCTCTCGGCGCACTGGCGGGCGTGGATGGTGCCGGCCTGGTCGATGAAGATGGCCTCGCCCGGCGCCACGTCGCGCGTCAGCTGGTGGCCGGTGCCTTCCAGCGCCACCGACTCGCTGGCCACCATCACGCCGCGACCCTGTCCGGTTTCGGTCTGGCCGAAGCACAGCGGGCGGATGCCGAAGGGGTCGCGGAAGGCCAGCAGCCCGTGACCGGCGATCAAAGCGATGACGGCGTAGGAACCCTTGATGCGGCGCTGCACCGCGCCGACCGCCTTGAAGACCTGGTCGGGCGTCAGCGGCAGGTCGCGCGCCAGCCTTTCCAGCTCGTGCGCCAGCACGTTGATCAGCACCTCGGTGTCGCTCTCGGTGTTGATGTGGCGGCGGTCGATGGCGAAGAGTTCGGCCTTCAAGGCCTGCGCGTTGGTCAGGTTGCCGTTGTGCACCAGCACGATGCCGTAGGGCGCGTTGACGTAAAAGGGCTGCGCCTCTTCTTCGCTGTACGCGTTGCCGGCCGTCGGGTAGCGCGTCTGGCCCAGGCCGACGTTGCCGGTCAGCGTGCGCATGTTGCGGGTGCGGAAGACGTCGCGCACCATGCCGCGGGCCTTGTGCATGAAGCACTTGGTGCCCTGCATGGTGACGATGCCGGCGGCGTCCTGGCCGCGGTGCTGCAGCAGCAAGAGCGCGTCGTAGAGCAGCTGGTTGACTGGCGCCTGGGAGATCGCGCCGACGATGCCGCACATGATGATTTGTCCTGTTGGGAAAAGCGCTGGAGAGGAAAGGCTCAGACGCGCAACAGCCGCGTCACGGCATCGGGCAGCACGGGCTTCAGGGCCTGCAGCGTGCCGCCCAGCCAGCGCGCGCCTTGCGAGCCGCGCCAAGCCATGGATTGTGCGGCCGGCGTCAGCGCGACGACCGACGACACCGCCAGCAGCAGCACCAGACCGCGCAGCACGCCGAAGGCGCCGCCCATCAGGCGGTCGGGCAGCGACAGCGGGGTGGCGTGGATCAGCATGCGGATCAGCTTGGCCGCCAGGCCCCAGGCCACCAGCGCGGCGATGAAGCACAAGCTCAGCGCAGCAGCCAGATTCAAGGCCGACCCTGGCGTGCCCACCGGCAGGCTGGGCGCCAGCTGCGGCGCCGCCCACTGCGCGGCGAGCCAGGCCACGACCCAACCGGCCAGCGACAGGCATTCGAAGACGAAACCGCGCAGCAGACCGATCAGGACCGAGGCCCCCAGCACGGTCAGCAGGGTCCAGTCGGTCACCGACAGCGCCGGCAACAGGTCCTTCACCGCAGCCGCCTCACAGCGAGACGATGGCCGCCGGCATGCCGCTGCGCTTGACCTTGTCGGCCACCGCCTCGGCCTCGCCGCGGCTGGCGTAGGGGCCGATGCGGACCCGGGTGCGGCTGCCCTTGTCGGACTCGACGACCTGGGTGTAGGTCTTCAGACCGAGCTTCTCGATCTTGGCGCGGGCCTCACGCAGCTTGCCGGCTTCGCTGTAGGCGCCGGCCTGGACGACGTAGCGGCCGGCCTCGGCGCTTGGCGTCGAGGCGGCCGCCGGCTTTTCGGGCAGCGCGACCGGCGCCGCCACGGGCCTGGCCGCCGGTGGCGGGGCCGGCTTGGGCGGCGGCGCCGAAGCCTTTGCCAGCGCGGGCGCGGGCGCGGCGGACGAAGCGGGTGCAGACCCCGACCCCGCCTGCGGCGCGGCGGCCAGCACGAGCGGCGCGACCTTCGATGCCGCAGAGGCTGCGGCGACCGCTGCGCTGGCCGCCGATGCCGGCGCCTCTTCCACACCGGCATCGGCCGGCAGCACCGGCAACGGCTGGGCCTTGGGCGCCGGCGCGTCCTTGCCGGTCAGCCCGCTGACCACCTTGTCGCGGTGCGGCGCTTCGATGGGCGTGTCGATGGGCAGCGGTCGGGGCTGGGTCTCGAACAGCACCGGGAAGCCGACCACACCGATCAGCAGCAGCACGACCGCGCCGACCAGGCGGCGGCGAGCCTGGGTGCGCGCTGCCTGGACCTCGGTCGGGTCGTCGGCCATCGCCGTCGGCCGGACGCGTTCGGGCCGGGCGGCGGGGGTCTTGGGTCGCAGGAAGGGGATGCGCATGCGGCGGGCGGTTCAGCCGACGTGGGCAGCCGTCAGCCGGGGCAGGCCTTCCTGGAGCACGCCGCCCACAGTGTGGAAGGACCCGAAAACGACGATTCTATCGGCGGGGTCGGCAGCGGCTGCCGCCGCGCGCAGTGCCTCGGCGGGACTGGCGTGACGGTGGATCTCGACGCTGCGCTGGCCGCAGGCGGCACGCACCGCATCGGCCAGCGCGTCGGCGCTGGCGGCGCGCGGGTTGGGCAGCGCGCAGCAGTGCCAGACATCGACCAGCGGCGCGATCCTGGCCAGCAGCCCGGCGATGTCCTTGTCGGCCATCACGCCGAAGACGGCATGCGTCCGCGGAAAGAAACCCATCGCATCGAGGTTCAGCGCCAGCGCGGCCACCGCCTGCGGGTTGTGCGCCACGTCGAGCACCAGCGCCGGCTGGCCGGGCACGATCTGGAAGCGACCCGGCAGCTCGACCAGCGCCAGCCCGGTGCGCACGGCCTGCGCGTTGATCGGCAGGCGGTCGCGGATGGCGATCAGCGCGGCGATCGCGCCGGCCGCGTTGATCAGCTGGTTGGCGCCGCGCAGCGCCGGGTAGGACATGCCGTGGTAGCGGCGGCCGCGGCCGCTCCAGGCCCACTGCTGGCGGTCGCCCGAGTGGTTGAAGTCGCGGCCGACCAGCCACAGGTCGGCACCGATCGCTTCGGCGTGCGCGACGACGCTCTTCGGCGGCACCGGGTCGCTGACGATGACCGGCTTGCCCGACCGCATGATCTGCGCCTTCTCCAGGCCGATGCTTTCGCGGTCGGGGCCGAGGTATTCGGTGTGGTCGAGATCGATGCTGGTGATGACGGCGCAGTCGGCGTCGAAGGCATTGACCGAATCGTAGCGACCGCCGAGACCGACTTCCAGGATCACCAGGTCCAGCTCGGTCATCGACAACAGGCGAGCGATGGCCAGCGTGCTGAATTCGAACTGCGTCAGCGTGATGGGGTCCGGCCCGCTCAGGCGCGCGGCTTCCACCGCCGCGAACTGCAGCGCCAGCGCGGGCGCCGACACCGGTTCGCCGTTGACCCGGCAACGCTCGGTGAAATCCACCAGCTCGGGCTTCTGGTACAGGCCGACGCGGTAGCCGGCGTGGCGGGCGATGGATTCCAGCATCGCACAGGTGCTGCCCTTGCCGTTGGTGCCGGCCACCAGGATGACCGGGACGTCGAAATGGATGCCCAGCCGGCGCCTGACCTCGGCCGTGCGCTCCAGCGACAGGTCCATCGTCTTCGGGTGCAGGGCCGCGCAGTGCGCCAGCCATGCCGCCAGCGAGGATGGGGTGTTCAAGCGACGGCGTCGGCGCTTTGCCGCTGCAGCATCGCCAGCAGGCGTGCGATCTGGGCCCGCAGCTGGCGACGGTCGCAGATCATGTCCAGCGCGCCAGTCCCGATCAGGAATTCGCTGCGCTGGAAGCCTTCGGGCAGCTTCTCGCGCACGGTGTTCTCGATGACCCGCGGGCCGGCGAAACCGATCAGCGCCTTGGGCTCGGCAATGACCACATCGCCCAGGAAGGCGAAGCTGGCCGAAACGCCGCCCATCGTCGGGTCGGTCAGCACGCTGATGTAGGGCAGGCGGGCCTTGGCCAGCCGCGTCAGCGCGGCGTTGGTCTTGGCCATCTGCAGCAGGCTCAGCAGGCCTTCCTGCATGCGCGCGCCGCCGGTGGCGGTGAAGCTGACGAAGGGCACCTTCTGCTCGACGGCGGCTTCGACGCCGCGCACGAAGCGCTCGCCGACCACGCTGCCCATCGAGCCGCCCATGAATTCGAATTCGAAACAGGCGGCGACCACCGGCACGCTCATCACCGCGCCGCCGATCACCACCAGCGCATCGGTCTCACCGGTGGCTTCGAGGGCGGCCTTCAGGCGCGCCGGGTACTTCTTGCTGTCCTTGAATTTCAGCGGGTCGACCGGCATCACTTCCTGGCCGATTTCCCAACGCCCTTCCGGGTCGAGGAAGGCGTCGAGCCGGGCGCGGGCGTTGATCCGGTGGTGGTGGTCGCACTTGGGGCAGACGTTGAGGTTCTGCTCCAGGTCGGTCTTGTAGAGCACCGTCTCGCAGGACGGGCATTTGATCCACAGGCCTTCGGGCACCGCCCGGCGTTCGGCCGGGTCGGTTGGCTGGATCTTCGGGGGCAGCAGTTTTTCCAACCAACTCATGCAGTGCTCCTCAAGCGTGCGGTTCCGGCGCTGGCCGCCTAAGCGTCCAGTGCCGTGCGGATTTCGGCCATGAAGGCGCGGGCCGCAGCCGGCGCATTGTCGCGCGTCTCGGTTTCCAGGATCTGGATCAGCCTGGAGCCGATCACCACCGCGTCGGCCACCGTGCTGACCGCCCGGGCCGTGGCCGCGTCGCGGATGCCAAAGCCCACGCCCACCGGCACGCTGACGAATTGCCGGATGCGCGGCAGCATCGCGGCCACGGCGTCGGTATCCAGCGCGCCGGATCCCGTCACGCCCTTCAGCGACACGTAGTAGACATAGCCGCTGGCGATCCGGCCGACATCCTTCATGCGCTGCTCGGTGCTGGTCGGGGCCAGCAGGAAGATCAGGTCCATGTCGACGGCCTTCAGGCGCGCGGCGAAGGCCTCGCACTCTTCGGGCGGGTAGTCGACTACCAGCAGGCCGTCGACACCGGCGGACTTGGCGTCGGTGATGAAGGAACCGTCACCGTGCACCTGGTCGTAGCGCTCGACCGGGTTGGCATAGCCCATCAGCACCACCGGCGTGGTCTGGTTGCTCAGTCGGAAGACGCGGACCATATCCAGCACCTGCATCGCGCCAACGCCGCGTGCCAGGGCCCGCTCGCTGGCCTTCTGGATCACCGGCCCGTCGGCCATCGGGTCGGAGAAGGGCACCCCGAGTTCGATGATGTCGGCGCCACCGTCGGCCAGCGACTGCATGATCTGCGGCGTGGCGTCGATGTAGGGATCGCCGGCGGTGACGTAGGGAATCAGCGCCTTGCGCCCCTGGGCCTTCAGCGCGGCCAGCGTGGTCTGGATGCGGCTCATCACAGACCACCCTTGACGCTTTGGCCGCGGCACGAAGGCCGGCAGTAGAAGTCGGCGCCCGACAGGTCGGCGACGGTGCCGATGTCCTTGTCGCCGCGGCCGCTGAGGTTCACCAGCAGGTGCTGGTCGGGCCGCATCGTGGCCGCCAGCTTCATCGCGTAGGCCACCGCGTGGCTGGACTCCAGCGCCGGGATGATGCCCTCGGTTCGGCACAGGCGGTGGAAGGCGTCCAGCGCCTCGCCATCCTCGATGGCCACGTATTCGGCGCGGCCGATGTCCTTCAGGTAGGCGTGCTCGGGACCGACGCCGGGATAGTCCAGTCCGGCGCTGATGCTGTGGGTTTCGGTGACCTGGCCGTTGGCGTCCTGCAGCAGGTAGGTGCGGTTGCCGTGCAGCACGCCGGGGCTGCCGGCGGTCAGCGACGCGGAATGCTTGCCGCTGTCCAGGCCCTGCCCGGCGGCTTCGACGCCGATCAGCCGCGTGCCTTCGTGCGGGATGTAGGGGTAGAACAGCCCCATCGCGTTGCTGCCGCCGCCGACGCAGGCGATGACGGCATCGGGCTGCTGGCCGGCGGGGCCGCCCAGGTCGCTGATCTGCTCGGGCATCTGCACCAGGCATTCGTCGCCGATGACGCGCTGAAAGTCGCGCACCATCATCGGGTAGGGGTGCGGGCCGGCCACGGTGCCGATGATGTAGAAGGTGTTCTCGACGTTGGTGACCCAGTCGCGCAGCGCCTCGTTCAGCGCGTCCTTCAGCGTCTTGCTGCCGCTTTCGACCGGCACCACACGGGCGCCCAGCAGGTGCATGCGGTAGACGTTGGGGCTTTGCCGCTTGACGTCTTCGCTGCCCATGTAGACCACGCATTCCATGCCGTAGCGGGCGCAGATGGTGGCCGTG
>CANGHH010000028.1 GCA_947453725.1 Betaproteobacteria bacterium | reverse complement strand
GCCGGTGAGAGGGGTTGAACCATGAGTACATGGGCTCAACCGGGGCGCCTCCGGCGGCCTGGCAAGGGCCTGAAGACAGTAGAGAAATCAGCCAACAGCCAATTCAGCAAACCGCCTCACACACAGAATTTCGGACACCCCCACCGACTTCGGCACGTGATTCGTCAGCAACTCGACCTTGAACAGGTCAATTCCGCAGTGCGCCACCCCAACAGTCACGAATGTCCGTCGCATGTCATGCGGCGTCAGGTGGCACCCGGCCACCTCTGAAACCTTCTTCATCGTGTCGCGCGGGTCAGTGATGTGGCCGCACTTGCCCCATGAGGTGAACACGAACGGGCTGCCTGCGACACGCTGACGCGTCGATAGGAGCTCTCGCGCCTGCTCAGACAGCGGCAACCAGACCGGGTTCGAATTCTTCGGGTCGGGGATATGCCACCAGCCTTCCTCTAGGTTCACGCGATCCCAGATCAGTGCCGACGCCTCGCCAATGCGGGCGCCGGTCAACAGGAGAAAGGTCACGAGGTCGATACCTGCCAAAGTGTCCCGGTTGTAGGCATAGGCCCTGCTCTTCTGGAGGAACGACCAAACCGCGCCGACCTTGGCGTCTGGGATACGGGACCTGCGAGGCTTCAGTGGCACCCACTTTTTGTGCAGAACCTCCGTCGGGTTGTCCGGGAGCATCGGTGAGCCGTCGGGCTTTCGGTACTCCCGTATCGCGTAGTTGATCATCGCGCGCAGGATGGCAAAGCCCTGATTTGCCTGAGCTGGTGCGGGCCCTCCCCCTCGCAACCCGTGGTGCCGGATTTCATTGAAGCGCTTCGTCACGGATTCGCGCGTGATGCTCGCCACCGGTTTGTCCTGCCACGCGGCGAAGGTCGTGGTCACGTGACGCTCGATCTCTCTCTTGCTTCGGTCTTTCAGCGGACGGTCGCGCATGTACGCGTTTGCCACATCGCGCAGAGACACCGTCTGCGCAGCCCTTTCCTTCGCAACGGTGCGCGGGTCTATGCCAAGTCGCATGCCGCGCAGGTACTCCCGAGCGTTATCACGCGCCTGATCTACGGTCTCGACGCCGAGGCGCCCGACAGTGAGGCGAAGCTCCTTGCCGTTGACCCGGCCCTGCACGATGAACGACCGCTTCCCGTCGCGGGAAACACGGACTCCGAAGCCTCGCGTTTCGGCATCCCACAGGAAGGCCTGGGCAAGCGGCTTTCCAGCCGCAGAGATGGCCCCCTCTGGGAACTTGAAGTCGTCAACAATGCGCTTCGTCAGCTTCAGCATTTCGTTCGTCCTGATTGCGAAAAATAGCCCGCTGTAAGCAGGCTGCACAAATGTTGGACGAGTTCGACAATAGACGCAACTTCATGGGAGTTGGCTGCAGGCGCGCCACACATGGCACCGTAAAGCACGACAAAGCTAGGCGATACTGCGCACCTGCTAACTTGAAAACCGGCGGCCCGCAAGGGCCCGTGAGTTCGAATCTCACCGCTTCCGCCAGGTCCAGCGCCGTCACCCCGCAGCGCGGGCTACAGCCGGCACCCGACGCGATTGGCCGATGACCGGGCCCTTCGCTGAACCCCGGCAGCGCCTTCGGAACTTCGAGGACGAAGTTTGCCGTTCCGACCAGGCAACGATTTCCTGGTCCCCCAGACCCTCACCCGCAGGTCTTGCGCGCGGCGGGGGTGTTGCTGAAAACCTTGGCATCGTCTCGAAGCAGCACGGAGGCCCGTTGGCCATCAAGCTGCAGTTCGGGGTCGCCCAGCGTGACCGCCATGCAGCGCCTGCCGATGTTGGTGATCGATTGATTGCGGCCCAGGGCGTGGATCCAGATGGCCCTGATGGCGGTGTCGGGGGCCGCGATTTCGACGACCAGCCCTTGGTAGTTCAAGGTGCAGATGATCTGGCCTTGCAAGGGAACGAACGAGAGGCATTGCAGCTCGCGCCGCAATTCGGCGGCCACGGATTCCGCCGTCACCTTCGTGTCCTTGGTCGGATCGGCCGCCAGCGCAGCAACTGCCAACAGGCCGGTCATGCCGGCGGTTGTTACCTTGTGCAAACTCATGGGCGTCGCCCTCCACCGGCGTACCGAAGTCCAAAACCCGAAATCGTGCAGCAGTTCTGTGTCCGGATTTTGTCGCCGCGACCAGATTCAGCCCTTGCACCAGAACCGCCGCCGCCTCGCCTATCCTTCCGCCATGCGTGAGATCCGTACGATGACCGCGCCCGAGGTGCTGCTCGCCGTGGACTGGGCCGCTGCCGAGGGCTGGAACCCGGGGCTGGCCGATGTGCCCGCCTTCCTGGCCGAAGACCCCGGCGCCTTCCTGGTGGCCGAGGTCGACGGCCGGCCGGTCGCCTGCATCAGCGCGGTGCGCTACGGCGCCGACCGGGGCTTCATCGGCTTCTACATCGTGGCCCCCGGGATGCGCGGCCAGGGCCACGGGCTGGCGCTTTGGCAGGCCGGCATGGCCCGACTGAAGGGCCGTTTGATCGGCCTCGATGGCGTCGTGGCGCAGCAGGCCAATTACCGCAAATCGGGCTTCGTGCTGGCCTGGAACAACGCCCGATACAGCGGCCTGGTGCGGCCGGCGCCGCCGCCCGACCCGCTGCCGCTGGCCGCCACGCTGCCCTTCGAGGCGCTGGTGGCCTATGACGCCGCCGGCTTCGGCGGCCCCCGCCCGGCCTTTCTGCGCGCCTGGATCGACACGCCGGGGCACCTGGCGCTCGCGCTGCCCGGCCGGCCAGGGCTGAGCAGCCCGCACGGCCTGCGCGGCTGGGGCCTGGTGCGGCCCTGCCGCGAGGGCGTGAAGATCGGCCCGCTGTTCGCCGACAGCGCGGCCGATGCCGCGCTGCTGCTGGCCGGCCTGGGCCAGCACGGCCAGGGCCCGCTGATCCTGGACGTGCCCGAGGACCATGCCGCGGCCGTGCAACTGGCCCGCGGCCTCGGGCTGGCCAAGGCCTTCGAGACCGCGCGCATGTACGCCGGACCGACGCCGGCCCCAGCGCCGACCCTGGATCGGCAGAAGGTCTTCGGCATCACCAGCTTCGAGCTGGGTTGAGGGCGGTGCTGGCCCTGCCGTGACGCCCACGGGCTGACGCCGACCCCAGGCGCTTGCCGTCTCAGTCGGCCCGCACCGCGCTGCCCAGGTAGGCCTGGGCCAGGCTGTCGTCGGCGGCGATGGCCGCCGGCGTACCTTGGGCGACGATGCGGCCGCCTTCGATGACGTAGGCGCGGTCGGCCAGCGCCAGTGCCAGGCCGGCCATCTGGTCGACCAGCAGCAGCGTCATGCCCTCTCGGCGCAGGCTGTCCAGCGCGCCGAACAGTTCGGCGATGACCAGCGGCGCCAGGCCCAGCGAAGGCTCGTCGAGCAGCAGCACCCGCGGCTTGGACATCAATGCACGGGCGATGGCCAGCATCTGCTGCTCGCCGCCCGACAGCAGGCCGGCGCGCTGGTGCAGGCGTCCGCGCAGGCGCGGGAAGCGCTGCAGCTGCGCCTCCAGCCGGGCCTCGACGTCGTCGGGGTGCAGGAAGGCGCCGAGCCGGATGTTGTCGGCCACGCTCAGCTCGGGGAAAACCTGGCGGCCTTCGGGCACCAGCACCATGCCCAGCGCGACCACCTGTTCGGCGGCCAGCGGACCCAGGTCGCGGCCGTCGAAATGGATGCCGCCCTGGACCGGCCGCAGCAGGCCGGACAGGGCCTTCATCAGCGTCGACTTGCCGGCGCCGTTGGCGCCCAGCAGCGCCACGACCTCGCCGCGGCGGATCTGCAGGTCGATGCCGTGCAGCACCGGCTCGGCGCCGTAGCCGGCGACCAGCGCGGCGACACCGACGATTTCCGGGGCCGCACCGGAGCTGGTGGCGCCGGCGGCCTCGCGCGGCGCAGGCCGGCCGGCGCGCTCGCCGGCCTCCTCATCCACCGCAGCACCCAGGTAGGCGCGCTGCACCGCCGGGTCGGCCTGCACCGCCGCCGGGCTGCCGACGGCCAGCCGCTCACCGGCGTCCAGCACCACCACCTGGTCGCTGATGGACATCACCAGCGGCATGTCGTGCTCGACCAGCAGCACCGTCACGCCGGCGTCGGCGATGCGCCGCAGCAAGGCCGACAGCAGCGCCTTGTCGGCCTGCGACAGGCCGGCGGCCGGCTCGTCGAGCAGCAGCGCCTCGGGGTCCTGCGCCAGCGCCCGGGCGATCTCGACGAAGCGGCGGTCGACATGCGGCAGGTCCGCCGCCAGGGCCTCGGCGCGGCCGCGGTAGCCGCACAGCGCCAGCAGCCGCTGCGCGCGCTCGCGCCCCGCCGGCGCACGCAGGCGGGCAGCGCCAAGCAGCGAGCCCAGGCTACCGCGCTGCATCGCCAGCACCACGTTGTCCTGCACGCTCAGCGAGCCGAAGAGCTGCGAGGTCTGGTAAGTGCGGGCGATGCCGCTGCGCGCGACCTGCAACGCCGTGCTGCCGGCCAGCGCCCGGCCGCCCAGCGCGAACGCGCCGGCGCTCGGCGTGTAGAAACCGCTGAGCAGGTTCAGCGCCGTCGTCTTGCCCGCCCCGTTGGGCCCGATCAGGCTGGTGATGGCGGCGGCCGGCGCCCTGAAGTGCAGGCCGGAGACGGCCCGCACGCCGCCGAACTGCATGGTCAGGCCCTGCGCGGCCAGCGGCTGTCGAAGCCGCCGCGGCAAGGATTCAGCGCTGTCCGGTGCAGCGGCCGGATCAGCCGGGGCGGCCTCGGCGGCCGGATCAGCCGGGTCGACCGGACGCCGCAGGCGCTGCGCGGCGCGCCGCCACAAGCCGGCCACGCCCTCGGGCGCCGCCCACAGGACGCCCAGCAGCAGGCCGCCGAAGAACAGCAGGCGGTATTCCTCCAGGCTGGCCAGCCACTCCGGCAGCAGGCCGACGATCAGCGCGCCGACCAGCGGCCCGGCGACGGCACCGGCGCCGCCCAGCATCACCACCAGCACGAAGAGGATGGACTGCAGGAAGCCGAAGGTTTGCGGCGTGACGAAGCCCGACAAGGGCGCGAAGAGGCCGCCGGCGGCCGCCGCGCAGGCCGCCGACAGCGCGAAGGCCACGGTCTTGACGGCCAGCGGGTTCAGGCCGACCGAAGCGGCGGCGGTCTCGCTGTCGCGCACCGCGCGCATCGCCGCGCCCCAGGTACCGCGGGACAGCGCCGCATAGCCGGCCAGCGCCACGCCGGCGGTCAGCACCGCCAGCACGGCCATCGCGCGCTCCCCGTTCACGGCGCCGAAGAGGCTGGGCGCGGTCAGTCCCATCAGGCCGTTCTGCCCGCCGGTCAGCGCGCGCGCCTCGACGATGGCGTTCTCCACGATGAAGCCGAAGGCGATGGTGATCATCGCCAGGTAGGGCCCCTTGGCGCGCAGCGCCGGCAACGCCAGCAGGGCCCCGGCAGCCGCACCGAGCAGCGCGGCCAGCGGCCAGGCCAGCCAGAAGCTCAAGCCGGCCTTGGCGGTCAGGATGGCCACCGTGTAGGCGCCGATGGCGTAGAAGCCGACATGGCCGAAGGAGACCTGCCCGGTCAGGCCGATCAGCACGTTCAGGCCCATACCGACGGTGGCCAGCAGCGCCACGTTGGCCAGCACGAAGACCCAGTAGCCATTGACGGTCAGCGCCAGCACGCAGCCCGAGGCCAGCAGCGCCAGCACGGCCGCGACAGGCAGGGCCGTGGCCAGGCCCGGGCGCCGCAGTGCGCGCGGCTGTGGTTGGCGGCTCATACCTTGTTCACCGCCGGGCGGCCGAACAGCCCGTCGGGCCGCCAGGCGAGCGCCGCGATGACCAGCCCGAAGCTGACGATCTGCGTGTAGCCCGAGCCCAGCGTCACGGTGACCAGCGCCTCGGCCACGCCGAACAGCAGGCCCGCGGCCATCACGCCCCAGGCGTTGCCGATGCCACCCAGCATGGCCACCGCGAAAGCCTTCAGGCCGAACAGCGTGCCCATGTCGGCGTGGACCAGGGACAGCGGCGCGATGAGCACGCCGGCCACCCCGGCGAACAGCGCCGACAGCGCATAGGCCAGCGCCACCACGCGGCGGATCGGGATGCCCATCAGGCGCGCCGCGTTGCGGTTCTGCACCACGGCCCGCATCGCCGTGCCCCAGCGCGTGCGCCGGCTGGCCTGGTGCAGCACCGCAGCGAGGGCCAGCCCGACCAGCGGGATCAGCAACTGCAGCGGGTAGACGCCCAGCCCGACGCCGCCAACCGACAGCGGCGCCTGGGCCAGCGGCGACGGCATGCTGCGCGGCTCCTTGCCGAAGGTGAACATCACCGCGTTGTCGAGCACGATGCCGAGCGCCACGGTGGCCATCAGCCAGGCCTCGGAGTCGCGCTGCACGAAGGGCCGCACCGCCAGCCGCTCGACCAGCAGCCCATAGAGCGCGCACAGCACCAGCGCCAGCAGCGTGGCCGGCACCGGCGGCCAGCCCAGCGTCAGCACGAAGCTGTGGGTCAGCACCGCGCCCAGCATCATCGCGCTGCCCTGGGCGAAGTTGACCGTGCCCGAGACGGCGTAGGTCATGTAGAAGCCCAGCGCCATCAGCCCGTACATGCTGCCCAGGCCCAGCCCGCTGATCAGCGCCGACAGCAGCAGCATCGCGCTGCCTTCAGTTCGCCAGGCCGACGGGCAGGATGCGGTTGTCGATGAATTGCGCCCAGACGTAGTCGTCGGCCGACAGCGCATCGTGCTGTGTCGGCGTGAAGGGCCTGAGGTAGGTCTTGATCAGGCCTTCGTGACGCTCGATCTTGTAATAGCCCTGGCGCACCGCGTCGCCGTCGGTCGAACCGGCGGCCTGGATGGCCAGCGCGGTCAGCTTCATCGCGTCGTAGGCATTGGCAACGCCGACCGCCGGCGTGATGTCGGCCGGGCCCTTGACGGTGGGGTACTTGGCGATCAGCGCCTTGATGACCCGCTCGCCGACCGGCCCCTGCTTGCCGAAGAAGCTGTAGGTCTGCACGAAGTGCACGTCCTTGCCGTTGGCCCCGGCCAGTTCGGTGAAGCGGCCGCCGGCCGGACCCCAGTGCGAAACGATCGGCACCTTCCAGCCCATGCGTTCGAGCGACTTCACGACCTGTGCCGACGGGCCGACATTGCCGACCAGGAACAGCGTGTCGGCGCCAGCGGCCTTCAACTTGGTCAACTGGGGCACCATGTCGAGGTCGTTGGCCTCGAATTTTTCGACGCCAGCAGCGGTGACACCCTTGGCCGACATCGCAGCCTTCAGACCTTTCTCGTTGGACTCGCCCCAGGGGTTGTTGACGAGGATCAACCCGGGCTTGGCGGTCTTGAAAGTCTTCTGCGCGTAGGCCAGCATGCCGCTGTCGACCACCTCGTCGACCGCCGACACGCGGAACACGAAGTTCGGGTTGGCGCCGTTGCGGGTGATGGCCGTGCCGGCCGCCCAGGGGTCCATGAAGGGCACCTTTTCCTGGTTCATCAGCGGCACGATGGCCATGGCCACCGGCGTGTCCAGGCCGCCGAAGACGACGACGGCCTTCTCGCGGAAGATCAGTTCGCGCGCGGCCACCACGCCCTTGGAGGGATTGGCCTCGTCGTCGCGGCGCACCAGTTCGAACTTGCGCCCACCCAGCACGCCGCCGGCGGCGTTGATCTCGTCGATGGCCACCTGCAGGCCGCGCGTCAAGGCCTCGCCGGCCAGCGCCGACTGACCCGACAGGGCCGTCACCAGGCCGATCTTGATCGGATCCGCGGCCAGCGCAGGGCCGGCGAAGGCGGTGGCGGTCCAGGCCGCCACCGAGGCCAGCAGGTGGCGGCGACGGGTGGCTCGGGGCTTGGCGAGGGAAGCACAGGTCATCGGAATCTCCAGGGCAGAGGCAGACAGAAGCAGACGAATTCAGGCAGGCCGGTCGGCGCTGGCTGCGCGGCTGGGATGCAAAGGCCGTGCCAATGTCAACCAGTCCATCCACCGCCAGCGCACGATCTGGCGTCAAAATTGTCGACAAAACGGCATAGCTCTTGCTGACGCTGGCGACAGGCGGGCCCCTCGGCCCGCCTGCTTGCAAGCCCCACCGACGATGACCGCTGCCTCCACACCCCGCTACCTCGACGCACTGCCCGACCATGGGCGCTACGGCTACAGCCCCATCACCCGGCGGCCCGATTACCGCTGGCCGGGCGGCGCCGGCCTGGCCGTCTACCTGGGCTTCAACGTCGAGCATTTCGCCTTCGGCGAAGGCCTGGGGGCGGCCATCGGACCGCCGTCGCCGCAGCCCGACGTGCTGAACCACAGCTGGCGCGACTACGGCAACCGCGTCGGGGCCTGGCGCTGCCTGGAGCTCTTCGACCAGCTCGGCCTGCCGACCGGCGCCTTGATCAACACCGCGCTCTATGAACACTGCCCCGAACTGGTGGCGGCCCTGGTGGCGCGCGGCGACGAACTGATCGGCCACGGCCACAGCAACGCCGAGCGCCAGGGCGACCTCGACGAAGCCGCCGAGCGCGCGCTGCTGGCGCGCTGCCGCAGCCGCATCCAGCAGGCCAGCGGACAGACGCCCACCGGCTGGTTGTCGCCCTGGATCAGCGAAAGCCTGCACACGCCCGACCTGCTGGCCGAAACCGGCTACCGCTACACCCTGAACTGGTGCCATGACGACCAGCCGGTGCGCCAGCGCACCAGGGACGGGGGTGGGCTGTGGTCGGTGCCCTACCCGCAGGAGCTGAACGACATCCCGATGATCGTCGGCCGCCAGATGGACGCCAAGGACTTCGCACAGATGGTCATCGACCAGTTCGACGAGATGCTCGAACAGGCCCGCCGGCAGCCGCTGGTGATGGGCATCGCGCTGCACCCCTACCTGGTCGGCCAGCCCTACCGGCTGCGCCACCTGCGCCGCGCGCTGCAGCACATCGCGGCGGTGCGCGACCAGGGCGGGCTGTGGTTCACCACGCCGGGCGCGGTCTGCGCCCATGTCGACGCGCTGGCCGCCGACCGGCCGGCCGAATTTGCCTGAGGCATCTGCCTGAAGAATTTGACTGAAATCAGCATGAACTTCGACCTCATCGACACCGTCGGCGCCTGGGTGCCGCACGGTCGCTTCGCCCTCCCGGGCCGCGCCGGCGGCCCGCTCGACGGCCTGCGCTTCGCGGCCAAGGACCTGTTCGACGTGGCCGGCCACCCGACCGGCGCCGGCAACCCCGACTGGCTGGCGAGCCATCCGCTGCCCGCCCGGCACAGCCCGGTGGTGGCGCAGCTGCTGGACGCCGGCGCCACGCTGATGGGCAAGGTGCTGACCGACGAGCTGGCCTACAGCCTGCACGGCGACAACGCCCACTACGGCGCGCCCCTCAACCAGCGCGCCCCGCTGCGCGTGACCGGCGGTTCGTCCAGCGGTTCGGCCGCTGCGGTGGCCGCCCGGCTGGTCGACTTCGCGCTGGGCACCGATACCGGTGGCTCGACCCGCGTGCCGGCCAGCTACTGCGGCCTGTGGGGCCTGCGCAGCACGCACGGCCTGGTGACCGCCGAGGGGATGGTGCCGCTGCACCCGGGCTTCGACACCGTCACCTGGCTGGCGCGCGACCCCGAGGTCTTCGAGCGCGTGGCCCGGGTGCTGCTACCGGCCCAGCCTTTCCAGCCCCGTCGCGTGCTGCGGCTGGACGACGCCTGGGCGCTGGCCGATGCGGCCTTCGCCGACCCGCTGCAACAGGTGCTGAGGACGCTGGCCGCGCAGCTGGCGGCCGCGCCCGAAACGATGGACGTGGCCGCCGGCCAGCCGCTGGCCGGCTGGCGCCAGGTCTACGCCACCGTCGGCGCACACGAAGGCTGGCAGGTCCATGGCGACTGGATCGCCTCGCGCCGCCCGGCCTTCGGCCCGGCGGTGGCGGCACGCTGGCAGGCCGCCAGCCAGGTCAGCGACGCCGCTGCCGCCGCCGCGCGCGTCGAGATGGCGGCCATCGCGCAAGGGGTGCGCAGCCTGCTTGGCGACGACGGCGTGGCGGTGCTGCCCTCGGCGGCCAGCCTGGCGCCGCTGCGCGATGCCGACCCGGCCGAGGTCGATGCGGTGCGCCTGCGAACGATGGCCATCACCTGCATCGCCGGCCTGGCCGGCCTGCCCCAGGTCAGCTTGCCACTGGCCACGCCCGAGGGCGTGCCGCTGGGCGTCTCGCTGCTCGGGCCGGCGGGCAGCGACCGCGCGCTGATCGGCCTGGCGGTGCAGATCCATGCCGCGCTGGCTTGACGCAGCAGCCGAGGCCGGCAGCGTGACGGCGGCCGATCTGGCGCCGCGGCCGGGGCTGTCGTGAGCGACCGCCTGCTGATCGTCAACGGTCTGGTGCTGCCCGCTGCGCACGAGGCCGCACGGCACGCCGAGCTGCTGGTCGAAGACGGGCGCATCCTGGCCCTCGGCGCGCCCGGCAGCTTCGCCGGCGTGGCCGCCGGCCGGGTGCTCGACGCCACCGACCGCCTGCTGATCCCGGGCCTGGTCAACGCCCACACCCACGCCCACGGCAGCCTCGGCCGGGGGGCCGTGCCCGATGTCGCGCTGGAGGGCTTCCTGGCGGCGTCGCCGGCCATCAACGGCCAGCGCACGCTGGACGACCTGGCGCTGAGCGCCACGCTGAGCGCCGTCGAACTGCTGAAGAAGGGCTGCACCGCGCTCTTCGACATGAGCGCCGAGACGCCCCTGCCGACGGTCGCCGGGCTGCACGCGGTGGCCGGCGCCTACGCGCGGGCGGGCATCCGGGCGGTGGTCGCGCCGATGCTGGCCGACCGCACGCTCTACCAGGCCTACCCCGAGATGCTGGCCGGTCTGCCCGCCGCGCTGCAGCCGGCGCTGGCCGCGCTGCGGGCGGCCGACCCGGCGGCCTGCCTGGCGGTGGTGCGACAGGCCGCGCGCGACTGGCCTTTCGACAGCGCGCAGGTGCGGCTGGGCATCGCGCCGACGATTCCGCTGCACTGCTCGGATGCCTTCCTGCAAGGCTGCGCCGCGCTGTCGGCCGAGTTCGGCCTGCCGCTGCAGACCCATCTGGCCGAAAGCCGGGCCCAGGCGGTGATCGGCGCGCAGCGCTACGGCCGCAGCCTGGTCGCCCACCTCGGCCAACTGGGCCTGCTTGGCCCGCAGCTCAGCGTGGCGCACGCGATCTGGATCACCGACGCCGACATCGACGGGCTGGCCCGCGCCGGCGTGACGGCGGTGCACAACCCGCTGAGCAACCTGCGCCTGGGCTCGGGCATCGCGCCGGTGCGGCGCATGCTCGAACGCGGCCTGCGCGTGGCGCTGGGCAGCGACGGCGCCAACACCTCGGACACCCAGAACCTGTTCGAAGCGGCGCGGCTGGCGGTGGGTCTTTCGCGCATCGTCGACAGCGACGAGTCGCGCTGGCTGAACGCCGCTGACGCCCTGCAGATGGCCACCGAGGTCAGCGCCCGCACGCTGGGCTGGGGCGACGGGCAGCTCGGCCGCCTGGCGCCCGGCTACCAGGCCGACCTGGTGCTGCTCGACCTGTCGCGGCCCGAGTACGTGCCGCTGCGCGACCCGCTGCGCCAGCTGGTGCACGGCGAAAGCGGCAGCGCCGTCGACCGCGTGCTGGTCGGCGGCCGGCTGGTCGTCGACCGGGGCCGCGTGCTGACCGTCGACGAAGCGGCCCTGCGGCTGCAGGCCCAGGCGGCGGCGGAGCGGTTGGACGCGCTGAACGCCGACGGCCGCCACCTGGCGGCGGCGCTGCGGCCCGGCGTCAGCGCCTTCTGCTGCGGCATGGGCGCACGCGCGCCGCTGGTGCCGCACGCGCCCGGCTGAGCGGCCCGGTATCCGTGACCGCCGTGCAACACCGCGGCAGGTCCTGTTCCCGCTGGTCGCCGGATTGCGCAAGATCGCAACCTTTTCCAACCCCCACCCACCCGCCGCCTTTGCCATGCACCCTGCAACTGCCCCCGCTTTCGTTACCGCCCCAGCCCTCACCCGCCGCCAGGCCCCGCACCGCGCCGACTTGAAGCCTGTCGCCTGGGCCGCCGCCCTGCTGATCGCCGCCGCGGGGCCGCAGGTCCGGGCGCAGGCTGCCGCCAGTACCGGCGGTGCAGCGGACAGCGCCAAGGTCGACCGCGTGGTGGTCACCGGATCGAACATCCGCCGCACCGACAGCGAGACCCCCAGCCCGGTGCAGACGCTGTCGGCCGCCGACATCGCGCGCTCGGGCTACACCAGCCTGACCGAGGTGCTGCAGCACCTCAGCGCCAACAACATGGGCTCGCTGGGCCAGAACACGCCGGGCGCTTTCGGCGCCGGCGGCAGCGGCATCTCGCTGCGCGGGCTGACGGTGGGCGCCACGCTGGTGCTGATCGACGGCCACCGCATGGCGTCCTACCCGCTGCCCGACGACGGCCAGCGCGATTTCGTCGACATCGCCTCGATCCCCATCGACGCCGTCGAGCGCGTCGAAGTGCTGAAGGACGGCGCCTCGGCGGTCTACGGTTCCGATGCCATCGCCGGCGTGGTCAACGTGATCCTGCGCCAAAGCTACAGCGGCACGGCGCTGCACGCGGACGCCGGCAGCGCGACCCGCGGCGGCGGGCAGATGCTGAAGCTGGCCGGCATCCGCGGCTTCGGCGACGCAGCCGCCGGCGGCCCGACCGGCTACCTGTCGGTCGGCTACCGGCAGCAGAAACCGATCCTGCTGAGCAGCCGGCCGACGCTGGTCGGTTCCGACTGGACGGCCTATGGCGGCGAAGACCTCGGGCTGACGCCGAACAGCGAACTGCAGGTGGCGCCGCGCACGCGCAACCTCAGTCTGCTGGGCAAGCTCAGCAGCCCGCTGGGCAAGGGCTGGACCCTCGGCCTGGCGGCCTCGTTGCTGGGCAGCGAAGCCACCCAGGTCGGCCTGCAGAACAGCGTCTCGCCGTCGGGCGGCATCAGCACCTTCGTCTTCGGGCCGCAGGCGCCCGTGCCGGCACCGAGCAAGCTCAACGGCACCAACGTGATCGACCCGCTCAGCGGCGACGCGGTCGACCAGACCTTCACCGACCTCGGTGCCCAGCGCAGCCGCACGCGCAGCACTTCGACGCGGCTGGTGGCCGAGCTGAACGGCAGCTGGGGCGACTGGGACCTGCAGGCGGCCGCCGGCCTGACCCGCGTGCAGACGCGGCTGGCGATGAACGACTTCATCAGCCTGCCGGCGCTGCAGGCGGCGCTGAACAGCGGGGCCTACACGCTGGGTGCCAGCAACGGCGCCGCAGTCCTGGCCGGCCTGACGCCGGCGGCGCAGTCCACGTCCACCAACGAGCTCGACTTCCTCAGCCTGCGCGGCAGCCGCGACCTGCTGCAGCTGCCCGGTGGCGCCCTGGCGCTGGGCGCCGGCTTCGAAGTCCTGCACCGCTCGCTGCGCGAAGAGTTTCCTGCCAGCTTCGCCAGCGGCGCGCAGGCCAGCAACATCTACGCCTTCGGCGTCGGCCGGCAGACGATCAGCGCGGCGCACACTGAACTGGTCGCGCCGCTCAGCAAGCAGCTCGAAGTCGACCTGGCCGCGCGGCTCGACCACTACGACACCGTCGGCGCTTCGTTCACGCCCAAGGCCGGCCTGAAGTGGCTGCCCAGCCGGACGCTGACGCTGCGCGGCACCTACGCCGAGGGCTTCCGCGCGCCCAACCCGGTGGAGATGGGCGTCTCGGGTTCGAGCGCCGGCTACCTGCCGCCGCTCGTCGACACCGCGCTGTGCAAGCTGGCCACGCCGGGCGAGCCCTGCGCCATCGGCGTCGGCGGCACCCAGCTGCAGCTGCCGGGCAAGAACCTGAAGCCCGAGAAGTCGAGGTCCTTCACGCTGGGCTTCATCCTCGAGCCGAACAGCACCTTCAACCTGTCGGTGGACTACTACGACATCCGCATCAACGACCAGATCGTCTCGGTGGGTCTGTTCGGCCAGAGCCAGATCGACCGGCCGCAGGCCTACGGCACCGCGCTCTACCGCGTCAACAGCCCGACCACGCCGAACGCCGCGCCGACCAGCGCCGACGACAGCATCCTCTACGGCACCTACCCCTTCATCAACCTGGGGCAGACGCGCACCAGCGGGGTCGACGCCGACCTGCGCCTGCGCTTCGATGCCGGCGCCTGGGGCCGCTTCACACCGGGGCTGCAGTGGAGCCACATGCTGCGCTACACCATCAGCCGCGAAGGCGATCGCTACGAGCTGGCCGGCACCCACGGGCCGAGCTTCGTCTCGACCAACACCGGCACGCCGCGCGACCGCGCTGCGCTGACGCTGAACTGGGTGCGCGGCCCGCTGGACCTGACCGCCACGCTGAACCACATCAGCGGCATGGCCGTGCGCGACAGCAGCTACCAGTTGCCCGACTGCAGCTCGGCGCTGGGCACCCTCTTCCCCAGTGGCGCGCCGGCCCACTCGCCGCTGTGCCGGGTGGGCAGCTTCAACACCGTGAACTTCACCGCCGTCTATGCGGTGACGCCGCAGTTGTCGCTGCGCGGCGCGGTCAGCAACCTGTTCAACCGCGAGGCACCGATGGACGCCTTCGCATCGGGTTCGACCGGCGGCGGCGTCAGTTCGGGCGGCGCCCACTACAACCCGTCGCTGCACCAGGACGGCGCCGTCGGTCGCTTCGTCAGTGCGGGTCTGAGCTACCGGTATTGAAGTACCGTTGCTGACGTCGCGGGTCCGCCACCCGCCTTGCTGGTGACTGGGCCCGGCGCCTGCGCGCCCGTCCGCCGCCCAGCACCGCAGCGCGCCACTGTGAAGCCTGTCGCCTGAGCAACCTTCCGGCTTTCAGGTTTTCAGGCTTTCCTACATTTTCCTGCTGCCCTGCTGATCCGGCGCCGCACGGCGCCCGCGCGCCGCACCAGACACCCCATGGGGCCATCCCGGTAGTGACCCTGGGGCAATTACCCAGTCTGCGGGGTGACATCCTCGATGCGCCGTTTCGCAGGCGTTTCGACCGCGCCCACAGCGCTGACGGGCCTCGGCGCCGAGACCCTGGAACAGCCGACCAATTTCACGTCGGCGCTGTTTTTGTCCAGGACGGAAGCGGGTTCGGTAATCGGGACCCTGGGTAGAAATCCCCATCCCATGGTCGTGTTGCTCCCCCCTCTAGCTGCGGGGCCGCTGAACATTTACTTGCAAATCTTTCGGATACAGACTCGCTGCCAGCGTAAGGCTGAAGCCGACTTCTACATCCGAAAGTCGGGCAGTCCATTACCGGAGTACCCATGCGCAAGAATTTCAAGCTGAACCGCAAGGCCGCCGCTGCGATGGCCGTATGTGCCGGCCTGTTGCCGACGACCCAGGTCTTCGCAGGCCCTGGTTATGGCGACGCCTATGACCTGAACAACAACCCCTTCATCATCCAAACCTACTTCGCGCAGAGCCCGACCGGCTACAAACTGTGGACGAAGGTGGCGGAAGACGGCAGCACGGTGTTGGACAACGCCGGCAACCCGGTGCTGGACTCGGCCCTCGGTGCCCCCGATGGCTACGACCCCGCCAACCGCCTGGCCTTCAAGGCCGCGCTGATCGCCAAGTACGGCCCCGCCGGCCTGCCCCAGGGCGCCTACGGCCCCAGCGGCAAGGCCCTGCGCAAGTTCGT
>CANGHH010000027.1 GCA_947453725.1 Betaproteobacteria bacterium | reverse complement strand
CTTGACAGACGGAGAAGCCCTTGTAGTTCGAGCTAAGCGGGCGACAGCGGCAGGACGCCAGGCCCGGGCTGGCGAAAATGTACCGCGTACCGCCAGACCGGGCCTGGTGGCCTGCCGTTGGCGCTCCGCTTGAGCGAGGGGTTAGGCCGTAGCACGGTGTTGATGGGCCTCATTTGGCATCCATGAAAGTACCGATTACGGCCAAGAGTAGCAGCAGGCCACCGACGCAAACGGTGAGCCAGTTCAGTGCGGTGAAGCGACTATTTGGCTCTGACGATGGGGCAATTGACGTGTTGATGTTTTCCGCTGCGACTTGAACTGGAAGCATGAACAAGACTGAGGCAAAGCAAATTAACCAGTATGGATCTGGAAGTTTCCAAAGCAGTGTTGTCACTATCCAGCCGGCTGTAAGTGCACCGGCGGCCAATGATCCGTTGTTGACCCCGGAGGCTGGATAATCACGAATTCGGCGGAACGTCTGATAGCAGAAAAAGAAGGCGAAGATCGCTCGGGCGGCGGGGGAGACGTCAATGCCTTCACGATTTCGAATGATCTGCCAGTTCTTGTAGAACCAGTACAACTCGTATAGCGAGAGTGTAGTAACTGATAGGACTACAAATTTCACCGTTGATACTCTGAAGAAAGGCGCAGGGAGGGGGTTCGACGTTTCGTGCGCTTGAGAGGCGGAAACTGACGCAGTGGGCATGTTGTTCATGATTGAGGTGGGAGAAGGTTGTTCTGCGGCCTAACGTGTTCTCGGGCGACAGCCGCTGCTGCCTAGGCAGACGTGCTGCGCCACAACATCGCACTCGTGGCTCGCGGTAAGTGCTTGACCCGCCGCCAGAATTTTCCAATTGACTGTTTTTTTGTACAGCATTAAGTTTCCGGCAAAAGCGGCACGTTGTTACATGCTCTCGCCGAGCCTGTTCGGCGCCGCCGAGGTGGTCATGATGCCAGTCAGCCCGCTCGGTTCGCCAGTCCGGGGAAACCTCCGGCCCGCGCCTTCGGCCTTGCCGTCGCTTCGCTCGGTGCGCGTGCTTGACCAGTTGCCAGAGCGGTTGAGGCTGATGCACGACAGCCTGCGGACTGAGGAGGTCTATGCCTATTGGCTCAAGGCCTTTATTCGTTTTCACGGCATTCGACACCCCGCGGACATGGGCGGCCCGGCGGTCGAAGCCTTCCTGATGTACCTGGCCAACGACCGTAATGTCTCGCCCTCAACGCATAGTCAGGCACTGTCGGCCTTGCTGTTTTTCTACATCAAGGTATCGGGGCAGGACTTGCCTTGGCTGAAGGAGATCGGGCACCCGCGCCGGCATCGGCGCTTGCCGGTGGTGCTCACGGTGGACGAGGTGGGTCGTGTGCTTCAGGGGTTGACGGGTGAACATCTGCTGCTGGCGCGATTGCTGTACGGCACCGGGTTGCGCATCGCCGAGGCCTTGCAGCTTCGGGTCAAGGACGTGGACTTTGGCCTGCACGCGCTGACGGTGCGTGAGGGCAAGGGCGCCAAAGACCGGGTCGTGATGTTGCCGCAATCGCTCACGGCAGCCTTGCGAATGCAACTTGCCCAGGCCCGCCTGGTGTGGGCGGACGATGTGGACGCGGACGCCGCCGGCGTGGAGATGCCGCACGCCCTGGATCGCAAGTACCCGCGCATGGGCGCCTCCTGGCCGTGGTTCTGGGTGTTTCCGCAAGATCACCATTCGACCGATCCGCGCAGCGGGTTGTTGCGCCGCCACCATCTGTATGACCAGACCTTCCAGCGCGCGTTCAAGCGCGCTGTACAGGAGGCTGGCATCCCCAAACCGGCAACGCCACACACCTTGCGCCACTGCTTTGCCACTCACTTGCTGGAGGACGGCTATGACATCCGCACGGTTCAGGAACTGTTGGGCCATTCAGATGTCTCCACGACCATGATCTATACCCACGTGCTCAAACTCGGCGGCGGCGCGGTGCGCAGCCCGCTTGATCGCTTGACAGTGCGGTGACCGAAGGCCTCCATGAACTTGAACACCGACCGCATAGACGATGCCGTGCTGGCCCTGCTGCTGCTGGGCCTGCACGAGGGGGATCGCGCTTGGAAGTCGTTCGACTGGGACGCGATGGAGCGGCTCCACGCCAAGGGGCTGATCTCGGACCCGGTGGGCAAGGCGAAGTCGGTGTCCCTCTCGCAGGAGGGCTTGAACCAGGCCCAGGCCTTGCTGCAGTCGCTGTTCGGCACGGTCAAATAGCGGGCGCATCGAAACTATATGCGGCCGGTGGCTGCCTCCAAGCGAGCGACAGCAAAGGGTCGGCGGCGTCAGTACGCGGCTTTCGGATGCAGTCGTTCAGCCGGCCCCCCGGTCGATGATGGCTACCCCCGGATGACCGCTGTCGACGTCGCCGCCTTGCTCGGCGGCGTGAGTGAAGGTCAAGTTCCAGGGTAGACCGGTCGCTCACCGCGAAATCGGCCACTGGCAGCAAGGGGTCGAGACATGCCGGCCGGCTTCCCAGGCTCATCGCCGAGAAGCAGCCCTTGAAGCTACGTCTCCCGGAAGCAGTCGATCGTCGCTGCGTGCCATCGACCCAATCCAGTCTGCCGGATCCTCGAATCGGAACACCGAGAGCCGCTGTTGGTGACTGAGTCTCTGGTCGAGCTTCTGACGTCCCACCGCTCAGCTGCGCGACCGGCCTTCGACCAATTTGGATTGCGAGCACGTCGTCCACGCGGTGCTCGAACGACGTGCGGGGCCCTTGGCCTACCGCTGATGGTGCCCGCGCGAGGGGCCATGTTTCTCGTCGTCGACCGCACTGCCGAGAAGTGCACCGGGGGTTGGCAGTTTGACCAACTCGGCGCTGCGAGCCTGTGGCTTGCGGGCAACGATGCGACCTGCACGGCCTCAGTCCGTCCCGCTTCGCGCAGACCGCGTTGCGGCTCGCCGCTCTTGGGGGTAGATTCGCCCGCCAAGCGCCGCACGTATTCGGGCTCGCGTCCCTCCCTGGTTTTCATAGAAAGAGGAAACACATTTATGCCGTTCGCCTGCTTGCGCCCCTTGGCCGCGCTATCTATTGCGACGCTGTTCGCGCTGCCCGCACTGGCTGCCGATCCGATCCTGATTGGCGTCAGCCTGACCCAGTCGCCGCCCGGCTCGGTGGTGCAGGGCACGCAGGTCAAGGACGGCATGGAGATCCTCAAGGACCTCGTCAACGCCAAGGGCGGGGTGCTCGGGCGGCCGATCAAGCTGGTCTACGAGGACAGCCAGGGCATCCCTGAAAAGGGCCGCGCGGCGGTCGAGAAGCTGATCACCAGCGACAAGGTCGTGGCGCTGGCCGGCGGCCACCAGAGCTCGGTGTGCCTGGCGGAAATCGAGGTCGCGCACCGCTACAAGGTGCCCTACGTCAACACCAACTGCTGGTCGGACGACGTCCGCAAGCGCGGCTATCCCGAGGTCTTCAACACCTCGCCGTACAACACGCTGGTTTCGTCGTCGATGGCCACCACCTTGGCGACGATGGGCGTCAAGCGCGTCGTCGCCTTTGCCGAGAACACCGATTACGGCATCGGCCAGGCCAAGCTGACGGGCGAGATGCTCAAGCTGAAGGCGCCGCAGATCGACTACAAGTACGAAACGCTCGACCGATCCAGCAAGGACTTCACCGCCGCGATCCTGCCGCTGCGCGCCAACCCGCCCGACGTGATCGTGCTGTCGATGCTGCCGCCGGCCGCCTACCTGGTGATGAACCAGGTCTACGAGCAGGGACTGGCGCCGAGCCCGAAGACCATCCTCTACGACGGCAGCGGTCTGGCCGATTACCCGGACTTCTGGCAGAACGTCAAGGAAGCCGGCAAGTACATGCTGTCCTTCGCGCTCTACCACCCGCAGATGAAGCAGACGCCGCTGGCGACCGCCATCGCCACCGAGTACAAGAAGCGCACCGGCAACGACGTCAACCGGCTCGTGCTGCAGGCCGCCGATTCGCTCGAACTGGTGATCCAGGGTCTGCAGGCGGCCAAGAGCACCGAGCCCGACAAGCTCATCAAGGCGATGCAGACGATGCAGTTCGAGAGCCTGCGCGGGATCTCGAACTTCTCGATGACGCCGGGCTATGGCGCCCAGCAGTGGCTCGACATTCCTTTCGTCAACTACGAACTCACCGCCGAGAAGCAGCCCATCGCGCAGACCGTGATGATCCAGGCGCCCGGGCAGAAGTTCGATCCCTCGAAGATCGTCCGCCCCGCCAAGTAAAGCGGCCCGGGCCGCCGTAGCGCGGCAGCGGGCGCCGCTGCTGCGGCGGCGCCCTTTCCCCAACGACGACCTCGAATGCTTGCGCTCGACCTGCTGGCCAATGGCCTGATCTACGGCTGCTTCTACGCGCTGATGGCCGTCGGCCTGGCGATGATCTTCGGTGTGCTGAAGGTCGTGAACTTCGCCCACGGCGAGTTCTTCATGATCGGCGCCTACACCTATGTGCTGGTCAGCCTCAAGCTCGGCGTCCCGCCGTGGCTGGCCTTGCCGGGCGCCGCCCTGGCCGGCGCGCTGCTCGGCTGGCTGGTCGAGCGGCTGCTGATGCGGCCGCTGTACGCGGGCTACGCCAGCTGGGGCTTCATGAAGGACGAGTACGCCGTCGTCGTCACCTTCGGGCTCTCGCTGCTGCTGATCAACCTGGTCGACAAGATCGTCGGCCCCTATTCGTTCCGCGGGCCGCCGCTGATCGACGTCGGCCGCTTCGCGCTCGGGCCGGTGATGCTGACGGGGCAGAAGGCGATCGCCGCGGTCGTCGCGGTCGCCCTGATGATCGCGCTGGCGCTCTTCATCAAGCGCTCGGTCTGGGGCCTGCAGATCCAGGCGGTGGCGCAGAACCGCCTGGGCGCCTCGCTCGCCGGCATCGACGCCACGCGGACCACGAGCCTGATCTTCGTCGTCTCGGGCATGTTGGCGGCGCTGTCCGGGGCGCTGCTGGCGCCGCTGGTCAACCCGTCGCCGGACATCGGCGCCTTTCCGGCGGTGAAGTCCTACGTGATCGTCGTCCTCGGCGGCATGGGCTCGATCTGGGGCGCGATGATCGCCGCGCTGATCCTCGGCGTCAGCGAGGCCTTCTTCTCGGTCTATGTCTCCTACGACTACCGCGACGCCTTCGGCCTGATCATCCTGGTCGCCGTGCTGCTGCTGCGGCCGCAGGGCCTGCTCGGCGAGAAGGGGCGCGAGGTATGAAGCCGCTGCGGCCGTTGTGGACCGACAGACTGCGCTTCGACCTGGGCGCGTCGCTGGCGATCTGCGCCGCCCTGGCGCTGGTGCCACTCTTCGTCAGCGGGCCCTACGTGCTGGGCATCATCCTGGTCAGCATGTACTTCGCCGTCATCGCGCTGGGCTGGAACCTGCTGGCCGGCTACACCGGGCAGTTCTCGCTGGCGCCCGCGGCGTTCGCGATGCTCGGCGGCTACACCACCGCGCTGCTCGACCATCACCTGCAGGTGCCGCTGGTCCTGGGCATCCCGGCGGCGGTCTTCAGCACCGCGCTCCTCGGCTGGGTGCTGGGCAAGCTGGTGCTCAACCTCAGCGGCCCCTACCTGTCGCTGACCACGCTGGCCTTCGCCGAGATCGCCCGCGTCGTGATCGGCAACTCGCACGAATTCACCCGCGGCGACCAGGGTATGCATGTGGCCACGCTGACGGACAGCCGGGTCGGCTACTACTACATCTTCCTCGGCACCCTCGTCGCCGTCCTGGTGCTGTTGTACGTGCTGCTGCGCGGGCGCCTGGGCCGCTTCATGATGGCGGTGCGCGACGACCCGGTCGGCGCCTCGAGCCGTGGCATCGACGTCGTGCGCATCAAGACCATCGCCTTCTGCGTCTCGTGCGCGCTGTGCGGTCTGGCGGGTTCGCTGTATGGCACCTTCAGCCAGCTCGTCAGCCCTGAACTGGGCCTGCTGCAGCAGACCGGGCTGGTGCTGTCGATGGTCGTCATCGGCGGCATGAGCTCGCTGACCGGCGCGCTGCTCGGCGCGGTGCTGGTCTACCTCAGTTCCGAATGGCTGCGCGGCTTCGGCGACATCCAGATCATCGTCTTCGCGCTGCTGGTGATCGGCTTCGCGCGCTACCTGCCGGGCGGTCTCTGGGGGCTGGCAGCGCAACGGCTGCAACGGGGGCGGCCATGAGCCTGCTCTCGGTCCACGACCTCACGGTCCATTTCGGCGGCGTCGCGGCGGTCGACCACGTCAGCTTCGAGCTGCAGGCCGGCGAGATCCTCGGCCTGATCGGCCCCAACGGCTCGGGCAAGACGACGGTGCTGAACATGCTGTCGGGGTTTCTGGCGCCCCTTTCGGGCCGCGTGCGGATGGGCGACGACGACATCACCGGCCTGTCGGCCGACCGCCTGGCGCAGCGCGGCGTGCTGCGGATGTTCCAGATGACACGCGTCTTCTCGCGCATGTCGGCCTTCGACAACCTGCTGACCGCGGGCCTGGCGCGCGGCGTCTCCGAGCGCGAATCGCAGCAGCGCGCCGCGGCCCTGATCGACGAGCTGACGCTCGGTCCGGTGCAGTTCCTCGACGCCGGACAGCTGTCGGGTGGCCAGCGCAAGCTGCTCGAATTCGGCATGTGCTTCATCGAGCCGCCGCGCGTGGCGATGCTCGATGAGCCCTTCGCGGCGGTGCACCCGGTGATGCGCGAGGTGATGGCCGCGTTCATCCGCAAGCGCCACGCCCAGGGTTCGACCTTCCTGCTCGTCAGCCACGACATGCCGATCATCGTCGACCTCTGCCAGCGCGCCGTCTGCATGAATGCGGGCAAGGTGATCGCGGCGGGCGACATCCATGCGGTGCTGAAGGACCACGAGGTGATCGAGGCCTATCTCGGCGAGACGCCCGATGGCGACGCGGTGCCGAGCCTCGAGCTGACCGACAGCCCCAGGGAGAAGCCGTGAGCGAGTCCACTCCGCTGCTCGAACTGCGCCACGTCACCGCCGGCTACGCGCAGGACATCGACGTGTTGCGCGAGATCCAGCTGCGCGTCGACGCCGGGCGCATCACTGGCCTGATCGGCCTCAACGGCGCCGGCAAGTCGACGCTGGTCAAGACCATCTGCGGCTTCCTGCCGCCCAAGACCGGCAGCGTGCACTTCCGCGGCGAAGACATCTCCGGCGTCGCGCCGCACCGGCTGATCGATCTCGGGATCTGCTGCATCCCTCAGGAGTCGAGCCTGTTTCCCTACCTGTCGGTGCAGCAGAACCTGATGCTGCCGCTGCTCGGGCGTCCGAAACGCTTTGATGCCGGGATGCGCGCCCGACTGCAGGAGGTCTACGAACTCTTCCCGCCCTTGCATGAGAAGCGGTCGCAGGCCGCGGGCAGCCTGTCCGGCGGCCAGCAGAAGCAGCTCGAGTTCGCCAAAGCGTGGCTGCAGCAGCCCACGCTGTGCCTGATCGACGAGCCCAGCATCGGGCTGTCGCCGAAGATCGCCGAAGAGGTCTTCGTCTGGATCGAGCGCTTCACCCAGGCCAACATGGGCATCCTGCTGATCGACCACAACGTGCGCCGCGTCGTGCGGATGTCCGACCGCGTCTGCGTACTCAGCCTGGGGCGCATCACCGCCCAGGGCGACGCCGCGGAATTCCGGGGCAACCTGCACCAGCAGGTGCAAGAGTGGCTCGGCCTGCATTTCTGAGTGCGGGAACGAGCGCCACCTCCACTCGCCCGGACGCGCTCGCCTGGGTGACCGGGGGGCGGTCACGGGCTCGTTTCCTAGGGCGCCGCTGCCAGCGAATTCCAGCCCGTGAACAGGCTGCGCTGTCCGCGTCCCGCGTTGCATACCGTGTTTGATCCGCCTTGAATCTCGAGCAGGCTGTGCACCAGGGCGCGCGCGATGCCCAAGCCGTCCTGGGCGTGCTGGGTCAGTTCGATCCACGCCGCCAGCTGCGGGAACAGGTCGAACACCGAAAGCAGCATGGCCGCATTTACGCGTCTGCCGCCCAGACTCCCAGTTTCCCGGTGCCTCCCTTCTGGTGACCACCTTGTGGTCGCGCACGACGCAACCTCGACCAGACGAAAGGCTTGGAAGCAGCCTGCCGTTGGCGACAACAAGTGGCCGCGTGTGTGAGGTCACGAACGGCCGCTTCGTAAAAGCGAAACTTGAGAAGCCCCCGCCGGGCATCGGACAGGCTTGAAGAAGACTGACCGGCGGGTATGGGTCGTGAAGAGTCCCACAACTCGCCGCCCGACAGCAGACACCCGTTCTCGCAGGGCCCCGCGCTCTTCGATTTCCAAGCACCGAACATCGCGGCTCGCCGCCCTACCTAGCGCAGGTCCACGTCGTCCGGTAATTCATTGGGGTTGACCGCGCCCGGTTTCAGCGGGAAATGCTGGCGCAGCAGCCCGTCGACGGCGCTGATCGCCGCGCTCAGGCCGGCCTCGAACTGGCGGTTTGCGAAGGCCTTGCGCATACCCGCCACCAGCGCGTCCCACTGCGCCTGGGGCACCCGGCGCGTCAGGCCGCGGTCGGCCACGATCTCGATGGCGCGTTCGGCCAGCAGCAGGTAGATCAGCACGCCGTTGTTGTGCTCGGTGTCCCAGACGCGCAACTGGCTGAACAGCGCGATGGCACGGTCCTGGGCCCGCAGGCCGCGCAACAAGTCCGACATCGGCAGGCCGGCCTCGACCGAGACGCGGATCTCGCCGCTGTGCTGCGACTCGCTGGCCGCGACCTGCGCGCCCAGCCTGCGCAGGGCCGCGTCGTCCAGCGCGCGCCGGCGGTCGGTCTCATCGAACCAGCGGTGCTGCAGGATGCGGGTCAGTCGGGCCATCACCATCGCCTCACCATTTGCCCGATGCGCCGCCGCCGCCGAAATCGCCGCCGCCGCCCGATGAAAAGCCGCCACCGCCGGAACCGCCGCCCGAGCCGCCCCGGCCGCTCATCATCAGCAGCAAGCGCAGTACATTGCCGACGCCGACCACCCCCACCACGAACAGCGCCGCGAAGGCCGCGCCGACGGCGATCAGCAAGCCGGCGCCCAGCCACCAGGCCGCACCGCCGGCCGCCACCGCAGCCAGCGCCGAGCCGGCCTTGCGCCCAAGGACGGCGCTCAGCAGGCCGCCCAGCAGCACGACGCCGGCGAAGACCACGAAGCCCAGTTGCTCGAGCGGCAGACCCGCCGGGCCCGGCCGGCCGCCGCGCGCTTCAGGCAGCGGCAAGCCTTCGCCACGGATGCGGCCGATCAGCAGGTCGACCGCGGCGTCCAGCCCGCCGGCGACGTCGTTGGCGCGGAAGGCCGGCACGATGGCGCGGTCGATGATCTGCCGCGCCGCCAGATCGGGCACCGCCCCTTCCAGCGCCTTGGCCACCTCGATGCGCACCGTGCGGTCGTTCTTGGCCACCAGCAGCAACAGGCCGTCGCCGATCTGCCGGCGGCCGATCTTCCAGCTGTCGGCCACGCGCTGGGCGTAACTGGCGATGTCCTCGGGCGCCGTCGTCGGCACCAGCAGCAGCACGATCTGCGGCCCGGCCTGGGCTTCGAAGGCCGCCAGCTTGGCGTCCAGGGCGGCGCGTTGCGCCTCGCTGAGGGTGGCGGTCTGGTCGATGACACGGCCGCTCAGGGCGGGCACCGCCAGCACGTCCTGCGCCCAGACCGGCGCACTGGCAAGAGCACCGGCCAGCGCCGCCCACAGCAGCGTCAGCGTCGACAGCCAGGCGCGCAGGGCGGTCACGGCATCACTTCGATGCGGCCGGCGCTGGGGTGGGCGGGGTGGCGGAGGCCCCGGGCTTGTCGAAACTGACGCTGGGCGGCGCCGAGATCTGCGCTTCGTTCTGCACCGTGAAGCTGGGCTTGACGCTGTAGCTGAACACCATGGCCGTCAGGTTGGTCGGGAAGCTGCGGGTCAGCACGTTGTAGGCCTGCACATCCTTGATGTAGCGGTTGCGCGCCACCGTGATGCGGTTTTCGGTGCCTTCGAGCTGTACGCGCAGGTCCTGGAAAGCCGCGTTGGCCTTCAGGCTGGGGTACTGCTCGCTGACCACCATCAGCCGGCTCAAGGCGCCCGTCAGCTGGCCCTGGGCCTCCTGGAATTTCTGGAAGGCCTCGGGGTTGTTGATCAGTTCGGGCGTGGCGTTGATCGAGGTGGCGCGGCTGCGCGCCTGGACCACCTGGGTCAGCGTGTCCTGCTCGAAGCTGGCTTCGCCCTTCACCGTGGCGACGATGTTGGGGATCAGGTCGCTGCGCCGCTGGTACTGGTTCAGCACCTCGGACCAGCCGGACTTGACCTGCTCGTCCTGGCGCTGGAAGTCGTTGTAGCCGCAGCCGGTCAACGAGCCCGCCAGCACCAGGGCGGCGGTGCGCGCGGCCCAGCGCGCCGGGGCGTGGGCATGGAGGGGGGTGGCGATGCGCATGGACTCTCCTGTCGGTCGGGTGGCAATGCAGACTGCCGCAGGCAAGCGGCAGCCTGCATGTGGGGCGGCACCCAGGCACTTCAAGTCTTCGGGGCGCCGCCATAATGCCGCTCATGTGGCCCGCACTCCAAAACGACACCTTCCTGCGCGCATGCCTGCGCCAGAGCACCACCCACACGCCGATCTGGCTGATGCGACAGGCAGGGCGCTACCTGCCCGAGTACAAGGCCACGCGCGAAAAGGCCGGCAACAGCTTCATGGGCCTGGCGACCAACCCGCAGTACGCCACCGACGTGACGCTGCAGCCGCTCGACCGCTACCCGCTGGATGCCGCCATCCTGTTCAGCGACATCCTGACCGTGCCCGACGCGATGGGCCTGGGTCTGAGCTTCGGCGCCGGTGAAGGCCCGCGCTTCGCCCGTCCGGTGCGCGACGAAGCCGCCGTGGCTGCGCTGCAGTCACCCGACCTGAACAAACTGCGCTACGTCTTCGACGCCGTCACCTCGATCCGCAAGGCCTTGAACGGTCGCGTGCCCTTGATCGGCTTTTCGGGCAGCCCGTGGACCCTGGCCAGCTACATGGTCGAAGGCGCCGGGTCTGACGACTACCGGCTGATCAAGACCATGCTCTACAGCCGGCCCGACCTGATGCACCGCATCCTGGCCGTCAACGCCCAAGCCGTGACGGCCTACCTGAACGCGCAGATCGACGCGGGCGCCCAGGCCGTGATGATTTTCGACAGCTGGGGCGGTGTGCTCGCCGATGGCGCTTTCCAGCGCTTCAGCCTGGATTACACCCGCCAGGTGGTGGCCGGCCTGACTCGCGAGAAAGACGGCGCCCGCGTGCCGGTCATCGTCTTCACCAAGGGCGGCGGGCCCTGGCTGCAGGACATCGCCGCCTGCGGCGCCGATGTTGTCGGCCTGGACTGGACCGTCAACCTGGGCGCAGCGCGTGCTGCCGTGGGTTCCAAGGTGGCGCTGCAGGGCAATCTGGACCCCAGCGTGCTCTTCGCGCCGCCCGAGGCCATTGCCCGCGAAGGTGTGGCGGTGCTCGACAGCTTTGGCCGTCCGCAACGGGCCGACGGCGGCTGGGACGGCCACATCTTCAACCTCGGCCACGGCATCAGCCAGTACACGCCGCCCGACCATGTCGCTGCGCTGTGCGAGGCGGTGCACGCGCATTCACGCTTGCAGCGCGCTGCGGCCTGAGGCTCGCGCGCCGGCCTGAGGCCCGCGCCGCCAGTTCTGCGGCGCCGATCCCGACCCGCCGAGCCTGTCCACCGTGAGCGAACACTTCGCTGATACGCGTGTTGGCGGCGCGCGGTCCGGATTGGGTTCGCCGTACTGCGCCAGAAGGTTCACAAAATCTTCGCTAGGGCTTGACTTATCCCCAAAATGCAACTTTGGCAGTCCGGCCGCCCGGACTTCGGTCAGGACCGCCAAGAATCGCCGAAATCCGTGCTAAGTGCTTGATTTTCAAACACTCTGCCAGCTGCCGCCAAATGAGGCAAAGCAAGCCTCGGCCACGAAGAATCAAGCACTTGGCGCGTCTGGACGCAGCTTTTCCACAAAGTTATCCACAGTTTTCGTGGGCAACTGGAAAAGTCCTTTTCAATCATGTACTTGCGGGCATTCCTTGAAGTTGAGCCGAGATTTCGCGCTTAAGCTCGCGTTCATCTTCCGATGACCGGGCTGTTGAATCTGGCGGTTGCGGTGGAAACGCCGCGCTACTCGGCTGTGGGCGGGCTGCTCGACTACAGCCACACCGAAGCCTTGCCGCCCGGCACGCTGGTGCGCGTGCCGCTGGGCCGGCGCGAGGTGGCCGGGCTGGTCTGGGCACCGCCTGCGTCCACCGAGCCGGCACCGGCCGAGCTGCGGGCTGTCACCCAGGCGCTGGCCGCGCTGCCGCCGCTGGGCGCCGAGTGGCGCGCGCTGGTCGACTTCGCCGCAGCCTATTACCAGCGAGGCGTCGGCGAACTGGCGCTGGCCGTGCTGCCGCCCGAACTGCGCAAGCTGGACGAAACCCGGTTGGCGCGGCGCATCGCCCGCTTGCAGAAGGCGGAAGCGCCGTCGGCGGTGGTCGATCCCGTGCTGCCCGAGCTGACCGCCGAACAGGCGGCTGCGCTGGGTGCCATCGCGGCCACCCGCCAGCCGGTGCTGCTGCACGGCGCCACCGGCAGCGGCAAGACCGAGGTCTACCTGCGGGCCGCCGCCGACGCCTTGGCGCGGGGCCAGCAGGCGCTGGTGCTGGTGCCCGAGATCAACCTGACACCGCAGCTGGAAGCCCGTTTCGCCGAGCGCTTCCCGGGCCGCCTGCTGGTCAGCCTGCACAGCGGCCTGACGCCGGCGCAGCGCCTGCGCCACTGGCTGCTGGCCCACCTGGGCCTGGCCGACCTGGTGCTGGGCACGCGGCTGGCGGTGTTCGCCTCGCTGCCGCGCCTGGGGCTGATCGTCGTCGACGAAGAACACGACCCGTCCTTCAAGCAGCAGGAAGGCGCGCGCTACTCGGCGCGCGACCTGGCCGTCTGGCGCGCCCACCGCCAGGGCGTGACGGTGCTGCTGGGATCGGCGACGCCGTCGCTGGAGAGCTGGCAGCGCGCACTGGAAGGGCGCTACCGGCGCGTCGCGATGCCCAGCCGCATCGGCGGCGGCGCGATGCCGCGGGTGCGGCTGGTCGACATGACGGTGCTGCCGCCATTGGCCGCCGGCAGTGAGCGCGTGCTGGCGCCGCCGCTGCTCGCCGCCGTCGAGGCCCGCCTGGCGCGCGGCGAACAGAGCCTGCTGTTGTTGAACCGCCGCGGTTACGCGCCGGTGCTGCATTGCGCGGCCTGCAGCTGGAAGAGCGGCTGCCCGCATTGCAGCGCCTGGCGCGTCTTCCACAAGGGCGACCGCACGCTGCGCTGCCACCACTGCGGCCTGAGCGAGCGTGTGCCGCGCGCCTGCCCCGACTGCGGCAACCTCGACATCGCGCCGATCGGCCGCGGCACCGAGAAGCTGCAGGAGCAGCTGGCCGAGCTGCTGCCCACCGCGCGCATCGCCCGCCTCGACGCCGACAGCACGCGCGGCGTCGGTGCGCTGGCGCAGCAGCTGCAGGCGGTGCACGCCGGCGAGGTCGACATCCTGGTCGGCACGCAGATGCTGGCCAAGGGCCACGACTTCCGCCGCGTCACGCTGGTCGCCGCCGTCAACCCCGATGGCGCGCTGTTCAGCAGCGACTTCCGCGCCCCCGAGCGGCTGTTCGCGCTGCTGATGCAGGCGGCCGGCCGCGCCGGCCGCGACGCCGCCCAGGCCGCTGCCAGCGAGATGTGGATCCAGACCTGGAACGCCAGCCACCCGCTGTACGCTGCGCTGAAGGCCCACGACTACGAAGCCTTCGCCACCAGCCAGCTCGCCGACCGCTTGTCCGCCGGCCTGCCCCCCTTTGCCAGCCTGGCGCTGCTGCGCGCCGACGCCCGCACCGCCGAGGTGGCGGCCGCCTTCCTGCACGACGCCGCCGCGCTGGCCAGCGAGCACCCGGGCGTGACGGTCTACCCCGTGGTGCCGCCGACGGTGTCCAAGCTGGCCGACGTCGAGCGCATGCAGATGCTGGTCGAATCGCCGTCGCGTGTCGCCTTGCAGCGCATGCTGGCGGCCTGGCTGCCCGGCCTGCACGGCTTGCGCGGGCAGCACAAAGGCCTGATCCGCTGGGCGGTCGACATCGACCCGCTGGCGATCTGATCGCCCTGACCTTCCGGAGACCCCGAACGATGAAGCTCTACGGTATTCCCCACTGCGACACGGTGAAGCGCGCCCGCGCCTGGCTGGCCGAGCAGGGCCACGACGCGGCTTTCCACGATTTCAAGAAGGCCGGCGTGCCGCCCGAGCACCTGGACGCCTGGCTGGCCGCCGCCGGCTGGGAGCGGCTGGTCAACCGCAAGGGCACCACCTGGCGCCAGCTCGGCGACGCCGAACGGGCGGCCGTCACCGACGCGGCCTCGGCCCGCGCGCTGATGCTGCGGCTGCCCAGCGTCATCAAGCGCCCGGTCGTCGAATGGGACGACGGGCGCATCACCGTCGGTTTCGACGCAGCGCGCTGGACGGCGGCTTAGGCGCGCTGTTTTCGGGTCGTCAGCCGGCCAGCACGCGCTGCAGCTGCAGCGCTTCGGCCAGGTGGGGCGTGGCGATGCGCGGGCTGCCGGCCAGGTCGGCGATCGTCCGCGCCACTTTCAGGCAGCGGTGCAGGCGCCGACCTGACCAACCCAGACGCTGGGCCGCCATGCGCAGGAAGTTGGCGACCGCTTCGTCGAGAACGCAGATGTCGTCGATGCGGCCGGCGTCCAGCACCGCGTTCGGCACGCCCTGGCGCTGCAACTGCAGGCCGCGCGCCGAAGCCACCCGGGCCGCCACTGCCGCGCTCGGTTCGCCGGCCGGCGCGGCCAGCATCTCTTCGGGGCGGGCGGCCATCACCTCGACTTGCAGGTCGATGCGGTCGAGCAGCGGGCCCGACAGCTTGCCCTGGTAGCGCGCGACGGACTCTGGCGTGCAGCGGCAGGCCTTGCCGACGCCCAGCGGCGAACCCAGCCAACCGCAGGGGCAGGGGTTCATCGCCGCGACCAGTTGGAAGCAGGCCGGGAACGAGGCTTGGCGCGCCGCCCGCGAAATCGTCACCCGGCCGGTTTCCAGCGGTTCGCGCAGCGCTTCCAGCGCGGCGCGCGGGAACTCGGGCAGTTCGTCCAGGAACAGCACGCCGCCGTGGGCCAGCGAAATTTCACCCGGGCGCGGCGGTGATCCGCCGCCGACCAGCGCCACCGCGCTGGCCGTGTGGTGGGGTGCGCGGACCGGCCGGCCCCGGTGCGACATCGCGGCTTCGCCGCAGGCGGTCAGGCCGCGCAGCGCGGCGCTGGCCAGCGCTTCGTCGTCCGACAGCGGCGGCAGCAGGCCTGGCAGCCGCTGGGCCAACATCGACTTGCCGGTGCCCGGCGGGCCGACCAGCAGCAGGCTGTGGCCGCCCGCCGCGGCGATCTCCAGCGCCCGCTTGGCGGCGGCCTGCCCTTTCACCTCGCGCAGATCGGGGCCGTCCGGGGCGGCCTCCAGCGGCGGCGCCTCGGCGACGGGCAGGGGCTGGGTGTCGTCGCCGGGCAGCAGCGCGGCCACCACCTCGGCCAGGGTGCCGGCGCTGCGCACGTCCAGCCCGGCCACCTGGGCCGCGAGGCAGGCGCTGGGCTCGGGCAGCACCAGCGTTCGGCCGCCGCCTTCGCGGTGCGCCGCCAGCGCCAGCGCCAGCGCGCCGCGCACCGGGCGCAGTTCGCCGGACAGCGACAGCTCGCCGGCGAACTCGCAGGCCGCCAGCCGGGCGGCGTCCAGCACATCCGCCGCTGCCAGGATGCCCAGCGCGATCGGCAGGTCGAAGCGCCCCGATTCCTTGGGCAGATCGGCTGGCGCCAGGCTGACGGTGATGCGCTTGTTGTGCGGGAAGGTGAAGCCGCTCTGCTGCAGCGCCGCGCGCACCCGCTCCCGCGATTCCTTGACCTCGGTGTCGGCCAGCCCGACCAGCGTGAAGCTGGGCAGGCCGTTGGCCAGTTGCACTTCCACCTGCACGGCGGGGGCGTTCAGGCCGTCGAGGGCGCGGCTGTGTACGGTGGCCAGAGTCATGTCGTTCGCCCTTCGTGGGTGCTGCCGCCGCATTCTGGAAATCCCGTATGCACGGCGCCAGCACCTCTTTGGTGCGCACCCTTTCGGGGCCCCCTCTTCCGAGGGGTGGCGACACAACGGGCGCGGACAAGGGCCCCAGCGGGACCGCGACGGCGTCGCGATGGCTGGCACGCAAGCTGCTTTCTATCGTTTCGAGACTGATTTCGACAGCATCCAACCAACCAATCGGAGATGACATGAAGCTGCAGAACCTGACCCTCCTGGCCACGGCAATCGCCCTGACCGCCCTGCACGGCACGGCCCGCGCCGAAGACCCGCCGGCATCGCCCTTCAGCTTCAACGTCGGCGCGATCAGCGACTACCGTTACCGCGGCATTTCGCAGACCCGCCTGAAGCCGGCCCTGCAAGGCGGCATCGATTACGCCAATGCCAACGGTTTCTACCTGGGCACCTGGGCCTCGACCATCAAGTGGATCAAGGATGCCTACGGCGACGCCGGCCTGGAAATCGACCTCTACGGCGGCTACAAGGGTGAGATCGCCAAGGATGTCACCTACGACGTCGGCGTTCTGCAATACGTCTACGCCAGCGCCAAGACCAAGCTCTGGGACGCGTCGTACAAGGACCCCAACACCACCGAAATCTACGGCGCCGTGACCTATGGCCCGGTGACCACCAAGCTGTCCTACTCGCTGACCAATCTGTTCGGCAACTACGACTTCGCCGGCAAGAAGGACAGCAAGGGCAGCATCTACCTCGACGTCAGCGCGTCCTTCGACGTCGGCGGTGGCCTGACCCTGGCGCCGCACGTCGGCTACCAGAAGGTCGTGAACATCACGAACGCCTCGTACACCGACTACTCGCTGACGCTCAGCAAGGACTTCAGCGGCCTGGCGCCCAGCATCGCGCTGGTCGGCACGACTGCCAACAAGGACTTCTACGTGCCCGGCGGCGCTGCCAACAGCACCCAATTCCTCGGCAAGACGGCCCTCGTCGTCGGCGTCAAGTACAGCTTCTGAGTCAGACGGTTTCAAGGAGAAACGAAATGAAGATGGTGACCGCCATCGTCAAGCCTTTCAAGCTTGACGAAGTGCGTGAGGCCTTGAGCGGCATCGGCGTTCAAGGCATCACGGTGACTGAAGTCAAGGGCTTCGGCCGCCAGAAAGGGCACACCGAGCTGTACCGCGGTGCCGAGTACGTGGTCGACTTCCTGCCCAAGGTGAAGATCGAAGCGGCGGTCGACGAGAGCATCGTCGACCGCGTCATCGAGGCCATCGAAGGATCGGCCCGCACCGGCAAGATCGGCGACGGCAAGATCTTCGTCACCACCCTCGAGCAGGTGGTCCGCATCCGCACCGGCGAAACCGGCAAGGACGCCCTCTGAAGCGCGCACCCATCACGAGAAACTGACATGAAAAAACTCATCACCATCCTGGCACTGGGCTTCGCGGCCCTGAGCTTTGGCGGGGCGGTCCACGCCGAAGGCCCGGCCTCGGCCGCCGCGGCTTCGGCGCCTGCCGCTGAAGCCTCGGCCGCCGCCGCTGCACCGGCCGCCTCGGCCGCTTCCGCTGCCGCACCGGCGGCTTCGGCCGCCTCGGCTGCCGTTCCCAACAAGGGCGACGTGAGCTGGATGCTCGTGTCGACCGTGCTGGTCATCATGATGTCCATCCCCGGCCTGGCGCTGTTCTACGGCGGCCTGGTGCGCAGCAAGAACATGCTGTCGGTGCTGATGCAGGTCTTCGTGACGTT
>CANGHH010000026.1 GCA_947453725.1 Betaproteobacteria bacterium | reverse complement strand
TCACGCGGCCGTCCATGTCCTGGCGGTAGCCGGTTTCCATCGGGTGCTGGATCAGCAGGCGCACCGTGATCACGTCGCCGACGGCGACGCGCTCGGGCAGCAGCAGGCGGGCCAGCGCCATCAGCCAGCGTCCAGGCAGGCCGACTCGGTCACCACGACCTCGGTCTGTGCGTACTGGTATTCGCCCGTCGACAGACGCGCCAGGGCCACCACGCCCTGCGTGCCGGCCAGCCGCACGCGGGTGGCGATCTCGGCGCGGCCCGACCAGGGCCCGAGGTGGAAGACTGCCATCTGCGTGACCGGGTTGCGTGGCGACAGCAGCCAGATCCGCGTGACGTGCAGGTCCGCCGTCATCGGGCTGTCGACGAGCACGCGCAGCGGCACGGTGTTGCCGTTGTCGGCCAGTGCCGGCAGTTCCAGCCGGACGCCGGCGTTGCGCAGCGGGGCGTGGCCGATCAGCGGCGCGGTCATCTGCTGCAGGCTCAGCAACAGCGGCCCGCCGGCCGGCTGGGCCCGGCTCAGCGCCGGCGCCAGCGCCAGCGAACCCGCCGTGGCCAGCGCGCGCAGGGCCAGGCGGCGCTGACGCTCAGCGGCGGTCATCGTCCGGGCCCGGGGCCGCCAGCAGATAGGCCACGATGTCGGCCAGTGCCTGTTCACTCAGCACGGTCAGACCGGCGCGCGAACGCGCCACGTTGCGCAGGCCTTCGGTGCTGAAGTAGGGCGGCATCACGGTGTCGGGGTTGACGCTACGCGCATCGGCGATGCGCAGGCGCAGGGCGTCGCTGTCGTAGCGCCGGGCCAGGTCGACCAGCGGAGGGCCCAGGGCCCCGCCGGGCGGCAGACCGGGCAGCACATGGCACAGGATGCAGCCGCTGTCCTGCCTTTGCAGCAGCAGCGCGCGACCGCGTGCGACGTCGCCGGGCAGCGCAGCCCCGGCGGGCAGCGTGGCCATGGTCAGCAGCGCCAGCAGCGTCAGCCGCGCGGGCAGGGGCAGGATGCTGTGCAAGGGCGGCCGGGGTCAGCAAGGGTGGGCTGGAAGGTTGGAGGCGCAGTGCCGCCCGAACTCTAGCCGCAAAGGCCCGCGGCGACAGGGTCACGGTCGACGTCCGGAGAAACCCCTAGCATCGCGAGCCCGGCAGCCCGCGCTTTCGCACCGATGATGCGCAGCCCCGCAACCCCCCACTGCCGACCCGAGAAAGCCACGCCATGCCCATTGCCCAGGTCCGCGGTGTCCACCTGCACCACGAGGTGATCGGTCCCAGCGGCCCCTGGGTGGCGATGATCACCGGCGGCCGGCGTTCCTACGCCGAGTTCGTGCCGCTGGCCACGCGCATCGCCGAGGCCGGTTTCCGCGTGCTGCTGCACGACCGGCGCAACACCGGCGCCTCGCAGATCGTGATAGCCGGCGAGCAGGGCGAGGAAGAGATCTGGACCGACGACATCGCGGCGCTGCTCGAGCACCTGGGCGCGGCGCCGGCCTTCTTCATCGGCGCGTCATCGGGCGCCCGCACCTCGATGCTGACCGCGCTGCGCCACCCGCAGGCGGTGCGCGCGCTGCTGCTGATGCGCGTCACCGGCGGCGCCGTCGCCGCCGCCCGGCTGCCCGAGCAGTACTACGGGCAGTTCATCCGTGCCGCCCGCGAAGGCGGCATGGCCGCGGTCTGCGCCACCGAGGCGATCCGCGAACGGATTGCGGCCCATCCGCCGAACGAGGCCGTGCTGATGGCGCTCGACCCGCAGCACTACATCGCCGTGATGTCGAACTGGCTGGACTGCTTCGAACGCGGCCCGCGCGCGCCGGTGCTCGGCCTGAGCGAGGCCCGGATGGCGGCGATCCGGGTGCCGACCCTCGTCGTGCCCGGCAACGACCGGACCCACGCCTCGGCCAACGGCCGCGCCGCCGCGGCGGCGATACCCGGCGCCGAGCTGTTCGAACTGGCCATCGACGACCTGGACGTGCCGCTGCTGCCCTTCACCGCCTGGGCGCCGCACGAGCCGCTGCTGGCCCAGGTCTTCGCCGATTTCATGCGCCGCGTCGCGGCGCGCTGACGAGAACACCCGCATGAAGAATTCCCGCATCAAACCCTGGACCTGCCTGTGCCATGACAGCGCCGCCGGCACCTCGACCCGGCGCGGCTTCCTGGGCGGGGTCGGCGGGCTCGGGGTGCTGGCCGCCAGCGTGGCCGTCGGCCCGCTCGGCCTGCTCGGCAGCCGCGACGCCGGCGCCGCCCCGGCCGCCGTGGCGGCGCCGCACCGCATCGACATCCACCACCACATCGTGCCGCCGGCCTACGCCGCCGAGCTGACGAAGCGCGGCCTGGGCCAGGCGCCGAAGTGGTCGCCGCAGGCCTCGCTGGAGGACATGGACCGCAACGGCATCGCGACCTCGGTGGTCGCGTTGATGCAGCCCGGCGCTTATTTCGAAGACGCCGCCACCGACCGCCGGCTGGCCCGGCTGTCGAACGACTACGCGGCGCAGATGTCGCGCGACCATCCCGGCCGCTTCGGCTCCTTCGCGACGCTGCCGCTGATGGACACCGAAGGCAGCCTGCGCGAGATCGAATACGCCTTCGACACGCTGAAGGCCGATGGCATCGGCCTGATGACGAGCTACGGCAACAGCTACCTCGGCGACCGCCGCTTCTGGCCGATCTGGGAGGAACTGAACCGGCGCAAGGCGGTGATCTACACCCACCCGCTGCAGCCCGGCTGCTGCCGCAACCCGATCGAGGGCCTGCCGCCTTCGGCCATCGAGTTCCCGGCCGACACCACGCGCAGCATCGCCAGCCTGCTGTTCGGCGGCGCGGCCCACCGTTACCCCGACATCCAGTGGATCTGGTCGCACAGCGGCGGCACGCTGCCCTTCCTGTGGGCGCGCTTCACGCGGCAGGAAATCGACATGAAGGACAAGGCCAAGGCCGTGCTGCCGAACGGCCTGCTGGCCGAAGTCCAGCGCTTCAACTTCGACACCGCGCAGGGCCACCACGAAGGGGCCATCGCCGCGCTGCGCGTGCTGGTCCAGCCGAGCCAGATCCTGTTCGGCAGCGACTTCCCCTACCGGCTGGCCGAAGACGTGCGAACCGGCCTGGCCGAGCGCAATTTCAGCCCGGCCGAGCTGGCGGCCGTCGAGCGTGGCAATGCGCTGCGGCTGATGCCGTCGCTGCGCCGGGCCTGAAAGGGCGGCGGCCGGCGGCCTGTTCCGACTATTCGGCCTCGATGCCGGCGCGCCTGGCCACCGCCGTCCACTTCGCCAGGTCGTCGCGGATCAGCTCGGCGAACTGCTGCGGGCTGTTGCCGACGGCATCGGCGCCTTCGGACAGCAGCTTGTCGCGGAGGGCCGGGCTGGCCAGCGCCTGCACCGCCTGGTTGTTGAGCAGCCTGACGAGCTCGGGGGGCGTGCCCGCCGGGGCCAGCAGGCCGTACCACTGTTCGGCCACGTAGCGGGGCACGCCGGCCTCGGCCACCGTCGGCACCTCGGGCAGCAGCGCCAGGCGCTTGGTGCCCGATACCGCCAGCGCGCGCAGGCGACCGCTCTGGATCATCGGCAGCACGGTCAGCGCGTTCGAGAACATCGCGCTGACCTGGCCGCCGAGCAGGTCGGAGACCGCCGGCGCGGTGCCCTTGTAGGGGATGTGCTGCAGCTGCACGCCGGCCATGCTGGCGAACAGCTCCATCGCCATGTGCGGCGAGGTGCCGACGCCGGCGCTGGCGTAGTTCAGGCTGCCCGGCGCGGCCTTGGCCAGACCGATGAAGTCGCGCAGCGTGGCGGCCTTGACGCCCGGGTGGACGACCAGGATGTTGGGCGTGGTCGCGGCCAGCGCGATCGGCGCGAAGTCCTTCACCGGGTCGTACTTGGCGGCCTTGTAGAGGATCGGGTTCAGCACCAGCGTGCTCGGCACGAAGAGCAGGGTGTAGGCGTCGGCCGGCGCCTTGGCGACGAATTCGATGCCGATCAGGTTGCCCGCGCCGGCCTTGTTCTCGACGAAGAAGGTCTGCCCCAGCGCCTTGCCCAGCGACTGCGCGAGCAGGCGGCCGACGATGTCGGTGCCGCCGCCGGGCGCCGACGGCACCACGATCTTCACCGGCCTGGCCGGGTAGGTCTGGGCCCAGGCGGCCAGGGCCGAGGGGCCGAGGCCCAGCAGGCCCAGGGTCTGCAGGCTGCGCCGGCGGTTCACGGTCATGGTCGTGCTTTCTGCCGGCCTCAGCCGACGGCCTTGAGTTCGTCCGGCCCCCGCGTCGGCGTCTGCGCGGCGATGAGGACGAAGGCGATGGTGCAGGGCACCGTGCCGCGGTTGATCCAGTTGTGGATGGTGCCGCGCTGCACCAGCACGTCGCCCTGGCGCAGGTGAACCGAGCTGCCGTCGAGCTCCATGTCGATCTCGCCGCTCATCACCACCGCGTAGTCCAGCGTCTCGGTGCGATGCTTGCGCGGCGCCACGCCGGGCTGGTATTCGACGACGCGGAAGACGCTGTCGGCGCGGCCGACCACCGACAGCTCACGCGCCGCGAGGTCGCCGGGTGCGGCGTTGTCGACCGGGAACTCGGCGCTCGACCACACCACGCAGCTGCTGTGCAGCGGCCGCCGCGACAGGATGTTGGTGCAGGTCTCGTCGATCTGCACGACGGCCCGGCCTTGGTCATCGTGACCGGTCACCACACGTCGGAGTTGCATCGCTTCGGGGCTTTCAACAAAGGCGGGGTCGCCCGCAGAGATGCGCATTCTCCTTGCTCCAGGCGTTGACCCCTGGCGCGGCCGCCGGCCGGCTCAGCGCGGGCGGGGCGTCTGCGCGCTGGCTGCCGTCTGCGCGGCCCAGCGCCCCAGCAGCGCCTTGTCGATGCGGCCGCTGAAGGCGGTGGTGCTGCCGTCGGCCGCGATCAGCAGGGTCCGTGGCAGTTCGCCGGCCCAGCCCGGGTCGATGCGGGCACGCGCGTACTCGTCGAGGCCCTGGCGCGTCGCCCACCGCGGGTAGCGGTTCAGCCCGCTCGCAGCCAGCTGCGGCTGGGCCCGCCCGCTGCTGGCGTCGGCCTGGATCAGCACCAGCGGCACGCCCATCGCCTGCACCAGCGCCGGCCACTGCGGCAGCTCGGCCAGGCAGGGGCCGCAGGTCTCGCCCCACAGGTGGAGCACCCAGCGGTGGCCGGCGTGTTGCGCGCGCAGCGCGGCGAAGCTGTCGGCCTGCCACTCGCGCGTCGGCTCGGCGGCGACCGTTGCCGCCTTCGCGGACGGCGGGACCACCAGCCCGGCCAGCCCGGCCAGCCCGGCCAACGCGCTCAGCAGCAGGGTGCGTCGCGGGTCGGACCGGGTGGCGGTCTTGCAGATCGAATTCATGGCTGCTCCAACGGGAAGATTCGGTGGCCTTCGTCGCGCGTCGACCACGAGACCTGGGGCCAGGCGCCGCCTTCGACGAAGGTCGGCTGGTCGGCCGGGCCGCTGGTGCTGGCCAGCCAGCGGTCGTCCGACCAGCTCAGCCCGCCGTCGGACGACACCCGCACGGCGGCCTGGATGCGCTGGCCGTCGAAGGCCTTCCACAGCAGCCAGATGCGCTGGCCGCGCACCGCAAAGGCCGGGCGACCGGCCTGCACGCCGGGCGCGCCGACGCGCAGCGGCTCCGAGAAGGCCGCGCTGGCGCTGTCGGCGTGAGCCAGGAACAGGCCCTGGCGGGCGCTGCCCTGGGTGAACCAGGCGGCGTGCACGTGGCCGTCGGCGGTCACGGCGACGGCCGGTCCATGGTGGGGGCAACCGTCCAGGCGCCAGTCGTCGCGTGCCACCCGGGTCTGGGCCCGCACCGCACCGACGTCGTCGAGGGCCAGCAGCGCATGGTCGCGGATGCCGCCTTCGTAAAGCTTGCGGTAGACGAACAGCGGCTGGTGGCCGGCGGCCTGCGCGACGGCCAGCCGGCAGCACTCGCAGGTGCCATCGGCCGCCAGGCGCTCCGGGCCGAAGCTCAGGCCGCCGTCGGTCGACCAGGCGTAGACCAGCGCGGCCCCTTCGGCCTTGCGACCCGCTGCGCGCGCCGTCGCCACCGTCCGCTTGTCCAGCCAGGCGGCCATCAGCTGGCCGTCGGCGTCGAGCACCAGGGTCGGGAAGCGCTGGCTGGCGCCATGCGCCGACAGCGACCGCGGCGGGCTGAAGGTCCGCCCTTCGTCCTGCGAGGTGGCGACCATCACCTGTGCGTTCCACTGCTGGTCCTTGAACACGCCGTAGGCCACGGTGATGCGGCCCTGGCGGTCGACCACCAGTTGCGGCCGGGCGTCGGCCCCGCTGTCGAGCTGCGCGCCGTGGCGGCCAATGACCCGGGCCGCGCCGAATTCCCGGCCACCATCGTCCGAGCGCGCCACCGAGACGGCGCCGTTGGCCGCCCAGGCCAGCCACAGCCGGCCCTGCGGGTCGAGCGCGGCGGTGACCGCGCTGGCACAGGCCAGCGCGCTGCTGCTGCAACGCGCTGCCCCGGTGGAAGTGGCGGCAGCGGCGGCGGCATGGCCCGCATGACCGGCATGCGCCGACGGGGCCGACGCGGTGGACGCCGCAGCCTGTGCGTAGCCCGCCAATGGCAGCAGCAGGGCCCCGGCGACCGCGACCGCCCGGCGCCACAGGACGGCGGCGCTCACCAGCGCCCCCGCAGACCGACGCTCAGCGAGCGCGGCAAGGCCTGGCTGACGCCCTGCGGGTTGCTGGCGCTGCTGTCGGTGTAGCGCTTGTCGCCGGCATTGACGAGCGAGCCCGAGACCTCCAGGGCCGGGCTGATGCGGTAGCCTGCGCCGAGGTTGACGACGGCGTAGCCGCCTTGGCGCAGCGGCGGGTTCAGCGTCAGGCTGCTCAGCGTCATGTCGCTGTTGAAGCGCAGTTCGGCGTTCAGCGTCCAGCCCGCGCCGGCCTGCCAGGCGGCGTTGGCGCCGGCCACGCGGCGCGGCACCAGCGCCAGCTGCACGCCGGTCGGGTCGCCGGTGACGGTGCGCGTGTAGTGGGTGGCCGTCTGCACCAGGTAGGCGCCCAGCCTCAGCGCATCGCTGAGCGCCCAGCGCGCGTCGAGCTCGACGCCCGCGGCGCGCTGGTCCTGGCCGTTGGTGTAGAAGCTGACCGTGCCCGGGCAGGCCGCATTGGCCACGCCCGCGTAGCCGGCGCCGCAGATGGCCTGCACCGCCGCCGGCACCGGCGTGGCGGCCGTGATGGCGTAGGTGGCGACCACGTTCTTCACATCGGCCCGGAAGAGCGTGGCCCCGACGGTCCAGCCGCGGCCTTTCCAGTCGGCGCCGACCTCTTCGCCGACCAGCGTCTCGGGCTCGAGCAGCGGGTTGGCGATGGAGATCGAACTGCTGCCGAAGCTGCGGAAGAGGTTGTTCAGGCCGGGTGCGCGGAAAGCCTTGTAGGCCGATGCGCGCAAGGCCAGCGAGGGGCTGAAGGCGTAGCGCGCCGACAGGCTGGGGTCGAAGGCCTGCTTGCTGCTGCCGGGCACCGGGCCGCCGCTGGCCGGCGACTCGACCGGGGCGGCGAGGTTGCTGTAGTTGGTCTGCAGCGCCACGCCGTCACGGCTGGTGTAGCGGTCGGCCCGGGCGCTGAGCGTCACCTCCAGCGCGTCGCTGGGGTTCAGCTTGAACTGCGAGAACACGCCGGTGAAGGCCTGAGCGCCACCGCCGAAATTGCTGCGCTGGATGCGCAGCGCAGCGGGCAGTGCGGCGGTCGGCGTGCGGTAGGACGACTGCGCGTCTTCGCCGGCCAGTCGCCGCAGGTCGAGGCCGGCCTGCCATTCGCTCAGCCAGCCCGCCAGATCGGCATCGAAGCGCCGCGTGTAGACCAGCGAGCCGCCGCGTTCGCGGTAGGTGTTGAGGTCGTGCGAGGACGCGTACTGCAGCGTGTCGGCGGCCTGCTGCACGGCGCTGGCGCCAGCGCCGGATACCGCAGCGCCGCAGGCATAGGTCGCGGCGGCGTAGCAGCCGGCGCCGTTGAACTTGTCGAAATTCACGCTTTGCGCATAGAGCGTGGCGGCCAGCCGGCTGGTCCCGCCGAGGCGCCAGTTCAGCCCGGCCTGCCCGTCGGGGCTGCGCTGGCGGTTGGCGCCCCAGGCGTAGCCGCCAATGGTCTCGTTCTGCTCGTGGAAGCCGACCCGCGCGTAGCCGTCGACGCCCGCAGCGGGCTTGAAGAACAGGCCCAGCCGCAGGTTGCTGGCGGTCGCCGACGAAGGACCGCGGCCGGGCCAGTAGGCCGCGCGCAGCTCGGGTGGCGTGTTGTCGTAGCCGTCGCTGCTGAAGCGGTCGGCGGCGACGTTGACGGCCAGCGTGTCCGACAGGCGCCAGTCCTGGCTGACGGCCGCGCTGAGGGTGTGCTGGCTGCCGGCGGCCAGGCTGAAGCTGCCCTGCTGGTCCTTCGGGCGCTTGGAGACGATGTTGATGACGCCGCCGACGGCCAGGTTGCCCCACAGGCTGGAGCCGCCGCCGCGCACGATCTCGACCCGCTCGATGGCGCTCAACGGCAGCTTGAACCACTGCACGGTGCCGTAGAAGGGGTCGAGCACGGGCACGCCGTCGACCAGCACCAGCACCTTCTTGTCCATGCCCCGCAGCTTGATGTTGTGCCCGGTGGGGTCGGTGGTGTAGGCCGGCGCGCCGGGCAGCAGCAGGCCCGGCGCGTTGCGCAGCAGCTGGTCCAGCGTCTGTGACGGCGACTGGCGGATCTCGGCCTGCGTGATCACGGTGGTGTGCAGCGGCATGTCCTGCAGGCGGGTGTCGGAGCGGCTGGCCGTGACGACGACCTGCTGGGCGTCGGCTTCGTCGGTCTGGGCCTGGGCCAGGGTGGCCATCGCGGCCGTCAGGGCGACAGCTAGCCCCGAGCGCAGCGGGGTGCGCCGGAAGATGGAATGCATGGTCGTTCTCGCAAGGCAGGCGCGCACGGCGGTGCGGCGCGCGGTACAGGGTTGCCGCGCCGCGGCTCGGGCCGGGCGTGGGGCAGGGCAGGCGGATTCGGCCGCCGGGCAGGGCCGGCGGCGGTGCTCAGGCCTGCCGGGGTGGCCCGTGCTGCAACTGCGCCTGCCAGCGGGCGGCGGGGTTGACGAAGGCGGCCTGCGCCGGCAGCGCGAGGCGCAGCGCCGAGGCCCCGTGGGCGGGCTCGGCAGCGCGGTCGGGCGCGGCCGAGGTGCACAAGGCCGACAGTGCGGTCAGCGCGCAATGTTCGTTGGCGTGGCTGCCGTGCTCGCCGCCGCCGGCGCCTGGTCCGGCGTGTTGATCGTGCTGCGCGTGATGGGCGTGATGCGCGTGATGCGCGTGTTCGCTGCCCGCCGGGGCCTCGGCCTCGGTCGGCGGCACCACCACGCCGTAGACCGCGCAGACCTCGGCCACCGGCACGCCCTGCAGCAGGGCCGACGCCGACGCCAGCAGGGGCACGGCCGCGCGCAGCACCAGCACGCAGGCCAGCAGCCACAGCAGGCCGGTGTGCAGGCCGATGCGGCGGACTGGGTGGAAGCGGGCTTGCGGACGCCGGAAGGCAGCGATGGACATGACCGTACTGTGACCGGTGACCCTGAAGTCAGCCTTAGTTTTTCGCGCAGCGGCTGCCGGGTGTGACGGATGTCGCAGTCACAGCCGACCGGCGGCGCGCTTCAGGGCGCTCCCTGCAGGCCGAAATACTCGACTTCCATCCGCGCCTGCACCGACAGCGACAGCGTCAGCTGTTCGACCTCGATGTTGTCGAAGGGCTTCTTCAGGATCAGGAAGCGGTCGCTGTGGCGCAGTTCCTCGCGAATTTCATGCCATGAGAAGTCCGAGTAGGCGGTGCACAGCACGACCCGCAGCGTGGGCGCCATCTGCCACAGACGGCGCGTGGTTTCCAGGCCATTCCAGCCGTTGGGCATGCGCATGTCGACGTAGGCCAGGGCGTAGGGCCGTCCTTCGTCCAGGGCCTGGCGCACCAGTTCCACGCCGTCCTGGCCCCGCAGCACGCAATCGATGTCGTAGGCCGGCTGCATCGGCGGCGGCGGCACGCGCTCGAACAGCGCGGCGGCAGCCTCGCGCAGCGCTGGCGAGGGCGCCGCATCGGGGATCAGGATCTTGCGGAAGTCGTCATGGATCGCCGGGTTGTCGTCGATGATCAGGATGCGACTGCGTTGGGTGGTGGGGGCCATCATGCTTCCTGTGACATTTCTTCGGTGTGGGGCAGGCTGAGGGTGAACGTCGCGCCCAGGCCTGGGCCGCTGCTGAAGGCATCCAGCGCGCCGCCCATCGATTGAGCGGCCAGCGCGCTGGCGTGCAGACCCAGGCCGTGTCCGCTGGCCTTGGTGGTGAAACCGTAAGTGAACAAGCGGGACAGCGCTTGCGCCGAGATCCCAGCCCCGTTATCGGCCACTTGCACCCGCAATTGACCGCCCTCTTCCAGCTGGCAGCTCAGGTTCATGCGTCGATCGGTCTGCGCCGAGGCCGCCAGTGCCTGCTCGGCATTGGTGATCAGGTTCAGGCAGATCTGCATGAACTTGCCGCGGTCGCCCAGCCAGCGCTGCGGGCTCATTTCCCCCCAGCACAGGCTGACCCGGCTGCGCTGCAGCGCGCCGTCGTGCATCTGCGCCACTTCGGTCAGCACTTCGGCGGGGTGGAAATGTTCGATCAGGCCCGAATGGCCGCTCAGCGACTGCTGGCGCGCAATGATGTCGCGGATGTGGTCGACCTGCCGGCGCAACAGGCCCGACTCGCGCAGCAGGACCGCCTGTTCTTCACGCCAGTGGCTGGCCAGCAGTTGCAAGAAATTCGCGAGCTGCTGCGCCTGCGCCGGTTGGGCCACGGTGGTGCCGGGGTCTTGCAGCACGCCTTGCACCAGGTCGGCGGCGCGCGGCAGGTCTTCCAGCGGCGTCTGCTTCAGTTTCTGGGCGATCACCGAGCTGGAGGTGTTCAGGCTGTTCAGCACATTGCCGACGTTGTGAAGGACGCTGGTGGCGACTTCGGCCATGCCGGCCTGGTGCGACAGCGTCACCAGCTTGGCGTTCAGCGCGGCCACCTCGCGCTCGCGGGCGACGCGGGCCGCGATTTCCTCGCGCAGCGTGGCCGTTCGCCCGTCGACCCGCGACTCGAGTTCGTCGGCCGCGTGGGCCAGCGCCTGTTCGGCCGCCGAACGTTCGCTGCCCATGCGCCTGGCCCGGCGCGCTGTCTTCAGCAGGAAGTGCATGCCCGTCATCAGCAGGGCCATCACGCCCAGCCACAGCAGCAGGGCCCACCGCGCGGAGGCTTGCCAGCGCTGCAGGTAGCGGTCCTGGGTGACGAGGGGGGTGACGATGAAGGGGAAGCCCGGCACGCGCCGCGGTGCGGCCAGCCGGGGCGTGCCCTGCGGCTGGTTGGGGCTGATGGCGTCGGTGTAAATCACGCCGCTGGTCTTGTCGGGCTGGCCCAGGACCTTGTGGGTCGCGCCTTGCCGGTTCGTCGTGCCGAGCATGCCCGGCGCGGCCGGCCAGCGGGCCATCAGCAGGAAGTCGTCGCGGAACAAGGAGATCACGGCCCCCTCGCCCAGGTTGCTCCCGACCTTCTCGTAGACCTGGCTGAAGGTGTCCACCGAGATGCCCACCAGCACCAGGCCGAGCATCTGGCCCTGCGCGTCGTTGATGCGCCGCGACAGGTAGAACAGCCACCGGCCATTGCCCTTGTTGGCGACCGGTTCGCTGGTCACCACGCCCAGCTGGGCGTTGGCCACATGGGCCTTGAAGTAGCTGCGGTCGGCCAGCGAGATCTGCGGTGCCGGGTAGGAGCGGCTGAAGCTCAGCACCTCGCCGTTGCCGGCCACGAAGGTGGCGACATCGATGAAGGGATTGGCCTGCTTGGCGGCCAGCAGGATGCGGTACTGCTCGGGGGCGCGGGCCCAGGCCTGGTAGGCCGCCTGGTCCTTCAGGTGCTGGGCCTCGACGGTGGCACTCAGGGCGTTCAGCGCCGTGTGGCCCGATCCCAGGGTCTGCGAGGCATGCTCGGCCAGCGCGGTCGACAGGCCGTCCATGCGGTCGCTCCAGTCGGCGATGGCGATCCGCTGGGTGGCGTAGAGGCCGTAGCCAACCAGCAGCGTCAGCACCAGCATCGAACCCACGCCGGCCATCCAGATGTCGCCTTCGGCGCTGCCGCCGCCCGGGCGGTAGCGCGGCGTGCGCCAGCGCCACAGCCGGCGCCAGCCTTCGGGCGGCGCTGCGGCAGGGGCTGTCAGGGTCTCGGGCGTTTCGGGCGTGTCGGTCATGGGCGGGCTGGGCTGCGGCAATGGACCGCAATGCAACCCCCGAAGCTAACCCAGCGCCGGGCTCCCGAACCGAAGAATTGGCGCTGCCCTGCAGGGCGCCGCCGCGCGCGTTGCATGCGTCACGAATGCCAGCGCCCGGTGATCAGGGCGTCGACAGCGCCGCACGCACCTGTTTCACCAGCGATTCGGGCGTTGCCAGCCCGTCGATGCGCGTCCAGACCTTGCCCCGGGCGGCGCGCAGGAAGGTGCGGGCCTCGTGGTTCATGCGGTCGCCGCGGTAGGCGCCGAAGGCCCGCTGGGCGGCGATGCTGCCCGGTGCGGTGCCGGTGTAGAAGGTCCACTGCGGGCCGGCGCCGAAGCGTTCGGCATAGGCCCGCAGCCGTTCGGGGGTGTCCTGCTCGGGGTCTATCGAGATCGAGATCATGCGCACCTTGGCGGCGTCGACGCCCAGGCCGGTCTGCACCTGCGAGAAGACATGGCTCATCACCGGGCAGATGGCGGTGCAGGTGGTGAACACGAAGTTCAGCAGCACCGGGCGCGTCTCGATGGCCAGATCGGCAGCCAGGTCGGCGGCGCTGCCGTCGGCCCGCACCAGTCGCAGCGACTTGGCGCCGAACTCGATGCGGCTCTGCGGCGGTTCCGCGACGCTGGCGGCCGCAGCGGCGGCGGCCGCCATGGCGCGGTGATGGGCATGCGGGTCGGGGTCGGCGGCGGCTGCCGGGAACGAGCAGGCCAGGGCCGCCGTCAGTGCGGCGCAGAGGGAAAGTGTCCGGGATTTCATGGTGGTGGCAGGTGAGGTGAGGGCGGCGCCCAGGCCTGTAGGGCCGTCGGCGGGGGGCATGGGCGACAGCGGCGGCCCAGCGGAAGCCCGAGTGTCCGGCCTGGTTCTTTACCGGCCCTTAAGAAACGGCCGCTGCGACCCGCTGCCCTTGCGCATTGCGTCACACCGGGGCTGTTCGTCTGCGGCGGCGGGTTGATCCCGGTAGGAACGACCCCTGCCCATCTGGGCGTGACCCTTGGGATCAATTTGATGTTTCTTTGAGCTTCCCCAGGCCTGATCGCGGGTCATCCCCAAAGCGAGTTGACGACATGCCCGCCGTCCTGAATCGGCTCCGTCCAGCCAGCCGCGCCGCCGGCCGCCGCTGTTCGCGGTCGACTCGACGCCAGCCGGGTGCGCACCCGGCTGGACGCCACCAACCCGGGCCCCTACACCTACCCGGGCCTTGACAGTTCCCGGGCTTGGCCGGGCCTTGACCCGTCAGCCGCGGCGGCGTTTCCGCCCGGCGACCACGCCGACGCCAAGCAGGCCGAATGCAACCAGGCCCAGGGTGGCCGGCTCGGGCACGCTGGTCATCAGGCTCGAGCCCGATGACGAAGCCACCGTGTAGAAGAGGTCTTCCCTCTCGCTCGACTTCAAGACCTTCAGCGTGTAGCCGTTGCTGGTCTCGGCCTGGGCCAGGCTGAGCAGGCTGTTGGCGTTGCTGGCGTAGCTGCTGCTGTCCCTGAAGCTGCCGCTGCTGACGCTGTAGTCGTTGTCGTAGATCAGGTTCCAGACCGCCAGCTGCAGCGACGCCGATTCGGCGGCGGTGTCGACCAGGCTGGGGGTGGCGCCAACCACCGTCATCAGCCGGCCCAGCCGGGTGGCGATGCTGGCGTCGTTGAACTGGGTCTGGAAGTAGCTGCTGCCGTCCTGCACGGTGTAGTTGCTGGAGCCGCTGCTGGACGGCAGGTCCTTGCCGATTTCAATGGCGTAGGTGGTCAGCCCGCTGGCGCTGTCGCTGCCCGCGTTGCCGATGTTGACGGTCATGCCGCCGGCGTAGTCGCTGTAGCCGGTGGCATTGACCTTCTTGCCCGAGCCGAAGGTCCAGTTCAGGATGCTCACCGTCGAGGCCTGCGCCACGCCGGTGGCCAGGGTCAGGGCGAGCGCCGTCAGGCGGCCGATGTGGAAGATTTTCATGCGGGTTCCTTGGAGTGACCGGCGGTGGCCGGTGCGTTCGGTCGGGGGTGGTGGCCGATCTGGCCGACCCCTGTCTGGAAGAGCTTCAGTGTCCGCCTGGGTTCTGAATCCAGGCTTAAGGATTGGGCCGACAAGGGCCCTGGCGGGTGCCGAAACGCACGACCGGCGCCCAGGGCGTGCAAAGTGCACAGCCGGCCTGCTCGACCGCCGATCGATCCGTTTTTTTGCGGGCCGGCTGCCGCCGAGCGGCATGAAAAGCTGCAACAGCGGAAAATCTTCAGGAGAATTCAAGAATTCAAATGCAAGCTTGGTCTACGGCCCTCCATGGGCTTGTCTTTTTTGCTATCGAGGAAGCGCTCTGATGTCAGCCGATCCGGAAAAACGTACGGAACCCAGACTCGCCTTCACGCTCGTCCGGGCGGAGTCCGAAGGGGCGGATGCCGGGCCGGTGTGGGAGCTTTCGGCCGCCACCGAGGAACCTCGGCTGCACGCCTGGGTGCTGGACATGAGCCTGGGCGGCATGCAGATCCTGGCGCCGGCCCGGCCGCACACGCGCTTGCGGGCCACGGTCTACGACGTGCTGGTCGTGGCCGGCGAAGCGCCGCACGAGCGCTTCGATGCGCGGGCCCGGCGCATCTGGTCGCGCGACGTCGCGCACCTGGGCCAGCTCAACGGTTTCGAGTTCGAGTCGCCGCAGCCGCAGGCCGCCGCCTTCCTGGCGGCCCATTCGGCACGGCCGGGCACGGCCTTGAAATGGCTGGCCTGCCAGCTGGTGGCTCGTTGATGCAGCGCGCCCTGGCGCTGGCGGCCGCCAGCACCCTGGTGCGGCCGAGTCAGCGCCCGGGCCGGCGATGAAGCGACCCGCGCTGCGGCCGCTGCTGGCCCGCTGGCAGCAGGCCTTCGTCGGCGGGCTGCTGGGCGAGGGTCGGTCGGTGCTGGCCACCTGGGCGGTCGCGGTGCTGCTGCTGGCGCTGGGCTGGTGGCAGGTGGCCGTGCACATCCATGCCAATGAACAGCGCGAGATGAGCGCGGCGCTGCGCGACCTGGGCAACCTCACCCGCGTCAGCCAGGAGCACGCCGACCGCACGCTGCACAGCGCCGACCAGGTGATCCGCTTCGTGCGCAGCCGCTACCTGGAGCTGGGCCCCCTGCTGGACCTGCCGGGCCTGGACCAGACCGGCGTGATCGACGGCGAGCATTTCCCGCAGATCGGCATCATCGACGCGCACGGCCGCTACATCATGTCCAGCCTGGGCAAGCCCGCGGGCATCGACTTGTCCGACCGCGAGCATTTCCGCGTTCACCTGCCGGCCGGTCAGGCCGACAGCCTGTTCGTGTCGGTGCCCGTGGTGGGCCGCGCATCGGGCAAGCGGGCGATCCAGCTGACCCGGCGCATCAGCCTCCCCGACGGCAGCTTCGGCGGCGTCGTCGTGCTGTCGCTCGACCCGGACTATTTCGTCAACTTCTACGCCGAGCTGCAACTCGGCCCGAGCGGTGTGGCCGCCCTGACGGGCCTGGACGGCATCGCGCGGGCGCGGCGGGCTGGCGACCGGGGCGATGGCGTCTTCGACGCGCCGGGGGCGCAGGTCTTCGATCGGCTGCGCGCCGGTGACCAGGTCGGCAGCTACAGCGCGCGCTCGCCGAGTGACGGCGTGGAGCGCCTGATGCATTTCCGTCGACTGGCCGGCTACCCGCTGGCGGTGGTCGCCGGCCAGTCCATCGACGACATCCTGGCCAGCCACCGGGTGACCCGCCAGCTGCTGCTGGCCCAGGCGGCGCTGCTCAGCGCGCTGGTGCTGGTGCTGACCGCGCTGCTGGTGCGCCATCTGCGCCGCACCCGCGTCGAACTGGCGTCCAGGCTCGACGCGCTGCAACAGGTCAGCGCCCGCAACGAGTCGCTGGCGGCGCTGTTCTCGCTGAGCCCCGACGGCTTCGTCGGCTTCGACCACGCCGACCTCGTGAAGTACGTCAACCCGGCTTTCCAGCAGTTGCTGGGCACCGAGGACGGCGAGTTGATCGGCCTGCACGCCCACGACTTCAACCAATGGCTGGCTGCCCGTTGCCAGCCCGAAGCGACTTACTCTGCGCTGCTGCGGCAGCCGCAGCGCATCGTGGTCGGCGCCGCCCGCCGCGCGCTGCTGGTGACTTCGCAACCCGGCCAACACGGTGGTCTGGCGCGCCTGCTGTATTTCCGTGACATCACCCGCGAGCCGGCCGGCGACGCCGAGGGCAGCGACCTGCTGGCCGCCGCGGCCCACGAGCTGCGCACGCCGATGGCCAGCATCTATGGGTTTTCAGAGGTGCTGGCCACTCACCCGGTGAGTGCCAGCGAGCGTGCCGAATTCATCCAGATCATCCACCAGCAGGCCGGCCTCATGGCCCAGATCCTGGACGACCTGCTCGAGCTGTCGCGGCAGGACGGGGCGAGCGGGCTGGCGCTGGCGTCGGCGGCGCTGGACCTGAACCAGCTGGCCAGCGACGTCATCCGCAACCACCGCCGCCCCGCAGGCCGCCAGGCGCCCCATTTCGACGCCGGGGCCGGCCGGCTGGAACTGCGCGGCGACGCCGGCAAGCTGCGCCAGGCCTTCCTCAACGTGCTGGTCAATGCCTACAAGTTCTCGCCCGCCGACAGCGTCGTCCAGGTCGGCTTCGCGGTGCGGCGCAAGGCCGGCCAGCAGCAGGTCGGTCTGCGGGTGGTCGACCAGGGCATCGGCATGAGCCCCGACCAGGTCCGCCAGGTCTGCGATCGCTTCTACCGCGTCGACCGCACGAGCACCCAGGCCGGCACCGGCCTGGGCATGAGCATCGTCAAGGCGGTCATCTCGGCCCATGGCGGCGAGGTCGACATCGCCAGCACCCTGGGGCGGGGCACTGCGGTGACCTTGTGGCTGCCGGCCGCGCCACTGGGCACCCTGCCCGAAATCGAGCCCGCTGAATGCCTCTCATCCTGATCGTCGACGATGTGCCGCACATCCGACGCCTGGTCCGTCACTGCCTGGAGGAGCGGCACGACGTGCGCGAGGCCGAGTTCGCCGAACAGGCCCTGGAGATCGAGGGCCTGCTCGCCACCGCCGTGAACATCCTCCCCGGATCCTTGGCATGAGGCTGTGCGGGGGGGGCTGGCGCGGCCTGGCCGCGGGGCTGGCGCTGCTGGCGACCGGCGCCGGGGCCGCCGACCTGGCCGCCGTCCGCCAGGCCGGCGTGCTGCGCCACCTCGGCGTGCGCTACGCGAATTTCGTCACGGCCGATGGCAGCGGCTTCGACGCCGAGCTGGTCCAGGGCTTCGCGAAGTCGATCGGCGTCCGATATCAGCTGGTGACCAGTGACTTCTACAACGTGCTGCAGGATCTGCTTGGCGCCGACTTCGCCCGCGAAGGCGACGAGGTGCGCGTGCGCGCGGGCAGCCGCCCGGTGCGTGGCGATCTCATCGCCTCGGGCCTGACGGTGCTCCCCTGGCGGCAGAAGCTGGTGCTGTTCTCGACGCCGACCTTCCCGTCGCAGGTGATGCTGGTGACGCGGGCTGAATCGGCCGTCAAGCGGGTCGGCAAGCAGGCCCGCGTGCAGGATGAGATCGCGCAGACGCGCGCCGTGCTGGGCCGCAGGAGCCTGCTGGTGATGGAGCAGACCTGCCTCGATCCGGTGAACTACGGGATGACGTCGGCGAGCTTCGACCTGCGCCGCCACAAGCCCACCAGCAACCTCGACGAGATGGTGCCGGCGCTGCTGGGCGGCGCCGCCGAGTTCGTCCTGCTCGATGTGCCCGACGTGGTGCTGGACCTGCAGCGTTGGGCCGGCCGCATCCAGGTCGTCGGGCCGATCTCCGAGGTTCAGGACCTGGCCGTGGCTTTTCCCAAGTCTTCGCCGCAGCTGCGCAGCGCCTTCGAAGCCTACCTGGCGCAGCTGCGCCGTGACGGCCGCTACGACCGGCTGGTCGACAAGTACTACCCCGGCATCCGGCTGTACTTCCCGGCCTTCTTCAACCGCCCGTGATGAGCCGGCCGCCTGTCTCGCCGACCGAATCAGCGGCCGCGGCCGCGCTGGCGAGCCCGCCGCCGGGCCGGGCCGCGCGCGCCCTGGCGCTGGTCGACGCCGCCGCCGGCAGGCTGCTGTGGTGGCAGGTGGTGGCGCTGTTCGCGATCCTGGTCACCTTCCTGGCAACCACCGCGGCGGTGGGCTTCCGGGTGCTGTGGCAATCAGCGCTCGAGAAGGAACAGGCCCGCCTGAATTCGATCGCCGAACTCAAGGTGAACGAGGCCGAGACCTGGTACAAGTCGCAGCTCGATGTGGCCGGCTCGCTGGCCGCCAACCAGGTCTTCCGCGAGTTGCTGACCCCGCTGCGGCTGCGCAACGCCGGTTCGTGGAATGAGCGGCTGGACGCCTGGGCCGACGCGCAGCGCGTCAAGTCCTGGCTGGACAACGCGCAGGCGGTCTACAAGTTCCGCAGCGTCGAGGTGCTGTCGCTCGACGGGCAGTCGCTGATGGTCGCTGGGGCGGCGCCCTACTCGGCTGCGGCCATCGGCCCGAACCTGTCCGCCGGTGCGGCAAAGCGCAATGCGGAGTTCATGGACTTCCAGATCTCGGCCGACGGCGTGCCCTACACGGTGATGGCCGCCAAGATTCCGGACGTGCAGGGCCTGGCGCCGCTGTGGCTGGTGTTCTCGCTGAAGCTCGACGAAGGCTTCCTGCCGATCATGGCGCATTGGCCGAATCCCGCGCGTACCGGCGACCTGCTGGTCTACCGGGCCGAAGAGGGCCGCCTGACGCTGCTGAACAAGCCGTTGACCTCGAACCGCCAGTTCCAGACCCTCGCCACCGGCGACGCCGGGCCGCCCGAAGCCCAGGCCCTGCGCAGCGGCGACGGCATCTACACCGGCGTCGACAGCCAGGGCCGCGAGGTGCTGGCCGCCGTGCGCAGCGCCAGCAACCTGCCTTGGCGCATTTCGGCCCGCATCGAGACCCAGGAACTGATAGAACCCGCGAGCCGCCTGGCCTGGGCTTTCGTGCTGCGCTGCCTGTTCGGCCTGGTCTTCGCCAGCTCGATCCTGGGCCTGGTCTGGCGCGGCCACCGGCTGCGGCTGCTCGAGGCGCAGACCCTGAACCAGCGGCTGTTACAGCTCAACGAGCAGGCACAGGACGCGACCCGCGCCAAGAGTGTCTTCCTGGCCAACATGAGCCACGAGATCCGCACGCCGCTGAATGCCATCGTCGGCCTGACCGAGATGCTGCGGCTGCGGGCCGAGCCCGAAAGCTGGGAAGCGGTGCGCCTGAGGCAGGTCCAGACCTCGTCGCACCACCTGCTGCAACTGATCAACGACCTGCTCGACATGTCGCGCATCGAAGCCGGCAAGCTGCAGCTCGAGCATGTCGACTTCCGCATCGAGGACATGCTGGTCGATCAGGTGCTGGCCATCGCAGGCACGCGGGCGCGTGAAAAGCACCTCGAGCTGATCCTCGATATCGCGCCGGCGCTGCTCGAGCCGGTGCGCGGCGACCCGCTGCGCATGGGCCAGGCCCTGCTGAACTACCTGAGCAACGCGATCAAGTTCACCGAGGCCGGGCGCATCACCGTCACGGCGCGCACGCGCAGCCAGGACGACGACGGCCTGCTGGTCGAATTCGAGGTCAGCGACACCGGCATCGGTCTGACCGAACAGCAGCTGGCCCGCATCTTCACGAGCTTCGAGCAGGGCGACAACGCGACCACCCGCCGCTATGGCGGGTCGGGTCTGGGTCTGGCCATCACGCGCCAGCTGGCTGCGCTGATGGGCGGCGAAGCCGGTGCGCACAGCACGCCGGGCTGGGGCAGTCAGTTCTGGTTCACGGCGCGCCTGTCCCGCGGTGCGCCGATGGCGCCGCGCCCCCCGCACCCGCTGCGCGGCGAGCGCGCGCTGATCGTCGACGACCAGCCGCGCACCGGCCAGGTCCTGGCCAACATCGCAGGCCAGCTCGGCCTGAGCCCGACGCTGTCGACCGACGCCGCATTGGCCGTGGCCACCGCCCGCGAAGCGGCGCTCCATCTGACGCCTTTCCCCCTGGTCCTGCTGGACTGGGACCTGCCCGGCTCCGACAGCCGCGAGACCCTGCGGGCCTTGCGCAAGCCGCCGTCGGGTCCGCTGCCGCAGGTGCTGGTCATGACCATCGCCGACGACCCCTGGCTGTTGGAACAGGCTGCGGCCGACCCGTCGCTGCGGGTGCTGCCGAAGCCGCTGACCTGCCGCAGCCTGAACGCCGCGTTGGCCGGCGCCGGGCGCAGCGCCGGCGTCCGGCCTGCCGCCCCGGCCGAGGCCGGGCCGACGGCGGCCGAGACGTTGCGCGGCAAGGCCGGCCGGCACCAGGTGCTGGTCGTCGAGGACAATCCGGTCAACCAGATCGTGACCCAGGAACTGCTGAAGAGCCTGGGCCTGCAGTCGGCGCTGGCCGCCAACGGCCTGGAAGCCGTGCAGATGGCCACCACGCATCGCTACGACGCGGTGCTGATGGACATGCAGATGCCGGTGATGGACGGGCTGGAATCGACGCGCCGCATCCGCCAGCTGCCCGGCTGGGCCCACGTGCCGATCATCGCGATGACCGCCAACGCCTTCCGTGAAGACCGCGAAGCCTGCCTGGCGGCCGGCATGAACATCCACGTCGCCAAGCCGGTCGAGCTGGAAGCACTGAGCGCCGTGCTGCTGGCCTGCCTGCCCCCGGCTTAGTCGTCGCCTGACGCGGCCGCGACGGGTCCTGGCCGGGCAACCGGCTATTCGACCCGAACGGCCAAGGGCGTGTGATAGCGCACGGTTCGTCGAGGGGCGGCCATTTTTTAAGTTGTTGCTAAGGCTGGTTCGGCACCATGGGCCCACCGACGGGCAGGTTCTGGCAATCACGCCAGATCCGCGCCGCCGATCGAGGCCCCGACCATGACCCTGAGCAAGGCGCTGCGCTGTGACCCCGAGCTGTCCCCCCGGCTGTGGCCCGGCGCACGCGCCAGCAACGAGCGCTGGACTGCGCAGGCCTGCGCCAGCGACCTGCAGGCGGCGCTGCCCAGCATTGACGCCGATGCCAGCAGCGAAGCGGTGTTGGCCTTCTTTGCCGCCCACGTCGGCCAGTACGCGGTCGCGGTGGTCGAATCCGGCCGCCCGCTGGGCTTGATCAGCAAGGCGCGCTTCGCCGCCAGCTACCTGCCGCAGCGCCATCGCCCGGAGGACGGCCGGCGCGGCTGCCTGCAATGGATGACGCCACGCGTGATGGTGGTGGACGGACGCACCGGGCTGGCTGAACTGCTGCTGCACGCCCGGACCCAGCGCGCCCCCCTGGACGACGGCTTCATCGTCACCGAAGGGGGCCGCTACCTGGGCCTGGCGTCGAGCATGGCCCTGCGCATGGCGGTGCTGGACCTGGAGACGCTGGCCCAGCGCGAGCGCCTGGCCAGCATGGGCCTGGCGCTGCCGATGCAGCGGCATCTGCAATTCCTCACCCACGAGCAGCTCTGCCTCGGCCTGGCCGACCACCACGTGCTGCGCGAAGCCAGCGAACCGGTCGCGGCCAGCGGTGTCTTTGCGCGTACCTTCCACCAGGGCACGCTGCTGGTGGTGCTGGAAGGCCGCAACCAGGGCCAGGGCTGCTTCAAGACCCAGGTCTCGGCCCAGCTGTGGATGGATGCCGACTTGCAGGCGGTCGAGACCTCGGGCGAAGACGTCGATCCGGGGCCGTGGCTTCAGCGCCTGCACGGTCACCTGCTGCGCGACCGGGAAGAGGACGACCGCCAAGCCGGCGTCCAGGGCGGCGACCTGACACCCTGGCGGCTGGGCGATGGCCTGAAGGTGGCGGCGATCTGGCTGCCGCGTGGCGGCCAGCTTCTGCGCTTTGCCGGTTCGCGCATGGACCTGGTGCTGGTCCGGCCCGGTTCGCGCCAGACCCAGGTGCTGCGCGGCGCCCCGGACCTGCTGGGCAGCGCGGCCGCCCCGGACGCGCCCGACTGGTGCCCGCAGGACCTGCCGCTGGGCGCGGTGCACCGCGCGCTGGTGGTCACCGACGGCATCACCGACCAGTGCGGTGGCCCTTTCGCCGAACCCCTGGGGACGGCCATGCTGACCGGCTTCATGCGTTCGCATTCGACGCTCAATGCCCGCGACATCGGGCCGCTGCTGACCCGCTTCGTCGACGACTGGCGCGGCAGCTGCCCGGCGCCCGCCGACCTCGCCGGCCTGGTCTTCTCGGTCGGCGGCAAGCCCTGAGCGGCGCGCCGCCCGCCCTTATCCATTCATCAGCCCCGCTGCACTCAAGCCCGGATCCCGTATGCAGATCGTTCGCCTGGCCGCCACCGACATGACGCCCGAAATCGCCTTCGACCCGGAACGCCACCGGCTTGAAGTGCGCGGCCATTGCCAGCCGCACCGCATCGAGGTCCTGTTCAGGCCGCTGCTGCTGTTGCTGCGCCGCCATTTCTCGCAACACCAGCCGCAGTTCTTCAATGTCACGCTGGCGCTGGACTACGTCGACAAGGCCTCCGTGGCGGCCCTGCGCGAGCTCTTCGTGCTGCTTGACGGCGAAGGCCGTTGCGGCCGCTGGATCGAGGTGATCTGGTCCTGCGCCGCCGAAGACGAGGCCCACGCGGGTCTGGTCAGCCTGCTGATGGACGGGCTGCCCAATATCGAATTCCACTGCGAGGCGCCGGCTGCGTGATGGTGATGCAGACTGCCGAAGGGGCCAGCGTCTTCTGGACCGCCCGGGTCCATCTCGAAGACGGCCAGACCTTGCTGGCTTCCTGCCGCTACGCCGGCATGGACGGCATGGCCTTCATCTGCGAGCAGGCCTGCGCGATCGGCAGCGAAGTGACGATCTTCGTGGCCTCGCTGCACGCCTCGGTCTTGACCCACCACGGCTGGACCGAATTCCGTTTGCAGGTGGCTTACCAGACCTACGCCGACGGCACCTACCGGATGGGCTGCGTGCACAAGGGCACCTCCGAGGCCAGCCTGAGCTGGCTGGCGCAGGCGCTGACCCGCCTCAACAAGCAGCCGTACGGCGCGGCGCTGGCGCCAGCCAAGGTGCCGCCGCTGCCGCGGCCTTTGTCGGTGGAAGCGCAGCGACGCCTGCTGAAGGGCCTGCTCAGGCCGGGTTCGGATGCCGCCCCGCTGCTGGCCTACGACGGCGCCTTCGACACCGCGGCCCTGGCCGCGCTGTTCAGCACCGCCCGCAGCGCGCTGGCGGCCAGCGACGCCCCGCCGGCGCAGCGCCGCAAGGTCTACACCGGGGTCGTCGAACTGGCGCGCAACATCCAGCAGCACGCGCTCGAAGGCGGCGAAGCGGCGGCGGCCAATCCCGGCAAGCCGCTGGGCGCGCTGCAGGTGTTGACCTTGCCCGCCGAGCCCGGCGACAGCAGCGCCGCCTATACCGTCAGTGCCGCCAACCGGATCGCGCCGGCGGCGGCCGGTGACCTGCTGCGGCTGATGCAGGACCTGCGCCAGATGGGCCTGGCCGAACGGCAGGCGGCCTACCGCAAGCTGCTGCTGCGGTCGGCTGCCGAACGCGGCGCCCGGCCGCAGCCCGGGTTCGGGTTGTTGACCCTGGCCACCGAGAGCGCGCAGCCGCTGGAATGGTCGTGCACCAGCGAGGCCCTGGATGGCCAGCAGAGCCACGCTTTCTGGGTCCAGGTGCGCTTCTGAGGCCGACGGCCGCAGCGCGCTGCGTGTGGCAATTCACGGCACGTCGCCGAGCGTGCAGCGCCTGACCATGGCACCGGCACAAACCGGCCGGTCGCCCTCTATCCTTCGCCAACGGATGAAAAGAGGTTGCAATGAGATTGCTGTTGGTCGAAGACGATACGTCGGTGGGGGCGGCCGCGCAGGCCGGCCTGATTCAGCATGGCATGGTGTGCGACTGGGTGCTGTCGGCCGCGGAGTTCAACGCCGCGATGACGAACCACAACTACGACTGCATCCTGCTGGACCTGAGTCTGCCCGATGGCGATGGCCGGAACCTGCTCGAAGCGGTGCGCCGGCGCGGCGACCGCACACCGGTGATCGTGGTCACCGCGCAATGGGAAGGTGATGCCAGCATCAGCCTGCTGGAAAGCGGCGCCGATGACTACGTCGTCAAGCCTTTCGACATCCGCAACCTGACGGCCCGCGTGCGGGCCGTGATGCGCCGCGCGCGGTCGGTCGAAGCCACCAACTCGCTCGAGCATGGGCCGCTGGTGCTGCATGTCGACGGCCGCATCGCAACCTGGCACGGCGAACTGGTGCCGCTGACCAAGAAGGAATACTGGCTGCTCGAAGCCATGCTGCGCCAGCGCAACCGCGTGCTCAGCCGGGCCCAACTGGAAGAGGCCCTCTACGGCTGGGGCGAAGAGACCGAGAGCAACACCATCGAGGTCTACATCCACCACCTGCGTCGCAAGTTCAGCACCCAGCTGATCCTCACCGTGCGCGGCCTGGGCTACCAGCTCTGCGCCGAAGCGACGCTCACCGCGGCGGCTTCGGCCAAGCCGGCCAGCTTGACCTGCTGAGCGCGGTGGCCCCGCCGCTCAGCCTGCGCCCGACCGCGGGCGCCTACCAGCCGCCGCCCGCCGCCTGGTGGGCGCGTGGCAACGTGGTGTCGATCATCGCGATCAGCGTCGCCGCGCTGATCCTGGTGCGCTCTGCGATGAGCATCAACTTCGAATGGCAGCACTTCCAGCTGGACGCCAACCGCGAAGTCGAAGGCCTGGCGCGTGAGCTGCAGGCCCAGGTCGTCCTGGGCATCGAAGCGGCCGACCAGACGCTGGGCGCGCAGGTGGCGCTGATCGTGGCGGCGCGCAGCGCGGCCACCGACGTCGCGACGCTCCGCGAGGCCATCGACCCGTCCTGGTCCGCCAGCCGGGCCGTCCGCGGCCTGTGGCTGGTCGACGGCCAGGGCCGTGTCCTGTCGAGTTCCTTGTCGGGCGCGCTGCCCGCGCAGACCGGGCGCGTGATCGACCTGGCCGGCATGGTCTTGCCGGCCCCTGGTCATGACGGCCGCTTCGGCTCGCAGGCGACCGGCCGCAGCCTGGTCGGCTTGCTGCCGCCGGCGGCGAGCAGCGCGAAGGCGGAAGCCGGCGGCGCCGTGCTGCCGCTGATCCGCGCCGCCTACGAAAACGGCAAGCCCCGGCGTTTCCTGGTCGCCGCGCTGAATGCCGAGCAGATGGGCCTGGACGTCCTGAGCCGCCTGGATAGGCCGGGCCTGAACGCGGTCCTGCTGCAGCCCGACGGCGAGCCGATCGCCAGCACGGCGGGTCTGGCCGCGCCGGGCACGGCTCCGCGCCCCTACACCGAAGTGCTGGCCGCGCGCCGGGTGCAGGGTCAGCTGAAGGACAGCGGCCTGCGCGGCGGGCCGGTGTTCGCGGCGGCTCGCGCGGTGCCGGGCTTCCCGCTGGCGGTGGCCGTCGAGCAGGACCGCAACGCCGCCATCGCCGACCGCCTGAAGGACCGGCTCGTCGCGCGTGGCCTGAACGACCTCGTGGCGCTGTTGGTGCTGGGCGCCGCCTGGTTGGTCCTGCGCCGGCAGGGTGTGGCGCGCGACGTGATGGCCGATGCGATGATCGCCAACGCCGGCAAGCTGGAGCAGAGCGAACAGGCCATGGGTCTGATGCTGGGCAGCATTCGCGAGCTGGTCTTCCGCGCCGACGCGCTGGGCCGCATCACTTTCGTCAACCGCAGCTGGGAGGTCAGCACCGGTCAGCAGATGGCCGATGTCCTGGGCCAGCATCTGGCCGACCTGGTCGAGCCCGAAGACCGGACGCGCGTCGAAGCGCTGTTCAGGCCCGCGCCGGAGACCCTGGCCGACACGGTCCTGGTGCGGCTGCGCGGCCGCCAGGAACTGCTGAGCCTGGAACTGTCGGTGACGCCGCTGGGCAGCGGGCTGCGCAGCGACGCCGGCTTCGTGGGCATCGGCTTCGACCTGACCCAGCGCCAGAACGTGCGCGAACGCCTGCAGGACCGGCTGGACTTCGCCATGCGCCTGCTCGACGTTTCGCCGACGGCGATGTTCGCCAAGGACACCGAAGGCCGCTTCATCGAGGTCAACCGGGCCTTCCTTGAAATCGACGGCCTGTCGCTGCAGCAGGTGCTGGGCAAGACCGCTGCCAGCGTGTTCCGCGACGACGACGGCCGCCAGGCGGCCGCCGACGAACATGTGCTGAGCACCGGCGAGACGGTCAGCTACGAACGCCAATCCGTCCGTCCAGATGGCGGTGTTTGCATCAGGCGGATCACCAAGTCGCGCCTGACCAACGGCAACGGCAAGACCGTCGGTATCGTCGGCAGCTCGGTCGATGTGACCCTGTACCGGCAGGCCGAGCAGGCCATCCGCGAAGCGCGCGACGCCTCGCTCAAGTCCACCAAGGCCAAGCTCGAATTCGAACGCGGCTTCCTGTCGATGGCGGCCCACGAATTGCGCACGCCGCTGACCGGCCTGCGCCTGCAGGCCGAGCTGCTCGCCGACGCCCAGCACGCCGCCGAGCGGCGTCAGCTGAGCCAGGGCGTGCTGGCCAGCGTCGACCGCATCGGCCATGTGCTGGAGCAGCTGATGATCCTGTCGCGCGTCGACGGCCTGCGCTACACGCCGCTCGACATGGTCAGCGTCGACCTCGAGGCGACCTACTTCAAGGTCATGGCGCAGCTGCAGGAAGCGGCTGCCGAGCGCGGCCTGCGGCTGCGCTCGAAGCTGCGCGGCTGCCACGTCACCGGCATCGAATTCGGCATCTACACGCTGATGCGCAACCTGCTGCACAACGCCATCCTCTACACGCCGCCAGGGGGTCAGGTGGCCATCGAAGGCCGCACCGTGAACGGCGCGCCGGTGCTGACGGTCGACGACTCGGGACCCGGCATACCGGCCGCGCAGCGCGAACAGGCTTTCGCCCGCTTCAACCGCCTGGGCCAGCAGCAGGTCAAGGGCAGTGGTCTCGGGCTGTCGATCGTCAGGACCATCGTCGCGCTGCACGCCGCCACCGTGCGGATGGACCGGTCGCCGCTGGGCGGCCTGCGCGTGGTGGTGGAATTCCCGGCCGTGGCCCCGCTGGTACCGCAGTTCCTGGACTCCAGCCTGATGCCCTTCGCGGACACCCAGCCTTCGCTGCTGTGACGGCGCGCGTCGGCCGACTTCAGCGCCCGGTGCGTCCCGTAGCGCAGAAGCGCCCGGCCAGCACCAGCGCCAGGCCGCCGAACAGCAGCGCCAGCGGTGCGGGTTCGGGCACCGGGCTGGGCGGGATGACCGGCGGCGCGACTGGCGCGGTGTAAGCGCTGAAGCTGAAGTCGTCCATCGCGAAATGGTCCGCCACCTTGGCGAGGACCACCACCTTGTCGACGGCGCCGCTGTAGCCGCTGGCCTGCAAGGTCGAAGCGGTGGAGGACGGGGTGAAGTAGCTGCCGGTGAAAACGACTGCGCCGCCCAGCCACAACTGGTATTGCAACTTGTTCTGGAGAGGCGGCGCGTAGGCATTCGCCGGGTCGGCGATCAGGGCCGGGCCCGAGAACCATGCGCCGTCGAACACGAAGGACGTGGCACGGTAGATGCTGTTGAGGTTGTCCGTGGCGTAGACCCAGGTGTCGGGCGAATGCGAGAAGTACGCTGTGCCGGCGCCGTTGACGGTATCGGGGATCCAATGGGTCCAGGTGAAGCCGCCGTAGCTGCCCAGGGCAGCGCCGGTGGCGAAGCTGTCGAAGTTCAGCGTGCTGGTGGCCGGCGCGGTCTGCGCTTCGGCCGGCGTGGCCAGCGCGGCGCCCAGGGCCAGCACGGCGGCGCCGGCCAGCAGCATCGGGTTCGGTTTCATGGGGACTCCTGTTTGTCGTTGATTTTGGGGCGGTTGGGGATCAAGGCGTCACCTGCACGACGGCCGAGATGCTGCTGGCCGGCGCGCTGGCGCTCGGGAACAGGGCGTTGACGGCCACCACGCGGTAGGCGTAGGGCGTGCCGGTGATCAGGCCGGGGTCGGTCAGGTTCAATGCGGTGCCGCCGGTGGCGCTGGTCTGCGTGGCGCTGCGTGTGACCGTGCCGACGGTGGCGTAGGTACCCGGCAACTTGGAGGTGGTGCTGACGGTGGCGCGCTGGACCTCGAAGGCGGTCTCGGTGGTCGAGGCGTCGGTCCACTTGACGGTGACCGAGGTCGACGAGGCCCGCGTGGCACTGACGCTGGTCGGCGCGGCCGGCGAGGCGATGGCCGCGACGCTGACGGCGTTCGACGCCAGCGAGCTGCCGCCGGCGTTGCTGGCGCTGACGCGGTACTGGTAGGCGCTGCCGGCCAGGGCCGTGGTGTCGCTGTAGCTGAGCGTGGTGCCGGTGGTGGCGACCTGCGCGGTGGCGGCGGTGACGGTGCCGATCACGGCCCAGGTCAGGCCGGCGTCGCTGCTGCGGCTGACGCTGAAGGCCGTCTCGTTGGTCGACGCGTC
>CANGHH010000025.1 GCA_947453725.1 Betaproteobacteria bacterium | reverse complement strand
TTCCCAACAAGGGCGACGTGAGCTGGATGCTCGTGTCGACCGTGCTGGTCATCATGATGTCCATCCCCGGCCTGGCGCTGTTCTACGGCGGCCTGGTGCGCAGCAAGAACATGCTGTCGGTGCTGATGCAGGTCTTCGTGACGTTCTCGTTGATCACCGTGCTCTGGTGCCTCTACGGCTACAGCCTGGCGTTCACCGAGGGCAACGCCTTCATCGGCGGCCTCGACCGGCTGTTCCTGAAGGGCGTGTTCGTCCCGAACGCGACCGGCGGCGACTTCCCCACCGCAGCCACCTTCAGCAAGGGCGTCGTTCTGCCGGAAATCGTCTTCGTGGTCTTCCAGGCCACTTTCGCGGCCATCACCTGCGCGCTGATCGTCGGCGCCTTCGCCGAACGCATCAAGTTCTCGGCGATGCTGCTGTTCATGGTGTTGTGGTTCACCTTCAGCTACGCGCCGATCGCGCACATGGTCTGGTTCTGGATGGGTCCGGACGCCTACACCGGCAAGGAAGTCGTCGATGCGATGAACGCCAAGGCCGGCCTGCTCTGGCAGTGGGGCGCGCTGGACTTCGCCGGCGGCACCGTGGTGCACATCAACGCCGCCGTGGCCGGTCTGGTCGGTGCCTTCATGGTCGGCAAGCGCATCGGCTACGGCAAGGAAGCCATGGCCCCGCACAGCCTGCCGCTGACCATGGTCGGTGCTTCGCTGCTGTGGGTGGGCTGGTTCGGCTTCAACGCCGGCTCGGCGCTGGAAGCCGGCAACAGTGCTTCGCTGGCCTTCGTCAACACCTTCCTGGCGACCGCCGGTGCGGTGCTGGCCTGGTGCGCGGCCGAGGCGCTGCACAAGGGCAAGGCGTCGATGCTGGGTGCCGCATCGGGCGCCGTCGCAGGTCTGGTGGCCATCACACCGGCCGCCGGCAACGTCGGCATCATGGGCGCCCTGGTGATCGGCCTGATCGCTGGCGTGGTCTGCCTGTGGGGCGTGACCGGCCTGAAGAAACTGCTCGGTGCCGATGACACGCTGGACGTCTTCGGCGTCCACGGCGTCGGCGGTATCCTGGGCGCGCTGCTGACCGGCATCTTCAACTCGCAGGCCCTGGGCGGCCCGGGCATCGTCACCGACTGGGTGACGGGCGCCACGGCGACCAACCCGGACGGCACGCTGGCGCAGTTCATCATCCAGTGCAAGGCCGTTGGCCTGACGGTGGTCTGGTCGGCGGTGGTGGCCATCGTCGCCTACAAGATCGCTGACCTGACCATCGGTCTGCGGGTGCCGGAAGACGAAGAGCGTGAGGGCCTGGACATCAGCTCGCACGGCGAAACCGCGTACAACAAGTAAGCGGCTGCTGCCCGGGCTCTGGCGCCCGGGCCAGCCAACGTCAGGAGGGCACCGTGAGGTGCCCTCTTTGCATTCCGGCACGCCCGCCTCAAATGCCTAGAATTCTTGTTTGTTCTCGTTGAGGCAGTCCCATGGTTCCCCATCTCACCACCGCCCTCACGGGGCCGATCAACGAACTCGAACAACGCATCCTCGAATCGATGCCGGCCATCGAGCGCTGGTTCCGCCTGGAATGGATGGAGCACACGCCGCCCTTCTACACCTCGGTGGACCTGCGCAACGCCGGCTTCAAGCTGGCGCCGGTCGACACCCAGCTGTTCCCCAGCACCTTCAACAACCTGACCGCCGAGATGCTGCCGCTGGCGGTGCAGGCGGCGATGGCGGCCATCGAGAAGATCTGCCCCGAGGCCAAGAACCTGCTGCTGATTCCGGAAAGCCACGTCACCAACACCTTCTACCTGCAGAGCCTGCAGCGTCTGGTGCAGGTCTTCACCCAGGCCGGCCTGAACGTGCGCCTGGGGTCGCTGGATGCCGACATCACCGCACCGACCGCGCTGGCCCTGCCCGACGGCAGTGAACTGATCGTCGAGCCGCTGCTGCGCAACCGCGGCCGGCTGGGGCTGAAGGACTTCGACCCCTGCACCATCCTGCTGAACAACGACCTGTCGGGCGGCGTGCCGCGCTCGCTGCAGTACCTGCACGAGCAATACCTGTTGCCGCCGCTGCACGCCGGCTGGGACACCCGGCGCAAGAGCCGTCACTTCCAGAGCTACGAAGAGGTGGCCAAGAAATTCGCCAAGCTGCTCGGCATGGACCCGTGGCTGATCACCCCGATGGTTGCGCGCTGTGGCAAGGTCGATTTCAACGACGTCACCAGCCTGGACGGTCTGCGCAGCCAGGTCGAGGTGATGCTGGGCAAGGTGCGCCGCAAGTACAAGGAATACGGCATCAACGAAAAGCCCTTCGTCGTCATCAAGGCCGACAACGCCACCGGCATCGGCATCCTGACCGTGCGCGATGTCAAGGAACTCGACGACACCGAGCGTCTGGCCCGTGCCCGCAGCGGGCTGGTGCGCGAAGGTCAGCCACTGGACGAGGTCATCGTCCAGGAAGGCGTGCCGACTTACGAGCGCATCAACGACGCCGTGGCCGAGCCGGTGGTGGTGATGATCGACCGCTATGTCGTCGGCGGCTTTTACCGCGTGCATGCCGACCGCGGTGTCGACGAGAACCTGTCGGCACCCGGTTCGCGCTACCTGCCGCTGGCCTTCGCCGGCAGCAACCAGTTGCCCAAGCCCGGCGTCAAGCCGGGGGCCAGCGCGCCCAACCGCTTCTACATGTACGGTGTGATCGGCCGGCTGGCCATGCTGGCTGCCGCCTATGAACTGGAAGCCACCGATCCCGAGGCCGAGAACTACGACTGAAGCCGGTCCAGCCGTTCCCCTCGTGGCGCGCGCCGCGAAGGGCACAATCACGAGGCCTGAAAGATCCATGAGCGCCGAACGCAACCCCCCCTCAACCGGCGCCCTCGCAGCCCTCACCCTCGCCGCCATCGGTGTCGTCTATGGCGACATCGGCACCAGCCCCCTGTATGCGCTGAAGGAGGTCTTCGCGCACGGCCGCGTGCCGCTGACGCCGGCCAACATCCTGGGCATCCTGTCCCTGGTCTTCTGGACCTTGACCGTGGTGGTCTCGATCAAGTACGTGGTGCTGATCCTGCGCGCCGACAACCACGGCGAAGGGGGCCTGATCGCCATGCTGGCGCTCGCCTCGGTGGCGGTAAAGGACAAGCCCGTGCTGCGCCGCCGCCTGCTGCTGCTGGGCATCTTCGGCACCGCCATCTTCTTCGGCGACGGTGTCATCACGCCGGCCGTCAGCGTGCTCGGCGCGGTTGAAGGCCTGGAGGTGGCGGCACCCGGCCTGCACCACTTTGTCGTGCCGATTTCGCTCTTGGTGCTGACCGGCCTGTTCGTCACCCAGCGCTTCGGCACGGCCGTCGTCGGCCGCTTGTTCGGGCCGGTGACGCTGGTCTGGTTCGCGGTGCTGGCGCTGCTCGGCGCGGGCCACATCGTTCAGAACCCGCAAGTGCTGGTGGCCCTGTCGCCGCACCATGCCTTGGGTTTCCTGCTCGGCCACCCCGGCATCGCCTTCGTCGCGCTGGGATCGGTGGTGCTGTGCGTGACCGGTGCCGAGGCGCTGTACGCCGACCTCGGCCACTTCGGCAAGCGGCCGATCCGCCTGGCCTGGTTCGCCATCGTCATGCCGGCGCTGCTGCTGAACTATTTCGGTCAGGGCGCGATGCTGCTCGAACACCCCGAGAACGCCCGCAACCCCTTCTACGAAATGGCGCCGGCGTGGGCCCTTTACCCGCTGATCGCGCTGGCCACGGCGGCGGCTTCCATCGCCTCGCAGGCCTTGATCACGGCCGCCTTCTCGGTATCCAAGCAGGCCATCCAGCTGGGCTACATGCCACGCTTGCGGATCCTGCACACCAATGTCCGTGAAACCGGGCAGATCTACGTGCCCTTCGTCAACTGGACGCTGTACGCCTTCGTCGTCTTTGCCGTCGTGATGTTCGGCAGCAGCAGTGCGCTGGCTTCGGCCTATGGCATCGCGGTGACCATCGACATGAGTATCACCACGGTGATGACCTTCTTCGTCATCCGCTGGGCCTGGGGCCTGTCGCTGCCGCTGTGCATCGCCGCCACCGGCCTGTTCCTGGTCGTTGATCTGACTTTCTTCGCGGCCAACGCGGTCAAGGTGCTCGATGGCGGCTGGTTCCCGCTGCTGATCGGCGCTGGCGTCTTCACGCTGATGGTCACCTGGAAGGGCGGCCGCGCCTTGATGACAGCGCGCCTGCGCGAAGAGGCCATCGACCTCGACCCCTTCCTCGAATCGATCTTCATCAGCCCGCCGCTGCGCGTCTCCGGCACCGCGGTGTTCCTCAGCGCCGAGAAGGGCTCGACGCCTTTCGCGCTGCTGCACAACCTGAAGCACAACAAGGTGCTGCACGAGCAGAACCTGTTCGTCACCGTGCAGCACCACGAGGTTCCGTGGGTCGGATTCAACAAGCGCTGCGAAATCGAAGCGCTGGGCCACGCCTGCTGGGCCGTGACGCTGCACTTCGGCTTCAAGAACGACCCCGACGTGCCGGAGGCGCTGAAGCTGCTGCAGGGCCGCGGCCTGCAGCTCGACGACATGGAAACGAGCTATTTCCTCAGCCGCGACACGGTGATCCCGACCTTCGGCGGCGGCATGGCGCTGTGGCGCGAAAAGCTCTTCGCCAGCATGCACCGCAACGCCGCCGCGGCCGCGGACTTCCTGAACCTGCCGACGAATCGCATCGTCGAGCTGGGAACGAAAGTCGAGATCTAGGCCGTCAGCAGTCCGCTGAACAAGGGGTCTTGACGGCTGCGCGGCCGGTAGCCGGCCAGGCGGCGGGCGATCTCGGCGATGTGCGCCGGCGTCGTGCCGCAGCAGCCGCCGGCCACGTTCAGGAAACCGGCCTTGGCGAACTCTTCCATCAACGCGCCAGTGACCGCCGGCGTCTCGTCGAAGCCGGTGTCGCTCATCGGATTGGGCAGGCCGGCGTTCGGGTAGCAGCTGACATAGGTGTCGGCCGCGACCTTGGACAGCTCTTCGATGTAGGGCCGCATCACGGTGGCGCCGAGCGCGCAGTTCAGGCCGATGGCCAGCGGCTGGGCGTGGCGCACCGAATTCCAGAACGCGCCCACGGTCTGCCCGCTGAGGATGCGGCCCGACGCGTCGGTCACGGTACCGGAGACGATCACCGGCAGGCGCTCGCCGCTGTCTTCCATCAGTTCGTCCAGCGCGAAGATCGCGGCCTTGGCGTTCAGCGTGTCGAAGATGGTCTCGACCAGGAACAGGTCGCAGCCGCCTTCCAGCAGGCCTTCGGCCTGCTCGCGGTAGGCCGCGCGCAGTTCGTCGAAGCTGGTGTTGCGCGCGCCCGGGTCGTTGACGTCGGGGCTGATGCTGGCGGTGCGCGGCGTCGGCCCGAGGGCGCCGGCGACGAAGCGCGGCTTGTCGGGCGTGCTGCAGGCGTCGCAGGCCTGGCGGGCGATCCGCGCGGCGGCCACGTTCATCTCGCGGGCGATGTGCGCCAGACCGTAGTCTTCCTGCGCGATGGAAGTGGCGCCGAAGGTGTTGGTCTCGATCAGGTCGGCGCCCGCCGCCAGGTACTGGCCGTGGATTTCCCGGATCACGTCGGGCCGGGTCAGCACCAGCAGGTCGTTGTTGCCCTTGAGGTCTTTCGGGTGGTCGGCGAAACGCGCGCCGCGGAAGTCGGCTTCCGTCAGCTTGTAGCGCTGGATCATCGTGCCCATCGCGCCGTCGATGATGGCGATGCGCTGTTGCAGGATGTCGGCCAGGGCGCCGCCGCGGGTGTAGCCGCGGGGCTTCGGTGTCGAGGGCTGGTTCATGCGCCGATTGTAGGAAGGGCGGCCACGGGCGTCAGAGCGGGCGCACGCGGCGGCGGCGCTTGAGGCGCTTCTTCGGCGTGAAGCCCGACTGTGTGCTGCGGCGCTGGCGGTGCCGCAGCGACAGGTCCAGCGCCATGATGGCCAGCGTCAAGGGCACCAGGGCGCCGCAGGCCAGGCTCAGCACGCTGTTGGGCACCTGGTTGCGGTAGACCGACCCTTTCTGGCCGGCCAGGTCGGCACCGGCCAGCACGATCTGCTGGCCGACCAGCAGGCTCAGACCGATCAGCACCGTGCTGCCCAAGCGCATCAGCCGAGCCGACGTGTGGTCCGCCGTGCCGCGTGAGGGGCTGGCCATCCACAGTGCAGCGAGACAGGCGGTGCCCATGACGGTGGCCGCTGCCGCCACCACGGGCCAATTCCAGATCACACCGGGTCTGAAACCGGCCGCCCAGACCCAGCCCATCTGCACCCCGCTGCCGAGACCGGCGAGCAGCAGGGCGCCCAGCAGCAAGGCCCACCAGCGTGCGCTGAACGTCAGCAAGGCGACCAGCGGCAGGCAGACGATGGTGGCACCCAGCCAGAGCACGGAGGCAGCCACCGAGCCGTAGCCCAGCGGAACCTTCGAAACTTCGGCGGACAGGCCCAACACGGCCGTGGCGCAGACGCCGCTGCCCAGCGTGGTGGCCGACAGCATCTGCGCCGGCCAGCTCAGCCCCAGTTCTGGCCGGCGCCGGGCGCGCGCCAGCCAACCCAGGGCGACATGCGCCGTCAGCAGGGCAACACCAGCGGTGATGATCCAGAGGAAGAAGGCGTAGTCGGCGAGCGAGGATTCAGTCATGGCTAAGGGAACCCGGCAGCAAGCGTCATCGTAGCGAGGGGCAGAGCCCAGGCGGTGCATTGTGGCGTGACGCACCGCGCAACCATCCCCGCCGGCGCCGCCTATCCGCGGTTCAAGGGGCGCTGACGTTCTCCAGCCGCAGCACGGTTTCCTGGCCCGTTGGGCGAACCAGCAAGCGCGCCTGCACCGGCAGGTGGTGGCGGGCCGGGTCCAGCCAGATGTCGACCGTGGTGTCGTAAAGCCGTTTCGGCTCGCGCCGCAGGTGCAGCGCTGCGGCTACCGTGCCGGCCGGCAAGTCGAGGGCCTCACTGCCGACCACGGTGCACAGCCAGACCTCGGCGTCGCCGCGCGTACCGACCACGAAGACGGCCACCTCGCTGCCCGGCGCGCGCAGCGCCGGGTTGGCTTCGGCGATGCCGGCCAGCTGCAGCATCCAGCTCAGCCGGTCTTGCGCGCCGGCCACCAGCGGCAGCTCGCCCCGGGGCCCGCTGAAGGTGACGCGTGCGCTGTCGCGCTGGAAGTTCACCGCGCGCACGTCGCGGCCACGCCGGCTGTCGGTGTGGCGTTCGGGCGCCAGGCCGTGGGCGTCGATCGCGCCGCTGCTGGCGCTGCCCAGGTTCAGCGCGCCCGCGGCTTCGTTGCGCAGGCTGAGGCGGTACAGGGCGCCGTCGCTGAACCACTGCAGTTCGGCATGGCCGGGCTGGCCGCTGCGCTGCAAGGCGTAGCGCAGGCGCACCGACGGCGGCAGGCGCGTGGCGTAGACGGGGATCGCGCCACCGCCGGGGGCTGGCGCCGGCTCCAGGCTTTGCACCGCCGCCTGTGGCGGCGCCGGTGCGGCCGACGGTGGGTCCTCGGCGGGCGCGGCAGGGAGTGCGCCGGGAACGGCCGCGCTGGCCGTCCTGCGCGGTCGCCCCCTTGGCGCCGGCACGGCGTCGGGCGGCCGGACGGCAGCCGCCGGTGCCGCCGGCTTGGCCGTCGACAGCAGGATCTGCCGCAGCTGCAGCGGCCGACCGGTCTCGCCGTGCCGACCCGCGCCCGGCGACGACGGCCACAGCAGCAGCGCCGCGGCGTGCGCCAGCAGGACCGAGGCGACCAGCAGCCCGGCGCCGCGCCAGCGCGCCGGGCGCAACCCGTCGGGCCGGGTGGGTGCTTGCAGCGGCAGGGTCCTCATCACCGCACCATACTGCCACCCCATGAAACTCGCCACCCTCCAGGACGGCTCGCCGACGGCCGTCGTCCTGCCGTTCGGCGACCGCATCGAGATCGAGATGCGCGACCGGCGCGTGGCGGCGTTTGCCATACTTCGCGCATGACCGACCTTGAGCTCGTCGCGGCTGTGCTGTTCGGCCTGGCCTTGCTGCACACCTTCGCCGCCAAGGCCTTCGAGCGTCTGGCCCGCCACAGCCCGCGCCACGGCGGCCTGTTCCACCTGCTGGGCGAGATCGAAGTCGTCTTCGGCTTCTGGGCCTTCGTGCTGGTCGCCGTGATGGCCTTGATGGCGGGCGGCGGCCCGGCCATCGCCTACGCCGAGTCGCGCCAGTACACCGAGCCGCTGTTCGTCTTCACCATCATGGTGGTGGCCGCGTCGCGCCCGGTGCTGGAAGGCATACAGGCGCTGGTCACCGCGCTGGCACGCGCCCTGCCGCTTCCCCATTCGCTGGCCGAGGTCTGGATCTGCCTGGCTATCGTGCCGCTGATCGGCTCGGCCATCACCGAACCGGCGGCGATGACCCTGGCCGCGCTGATGCTGGCGGGCCGCGTCTTCACGCCGGCCATGCCGGAGCACCTGAAGTACGGCGCCCTCGGGGTGCTCTTCGTCAACGTCAGCATCGGCGGCACGCTGACCGCCTTCGCCGCGCCGCCAGTGCTGATGGTGGCCGCGACCTGGGGCTGGGACAGCGCCTTCATGGCCAGCCACTTCGGCTGGAAGGCGGCCATCGCGGTGGTGGTCAATGCCACGGCGGTCTCTTTCCTGTTGCGCCGTCACCTGGCCGTTCGGGCGGCAGCACCGGCAGCGGCCAGGTCGGCCGACGCTGGCAGCGCGCCAGTGCCGAGCACCGTCACGCTGATCCACTTCGCCTTCCTCGGCGCGGTGGTCGCCTTCGCCCACCACCCGGTGATCTTCCTCGGCCTGTTCATGCTGTTCCTCGGCTACACCCAGGCCTACGCGCAGCACCAGAGCCCGCTGCTGCTGAAGGAAGCGCTGCTGGTCGGCTTCTTCCTGGCCGGGCTGGTGGTGCTGGGCGGCCTGCAGCAGTGGTGGCTGCAGCCCATCGTCTCGGGACTGGCGCCGGCCGCGCTGTTCTTCGGCGCGCTGGGCCTGACGGCCATCACCGACAACGCCGCGCTGACCTATCTGGGCTCGCTGATCGCCGGCATCTCCGACGCCTCGAAAACCATGCTGGTGGCCGGCGCCGTGGCCGGCGGCGGGCTGACGGTCATCGCCAACGCGCCCAACCCGGCCGGCGTGACCTTGCTGAAGGCGGGCTTCCGCGACCAGTCCATCGGCGCGCTCGGCCTGCTGCTGGGTGCAGCCCTGCCGACCGCCGTGGCGGCGGCGATGTTCTGGCTTTGAAGCCGCGGCGGCCGGGTCAACCGGCCTGCAGTCGAAGTCCGATCGCGGCCGCGCTCATCGGCCGGCCGATCAGGAAACCCTGGGCCTCGTTGCAGCCCAGCGCTTGCAGGGCTTGCAGCTGGGCCGCCGTCTCGACGCCCTCGGCGACCACGTTCAGGCCCAGCGAATGGGCCATCGCGATCACGGCCTGCGTGATCGCGGTGTCGTCGGCGTCACCGGGCAAGCCCTGGATGAAAGTGCGGTCGATCTTGACGGTGTCGGCGGGGAAGCGCTTCAGGTAGGACAGCGACGAGTAGCCGGTGCCGAAGTCGTCGATGGCGATGTGCACGCCCATCGCGCTGAGGTGGCGCAGCACCTCGTTGGCGTGTTCGGGTTCGGCCATCAGCACGCTTTCCGTCAGCTCGACCTCGATGTCCTGTGGCTGGACTTCATGCCGCCGCAAGGTCTCCCGCAAGTCCTTGTTCAGCGAGGTGTCGGCGAATTGCCGCGCCGACAGGTTGATGGCCACGCGCGGCACGGCGCAGCCCTCGGCGCGCCAGGCGCGGATCTGGCGGCAGGCTTCGTTCATCACCCAACGGCCGATGGCCACGATCAGGCCGCGCTCCTCGGCCAGTGGAATGAAGTCGCCGGGCGGCACCATGCCCCGCGTCGGATGCGCCCAGCGCAGCAGCGCCTCCATGCCCTGCAAGGTGCCGCTCTGCACATTGACTCTGGGTTGGTAGTGCAGAACCAGTTCGCCCCGGGCCAAGGCCAGGCGCAGTGCCGACTCGATTTCGAAGGCCTGCGCGGCTTGCTGGGCGAGCTCGGCGGTGTAGAACTGGACGTTGTTCTTGCCGCGTTCCTTGGCCAGGTACATGGCCGCGTCGGCATGCTTGAGCAGCATGGCCGCGTCGTCGCCGTCCCTGGGGTACAGCGCAATGCCCACGCTGCCAGTGACCAGAAAGCTGCAGCCCTGCACGCTGATCGGCTCGGCCATCGCCAGCAGCACCTTTTCAGCGACCTGCGTCAGATCGGCCATCTCGCCGCAATGCTCGAGCAACGTGACGAACTCGTCGCCGCCCAGCCGCGCCACCATGTCGCTGCCGCGCACCGTCAGGCGCAGGCGCTCGGCCATGGTCTTGAGCAACAAGTCGCCGGCGGCGTGACCCAGGGTGTCGTTGATGGTCTTGAAACGGTCCAGGTCGATGAAGCACACGGCGAAGGGGTCGCCATGGCGGCGTGACCGGGCCATCGCCCGGTCCAGTTCGCCAAGGAACATGTTGCGGTTGGGCAGCCCGGTCAGGCTGTCGAAGCGCGCCAGCTCCTGCACCATCTGTTCGGCCAAGGTGGCCTGCGTGACGTCGCGCCCCACGCCGCGGTAGCCTGTGAATTCGCCGGCTTCGGTGAACACGGGCTCGCCGCTGATGCAGATGTAGCGCAAGCCTTCGCCAGGCGCCGGGTGGCGGTAGGTGAAGTCGCGGAAGGCGCGGCGGGCCTCGATGCAGGCCTGGAATTCGGCCCAGCCGGGCCCCTCGTCGGCGTTGCCTTCAGCGGGCTGGCGGCGCTGGCCGATCAAGGTGGCGGGGTCGATCCCCGAGGCCTGCCGGATGCCGTCCGACACATAGGTGAAGAGCAGGCTGGCGTCCTGCTCCCAGACCCAGTCGGCCGACAGCGACAACAGGCTGGACAGGCGCGCTTCGCTGAGTTGCAAGGCGGTGGTGCGGTCCAGCACGCGGCCTTCGAGCTGGTCGCGTTCGACCCGCAGGGCCGCGTACAGGCGGGCCGTTTCCTCGCTGGCCAGATCTTGCGAGCGCTCCAGCAGGTAGCGCTCCTGGTCGTGTTCGGCGTAGGCACGGTGCACGTGCTGCAACAACGCGGACCAGCCGTCGGGCCTGTCGGCCAGCCCATCGACGCCGAGGCCGGCACGCCGGAGCTGGCGCTGGAGCAAGGGGTGCAGCGGCTCAGCCACGTGGATGACAGCGGGCTGTGGGGGCTGGTGGGGGCATGGGCATGGACGGTCAGCGCGGCCTGCGGCTCAGGTCGAAGCCGTCTCGCTGAAGACGGTGACGGTCATGGTCTGGTTGTGCAGCTCGCTGAGGCCGCCCGGCACCAGCGGCGAAATTTCCCCATAGGCGTAGAAGCCCACATGCGCGGCCGCGTCGGGCATCGCGTCATGGACGGTTTCCACCTCTTCGTCGGTGCGTTCACCGAGCACCAGGCGTCGCCCCACGCAGCTGACCGAAATCACCAGGGCGCCGCCTGCAGGGGCCACCGTGCCGCTCGCCTGATGGCCGGCCATGCCGGCGCTGGTGATCAGCTTGTCGGTGTTGGCGCGCATCAGCCGTGCCACCCCGCCCTGCGGCAGGTCGCCGGCAAAGGTCATCGACTGCGCGGCCTCGTCGATGGCCAGGATGGTGCGCACCAGCGCGTCCGGGTCCTGGCTGCTGCGCTTGACCGCCAGCGGGAAGAGCAGCGCGGTACCCGGCAGGCCGGCGGCCCGCTCGCCCAGATAGCGCTTGTACAGCGGCAGTGCGGGCTCGCCGTCCAGTTCGTACAGGACATTGCCTTCGGCGCGCGTGATGTGCCGTTCGGGGCCGAAGTCCGACCAGCCGCCTTCGCAGCCATAGCCCAGACGCAAACGGCTGCCGTAGAAGCCGACAGCACAGACGCGCTGGCCCTGCGCCTGCCCGGCGTCGAGCACCCAGGTGCGTTCGAATCGCCCGCCGTCGCCGGCCAGACCGCCGGTGACCAGCACGCCCGGCGGCAGGTGGCGCACCAGGCCGGCAACCAGTTGCGTGCCGTTGACGCGCAAGCCATCCGACAGCACGAACACGGCGCGCAGCCCGTCGCCCTGCAGCTGCGCTGCCAGGCGTTCGCCGGCAGCGGCCGAGTCGCGGGCCTCGTGGATCGGCGTGATGGCCCGTCGCAGCGTGGTGTGGCCGAAGCGCGCAATGGCCACGCTGACGCTGGCGTCGTGCACCTGCGCACCGGCGATCTCGCCCGAGGTGGAACAGCCGATCAGCAGCGCCTGCGGAAAGGCTGCCGCCAGGTCCGCCAGCGGCCGGGGGTCGCGGGCGTCGTATTCGGGTGCAGCGAACGCCAGGACCAGCGTCTGGGCGCTGTCCAGGTGTATCGGCAGGGGCGCGCTCCATCGGCCCTTGGCATAACGCAGAGAAAGCTGTTCCATCGGTCCCAATTCTTGGAATGTTCGCCTGGGCCCTGTCGTCCGGACGCATCGCATTTTCGGCTGTTCGGCAGGAATATGGAGCTGGGCGCGGCATTGAAACACGGCCGGGTCGGGCCGGCGAGGCCGATGCGCGGCCGGCGCGTGGCATCGTCGGGTCATGTGGATGCTGGTTTGCCGTCGAGCGCTGACCCTGGCCGCACTGGCGCTGTTCATGTTGGGTGCCAGCGCACCCGGGCTGTGCGCAGCGCTGTGCCCGCCGCCCTTGCCCAGCGCCGCCTCGCGCGGCGCGCCGGTCGACCGCGGCCTGCTCTGGCGCCTCACGCGCGACGGTCACAGCAGCTGGCTGTTCGGCACCCTGCATGTCGGCAAACCGGCCTGGAGCCGCCTCGGCCCGCGGGTCACGGCGGCGCTGCAGGCCAGCGACCTGCTGGCCGTCGAGATCGATCCCGGTGACCCGGCGCTGGCCCAGCAGCTGGCTGAAGCCGGTCCGCCGCTGCGGCTGCCGACGGACCTGCAAGACCGGCTGGCCCGGGCCTTCGAGCGCGCCTGCATCGCCCCGGCCTCGCTGGCTGCGCTGCACCCGCTGCTGCAGCTGACCACCCTGACCGTGCTGGAAGCCCGTTGGCTGGGCCTGGACGCGGCCTATGCGCAGGAGTTGCTGCTGCTGGCGCGCAGCCGGCGTGAGGGCCCGGCCGGCGCTGCGCTGCGCGTGCTGGCGCTGGAAACCGCTGCGCAGCAGAAGTCGGCGCTGCTGCCCGACGACCCGGCCGAGGTGCTGGCCACGCTGGAACAGGGCCTGGCGCAGCTGGAGGACCAGCGTGGCCGCCAGGTGCTGGCGCGCCTGGCCCTTGCCTGGGAGCGAGGCGATCTGGCGGCGCTGGCGACCTATGAGGCGTGGTGCGACTGCGCCACCAGCGAAGCCGACCGCACTTTCATGCGCCGCCTGAACGACGAACGCAATCCGGCGCTGGCCGAAGGCATCGCCGCCCAGCACCACGCCGGCCGGCGTGTTTTCGCAGCCGTCGGTGCCTTGCACATGACCGGGCCGGCCGGCCTGCCGCTGCTGCTGGCTCAGCGCGGCTTTCGCGTCGAACGGATCGTCTTCGGACCCTGATCGGGGGTCCACAATCGGCCCGAGTCACCAGGAGACAAAACCATGACAAGCGCAAGCGATCTGGCAAAGATGGTCCCGGGCTTCGAGTTCCTGCAGGGCCTGATGAAGACCGCCGGAGCGGCCCTGCCTGGCGTGCCGGGCCTGCCGTCAATGCCGGGCATGAGCCAGTGGATCGCGCCCACGCTGGACCCGGAAGAGCTTGAAAAGCGCATCCAGGAGCTGAAGACCGTGCAGTTCTGGCTCGACCAGAACGCCAAGCTGCTGGGCGGCACCATCCAGGCGCTGGAAGTCCAGCGCATGACGCTGGCCACGCTGAAGTCGCTCAATCTGCCGCTGGCCGATCTGCGCGACGCGTTGCAGATCAACCCCAGCCCGGCACCGGCAGCGGCGCCCGCGGCGGCCGCCGCGCCGGCCGTCGACCCGCTGCAGTGGTGGGGCGCGCTGACGCAGCAGTTCACCGAGATCGCCGCCAAGGCCGTCGCCGACGGCGCTGCCGACACGGCCAAGCCACCGCCGCCGGCGGCAGCGGCGCCGGTCAAGGCCGCCAGCCGCAAGCGCCGCAGCTGAACGCGACCGGTTGACGCGCATGCCCGGTTTCCTGGTCGGCCACGCCACGCACCCCGACTGGCGGGCGGCGCTGGTGCTGGCCGGCCTGCAGATAGCCGCCCGGCTGGCGGCGCACGAAGCCAGCGGCGCCGGTCCGCTGAGCCTGGGCTTCGTCTACTTCACCGACCATTACGCCGCCGACGCTGAAGCGCTGTACGGCGAGCTGCGCCTGCGCTGGCCGGGCGTCGCCTGGGTCGGCAGCGTCGGCGTGGGGGTGGCCGCCGGTGGCGCGGAGTACATCGACGAGCCGGCGCTGGCGCTGATGCTGGCCGCCTTGCCGACCGGCCGCTTCGAGGTCTTTTCCGGCGCCAGCAAGCTCGGCCGTATCGAACCCTTCAGCGCGCTGGTCCACGCCGACCCGGCCACGCCCGAGCTGGGCGAGCTGATCGGTGAGCTGGCCGATCGCACCGACAGCGGCTACCTCTTCGGCGGTCTGGCCGCCTCGCGCGGTGACGCCGTGCACATCGCCGACGGCGTCTGGCGCGGCGGCCTGTCGGGTGTGGCTTTCAGCCGTGACGTGGCGCTGATTTCGCGCGTCACCCAGGGCTGCCAGCCGAGCGGCCCGACGCGCGCGGTGACGGCCTGCGAGCGCAATCTGGTCCTGACGCTGGACGGCGAACCGGCGATGGCCTGCCTGCTGCGCGACCTCGGGCTGACGCCGCAGGACGACCCGCGCGTGGCGCTGCCGCGGCTGCGCAACACCCTGGTCGGCCTGACCGATGCGCACGACACGGCCCTGTCGCGCGGCGGACAGTTCGGCGCCGACACGCGGGTGCGCCACCTGGTCGGCCTGGATCCGGCACGCCAGGCGGTGGCCGTCGCCGACGGGCTCGAGCCCGGCATGCGCCTGGCGTTCTGTCAGCGCGATGTGCAGGCTGCGCGGCGCGATCTGGTGCGCATCTGCAGCGAGATCCGCGACGAGGTCGAAACCCAGGCCGAAGCGGCGACCGTGGCGGCCGGTTCGGCATCGCCGGCGCCGGATGGGCCGCGCCGGCGCATCCAGGGCGCGCTGTACATCAGCTGTTCGGGGCGCGGCGGACCGCACTTCGGCGGGCCGTCGGCCGAACTGCAGATCGTCCAGCACGCGCTGGGCGGCTTGGGTGACGACATCCCGCTGGTCGGCTTCTTCGCTGGCGGCGAGATCGCGCGCCACCACCTCTACGGCTACACCGGGGTGTTGACGGTGTTCACTGGCGGTGGCGGTGGCGCCGGCGCTTGAAGCCCGGCCTCGCTAGACTCCGGGCACCCCTTTTTGGACGGTTCTGCCGACATGAATGCACCCCTCGACACGCCCCTGCTGGAGCGGGCCGAACGCAGCGCCCGCCAGGCCGAAGTCGTCGCCGCGCTGGCGCCGCTGCTGCCGGCCCACGCCCTGCTGTGGCACGGTGAAGACACCACACCCTACGAATGCGATGGCCTGACTGCCTACCGGCAGTCGCCCTTGCTGGTCGTGCTGCCTGAAACCGAAGCCCAGGTCGCCGCCGTGCTCAAGGCCTGCCACGCGCTGGCGGTGCCGGTGGTGGCGCGAGGTGCCGGCACCGGGCTGAGCGGTGGCGCCATGCCGAACGCGCGGGGTGTGACGCTGAGCCTGGCCAAGTTCAACCGCATCGTGCAGATCGACCCGCTGGCGCGCACGGCGACCGTGCAGTGTGGCGTGCGCAACCTGGCGATCAGCGAAGCGGCGGCGCCCCATGGCCTGTACTACGCGCCCGACCCGTCGAGCCAGATCGCCTGCACCATCGGCGGCAACGTGGCCGAGAACAGCGGCGGCGTGCACTGCCTGAAATACGGCCTGACGCTGCACAACGTCCTGCGCGTGCGCGGTTTCACCGCCGAAGGCGAGGCCGTGACCTTCGGCAGCGAGGCACTGGACACGCCGGGGCTGGACCTGTTGCCGCTGATCGTCGGCAGCGAAGGCATGCTGGCGGTGACACTCGAGGTCACCGTCAAGCTGGTGCCCAGGCCGCAACTGGCACGCTGCATCATGGCCAGCTTCGACGACATCCGCAAAGCCGGCGACGCGGTGGCGGCCATCATCGCCGCCGGCATCATCCCGGCCGGCCTGGAGATGATGGACAAGCCGATGACGGCGGCGGTGGAAGATTTCGTCCACGCCGGCTACGACCTGGAAGCGGCTGCCATCCTGCTGTGCGAAAGCGACGGCACGCCCGAGGAGGTGGCCGAGGAAATCGAACGCATGCTGGACGTGCTCAGCGGCTGCGGCGCGACGCGGCTGGAGGTCAGCAAGGACGAGCAGCAGCGCCTGACCTTCTGGAGCGGCCGCAAGAACGCCTTCCCGGCGTCGGGCCGCATCAGCCCCGACTACATGTGCATGGACAGCACCATCCCGCGCAAGCGGCTGGCCGACATCCTGCTGGCCATCGCTGACATGGAGGTGAAGTACGGCCTGAAATGCTGCAACGTCTTCCACGCCGGCGACGGCAATCTGCATCCGCTGATCCTCTTCGACGCCAACGACCCCGACCAGATGCACCGCTGCGAACTGTTCGGCGCCGACATCCTGGAAACCAGCGTCGCGATGGGCGGCACGGTGACCGGCGAACACGGTGTCGGCGTCGAGAAACTCAGCAGCATGTGCGTGCAGTTCGCGCCCGGGGAACTCGAGCAGATGGCCGCCGTCAAGCGCGCTTTCGATGCCGGCGAGCGGCTGAATCCCGGCAAGGTCATCCCGACGCTGCAACGCTGCGCCGAGTACGGGAAGATGCACGTCAAGAAGGGCTGGCTGGCCTTCCCCGAACTGGAGCGGTTTTGAATGGCTGACGCGCTGGCCCTTCTGGTCGAGCAGGTGCAGGCTGCCCGCGCCAGCAAGACGGTTCTGGACATCCGGGGTGGCAACACCAAGGCCTTCTACGGCGGTGCCCAGCAGGGCCAGGTGCTGGACACCCGGTCGCTGGCCGGCATCAGCAGCTACGAGCCGAGCGAGCTGGTCGTCACCGTGCGGGCGGGCACGCCGCTGACCGAGCTGGAAGCCGCGCTGGCCGAAAAGGGCCAGTGCCTGCCCTTCGAGCCGCCGCGCTTTGGGGGTGCGGAAAGCGCTGGCGGAACGGTCGGCGGCATGGTCGCCGCGGGCCTGTCCGGCCCGGCGCGCGCGGCGGTGGGCAGCGTGCGCGACTACCTGCTCGGCGCGACGCTGCTCAACGGTCGCGCCGAGTGCCTGAGCTTCGGCGGCACGGTGATGAAGAACGTCGCCGGCTACGACCTCAGCCGCGTGCTGGCTGGCTCGCTCGGCACGCTGGGCGTGATCTGCGAGGTGTCCTTGAAGGTGCTGCCGGTGGCACCCGCCACGCTGACGCTGCGGCTGGAAGCCGAGCAGGCGGCAGCGCTGCGCCGGCTCAACGAATGGGGCGGCCAGCCGCTGCCGCTGAACGCCAGCGCCTGGTGGGACGGCATGCTGGTGCTGCGCCTGGCGGGCGCCGCCGCGGCGGTGAGGTCGGCTGCGCTGACCATCGGCGGCGAGACTGTCGATGCGGTCCAGGCCGGCGCCTTCTGGACCGGTCTGCGCGACCAGCGCGACGAGTTCTTCGTCGGCGCGGCCCAGGCGGTCGAGGCCGGCGCCAGCCTGTGGCGGCTGTCGCTGCCGGCCACCGCCGCGCCGCTGAAGCTGTCGGGCGAACAGCTGCTGGAATGGGGCGGCGCGCAGCGCTGGATCTGCACCGGCGCGCCGGCCGCTGTGCTGCGCGACGCGGCGCAGGCCGCCGGTGGCCACGCGGTGCTGTTTCGCAGCGCCGACAAGTCGGCCGGCGTGTTCGCTCCCCTGGCGCCGCCACTGGACCGCATCCAGCGCCAGCTGCATCGCGCCTTCGACCCCGACGGTCTCTTCAACCCTTCCCGCCTCGGTGCGGCCGCATGAGGGCCACGCTTGCTGTCGTCGAAGACCTGCGCGCTGCTTGGGCCCCGCGCGGTGGCGGGCCATGCTGGCGCTGAGAGGACTGGCCCTGCTGCTGCTGTGGCAGAGCCTGGGCGAGCTGCTGGCGCGCGGCCTGCGGCTGCCACTGCCCGGGCCGGTGCTGGGCCTGCTGCTGGCCTTGCTGCTGCTGGACCGGGTGCCGCTGCTGCGCCCGGCGGTGGCCGCAGCGGCCGAGCCGCTGCTGCAGCACCTGTCGCTGCTCTTCGTGCCGGTCGGCGTGGGCGTGGTCACGCATGTCGCGCTGCTGTCGCAATACGGCCTGCGCATCGTCGCTGTGCTGGTGTTGTCGACGCTGGTCGGGCTGGCGGTCACGGCCTTGCTGCTGCAAGGCCTGCTGCGCGGCACGCCGCCGGCGGAACACTGAGGTGAACATGGGGAGTGCAGCGATGAAACCCGCCATGCACAGCTTCGTCGAGCTCTGGGTCTACCTGTCGGCGACGCCGCTGTTCGGGCTGACCGCCACGCTGGCCGTCTACGTCGCCGCGCAGGCCTTCTACAGCCGCCTGCAGCACGCGCCCTGGGCCAACCCGGTGCTGTGGACCGTCACCCTGCTGGCCGGCCTGCTGGCCGCCACCGGCACCGCCTACCCGAGCTACTTCGCCGGCGCGCAGTTCATCCACTTCCTGCTCGGCCCGGCCGTGGTGGCACTGGCCTGGCCGATGTGGCAGCGCCGCACCGAGCTGCGTTTGCGCTGGCGCGCGCTGGGCCTGGCGGCGCTGGTCGGTGGCGCTGCGGCTGCCGGCAGCGCGGTGCTGATCGGCTGGGCCTTCAGCCTGCCGCCCGAGGTGCTGGCCTCGCTGGCGCCCAAGTCGGTGACCGCGCCGGTGGCCATGGGCATCGCCGAGCAGCTCGGCGGCATCCCGGCGCTGGCCGCGGTGCTGGCGGTGCTGACCGGGCTGGTCGGCGCGGTCTGCGCCAAGCCCTTGTTCGACCTGCTGCGCATCCACCGCCTGGACGTGCGCGGCTTCGCAATCGGCACCGCCTCGCACGGCATCGGCGCGGCCCGCGCGCTGCAGGTTCACCCTGCCGCCGGCGCCTACGCCGCGCTGGCGCTGGGCCTGCAGGTGGTGCTCGGCGCCCTCCTGCTGCCGCTGGCCTACCCGGCCTTGTTGCCGCTGCTTTTGTCCGTCACCCCGAAACACTGATCCGATCCGATGCAAACCAATCTGGCGCCCGAATTCAAGGGCACGCGCGACGGCGAGGCCGCCGAGGCCATCCTGCGCAAATGCGTGCACTGCGGCTTCTGCACCGCCACCTGCCCGACCTACCAGCTGCTGGGCGACGAGCTCGACGGCCCGCGCGGCCGCTGTGACCTGATGAAGCAGATGCTGGAAGGTGCGGCGGTCACGCGCAAGACGCAACAGCACCTGGATCGCTGTCTGAGCTGCCGCAATTGCGAGACCACCTGCCCCAGCGGCGTGCAGTACGGCGCGCTGGTGGACATCGGCCGCAAGCTGGTCGACGAGCGCGTCGAACGCCCGAAGGCCGAACGGGCCGTGCGCTGGCTGCTGAAGGAAGGCCTGACCTCGCCGCTGTTCGGCCCCGCGATGAAGCTGGGCCAGCTGGTGCGGCCGCTGCTGCCGGCCGCGCTGAAGGACAAGGTGCCGGCGGCCAGCGGCGCTGCGGCCCACCGCTGGCCGCAGCGCAGCCACCCGCGCAAGGTCTTGCTGCTGCTGGGCTGCGTGCAGCCGGCGATGATGCCCAACGTCAACAGCGCCACCGCACGGGTGCTCGACGCCGCTGGCATCCAGACCCTGATTGCCGACGGCGCCGGCTGCTGCGGCGCCGTCCGCACGCACCTGAGCGACGCCGAGGGCGGGCTGGCCGACATGCGCCGCAACATCGACGCCTGGTGGCCCTTGGTCGCCGGCCTGACGTCGGCCGGCCAGGTCGAGGCCATCGTGATGAACGCCAGCGCCTGCGGTGCCACCGTCAAGGACTACGGCCACGCGCTGGCGCACGATGCCGACTACGCCGACAAGGCCGCCCGCGTCAGCGCGCTGGCCCGCGACCTGAGCGAGCTGCTGCCGGATATCGTGACCGGCCTGAAGGCTCGCCGGGTGGCGAACCGCTCATCCCCGGCGCCGCGACTGGCCTACCACCCGCCGTGCACCCTGCAGCACGGCCAGCAGTTGCGCGGCGGCGTCGAAGGCGGCCTGCGCGAACTGGGCTTCGAGGTCAGCCTGGCGGCCAGCGAAAGCCATCTGTGTTGCGGCTCGGCCGGCACCTACAGCGTGCTGCAGCCCGAACTGTCCTACCCGCTGCGCGACCGCAAGCTGACCCAGCTGGCGGCACGGTCGCCGGAGGTCATCGTCAGCGCCAACGTCGGCTGCATCCAGCACCTGCAGAGCGGCACCCCCACGCCGGTGCGGCACTGGGTGGAAGTCGTGGACGACGCGCTGGTCTGACGCCGCGGCCGGCGCTCAGTTCGCCGCTAGCGGCCGCGCGCGCAGCGCCCACATCACGCCGGCCACCAGCAGCAGCACGCCGGCGGCCGTGGCCAGCGGCGGCCATTGGCCGCGCAGCAGGTAGGCGTAGGCCAGCGCCGACAGCGTTTCGAAGACGATCAGCTGCCCGGCCAGCGTGGTCGGCAGGCGCTGGCTGGCCTCGTTCCAGCACAGCGTGCCGAGCCAGGAAGCGCTCAGGCCGATGGTGAACATCAGGGCCACGAAATGCAGGGGCGTGGGGCCCAAGGGCATGCTGAATGCCCGCGCGACATCGGCGTTGCCGCCCGGGCTGCCGCTCAACGCCGTCCAGCCCCAGAACGCCACGTAGCCCAGGGCCGCCAGCGGCAGCGTGGCCAGGCCTTGCGCGGTGGCCCAGGTGCGGGGCGGGCGGTCGGCGTGGGCCCGCAGCCAGTCGGCGTTGCGCAGCGGGTACCAGGTCCAGCAGGCCACCGCGCCAACGGCCAGCAGCGCGCCGCTGGCATAGCGCTTCCAGGTGGCCGCGTCGGCACCTTGCAGGGCCTGCATCTCGTCGTGGTTGACGCAGGCGATGCCGGCGCCGATCAGCAGCAGGGAAGGACCCAATTGGCGCCAGCGCAGCCGGCCGTCCCGCGCAGCGTTGCGGCGGTTGCTGACGATGGCAATGACCACCGGCAGCGTGCCGATCAGCATGGTCGGCAGCGGCGCGCCGGCGCGCTGGATGGCGCTGGCCAGGCACAGGTAGTACAGCAGGTTGCCGATGCTGCTGAGCTTCAGCGCCTCCAGCCAGTCGGCGCGGCGCAGCGTGGCCAGCCGCTGGCGGTCCAGCCAGGCCAGCGGCACGGCGATCAGGCCGAACGCCAGGTAGCGGGCCATCGCCAGCAGCGCGGCCGGGTATTGCGGCAGCAGCAGCGGGGCGACGAAGACCAGGCCCCACATCAGGCCTGCGGTGGCGGCGAACAGGGTGCCCGTGACCAAGGCGCGGCGGTGTGAGGGCATGGGCGCGCATTGTCACGTCCAGGCCGATCCGCCGGGCAGGGCTCGCGCCCGGCGTTTCTACTTGACCGCGAAGTCGGCCAGCGTCTTGCCGCTGTTCAGCGCATCGCGCAGCCATTGCGGGCGCTTGCCGCGGCCGCCCCAGGTGCCGCCGGTTTCATTGCGGAACTTCACCACCGCCGGGGCCTTGGCGGCCTTTGCGCCGCGGCTTTTCACCGGCTTGACGGCAGCCTTGCTCACCGCCTTGGGCTTCTTGCTGCCAAAGCCCAGGTCTTCGGCCGACAAGTTGTAAACGGCGATGGCTTCGCGGATGCGGCCGACAACGCCTTCCACTTCCTTGCGCCGGAGCTTTTCGGCGTCCTGCTTCAGCATTTCGATCTGCTTGATGATTTGGGCGTAGGTCTTGGTCATGGATGGGCTGTTCATTGGAATGGAAGCTCCCTGCAACGGTTTGCGGCTTATCGCTGCCGCATTGGCCGTGAGTTGACGTTTCGCGTTGCCAGTTCGCGCCGATCTCGCCATGGATTATCACCAAAATTCAAATGAATTCTCTTTCTGAATTTAGGTGCAGACCTGGGGGGTGACCAAGATGTCATGGCCCGCAGCGGATGGTCGGGCTTTAGCGCAGCAATTCGCCGGCCTCTGAAAGTCCTTTTGCGGCGCGGTTCCAGAATTGCGAAAACGACGCACAACGGCCGGGCGGCCAGTCCAACAAGGTGGGCGCCTGAACCGGGTCCGCCTGCGGCGTCCAGGCCTCCATGTGGCGATCGGCCTGGCGGTGAACCACCGTCGCCCCGCCCAGTGCGGCTTGCACTTCGGCGGCGGTACCCAGCCACATCCCGTCGCAAACGGCACGCAGCCGTTCGCTGACGAATTGCCAGCGCCGTTCACTCCAAGGCCAGCGGCTGTGGAACTCGCGCAGAGCCACGCCGATGCGGCATTCGCCCGGTGCCCGCGCCAGAGGTTCACCCAGGTTCCAGGCGTGGATCAGCCTGACAGGCCGGCCTTGAACGGCTGCGGCATCGGGTGCGGTAAAGCCGGCTCCAGGCGGTGCGGGCAGCAGTGGCGGCGCCGGTTCCCTTGCGCCAAGGCGCCCGCCTGGCACAGCGCGCGGGCTGCGCGCCAGGTGGTCCAGCGCGCCGTAATCGGTGTCGATGGCCGTGCCCGGGCTGTGCCAGGCCGATGGCGCGTAACGCGCCACGTTGTCGGCATTGAAGAGATAGGGCTTGTGGCTGCCAGTGCCGGCCACCCATTGCCAGCTGAGGTGGTTGCTGGCCAGGTCGCCGTCCAGCAGATGGCCGTACAGCCAATCGGCGCCGCTGCGCCAGTGCACCTTGCGCAGGTGCACCACATAAGACGCCAGCCACATGCGCGCGTGGTTGTGCAGATAGCCGGTGCCAACCAGCGTGCGCACCGCCTGATCGATGACGGGCACGCCGGTTTGGCCTTGGCGGATGTCATCCGGCAATTCGCGGCTGTAGGCCGCGTCGGGCAGCACGCCTTCGTGCAGCGATTCGAAAATGGCATCGCCTTCGTGCTGCCAGACATGCTGGAAGTATTCGCGCCAGCCCAGTTCATAAACCAGTTTGTGCTGGATCGGTAAAGGCCCGTGGAGCAGCACGCCGGCCAGCACGTCTCGCAGGGTCACGAAGCCATGGGTGAGGTAGGGCGACAGCCGGGTCACAGCACCTTCGAGGTGGTTGCGGCTGCGGGCGTAGGCGGCCGGGCGGATGGCCGCAATGCGAGCCCTTGCAGCGGCCACGGTGGGCTCGAATTCGAGGCTGTCGAACAGTTGGCCGTTCATGCCGCGTCCCAATCGCCGCGGCGCACGGCCGCGGCACGGCTGACGATGGCCGGGCGTTCGGCGGGTTCGAGACGCGCCAGATTCTTCACTTGAAGGGCCATGCGCGGGTGCTTTGCAAAGCGCGCCTCGTGGCGCATCAGGAAGTCCCAATACAGGGTGGTGTAGGGGCAAGCCTGAGCGCCCGTTCGCAGTGCGGGTTTGAAACGGCAACCACGGCAATGGTTGCCCATGCGCTCGATGTATTTGCCGGTGGCCACATAGGGCTTGCTGGCCATCTGCCCGCCGTCGGCGTACTGGCTCATGCCCAGGGTGTTGGGCAATTCCACCCATTCCACGGCATCCACGTAAACGCCCAGGTACCAGGCGTGCACCTGCTGCGGTTCCACCCCCAGCAGCAAGGCATACAGACCGGTGACCATCAGCCGCTGGATGTGGTGCGCGTAACCCTGCTCGAGCGTCTGGGTGATGGCGTCGCTCAGGCAGCGCATCGGCACCTGGCCCGTCCAGTACCAGCCGGGCAGCGCTTCGTGGGCACCCAGTTCGTTGCGCTGGGCGTAGTCGGGCATACCCAGCCGGTAAATGCCGCGCACGTATTCGCGCCAACCCAGTATCTGGCGGATGAAACCCTCGGCACCGGCCAGCGGCACGCGGCCGGCACGGTATTCGGCTTCGGCCGCGGCGATGACTTCGCGCGGCGCCAGCAGTTTCAGATTCAGCGCCACCGAGATGTGAGCGTGGTAGAGCCAGGGCTGCCCTTCCCACATGGCGTCTTGCCAGAGGCCGAATTGCGGCAGGCGTTCGCGGATGAAGACATCCAGCACCTGCAGCGCCTGTTCGCGCGTGGCCGGCCAGCCATCAGCGTGCAGGCTGCCGGGGTGGTCGGCGAACTGCTGGTTGACGAGGTCGATGACTGCCAGCGTGATGGCGTCGGGCGCGAAGCGCGTGGGCGGCGGCACGAAACCCGGGCCGTTCGCGCCGAAGCCCGCGCGGTTCTCCGCGTCGTAATTCCACTGCCCACCGGCCGGCTGCTCGCCGTCCATCAAGACGCGATGGCGCTTGCGCATCTCGCGGTAGAAATACTCCATGCGCAATTGCTTGCGGCCGCGCGCATGCGCCGCGAATTCGGCGTCGCTGCACAGGAAGTGGCGGTCTTCGCGCACGTCCAGTGGCACACCGGCGCCTTCGGCCGCCGCGCGCAGGGCTTGCAGCACCCGCCATTCGCCGGGCTGCGTCAAAACGATGCGCTGCACCCTCAGTGCTGCCAGCGTTTCGACCAGGGCTTGCGCCAGCGTGACAGCTGCCATTTCACGGTAATCCAGCGGCACGCCGTCTTCGCGCAAGGCTTGTGCGAAATGGCGCATCGCGTTCAGGAAGACGGCGATGCGCTGCTGGGCCGACACCACGTGCGTCGATTCGTCGCGGGCTTCGCACATCCACGCGCGGTCTTGCGCCGAATCGAAGCCGTCCCAGGCGCTGGCGTCGCGGTTGAGCTGGTCGCCCAGGATGAGGACGAGGTGGCGGATCGCGGGTTTCAAGCTGGCGGCTTCTGTGGGGGTTTGTGTTTGCGGCAGGCGTCGGAGCAATAGCGCACCTCGGCCCAGTTCTTGGCCCAGGCCTTGCGCCAGCTCATCGGCCGGCCGCAGGCCACGCAGGGCTTGCTGGGCAGGCTGCTCTTGTTGCCTTTGAAGGACGACGGCATCAGAACAGTTCGCCCTGCGGGCTGGGTGGGGTGGCGCGTGGCGCGGCCTTGCGCTTGGCGCCGGCCTTGGCGCCCGCAGGCGGCAGGCCGCTCTTGCGCGAGCCGTGCTGCTGCTGCACGGCGTCGGCCTCGGCACGCGCCTGTGGCGTGGCGCGCAGGCCGTAGAGCTGGGCCTTGGCGTGGGCCAGCGCGGTCTTCCCGTCGACGATGGGCGGCGGGTAGGCGTCGGTGCCGCATTCCGGCACCCAGCGGCGCACAAAGTCGCCTTGCGGATCGTGGTCGCGCTGCTGCTTGGCCGGTGAGTAGATGCGCAGCGTGTTGATGCCGGTGGTGCCGCTTTGCATCTGCATCTGCGCCCAGTGGATGCCGGGTTCGAAGTCGAGAAACTGGCGTGCCAGGTGGAGCCCCGGTTCGCGCCAGTGCAGCCACAGGTGGTTGGCCGCGAAGCTGACCAGCATGGCGCGCATGCGGAAGTTCAGCCAGCCGGTGGCGTTCAGGCTGCGCATGCAGGCGTCGACCATCGGGTAGCCGGTGCGGCCAGCGCACCAGGCGGCCAGCCTAGCGTGGTCGGCATCACCGAGCGGCAGCCCGTCGCCGGGTCGCAGACCGTCGTAGACGCGGGCGAAGTTGCGCCGCTCGATGGCCGGCTCGTCTTCCAGTTTCTGCATGAAATGGCAGTGCCAGCGCAGCCGCCCCGCGAAGCCGCGCAAGGCGTAGGCCAGGGCGCGGTCGGGCGTGGCGGCGAGGGCCGCTTCGGTGGCCTGGTGCACGCTGCGCAGGCTGATGCTGCCGAAGGCCAGGTGGGCGCTGAGGCGGCTGCAGCCGGCCTCGGCCGTCAGCGGGCTGGACAGCGCGCGCCGATAGTCGCGTCCTCGCCCGGCCAGAAAGCTGTGCAGCGTGGCCCAGGCGGCGGCTTCACCGGCCGGTGGCATCGTTTGCGTGGGGGCGGCCACGCCCAGCGTGCGCAGCGTGGGCAGGTCGGCCAGGTCGAGCGGTGCGCCGCGAAAGCCGGCGGGCGTGGCCGCTCCGGCGGCGTTCATGCGCTGCGCCCAGCGGCCGGCCCAGCCTTGCCGCGTGCGCAGCCGCCGCACCACGCCGGTCTGCGCGTGTTCGCGCCAAGCCACGCCGTTCGCCCGGCACCAGCGCGCCACGGCGATGTCGCGCGCGCAGGTCCAGCCGCTGCCGGTTTCTTCGTGGCTGTGCAGGGCGGTGAAGGCGAAGTCGTGGCGCAAGGTGTCGAAGACGGCGGGCACCTCGCCCACCCGCACCAGCAGCGGCAGGCCGCGCGCGGCCAGGTCGGCACGCAGTTCGGCCAGGCAGGCCAGCGTGTGCGTCAGGTGGCTGGGGCTGAATGCCGGGCTGGCCAGCCAATCGGGTTCGATGACGAACAGCGCGGCCGCGGCGTCACAGCCCGCCAGCAAGGATGCAGCGGCCAGCGGGGCGTGGTCGTGCAGGCGCAGGTCGCGCTTGAACCAGACGAGGGTGGCGGTCATGGCCGCATTCTCGGCAGCCCGCTGCCGCCTTGCCGGCCTGGGGTTGTGCCGGTTGTCCTGCGGCCAGCCTGGGCCCAGGGCTGTGGCATTCAAGCCCGCGCTACGCGGGGGGCCGCCAGCTTCTCCTGCCAGTGCCGCGTCAACGGCGTCAGTGGCTTGGCCAGGCAGCGTTCATTGAGCAGCGCGCGGCCGACGGCGCGGTGGCTGCCTTGCGCGGCGGCTGCCAGCAGGGTCTGGTCGATCAGGTCGCGCTGGGCTTGGCTGCCACCGAATTGCTGGGCCACGCTGCGCACCGGGTAGATCAGGTCGACCGCCTGGTCGGGGTTGCCGCGCGCCCACGCCAGCAGGCCGCGCATCAGCGGCAGGCCCACTTCGCGCGCCGCCCCATGGTTGGCGCGGCGGGCGTCTTCGGCGCCCAGCGCGCGTTCGGCACAGCGCGCCAGCCAGGCTTCGGCGCCGTGCAGGTCGCCCGCGACCAGCTGCGCCATCACCGCGTGCACGTCGTTGAAGGCGCAGTGGCCGGCGTGCTCCTCGGTCGGGTTCCAGCCGGCCCACAGTGCCGCACCGTGGGCCGACATGTCGTGGCCCAGCAGGTGCAGCCGCCACAGCATCGCGGCAGCGTCCACGCGGTGCAGCGTGAGCTGCAGCGCGGGGCCGCTGAGGTGGGCGTCGACCAGGCGCAGCACGCCGGCGGTGTCCAGCGCCTCCAGGCGGAACAGGCTCTTGTGCCACCACAGGTGGGTGCCCAAGCCATTGCCTTCGGACCAGGCGGCCTGGTGCTGGCGCAGCCAGCTCGAGCCTTCCTCGATGCGGCCCTGCATCTCCATCCCATGCGCCACCGCGTGCACCGCCCAGGGCGCGCGCGGCTGCAACGCCAGTGCGCGGCGGCCGGCCTCTTCGGCCTGCGGGTAGAGGTTGCATTCCTCCAGGCCGAAGGCGTGCAGCGCCAGCACGTGCGGGTAGAGCGGGTCGGCCTCGTCCCATTCGGGCAGGGCGCGCGCCGGTCGCAGGCGCAGGCTGGCCGCGTCGCCGCGGTGGAAGTCCCACAGTTGCGCCCATTGCAGCGCCAGCGCGTCACGCGGGTGCTCGAGCAGCAGTTCGTCCCAGACGCGGCAGGCCTGGTGCCAGCGGCCTTCGAGCAGCAACTGCACGGCTTCCAGGTGGGCGCGTTCGCGCGGTGGCGCATCGGCTGCCCGAGCGCGGGCGTCGTTCAGGTGGCCGGCTGCCGCGGGCAGCAGCACCGGCTCGGTCAGGCCGAGCAGGAAGCCGGCCTTCATCACATGCGGCAGGGCCCAGCCCGGTGCTTCGGCGATGGCGGCGTCGAGGTCGGCCAGCGGCGCGTCGTAGAAAGACATCATCCGCCATAGCGCCTGCTCGGCCGCTGCCTGCGCGGCGCTGGCGTTGCAGCCGCTGGGGTTGCCACGGACGTCGGTGTTCGACATGGGCCCAATGTAGCCTGCTGGCGTGACAGGGCGGCCACGGTCGGGTTGCGGCCGATGCCGGTGCCGTGGCGGCGGCCTAGACTCGCGCCCCATGAAGAACGTCGTCATCGTCGGCACCGGGCTGTACCGGCCGCCCCACACCATCAGCAACGCCGAGTTGGTGCAGGCCTACAACGCCTACGCCGACCTGCAGAACACCGAGCACGCCGCGGCCATCGCCGCCGGCGAACGCCAGGCGCTGGTCCACAGCAGTGTCGAGTTCATCGAGAAGGCCTCGGGCATCCGCCAGCGTCATGTCATCGACAAGACCGGCGTGCTCGACCCGACCCGCATGAAGCCGCGCTTCGCGCCGCGGCCCGACAGCGAACTCAGCCTGATGGCCGAGATCGCGGTCGGCGCGGCGCAGCAGGCGATGGCCGCTGCCGGCAAGACCGGCGCCGACATCGACGCGGTGCTGTGTGCCGCGGCCAACATGCAGCGCGCCTACCCGGCGATGGCCTGCGAAATCCAGGCCGCCCTCGGCGCCGGCGGCTATGGCTTCGACATGAACGTGGCCTGTAGTTCAGCCACCTTCGCCATCGAGCAGGCGGCCAACGCGGTGCGCTCGGGTTCGGCCCGCTGCGTGCTGGTGGTCAACCCCGAGATCACCTCGGCGCACCTGGAATGGCGTGACCGCGACTGCCATTTCATCTTCGGCGACGTCTGCACCGCGCTCATCGTCGAGGCCGAAGAAACGGCCACCAGCGCCGACCGCTGGCGCATCCGCGGCAGCCGGCTGCTCACCCAGTACAGCAACAACATCCGCAACAACGCCGGTTTCCTCAACCGCTGCGAAGACACCGACCCCGACGCCCGCGACAAGACCTTCAGGCAGGAAGGCCGCAAGGTCTTCAAGGAAGTGGTGCCGATGGCCGCCGCGCACATCGAATCGCACCTGGGCGCGCTGGGCCTGCAGCCCGCTGACGTGCGGCGCTACTGGCTGCACCAGGCCAACCTGGGCATGAACCAGCTGGTGCTGCGCAAGTTGATCGGGCAGGAGGTCGGCGACGACATCGCGCCGATCATCCTGGGCGAGTACGCCAACACGGCCAGCGCCGGCTCGATCATCGCCTTCCACCAGCACCACGCCGACCTGCAGCCGGGCGACCTGGGGGTGATCTGCTCATTCGGCGCCGGTTATTCGATCGGCAGCGTGATCGTCGAGCGGCTGTAGCGCCCCCGGCTTCAGCCGCGGCGCAGGCCCAGCGCCATCACGGTGGCCACGACGAGCAGGCCGCCGGCCACCTGCATCGCGGCGATGCGCTGGCCCAGCAGGGCCCAGGCCAGGACCAGCGCGAAGATCGGCTCGACGTTCATGATCGCCGAATTGCCGACCACGCCCAGCTTGGGCAGTACGGTGAACATGATGGTGAAGCCGGTGCCGTAGAGCAGCGTCAGGCCGGCCAGGCCCCACCAGCCGGCTGCCGCCTGCGGCCAGTGCAGGCCGCCCTGGCTGGCCACGCCGACCAGCGCCATCACGGCGACCAGGGCCATCGTGCTGACGGTGCGCACGCGGCCGTCGAGGTCGCCGGCCTCGTGCTGGGTCAGCACCAGCGCCAGTCCGAAGGTGGCGGCGGCCGCGAGTGCGAAGGCCACGCCCACGCCGATGCGCCCCCACTGGCCGGCGGCGCCGAGGCCCGATGCCGCGCCGAAGACGTCCAGCGCCAGCGCCAGGCCCAGCAGCATCACCGGCATCGCGCGCAGCACGCGGGCCTCGGGCCGGTGGCCGTAGGCCAGCCGCGCCCACAGCGCCGTCCACAGCGGGTAGGTGTTGAAGGCCAGCAGCGCCAGCGCCACCGGCAGGCGCGCCACCGCCGAGTACAGGCACAGGCTCTGCACGCCGATCAGCAAGCCGATCGCCGGCAGCGCCTGGCGGTGGCGCGCGGTGAGGCGCAGCGGCACCCGCTGCGCCCAGACGATCAGCCCGACGACCAGCGCCGTCACGCTGCTGCGCAAGGTGACCGCGGTGGCCACGTCGACGCCGTGGTTGAAGGCCAGCCGCGCGGCGACATGGTTGGCGCCCATCAGCAGCGCGATCAGCAGCAGCGTGGCGAAGGCGGTGGCCGACAGGCGCTGGCCGGGCAGTGCTGCGCTCAAAACGGCGCCTCGGGCCAGGGCCGGATCAGCCCTGCCGGCCGCAGCTCAGCGCCGCAGCCGGCTGCGGCGCTGCTGCCGCCCGGCCTGCGACGTTCGCAGGCGGCACGGTGATGGTTCAGGGTCATGGCGGTGGCGAACGGCTGGCTGGTGCTGGACGCCTGATTTTGTACTGCGGGCCGTTGGTGAAACGGCGGTACAACCGAGGCCCCCGCTCCAGGAGTTCGCCATGTCCTCATGTCACCCGACCGCGCTCGGCTTCTGCGCCTTGCTGGCGCTCGCCGGTTGCGCCACCGAAAGTTCACGCAGCCTGCAGGTCGAGAAGGTCCAGGCCGCTGCTGCGCCCTACGTCGGCGTGAAGGTGCCGCTGTCGGTCGGCAAGTTCGACAACCGGTCCAGTTTCATGCGCGGCGTGTTTTCCGACGGCGTCGACCGCCTGGGCAGCCAGGCCAAGACGACGCTGATCGCGCACCTGCAGCAGTCGCAGCGCTTCGCGGTGCTGGATCGCGACAACATGGCCGAAGCCCGCCAGGAAGCCCGGTTGGCGGGTGCCACCCAGGCGACGCGCGGCGCGGCATTCGTGATCACCGGCGACATCTCGGAATTCGGCCGCAAGGAAGTCGGCGACCAGCAACTGTTCGGCCTGCTGGGGCGCGGCAAGACCCAGGTCGCCTACGCCAAGATCACGCTGAATGTGGTCAACATCGTGACCTCGGAAGTGGTGTTCTCGGCGCGCGGCGCGGGCGAGTACGAACTGTCGAACCGCGAGGTCCTGGGCTTCGGTGGCACCGCCAGCTACGACGCCACGCTGAACGGCAAGGTGCTCGACCTGGCCCTGCGCGAAGCCGTCAACAACCTGGTGGCGGGCAAGGACGCGGGCCAGTGGGGCCGCGAGGCCGGCCCATGAGTACCCGGACGGCGGCGCGGCGCGCCTTGGCGGCCGTCGGCCTGCTGCTGCTGGCGGCCTGCGCGCAGAAGGGCCCAGGGCCGATGTACCTGTGGGAAGCCTTCCCGCGCCAGCAATACGACACGCTGCTGCGTGAAGCGGCCAGTCCGGAAGCGCAGATCGCGGCGCTGGAAGCGCACGCCGAGAAGGCCCGTGGCGCGAATGCTGCGCTGCCCCCCGGCTTCCGTGCGCACCTGGGCCTGCTGAAGCTGTCGGCCGGCAGCCCCGGCGACGCGCGGCGCCTGTGGGAAGGCGAGAAGGCCGCCTTTCCGGAATCGGCGCCCTACATGAACCAGTTGCTGAAGCGCTTGAGCGCGCCGGCTACTGCGGCGTCTGCTGCTTCCGCAGCGGCCGCCAAGACGGAGAACCCGGCATGAACAAGCGCCGATATGCCCTGGCCGTGCTGGCGCTGAGCCTGGCCTGGCTGGGTGGTTGCGCCACCCGGGCGCCAGCCGTCGACTACACGGCCTTCATCAAGGCCCGGCCAGCGACGCTGCTGGTGCTGCCGCCGCTGAACGAGTCGCCCGATGTCAAGGCCACGCCGTCGCTCTGGGCGCATGCCACGCGGCCGCTGGCCGAAGCGGGCTATTACGTGCTGCCGGTGACCCTGGTCGACGAGACCTTCCGTCAGAACGGCGTCTATTCGGCCAACGACGCGCAGGACATCCCGTTCGCCAAGTTGCATGAATTCTTCGGCGCCGACGCCGCCGTGTACATCAAGGTCAGGCAGTACGGCACCAGCTACGTGGTCATCTCCAGCGACACGCGCGTCGAGGTCGAAGGCCGCGTGGTCGACCTGCGCAGCGGCGAACTGTTGTGGCAGGGCCGGGCCTACGCCTCGTCGGCGGAGCAACAGCAGCAGAGCCAGGGCGGTTTGATCGGCTTGCTGGTGATGGCGGCGTTGAACCAGGTCATCGGCACGGCCACCGACGCGGCCTACAGGTACGCCGGCGTGGCGAATGCCCGGCTGCTCGGCGCACCGATCTACAACGGCATCCTGCCCGGCCCGCGCTCGCCGCTGGCCGGCCGGCCCCCGGCGGTGCCCTAGCACCCTGGGGTTCACTCCGCGCGGCTGCCGTCGGCCATCGCGGCCAGCAGCGCGCTGGCGCGCAGCGGCCTCGCGAACAGGTAGCCTTGGCCGTAGCGGCAGCCCATGGCCTGCAGCACGGCCACCTCGGCAGCGTTCTCGATGCCCTCGGCGACGCTGACCATGCCCAGGTTCTCGATGACGTTGACCGTGGCATGGGCCACCGCCAGCACATGCGGGTCGCGGCAGAGGTTGGTGACGAAGCTCTTGTCGATCTTGATGGTGTCGAAGGGGTAGTCGCGCAGGCAGCCGAGCGACGAGGTGCCGGTGCCGAAATCATCCATCGCCAGCTTGACCCCCATCGCGCTCAGCTCGCGCAGCAGATCACGCGCCTGCTCGGGGCTTTTCATCACCTCGCGTTCGGTGACTTCGAGCTGCAGCGCCGCAGCGGGCATGTCGGCCGTGACCAGCGCATCGTTGACCAGCGTGATCAGCTGGCGGCCCAGCGCCAGCTGCTTGCGCGACAGGTTGACGCTCATGGTGGCCGGCGCCAGCTTCGCGTTCTCGCGCTGCCAGTCGGCCCATTGCAGGCAGGCGGTGCGCAGGATCCATTCGCCGATCACGATGATGTGGCCCGACTCCTCGGCCACCGGGATGAACTCCGACGGCGAGACCGCGCCCAGTTCGGGGTGCTGCCAGCGCAGCAGGGCTTCCACCGAAGTCGCGACGCCGGTGTCCAGGTCGACGATCGGCTGGTAGACGGCCACCAGCTCGCCGCGTTCGACGGCGTGGCGCAATTCGGCCTCGATGACGGCGGCGCGGATCAGGCGGGCGCGCATGGTCTCGTCGAAGAGCACGGCCAGTCCGTGGCCGGCCCGCTTGGCTTCGTACATCGCGGTGTCGGCGTCGCGCAGCATGTCGTCGGCCGAATCGATGCCGGCGTGCCACATCGTCATCCCGATGCTGGCGCTGGTGTGCAGGGCTTGCTGACGCACGGTGTAGGGCTCGGCCAGCGCCGCCAGCACGGCCTGGGCTTCGGCGCGCACGCCGTCAGCGCCGAAGGGCGTGGCAGCGGCGGGCAGCACGACCACGAACTCGTCGCCCCCGAAGCGGGCCACGTGCCAGGCCTGCTGCGGGTCCTTGGGCGCGCGCTGACGGGCCACCGTGAGCAGGCGCTGCGCGATGGCGCGCAGCAATTCGTCGCCGGCGCTGTGCCCCAGCGTGTCGTTGACGACCTTGAAGCGGTCGAAGTCGAGGAAGAACAGCGCCAGTCCGGTGCCCGTTGCCTGGCCTTGCAGGTCGATCTGTTGCTGCAGCACGTCGCGCAAAGCGTTGCGGTTGAGCAGGCCGGTCAGGCTGTCTTCGCAGGCCGCGGCGCGCAGCGCGCGCTCCAGACCCTGGCGCTCGGTCATGTCGGCCACGCTCAGCCACAGGTAGTTGGCGTGCTGCGCATCGCTGACGCGAACACCGTTGAACAGCAGCTTCAGCTGGCGCCCCGACTTGTGGATGTAGTCGATTTCGGTTGGCCCGAAGCGGCCTTTTTCCAGGGCATCGGCGAAGAGCTGCTCGCGCAGCCGGAGCGAGCGCTCGGTGTAGCGCGCACTGACGTCGAGGTCGAGCAATTCGGCTCGTTCGTAGCCGGTGATCTGCGTCAGCGCGTCGTTGACGGCGACGACCCGGCGTTCGGTCACGTTCAGCAGTTGCAGACCCAGCGGCGACAGCTCGAACAGGGCGCGCATCAAGTCCTCGTTGCGCGCCTGTCCCAGCTCGGCTTCCTTCAGCGCGGTGATGTCGTCGTGCGTGCCCAGCATCGCCAGCGGCGCCCCTTCAGCGGTGTGGCTGACGACGCGGCCGCGGTCGCGCACCCAGCGCCAGCTGCCGTCGCCCTCACGCATGCGGTATTCGGCCTCGAAGGTCTCGACTTCCCCGTCAAGATGCCGCTGCAGGCGGGCTTGAAGGCCTGCCTGGTCTTCGGCGTGGATCAGGCGTCGCCAGTCGTCGATGGTGAACCGGGGTGGCTCTGACGCTTGAAGGCCCAGCATCTCGGCAAAGCGCAGGTCGAGCTCGACCTCGCCGCTCTGCACGTTCCATTGCCAGGTGGCGGTTCGGGTGCCTTCCAGCACCGCGCGCAGGCGTCGGCTTTTCTGCTGCAGGCGTTGTTCCAGCCGCCGCCGCTGACTGATGTCGATGAAGGTCATGACCGCGCCCGGGCCGCCCGCCATGCCGCGCAGCGGGACGCTGTCGACGAGCAGCCAGCGCAGCTCGCCACCGAACAGCGGCAGGCCCATCTCCACGCTGCGCACCGGCCTGCCGCTGGACAAGGCCAGCATCGCCGGGGTTCGCTCGGGCGCCAGCGCCTGACCGTCGACGTCCACGGCGTGCCAACCCGGGTCGCCTGCATGGCGGCCCACGATTTCGCAGCGCGGCAGGCCCAGCAAGGCTTCGGCTGCCGGGTTGGTGTCGACGATGTGGCCGCTTGCATGGACCACCAGCATGCCCACCGCCATGTCCGCGAAGAGCCCGCGCAACTCGACGGCTTGCAGGGCCGGGCCGGCCGGCGGGGTGGCCAGCAGGGCCGGTGTGGGATCGGCGGCGTTCATGGGCTTGTTTGCAGCGCCGCCAGCGTGTCGGGCAGGGCGGCGATCAGGGCTTGCAGTTGATCGTCGCGGCAGCCCGCCAGCGCGGCGCTGGCCGTTGGCACTGCGGCATCGGCATGCAGCCCGAAGCCGGCGGCCAGCGCCGCGTGGTCGGCCAGGGCCAGCAGGGCCGGCAGCCCGGCCAGCCCGCTGGTGGGCGGGACCCCCGGCGCTGCCGCAGCGGCGTGGTGTCCGGCGATGGAATGCGCCAGCCAGCCGGGCAGGGCCCAGGCCTGGGTCAGCAGCAGCGCGCAGGCTTCGTGCGTGGCGCCGAAATGGGCCTGCTCGGCAGCCATCGCGCAGGCATGGTCGGCGGTCTGCTGGGTGGCTGTCGGCGGCACGTAGCGGGCCATCGCGGCCGGGTCGACCTTGACCAGCAGCAGCCAGCCGATGTCGTGCAGCAGGCCGGCCATGTAGGCCTCACTGGCGATGCCGGCACCGCTGAAGTCGGACAACTGCCGTGCCGCACAGGCCACGGCCAGGCTGTGCAGGCGGAAACGTTCGGGGTCGAAGCCCGTGCCGCTGCGCGGCGGGGTCAAGCGGTCCAGGCAGCCTGACGCAGCCACGCCGCGGATGGCGGTCAAGCCCAGCACGGCCACGGCGCGGTCCACCGTGCCGATGTGGCCGGCCTGCCGGTAATAGGGCGCGTTGGCGACTTTCAGCACCCGCGCGGCCAGGCCGGGATCAGCGTGCAGGCAGTCGAGCACCGCCGTCACCTCGACATCCGGGTCGTACAGCAGCGACAGCACGCGTGCGGCCCCCACGCCACCGCTCGAGGCGCCCAGGGCGCGCGCGGCGGCCAGCAGGTCGCCACGCGTGCGGGTCGGGGAGGCGGTGGCGGCGGCAGGCATGTCGGGTTCGGCTCGGGCGGTCGGTGTGTGATCCGTGGTTCTGGCAGGGTCAGCACCGTTGTATCGGCACGCTGCACCCTGGCCCGAGGCTGAAAACCCTGACCTGTGCCGCGCTGGCACGCTGAAGTGCCGCTCACGTGATAAATGACCCGCGCGCCGCTGCCTTCAGCGTCCGGCTGCGGCAGCCCCCAGCAGGTCGAGATAAGCCCCGGCCAGGCGCGGCGCAAGGCCCAGGCCGAGGGACTGCATCAGCGCCTCGGCGATTGCGCTGCCTTGTTCGTCGGTCTGACCGGCTTGCAGCACCACTTCCAGTTCCAGGAAGTCACCCAGACCTTCGACCGCGTCGAGGTGGATGCGCGTGGCCCCGACCATCAGCAGCAGGCGCTGCTTGCGCACGCGGCCCAGCACGCCGAGGCCGCGGGCCAGGGCCTCGCGCAGCGCCGCCGGGTCGGTGACCGTCACCCGCAGGTAGTCGCTGCCCCTGGCGCCGACGGTGTCGGGGCGCTGGTAGTGGATCAGCTCGGCGCTGCCGTCGTCGAACTGGCGCAGCTTCAGCCGGCCTTGCGGCACGCTGAAGAAGGTGTCGTCCTGCGCATTCGGCTGCTCGGGCCCGTCGGCCAGCGCGCGGGCTCGCGGCAGCAGGGCCTGCACGCTGTCGATGCGGGTCTTGATCTCGATGTTGCGCGGCATCTCAGGCGGCGTCAGCGGCGGCGCTGTCGGCCGCGATCTGTCGCAGCGCCTGCTCGAAGACCTCGGGCGGCTGGCCCCCCGAGATCAGGTGGCGGTCGTTGATGACGACGGCCGGCACCGACGTGATGCCCGCTTGCTGCCAGAACCGTTCGGCCGCACGCACCTCCAGCGCGTAGCGCTCGCTGGCCAGCACCTCGCTGGCGGCCGCCACGTCCAGGCCCAGGTTGTCGACCAGTTGCAGCAGCACGGTCGGGTCGCCGGGGTTGCGGCCTTCGCCGTGGTAGGCCTGCAGCAGCGCGTGTTTCAGGCGGCGCTGGGCACCCGCCTGCGGCTGCAGGCCGGCCCAGTGCAGCAGGCGGTGGGCGTCGAAGGTGTTCCAGACGCGCAGCCGGTCGCCGAACTGGAAACCCACCGCCGCACCGCGTTCGCGGATCACGCTGCGGTTGTGCGCCAGTTGCTCGTCGCCCATGCCGTACTTGGCTTTCAGGTACTCGCCGGCGTCGGCGCCGGCTGGGTCCATCGTCGGGTTCAGTTCGAAGGGTTGGACCTGCAGTTCGACGGGGAACGCGTCGCCGATGGTGGCGAGCGCCTGTTCCAGGCTGTTCAGCCCGACGGCGCACCAGGGGCAGGCCACGTCGGAAACGAAATCGATTTTCATGGTCGTCCTTGCGGGGCTGTCGCTCAGCCCAGTTTGTAGGTTTGCAGGTGGATGCTGGTTTCGGTCGCGGCGATGCCCTTGATCAGCCGCACGCGCTCCAGCACCTCGGCCAGTTCGCTCAAGGTGGCGGCGCGCAGTTCGGCCAGCAGGTCCCAGCGGCCGTTGGTGTCGTGCAGGCCGGCCACGCCGGGCTCGCCCAGCAGCGTGGCGATCACGGCGCGGGTCTGGTTGCCTTCGACGCCGATGCTCATCCAGGCGGTGATGCGGCCGGCTTCGGCGTCGGGGCGCAGGCGAACCGTGTAGCCGGTGATCACGCCCTGGTCTTCCAGCCGGTGGATGCGGTTGCTGACGGTGCCGCGCGACACGCCCAGCCGCGTCGCCAGCGTGGCCACGGCCGTGCGGGCGTCCTGCCGCAACAAGGCCAGCAACTGCAGGTCGGTCGAATCCATGGGGCATTTTGCTGTCGGCAGCTGTCGAAATGTCAAATTGCTGGCCAAGACATGGCAACTTTGGTGCTATTCACTGCCGTGCGGTCCTCGAACAATCGATCCTGTCGCCTTGAGCAAGCCCCGCACCATGACCACCCTGTTGACCACCGCCGACATCGCCGCCATTGTCCAGTCCCACGGCTTGCCCGAGGTGCTGCGCCGCATGGAGGCGGCCATCGCGTCAGCCTTTCGCCGCTGGCCCGAGTTCGACAAGGTCGCCCGCGTGGCCAGTCACACGGCCACTGGCGTCATCGAACTGATGCCCGTGGCCGACGCCCGGCACTACGCCTTCAAGTACGTCAACGGCCACCCGGGCAATGCCCGCTTCGGCTTGCCGACGGTGATGGCCTTCGGCGTCTTGGCCGATGTCTCGACGGGCAGGCCGGAATTGCTGAGTGAGCTCACACTCACAACAGCCATGCGAACAGCCGCGACCTCGGTGATGGCGGCCCGCCTGCTGGCCCGGCCGGATTCGCGCACGATGGCCCTGATCGGCAACGGCGCGCAGAGCGAATTTCAGGCGTTGGCCTTCCACCACGGGCTGGGCATCACCACCTTGCGCGTCTTCGACGTCGATCCGGCGGCGACGATCAAGCTGCAACGCAACCTGCGCGCGGTGGGCGACCTGGAGCTCAGGGTCTGCGCCAGCGTGGCCGATGCCGTGCGGGGGGCCGACATCGTCACCACCGTAACCGCCGACAAGCGCCGGGCGACCGTCATCACGCCCGAGATGGTCGAACCCGGCGTGCACATCAACGGCGTGGGTGGCGATTGCCCCGGCAAGACCGAACTGCACCCGGGCGTGCTGGGCGCTGCCCGGGTCTTCGTGGAGTACGAAGCGCAGAGTCGCATCGAGGGCGACGTGCAGCAGATGCCGCTCGATTTTCCCGTCACCGAGTTGTGGCGGGTGCTCGGCGGCCAGACCCCGGGCCGGCTGTCGGCGACCGAGGTGACGGTCTTCGATTCGGTGGGCTTCGCGCTGGAAGACTACGCAGCGCTGTTCTTGATGCGTGAGCTGGCGCTCACATTGGGTTTGGGCGAAACGATCGATCTGATGCCAAAGCTGGCCAACCCGAAGGATCTGTATGCCGCCTGTGCGGCGCCCGCCGTCACGGCCCAGGCCTTGCGGGCAGCCTGAAGCCGCACGCGCCCGGGCCGCCGGATCAGGCGGTCTGTTCGTGGCGGTCGGCGGCGGCCAGCAGGTCGGCGGTGAAGCGCGGGTCGTGGGCGGCGTAGCGTTGCGCGTACTGGCGAACGGCAGCGGCTTCGCTGGCGCGGTCGGTCTGCAACTGGCGTTGGGCGCGCAAGACGCCGTGTTGTTCGAACCAGCTCAGCACGCCGGTGAAGGCACCGGCGGTCCAGCGGGTGGCGCGGGGGGCGGCAATGGTGATGGGCATTTGGATGGTGATGGCGGTCATGTGAACTCCTGGCAGTGCCGCCCGGATGGAGCGGCTGGTGGACCCGGGTAGGGTCTGGAGGCACCGATACTAGGGTTAGCACCAATGACATGCAAGTGAATATTTGTGATGACAGATATTAAAAACGTTCATATCATGACGCCATGCCCCTGAGTTTTCGCACCCTCGATCTGAACCTGCTGCGGGTGCTGGACGCCGTGATGGCCGAGGGCAGCCTGACCCGTGCGGCGTCCAGTCTGGCGATGACGCAGCCGGCCGTCAGCCATGCGCTGCGCCGCCTGCGCGAGTCGCTGGGGCAGGAACTCTTCGTCCGCACGGCCCACGGCATGCGGCCCACGCCGCAGGCCGAGGCGCTGTGGCCGCAAGTCCGGATGGCGCTGGCCAGCTTGCGCCAGCTGCTGACGCCGGGTGACTTCGACCCCCAGCGCGACGCCGTGCAGCTGCGCCTGGCGATGGCCGATGCCACCGCCGCCTTGCTGGCGCCGGGCCTGGTCGAGCGCATCGAGCGCGATGGCGCCCTGGTCAACCTGCGCCTGCTGCCGCTGACCACCCGCGACCCGCGCCGTCTGCTCGAAGACGGCGAGGCCGACATGGCAGTGGGCTTTTTTCCGGAAGTGATCACCAACCTGGTCGCGCTGGGCCCCGACAGTCACTTGCGCCATGCGCGGCTCTACGCGACCCGCTACGTCTGCGTGATGCGCAAGGACCACCCGCTGGCCGCTGCGCCTTTGACACTGGACGCTTTCTGCGCCGCCCACCACCTGCTGGTCAGCTTTTCAGGTCGCCCACATGGCTATGTCGACAAGGCACTGACGGCGCTCGGCCGCCAGCGGCGCATCGTGTTGACCGTCAACCAGTTCTTCACCGCCGGGCGCGTGGTGGCCACCTCCGAACTGCTGACGGTGCTGCCCGAGCGCTTCCTGTTGGCCACCGGCGGCCAGCAGGACCTGTTGGTGCGCGAACTGCCGATGCTGCTGGAGCCGGTGCACGTGGAGATGCTCTGGCACCTGCGCAAGGACGCGGCACCGGAACACCGCTGGCTGCGCCAGCAGGTCCAGGCTGCGGCCGCGCTGCCGCGCTGATCGACCCGCGGCCGCGCCGCCACCGGCCTGATCGGTCCGGCCTACAGCACCGCGGCGATCGCGGCGGCCGTGCGTTCGACGTTGCCGGTGTTCAGCCCGGCCACGCAGATGCGCCCCGAGCGCACCAGGTAGACGCCGAATTCCTCGCGCAGGCGATCGACCTGGGCGGCGCTCAGCCCGGTGTAGCTGAACATGCCGCGCTGGCTCAGGAAGTAGCCGAAGTCGCGGCCGGGCCGCTCGGCCGCCAGCCTGTCGTGCAGGCTGCGGCGCATGGTCTGGATGCGGCCGCGCATGCCGGCCACCTCGGCTTCCCAGGAGGCGCGCAAGGCCGGGTCGCTCAGCACGCGGCTGACGATGCCCGCGGCGTGCAGGCCGGGGCTGGAGTAATTGCGCCGCACCGTGGCCTTCATCTGGCCGAGCACCAGTTCGGCCTCGGCAGCGTCGGCGCAGACCACGCTGAGCGCACCGGCGCGTTCGCCGTAGACGCTCATGCTCTTGGAAAACGAATTGGCGACGAAGAAGCTCAGGCCGGCAGCAGCCAGGGCGCGGATCGCGAAGGCGTCTTCCTCGATGCCGTCGCCATAGCCCTGGTAGGCCAGGTCCAGGAAAGGCAGCAGCTCGCGTTCGCGCAGCACCGGGATCAGCGCGGCCCACTGGGTCGGGCTCAGGTCGACGCCGGTCGGGTTGTGGCAACAGGCGTGCAGCAGCACCACGCTGCGGCGCGGCAGGGCCTGCAGCGACGTCAGCAGCGCGTCGAACTGCAGGCCGCCGTTGCGGTCGTCGTAGTAGGGGTAGGTGCCGACGGCGATGCCGGCGCCTTCGAAGATGGCGCGGTGGTTGTCCCAGCTCGGGTCGCTGACCCACAGGCCGCTGGCGGGCAACCAGCGGCGGATGAAATCGGCGCCCACCTTCAGGCCGCCGCTGGAGCCGACGGTCTGCAGAGTCGCCACGCGGCCGCTGGTCACCGCTTCATGCGAAGCGCCGAACAGCAGCGCCTGCACCGCCGCGCGCGCTGCACCTGAGCCTTCCATCGGCAGGTAGGGCTTGGGCCCGCTGGCGGCCAGCATCTGGACTTCAGCCTGGCGGACGCAGTCGAGCACCGGGATCAGGCCGTCGTTGTCGAAGTAGATGCCGATCGACAGGTTGACCTTGCCGGGCCGCGGGTCCTGCTGAAAGGCCTCGTTCAGGCTCAGGATCGGGTCGCCGGCGTAGGGCTCGAGGTGGCTGAAAAAACTCATGCGGCGAGCGCCTTTTCGATGTCCTGACGCAGCGCGTCGGGGGCGTCGTTGGGCGCGTAGCGCTTGATGACCTGGCCGTCGCGGCCGACCAGGAACTTGGTGAAGTTCCACTTGATGCCCTGGGTGCCCAGGATGCCCGGCGCCTGGCCCTTCAGCCACTGCCACAGCGGGTGCGCGTCGGCGCCGTTGACCTTGGTTTTTGCCATCATCGGAAAGCTGACGCCGTAGTTCAGCTGGCAGAAGGTGGCGATCTCGTCGTTGCTGCCCGGGTCCTGGGCGCCGAACTCGTTGCTCGGGAAGCCGATGACCACCAGGCCTTGCGGCCCGTAGTCCTGCCAGAGCTTTTCCAGCCCGGCGAATTGCGGTGTGAAGCCGCAGGCGCTGGCGGTGTTGACCACCAGCATCACCTTGCCGCGCTGGGCCGAGAAGTTGGCGGGCTGGCCGGCAATCGACGCGGCGTCGAAATCAAAAATGCTCTGGGTCGCCATGTTCGGGCTCCGGGCTGGTCGGTCCGGCATGTTATCGCCGCCCACCGGCCGCTGCCGCCGGGCGTTGACAGGCGCCGGACGGCGCCCCACCATCGGCCGCCTGATGCCCGACCACCCGCCACCCCAAGCGCCCGCACGCATCGCCTTCCTGGGCTTCAGCGACTTTGAGCGTGCGGCGCTGGCGACCTGTTTCCGCCTGGCCGCCGAACGGGAGACGCGTTTCCAGCCGGTCGTGACGCTGACCGACGCCGACTATCTGGTGGCCGATGCCGACCACGGCCCCTCGGTGCAGCTCGTCGTCGTCACCGAAAGGCTGGCCGAGACCGTCTTCATCGGCTCGTCGGCGCCGGACGGCGCTGCCGCCGTCTTGCGGCGACCGATCGACGCCCTGCGTGTGATGAAGGCGCTGGATGCGCTGGCGGTGGCGCGCGGCGACGCGGTTCCGCAGGTGGCCCCGCCGCCACGCCGGTCGGCGCCCTGGGCCGACACCACGCAGTCGACAGCCCTGGCCCCCGAACTGGGCGTGATCGTCGAATCCATGCTGCGCATGCCGCCGCCCTCGGTGCAGCCCGCCAGCCCGACGACGCCGGTGGTGACCGACGTGGTCCAGCCCGCAGCCCCTGCGGCCCGCCGCAGTTCCTCCCGGCGGGCCGCCGCCAGCCCGCCTTTCATCGGTCCGCCCGCGCCGCTGCGGGCCCTGTTGGTTGACGACAGCGACATCGCGCGGCGTTACCTGAGCATCCGCCTGTCGCCCTGGGGCGTGCGCACCGACACCGCCAGGACCAGCGCCGAGGCGGTCGACCGGCTGGCCCAGGCCAGCTACCGGCTGATCTTCCTGGACGTTGAACTCGGCCCCGACAGCGAACTCGACGGCTTGGCGCTGTGCCGCCACATCAAGCGCAGCGCCCTGGCCATCGACGCCACCGTGGTGATGGTGTCGGCCCATCACGCCGAAGTCGACCGGGCGCGCGGCGCGCTGGCCGGTTGCGATGGCTACATCGGCAAACCGGTGAAAGACGCTGAACTCGCGACGCTGCTGCGCCGTCAGGGGCTGCTGCCGCCCGAGGCGCCGTCAGCCGGGTCGGTCGCCTCGGCGCCAGCGCCGCGCGCCGCCACGGCGGCACCGACCAAGGCCTCGCCGGCCTGAGCAGCGCGCAGGTCCGGCATCATTCGCGGCTGGCCAGCAGCGTGGCGCCGACGATCAAGCCGCCGCCCAGCAGCAGGGCCGGCGTCACCTGACCGGCTCCCAGCCAGACCGCCGAAGCCGAAGCGAACAGCACCTCGGTGATCATCACCACCGCGGTGACGTTGGCGGGCAGCCGCGACGCGCCGTACTGCAGCGCCAGGTTGCCGCCGAGAAAGGCCACGCCCATGAGCAGCCCGCCGGCCAGCCAGCCCCAGGCCGGCGCAGGCGGCAGCGGCACGCTGGCCTGCAGGCTCAGCGCGACCAGCGCCGAGACCAAGGCGCCGCCGGCGAACATGGCCAGCGCCCGCGTGGCTTCGGGCTGACTGGATTCGCGGCGCAGCAGCACGTTGTTCAACGCGAAGGTGAAGCCGCCCAGCAGGCCCAGCCATTCGGGCAGGGTCCGCGGCAGCGGCAAGCCGCCGCTCCCGGCTCCGGTCGGCCACAGCACGGTGGCCGCGCCGGCCAGCGCCAGTGCCACGCGCAGCAGCGCCGCGCCGGTCAGCGCTTCCTTCAGCAGCAGCCGCGCCAGCAGCACCGCCCACAGCGGCATCAGGTAGAAGAGCAGCACCACGCGCACCACGTCGCCGACGGTGATGCCCCAGTTGAAGGCCGCGTTGGTGGTGCCGGAAGCCAGCACCAGCAGCCACAGCGAGGGCGTGCGCAACAACTCGCCCCAGGCGCCGCGGCGCCACAGCGTGATGGCCGCGACGGCCATCGTGTAGATCATCGCCGTGGCCCACAGCGGGTGCAGGCCCTGCGCCGCCAGTTGCCGGAAGGGCCACCATGAAACCCCCCAGGTCAGCGCGTTCAGCACCAGGGCCAGCGCCGGCAGCCAGCGCGCAGGGGCGTTGGCCTTCATGCGGGTGCGGCCTTCAGGGGCCGCCTCAATGGCCGTCTGTGCGGGCGATCGCCAGCAGCCGCTGCACCTCGTCGCCGTGCACCGCGAGGTTGCGCTGGTGCCAGCGGCGGATCAGCTCCATCACGCCGGCCACCGTCAGGCCGAAGATGGTGATGACGACGAAGGCCGACAGGCCGAGGCGCGTCATGCCGGCATAGAAAGCGCCGGTGCCCAGGATGCAGGCCTGCTCGTTGAAGTTCTGCACGGCGATCGAGCGGCCGGCGCCCATCAGGTTGTGGCCGCGGTGCTGCAGCAGCGCGTTCATCGGCACGATCAGGAAGCCGCACAGCGCGCCCATCAGGATCAGGAAGGGCGCGGCCAGCCAAGCGTTGGTCAGCCCGTTGAGGCCGATCATCAGGATGCCGACGGCAATGCCCAGCGGCAGCACGGTGACGGCGCGTTCCAGCTTCATCGCCATCGACGCGGTGACGGCGCCGATCACCGAGCCGATGACCACCACGCCCGCCAGGTTGCTGGCCTGCGTGGTGCCATAGCCCAAAGCGGCAGCCGCCCAGGTGAAGACGATGACGCGCAGGTTGCTGAAGATGCCCCACAGCAGGGTGGTCGTGGCCAGCGTGATCTGGCCCAGCTTGTCGCCCCACAGGCGCGCGTTGCAGTGTGAAAAGTCGCGCACCAGGTCGCGCACGCCACCCCGCAGCGGCTGCAGCGGCGCGGTGGTGCGCGGAATCTTCAGGTTGAACAGCGCTGCGACGGCGTACAGGAAGACGATCACCGAGATCGCGGCTTCGGGCGGCGTGTCGACGCCGGTGTCGATGAAAGGGAAGTCGATGCCCAGCAGCATCGGCGCCAGCCGGGGGCCGACGAGCTGGCCGCCCAGCAGGATACCCAGGATGATCGAACCGACGGTCAGGCCCTCGATCCAGCCGTTGCCCTTGACCAGTTGCGAGGGCGGCAGCAGCTCGGTCAGGATGCCGTACTTGGCCGGCGAGTAGGCTGCCGCACCGAGGCCGACGATGGCGTAGGCCAGCAGCGGGTGGCCGCCGAACAGCATCATCAGGCAGCCGGCCACCTTGACCAGGTTGCTCAGGAACATGACCCGGCCCTTGGGCACCGCGTCCGCGATCGCGCCGACGAAAGGCGCCAGCACCACGTAGAAGAGGGCAAACATCGGCGCCAAGGCCGGCACCTGCCAGGCCGGTGCCTTGTCCATGCGCAGCAACTCGATCGCGGCCACCAGCAAGGCCTGGTCGGCCAGCGAGCTGAAGAACTGCGCCGCCATGATGGTCGAAAAACCTTTTTTCATCGTGTCGCGCACAGCAGCTGCTGGCCGGCGTGGGGGCGCGTTATCTCCGTCTGGTTCACTGTCGCTGAGGGCGGGCGGTTATAGCACGCACCCCCCGGCTGTCAGAATGCGCCCAACCCCCAAGCCGCCCGCCCATGCCGCGTCCGATCGAAGCCTGGATCCACCCTGCCGCGCTGGCCCACAACCTGGCGCGGGCCCGCGCAGCAGCGCCCGACGCGCGGGTGATGGCGGTGGTCAAGGCCAACGCCTATGGCCACGGCATCGAGCGCGTCTATCCCGGCTTGCGCGGCGCCGACGGTTTCGCGCTGCTCGACCTGGCCGAAGCCCAGCGCGTCCGCGACCTGGGCTGGCGCGGGCCCATCCTGCTGCTCGAAGGCGCCTTCGAGCCGCGCGACCTGGAACTGTGTTCGCGCCTGGGCCTGTGGCACGCGGTGCATTGCAGCGAGCAGATCGACTGGCTGGCGGCGCACAAGACGCAGCAGCCGCACCGCGTCTTCCTGAAGATGAACAGCGGCATGAACCGGCTGGGCTTCCGGCCCGAGGTCTTCCGCAGCGCCTGGGCCCGGCTGGACGCGCTGACCCAGGTCGACGAGATCTCGCTGATGACCCATTTCAGTGACGCCGACGGCCCGCGCGGCGTGGCCCACCAGATCGCGGCCTTCGAAGCCGCCACGCAAGACCTGCCCGGCGAGCGCAGCCTGTCGAACAGCGCCGCGCTGTTGCGCCACGGCATCCAGAACGACTGGGTGCGGGCCGGCATCGCGGCCTACGGCAGCGCGCCCGATTTCCCCGAACACGACATCCAGCACTGGCAGCTGCAGCCGACGATGACGCTGCGCGCCCGGCTCATCGCGGTCCAGCAGCTGCAGGCCGGCGACACCGTGGGCTACGGCAGCGGCTACGGGGCCGACGCGCCGCAGCGCGTCGGCATCGTGGCCTGCGGCTACGCGGACGGCTACCCGCGCTCGTGCCCGACCGGCACGCCGGTGCTGGTCGACGGCGTGCGCACCACCACCGTCGGCCGCGTCTCGATGGACATGCTGGTGGTCGACCTGACGCCGGTGCCGCAGGCGGCGATGGGCAGTGAAGTCACGCTGTGGGGCCGCGGGCCGCACGGCGCGCGGCTGCCGATCGACGAGGTGGCGCAGGCCGCCGGCACCGTCGGCTATGAATTGATGTGCGCCTTGGCGCCGCGGGTGCCCGTACACAGCGATGATCCGGCCTGAACCCCTGCACCTTCGAACCCCAACACCATGCTCCTCTTCAGCAACATCGTCCTCGGCCTGCTCATCGGTTTCCTGGCGCGGGGCATCCTGCCCGGCGAGCAGAAGCTGGGCTGGATCGCGACCTGCGTGCTCGGCATCGCCGGCTCGGTGCTGGCCCAGCTGATCGGGCAGGCGCTGGGCTGGTACGCGGTCGGCGAGCCGTCGGGCTGGATCGCTTCGGTGCTGGGCGCACTGGCGCTGCTCTTCGTGGGCAGCAAGCTGCTGACCGGCAAGCCGTCGTGAGCGACGGGCTCGACGGCCTCGGGCCATGAGCCGGCGCGTCGAGATCGACCGCGCCGAGGTCGAATTCACCGCCGTGCGCTCGCAGGGCGCCGGCGGGCAGAACGTCAACAAGGTGTCGTCGGCGGCCCACCTGCGCTTCGATATCGGGGCCTCGTCGCTGCCCGACGACGTGAAGGCCGGCCTGCGCGCGCTGGCCGACCAGCGCATCACCGAAGCCGGCATCGTGGTCATCAAGGCCCAGGGCCACCGCAGCCTGCCGCGCAACCAGGCCGACGCGCTGGCCCGGCTGCAGGAGCTGGTCGACGGGGTCTGCAACCCCGATGCGCCGCGCCGCGCCACCAAGCCCACCCGCGCCAGCAAACGCCGGCGGCTGGAAGGCAAGGCAAGGCGCAGCGACATCAAGGCCGGGCGCCGTTCGACCGGCGATTGAAGGGCGGCGGCGGCGCCTGCGCTGGGCGGACGTCGGACGGGCGTCGGACGGCCGTCGGACGGCCGTCGGACAATGGGCGATGGCTGCACCGAAGACGATCTACACCTGCCGCGAATGCGGCGGCACGAATGCCAGGTGGCTGGGCCAGTGTCCGCACTGCAAGGCCTGGAACACGCTGGACGAAACCATGCCCGAAGCGGCCGGCCCGGCGACGCGCAACACGCGTTTCCAGGCGCTGGCGCGCAGCCAGCCGGTGGCCACGCTGAGCGAGATCGACGCGGCCGAGGTCGCGCGCACGCCGACCGGCCAGGAAGAGCTCGACCGCGTGCTCGGTGGCGGCATCGTCGAAGGCGCGGTGGTGCTGATCGGCGGCGACCCCGGCATCGGCAAGAGCACGCTGCTGCTGCAGGCGGTCGACGCGCTGTCGGCGCAGATGAAGGTGCTGTACGTCACTGGCGAGGAAAGCGGCGCGCAGATCGCGCTGCGTTCGCGCCGCCTGGGTCTGAGCGGCCAGGCGGTGCGCGTGCTGGCCGAGATCCAGCTGGAAAAGATCATCGCCGCCATCGATGCCGAGCAGCCGGCGTTCTGCGTCATCGACTCGATCCAGACCGTCTATTCCGAGCAGTTGAATTCGGCGCCCGGCAGCGTGGCGCAGGTGCGCGAATGCGCCGCGCAGCTGACGCGGGTGGCCAAGACCAGCGGCTGCGCCATCGTGCTGGTCGGCCACGTCACCAAGGAAGGTCAGTTGGCTGGGCCGCGCGTGCTGGAACACATCGTCGACACCGTGCTTTATTTCGAAGGCGACACCCACAGCAGCTTCCGCCTGGTGCGCGCGATCAAGAACCGCTTCGGCGCGGTCAACGAGATCGGCGTCTTTGCAATGACCGAGCGCGGCTTGAAAGGGGTCTCCAACCCGAGCGCGATCTTCCTGTCCACGCACAAGGAACCGGTGCCCGGCAGCTGTGTGCTGGTGACGCTGGAAGGCACCAGGCCGCTGCTGGTGGAAATCCAGGCCCTGGTCGACAGCGGCGGCCCCAGCCCGCGCCGCCTCAGCGTCGGCCTGGACCGCGACCGGCTGGCGATGCTGCTGGCCGTGCTGCACCGCCACGCCGGCGTCAGCTGCATGGACCAGGACGTCTTCGTCAACGCCGTCGGCGGCGTGCGCATCGGTGAGCCGGCGGCCGACCTGGCGGTGCTGCTGGCGATCCAGGGCAGCCTGCGCGGCAAGGCCCTGCCGCGCGGTTTCATCGCCTTCGGCGAGGTCGGTCTGGCCGGTGAAGTGCGGCCCGCGCCGCGCGGTCAGGACCGGCTGAAGGAAGCCGCCAAGCTGGGTTTCAGCATCGCCGTCGTGCCCAAGGCCAACGCGCCGAAGAAGCCCATCGAAGGGCTGACCATCCACGCGGTGGAACGCGTCGAAGAGGCGATCGAAGCGGTGCGCGGGCTGACATAAGGCAATCAGGCCGCCCCGGTGGCGCGCCGGCTTGCGGTCGCTCACAGGCGCCGGCGTTCGGACAG
>CANGHH010000024.1 GCA_947453725.1 Betaproteobacteria bacterium | reverse complement strand
GGTCACGAACTGGTCAATGAGTTCCTTCGGGATCGACGGCATCGCCGCCGCTGCGGCCATCGCCGCCTTCGTCGTCTTCCTGCTGATAGGCATACATGCTCCTGTTGGTCATGCTATGCCTCGCACACAAAATTCCGGACAGGCTCCAGAATTGAATGCCGCCTCCTGGCCGAGACCGGAATTCCGTCTCTGCAAGCCACAGCCCCCCCGCTGAACATCACTTGCCCAACGTCCATCGCGCCTTGCAAAACGTGGGTGACCGGCCTCCCCCCGGAAGCCGTCTCGTGATCCAGTGCGGTCATGGCCGCAGAGAATACCCACGCATCCAGCAAGCAGCCTCGCCTTGACAGGAAGTCTGCGCCGGGAGAGTGTTCTTTGCAGTCCACCCGTGGCGCCGCCATCACGCCTCTGATTGCCATCGGCAGCCCGGCCGCCAGGCAGCGCAAGGGCCCGATCAGCCTGGCGGGCCTGGACGAAGATGCCGTCCTGGCCCGCATCGAGAACGGCGAGTCAATCGCGGCCATTGCATCATCGCTGGGGGCTGATCGGTCGACGCTGAGCCGGTGGCTGAACGCAGACGACCACCGTTCCGCCCGCGCGCGCGAGGCCCGGCAAGCGGCAGCAGCAGCCTATGACGAGCAGGCCGAACAGGAACTGCGCGCTGCCACCGACCTCTTCCAGCTCGCCAAGGCCCGTGAGCTGGCGCAGCACCTGCGCTGGCGGGCATCCAAGATCAACCCCAAGGCCTACGGCGACAGGCTGGAGGTGGAAGCCGCCGAGAAGCCGGAGACCCTGGCGCAGGCGCTCAAGCGTCTCAACGACATGGAAGTGCCGCCGCACGCGCCGATGCCGATGCCGATCCTGGATGAACTGGCGCACGGGCAGGCCGCCGCCGCTGTCGTACCCGAACCTTCAGCGCGGCCGACCCGAGCAGCAGGTCCAACGCCGCTGCGTGAGGTCAGGCCGTCCCGGCGCTTGTGAATGAAGTCCTGGAAGTCCTGCAAGTCCTGCGCTGTCAGACCAGCGGTGGGGGCCAGCAGGACATGCAGGACATGCAGGCCAAGTTCGGTGGCTTGAAAAAATGGGTACTGATCCGCCCGCACCGCTGCTCAGGTCGACGACGGGATGCGCTCTGATGGGCGCCGTCGGCCTGCTTAACGGATCAGCCGAGCAGGCACCGACTCAGCTCTCGCAGGTAGCCCGCTCTATAGGCCAGTCGCCGTGGGCGGTGGTCACATTGACGCACCTGACGACGCACCATGGCGACGAACCCCTTTCGGTTCCAGCCCGACCTTTCGATGCCACCGCTCACGATCCGGCGTGGATCAAGGATTCAGCGAACGGGCACCGAACGGGCACCAGACAACGAATCCGAGGCCCACAAAGCCAAACGGGCTAGCCCTTGTGAGGCTAACCCGTTGATTCATATGGTGCGGCTGGCAGGAATCGAACCCACGACCCCTTGGTTCGTAGCCAAGTACTCTATCCAGCTGAGCTACAGCCGCACGTAGCCTTCCACTATAGCACGAGAATGAAAGGCCGTCACTCAGTCCAGCGCCGCGGCGGACTGCTCGCAGCGCAGGGCCTGGGCTTCGTCACTTTCGCTGCGCGCCAGCCTGGCCAGTTCACGCCAGGCGGCGCGGCGGGTGCGGGCCGGCAGGCCGGGGGCCGCAGCCGCCTGCTCGAGCAGGCGGCGGGCCTTGCCCCACAAGCGGCGTTCGGCGAACAGCATGCCGACGGCGGCCACCACCGCGCTCTCGTGGCCGAAGGCCTGCGCGGCACTTTCCAGTCGCGGCAACCAGTCCGGGCCCAGACCGGCTCGGGCTTCGATCAGGGCCAGCGCGAGCTGCTCGCGGTCTTCGCGCGCCAGTTCGGGCAAGCGGTCCCAGAAAGGCCGCAGCCACAGGCGGGCGTCTTCGGCCGCATCGAGCTGCACCGCGCGCTGCGCCGCGCGCGCCGCGACTTGCGGGTCGCGCCGGTCGGCCACGTCGAACTGCGCCCACAGGCGGCGCAACTGCTGCACGTCGTGCGCGCTTTCCAGCGTCTCCCCGACCAGCGAACGCAGCAGGCTTTGCGCCACCACCGGCGAAAAGGCCTGGTGGTGGGCCAACAGGCGCGCGGTGTGCAAGGCTTCCATGGGCTGGCGCGCCATGCGCAGCGCCTGCAGCTTCAAACGCAAGGCCTGGGTGCGGCGGGCAGCGCCCGGCGGCAGCGCTTCGAGCACATCCAGGGCCCCCGCCGCATCGCGGTCGTCGAGCGCCCATTCGGCCGACAGCAGCCGGACGGCGTCGTCGGTGCTGCGGGCGGCGGCCCGCAGCGGCTTGGCGGGCTGCAGCGCCTGTCGCAGCGCTGCGTCGCGACCCGGCCGGTCCTGCAATCGGTGGAAGCTGCCGGCCACCAGCAGCAGGCACAGGGTCTTGAATTCGGCGTCTTCGCCCAGCGCCGGGCTTCGTTCGGCGATGGCCAAGGCGCGCTGCGCGGCCTTCCGTGCACGGCCGTAACGGGCGCCGAAATATTCGCTGAGGGCCTCGCGCAGCGCCAGTTGCGCGGCGCGCTCGCGCCGCAGTTCACGCCAGGCGTTGGCCCGGCGCGGCAGGCCGACCAGGGCGTTCAGCGCCTGCACCGCCGACATCAGCACGACGCAGCTGCCCAGCAGCAGCAGCACGAAGAGGTTCAGCGACAGGTCGGTGCGCCAGCCGCCCCAGTAGATGCTGACCAGGCCGTCGTTGCTGCCCAGCGTGGTGGCGGCCACCACGGCGACCAGGAAGAGCAGGACCAGCCAGATGACGCCGCGCATGTGGCCGCTGCCTTGCTGCCGGCTCAGCGGCCGGCCGATGCCGTGGCGATCGCCGCCAGCGTGGCGTCGGGGCGCGGCACGCTGACCAGCTTGGCCTGCGCCGTGACCTGGTTCACCAGCTCGGTGGCCGTCACCACGCGCCGCGCGCTGCGATCGAAGTAGCGGTCCAGCGCGGACTGCGCATCGCGCAGGTCGGACTGCGCCGTGTCGAACTGGCGCGACAGCAGCGCCAGCCGGGCATTCAGCAGGCGCAGCTTGACGTTCTCGCGCAGGAAATAGGCCTGCTCCGGCGCGACCAGCATGGCTTCGGGCTGGTCGATGCGGGTGACGCGGACCAGCGTGCGGACTTCCTGCCAGACGCGGCCCAGGCCGTCGCGCCAGCGGGCGCCGAAGCCCTCGTGCCAGGCGGCGCTGGCCGGCACGGGCGGCGCTTCGGCAGCGGCCGCGGCACGGCTGGCCGCGCGTCGCTCGGGGGCCGCCAGCAAGGGCAGGTCGTCGATCAGGCGGATCACTTCGTCGAGCCGCAGCGTCAGCACCGTGATGTCGGTGACGCCCGCATTGCGCGTGCGGTCGAAGTCCTGCACCACCGCGCGGCGCACCCGCTCCAGACGGGGCTGGTTGTAGCGGGCCAGCCGCTCGTCGGCCTGCTTCAGCGTCAGCAACAGCGGCTCGGCGCTGCCGGTGATGGCGGCCTGCTGCAGCGCGACGCGAATGGCCGCGTCGAGGTCGGCCAGCACGTTCTCGTCGCGCGAGCGGGCCAGCGACTGGATCAGCTCTTCGAGCTGGCTGCGCTGCAGCGAGGTCTCGGCGACGCGGGCTTCCAGCAGCGCCAGCCGGGCGCTCGATTCGCGCGCCGTGCCCTCGGCCTGGCGGGCCAGCGTGCGGGCTTCGGTGGCCTGGCTGCCGCTGTCCTGCTGGCGCTTGACGAGCTCGGCGTCCAGCGCCCTGACGCGCTGCTGGGTGTTCCAGGCCAGCACCAGCGCTGCCGTGGCCAGGGCCGTCAGCAGGACGGCGCCAGCGGCGATCCAGCGGCCGGTGGCGGCGACCGGCGCTGCAACGGCAGCCGCCGGGGTGGCAGGCGCGGCGCTGGGCGCAGCGGAGGGGGTCGCGGGCATGTCGGTCACAGAGCGACCGATTGTATCGACGGCCCTGCCGCCGCAGCCCGGGCCACGGCCTCCGCGGCCGGCGCCGTCAAGGCCACGCCCGCGAAGCCGGCGGCGCGCGCCGCCGCCGCGATCCGCGGGTGGGTGGCCAGCGCCGCGCTGCGCGACCAATCGGCGCCAGGCGCCAGGGCCTGCAGATGGGCCACGGCCTCGCTGCTGCTGAACAGCCACAGGTGCCCCGCCGGGTCGGCCAGCGCCTGCGCCAGCAGCGAACGGCCGGCGGCGTCGGGCTGCGGCGCCAGGCGGCGGTAGGCGGCCACGAAGTCGACGGTGGCACCGCGCGCGCGCAGGGTGTCGGCCAGCCAGTCGCGGCCGTCTTCGCCGCGCACCACCAGCACCCGGCGGCCGGCCCAATCTTCGTGCGCGACCTGGGCCCACAGCGCTTCCGAATCAAAGCGGGCGGCGTCGGCGGCCGGTTCGACCAGCGCGCCGGCCGGCACGCCAGCCTGGCGCAGCGCGCCGGCGGTGCCCGGCCCGGTGGCTGCCGCGCGCACCGCCGCCGGCCAGACGGCGCCGGCGGCGGCGGCGAAGAAATGCTCAACAGCGTTGGCGCTGACGAACATCACCAGCCCGTAGCGCGGCAGCGCCTGCCAGGCGGCACGCAGCGGCGCGCTGTCGTCCAGCGCAGCGATGCCGATCAGCGGCAACGCCTGCGCCTCACAGCCCAGCGCCTGCAGCGCGGTCACCCAGGCCGTCGCCTGCGCGGCCGGCCGGGTGACGATCAGGCGCATGGGCGGCGCGGGCTCAGGCCGGCGTGCTGGCCGGCAGGTAGCCTGCGGCGCCGACGGCGCGCAGTTGCGCGGCAGCGGCCTCGCCCAGCGCGCGGGCCGCCGCTTCGTCGGTGACGGCCGCCGTCAGTCGCACGCGCAGCAAGGGGCGTTGCGGCTCGAGCGCGTCGCCCAGCGCGGCGTCGATGCGCAGCGTGTCGCCGTCCCACACCGCGTGCGCGGCCAGCGGCATGCTGCAGCTGCCGCCCAGCGCGCGAGACACCGCACGTTCGGCGTGCGCTGCCAGGAAGGTCGGCTGGTGGATGGTCTGCGCCAGCAGCGCGCGCAGTTCGCTGGCGTCTTCGCGGACCTCGATGCCCAAGGCGCCCTGCCCGGCTGCCGGGATCATGGTTTCGGGGTCGAAAGCCGAGCGGATGCGGCCAGCCAGCCCCAGGCGCTTCAGGCCGGCCGCGGCCAGCACGATGGCGTCGAAACCGCCGTCGTCCAGCTTGCGCAGCCGGGTGTCGAGGTTGCCGCGCAGCGGTTCGATGCGCAGGTCGGGCCGCCGGGCCAGCAGTTGCGTCACGCGGCGCAGGCTGGAGGTACCGACCACAGCGCCCTGCGGCAGTTCATCCAGCGTCGCATAGCGGTTCGACACCAGCGCGTCGCGCGGGTCTTCGCGTTCCCAGATGGCGGCCAGCACGAAGCCGGCCGGCAGGTCCATCGGTACATCCTTCAACGAATGGACGGCGAGGTGGGCGTGGCCTTCCTCGAGCGCGGTTTCCAGTTCCTTGACGAACAGGCCCTTGCCGCCGACCTTGGACAACGCGCGGTCGAGGATCTGGTCGCCGCGGGTGGTCATGCCCAGCAGTTCGACGGCCAGGCCGAAACGGGCGGTGAGGACGTCGCGGACGTGTTCGGCCTGCCACAGGGCAAGCCGGCTTTCGCGGGTGGCGATGACGGTTTTTGCATGCATGCGGCCGATGATAGCCAGCCGCCTGCGACGGGCCATCGGGCCCGGCCCCGAGCGCGCGGGCACGCGGCTTGCGACGCCCTGCTGTCGCAAGCCCGTTAGACAATTGGTAACTCAGTTACACCGCCTGGAGCCCGCCATGCCACGCACCACGACCGTTCGCACCCCGCCCGCGCCACGCACCAAATCCGCCCGCCGCGAGGCCGATGGCGACGCCGCTGCCAAGAACAAGCCGCTGGTCGAAGACATCCGGTTGCTCGGCCGCATCCTGGGCGACGTGATCCGCGAACAGGAAGGCGTGGCCGCTTTCGACCTGATCGAGCGGGTGCGCCAGTTGTCGGTGGCCTACCGGCTGAAGGCCGACGCCAGCGCCGGGCGCGTGCTCGACCGGCTGCTGAAGAACCTGTCGGCCGACCACATGGTCACCGTGATCCGCGCCTTCAGCTACTTCAGCCACCTGGCCAACATCGCCGAAGACCGCCACCACGTGCGCCGCCGCGCCGTCCACGAGCAGGCCGGCGACCTGCAAGAGGGTTCTCTGGCGCTGGCCTTCGAGCGCCTGCACAGCGCCGACCACCGCGCGGCGGAGATCGCGCAGACGCTGGCCACGGCCTACATCTCGCCGGTGCTGACGGCCCACCCGACCGAAGTGCAGCGCAAGAGCATCCTCGACGCCGAGCGCGCGGTGGCGAATCTGCTGGGCGAGCGCGACGACCTGCGCAGCGCCGACAGGCTCGCCGACAACGAGGCGCTGATGCGCGCCCGCGTCACCCAGCTGTGGCAGACGCGCATGCTGCGCGCGTCCAAGCTGACCGTCGCCGACGAAGTGGAAAACGCGCTGAGCTACTACCCCAGCACCTTCCTGCGCGAGATTCCGCGGCTGTACCGCGAGATCGAACGCGCCCTGCCCGGCCACGACATCGCCAGCTTCCTGCGCATGGGCCACTGGATCGGCGGCGACCGCGACGGCAACCCCAACGTCACCGCCGCCACGCTGCGCCACGCACTGTCGCGGCAAAGCGAAACGGCCCTGCGCTTCTACCTGACCGAAGTCCACGAACTGGGCGCCGAGCTGTCGATCAGCGGCGGCCTGGCGCCGGTCACGCCCGAGATGCAGGCGCTGGCCGGCCGCTCGCCCGACCACAGCGAACACCGCAAGGACGAGCCCTACCGGCGCGCGCTGATCGGCCTGTACGCGCGGCTGGCCGCCACGCTGCAGCAGCTGACGGGCACCGAGGCGCTGCGCCACGCGGTCGCGCCGCAGGACCCCTACGCCAGCCCCGAGGCCTTGCTCGCCGACCTGCAGGTGATCGAACGCTCGCTGGTGTCGCACCACGCCGCCGCGCTCATCGGCCCGCGGCTGGCGCCGCTGATGCGTGCGGTGCAGGTCTTCGGCTTCCACCTGGCCACGCTCGACCTGCGGCAGAGCAGCGACCAGCACGAAGCGGTGGTCGCCGAACTGCTGCGCACGGCGCGCATCGAAGCCGACTACAGCGCGCTCGACGAATCAGCCCGCCGCGCCTGCCTGCTGGGCCTGCTCAACGATGCACGCCCGCTGCGCGTGCACGGCGCGGCCTATTCGGCACTGGCGCTGGACGAACTGGCGATCTTCGAGACCGCGCGCAGCGCACTGGCCAGCTACGGCCACAAGGCCATCCGCCACTACATCATCAGCCACACCGAAGAGGTCTCGGACCTGCTGGAAGTGCTGCTGCTGCAGAAAGAAACCGGCTTGATGACCGGCACGCTGGACACCAGCGCGAAGGCCGCGCTGATCACCGTGCCGCTGTTCGAGACCATCGCCGACCTGCGGCGCAGCGCGGCGATCATGCGCGACTTCTACGCGCTGCCCGGCATCATGCCGCTGGTGGTGGGCAGCGGCGCCGAGCAGGACGTGATGCTGGGCTACAGCGACAGCAACAAGGACGGCGGGGCCTTCACCAGCAACTGGGAGCTCTACCGTGCCGAGACCGCGCTGGTGGACCTGTTCGACGACATCCGGCAGAACGCCGCGATCACGCTGCGCCTGTTCCACGGCCGCGGCGGCACCGTCGGCCGCGGCGGCGGCCCCAGCTACCAGGCCATCCTGGCGCAGCCCCCCGGCACAGTCAACGGGCAGATCCGCCTGACCGAGCAGGGCGAGGTCATCGCCAGCAAGTACGCCCACCCGGAAATCGGTCGCCGCAACCTGGAAACGCTGGTCGCGGCGACGCTGGAGGCGACACTGCTGCACCCCACCAAGAGCGCGCCGAAATCCTTCCTGGACGCCGCCGACGCGATCAGCGAAGCCAGCTTCAAGGCCTACCGCAAGCTGGTCTACGAAACGCCGGGCTTCACCGACTATTTCTTCGCCGCCACGCCAATCCGCGAGATTGCCGAACTGAACATCGGCAGCCGGCCAGCGAGCCGCAAGGCCACGCGGGCCATCGAGGACCTGCGCGCCATTCCGTGGAGCTTCAGCTGGGGCCAGTGCCGCATGGCGCTGCCGGGTTGGTGCGGCTTCGGCACGGCCGTCGAAGCCTTTTTGTCCGGTGGCGACCGCGCCCAGCGCATCGAACTGCTGCAGCGCATGCACAAGCAGTGGCCCTTCTTCCGCACCCTGCTGTCCAACCTGGACATGGTGCTGGCCAAGAGCGACTTGCGCATCGCCTCGCGCTATGTCGAACTGGTCGAGGACAAGGCCGTGGCCAAGCGCATCTTCAAATTGCTGAAGGAAGAGTGGCAGCGCGCCCACGACGCGCTGGCGCTGATCACCGGGCAGACCGAACCGCTGCAGTCCAACCCGGCGCTGGCCCGCAGCATCGCCCACCGCTTCCCCTACCTCGACCCGCTGAACCACCTGCAGGTCGAACTGATGCGCCGCTACCGCAACCGGCGTGAAGGGCAGGAAGGCGTCGAGCGCCTGCAGCGCGGCATCCACCTGTCGATCAACGGCATCGCGGCGGGGCTGCGCAACACCGGTTGAGGCTCGGGCCGGCGGGCCTCAGGGCGCAGCCTGCTGCAGCGCCGCCCGCACCGCCGTGACCTGGCGCCGCGAGACGGCCAGCCATTCGTCCAGCGGTGCCACGCGCACCGCCCAGCCGTCGACTTCGTCGCCGTGCAGTTCCAGCTCGCGGACCGCCCGGCGGGCAACCAGCGCGTTGCGGTGCACGCGCAGAAAGTCGCCACCGAGCTGACGCAGGCGAAGTTCGAGTTCGGTCAGGGATTCGTCCAGCACATGGCTATGCCCAGCGGTGCGCAGCGTGACGTACTTCAGCTCGGCCTTCAGCACCAGCACCTCGGCGATCGGGATGCGCAGCGTGCGGCCGCGGTCGGTGATGACCAGCACGGCCTCGGGCTGCAGCGCGGCGGCGCCGGCCGGCGCGCCCGCCCGCCAGCCGACGGCCTGCACGCGCTGCGCGACCCGCAGCAAGGCCGCATGCAGGCGCTCGCGCCGCACCGGCTTGGTCAGGTAGTCGGTGGCCTCCAGCTCGAAGGCCTTCAGCGCGTGCCCGGTGTGCGCGGTGACGAAGATCACCGCCGGCGGCAACTGCATCTGGCGCAGGCTGGCGGCCAGCTGCAGCCCGCTGTCGCCGGGCATCCGGATGTCGAGCAGCACCGCGTCGACGACCATCTCTTGCAACAGCGCCAGCGCCGCCCGGGCATCGCCGGCTTCAGCCACCACCTCGGCGTGCAAGGGCGGCACGGCCGTGGCCAGGCCTTCGATCAGCGACCGCAGCCGCAGCCGCGCCAGCGCTTCGTCGTCGACCAGCAGCAGCTTCAGTGGCGCCATCGTCGTCACGGTGGTCATGGCAGCGGCAAGACGATGCGGGCGAGGAAGAGGCCGCCTTCCTGGCTGACCGTGCATTCGGCCGCCACGTCGTGCAGCAGGCGCAGCCTTTCGCGCACGTTGTGCAGCGCCATGCCGTGGCCGGGGCTGGCCGGGCTGCCCGGTTCGGCGCTCACGGTGTTGCTGACCAGCAGCTCGACCTGGCCGCGGCGCACGCGGGCGGTGATCCGCACCTGACCACCTTCGGCGGCCGGTTCGATGCCGTGGCGCACGGCGTTCTCGACCAGAGGCTGCAGCACCAGCGGCGGCACGCGCGCGCTGTTGACGCGCGGGTCGATCTGCCAGGCCACCTGCAGCCGCGCGCCGTAGCGGACTTCCTCGATTTCCAGGTAGCGCCGCGCCAGGTCGATCTCCTCGGCCAGGGTCACCGAGGCGCCGACATCGGCCAGCGCGACGCGAAACAGCTGTGCCAGGCCTTCCAGCACGCGCTCGGCGCGCTCCGGGTCCAGCCGGACCAGCGCCAGCGCGGTGTTCAGCGCGTTGAACAGGAAATGCGGGCGGATTCGCGACTGCAGTTCGGCCAGCCGCGCCCGGGCGTTGGCCGGGTCCGCGAGGCGCGCGCGCAATTCCAGCCAAGCCCACAGCAGGGCGGCAAAAGCCGCGCCCGACAAGAGCACGCCGGCGATGCGCAGGCCGTGCACCGGCCCGGCCAGCCCGGCCCACCACAGCGGCCACCAGGCCAGACCCGCAGCGGCAGCCCCCAGCAGCAGCACGGCGGCCACGCGACCCGGCGCCGGCAGGCGGGCCAGCCCGGTCTGCACCGCGCACAAGGGCACCAGCCACAGCAGCGTGCCGGCGACGCCGGCGAAGGCCATTGCGGCCTGGCGCCCGCCCCATTCGGCGGCGCTGTTGACCGTGCTCAGGGTCACCAGCGCCAGCACCCCCTGCACCAGCAGCACCGCGCGCAGCGCCAGCCCCGGGTGGCAGACGTCGAAGGTGGCGGCGCCTGGCATCCGGCCGCGCGCTCCGGCCTGCGGGTCGAAACGAGGAACCGGGCGGGGGTCGTCGGGCGCAGCGCGGGCGGGACCGGAGCCGTGACCGTCGGGCGGCTGAGGGGCGCTCATATCGGGTCGGATAATACGGAGTTCCCCCCGCTTTTCCGCCTGAGTTCTCCATCAACGACAGCCGCTGCCGCAGCGGCCCGCACGCATGTCCAACGCATCACTTCCCGACCCGTCCAACCGGCTGTCCAAAGATCCGCTCGCCAACAAGGCGCAGGCCTGGTCGGCACTGTTCAGCGAACCGATGAGCGAACTCGTCAAGCGCTACACCGCCAGCGTCGGTTTCGACCAGCGGCTGTGGCGCGCCGACATCGCCGGCAGCAGGGCCCACGCCGAGATGCTGGCCGCCCAGGGCGTGATCGACGCGCAGGACCTGGCCGACATCCAGCGCGGCCTGGCGCAGATCAGCGCCGACATCGAAGCCGGGAACTTTGAGTGGAAGCTCGACCTGGAAGACGTGCACCTGAACATCGAGGCGCGGCTGACGGCCCTGGTGGGCGACGCCGGCAAGCGCCTGCACACCGGCCGCAGCCGCAACGACCAGGTGGCCACCGACGTGCGCCTGTGGCTGCGCGGCGAGATCGACCAGCTGGCCGGGCTGCTGGCGGAGATGCAGCGCGCGCTGGTCGAATTGGCGGCGCAGCACAGCGACACCGTGATGCCGGGCTACACCCACATGCAGGTCGCTCAGCCGGTGAGCTTTGCCCACCACCTGCTGGCCTATGTGGAAATGTTCGCGCGCGACGCCGACCGCCTGGTGGACGTCAGAAAACGCGTCAACCAGCTGCCGCTGGGCGCCGCCGCGCTGGCCGGCACCAGCTACCCGCTGGACCGCGAACGGGTGGCGAGAACCTTGGGCTTCGACGGCATCTGCCAGAACAGCCTGGACGCCGTCAGCGACCGCGACTTCGCACTCGAATTCAGCGCCGCAGCCAGCATCTGCATGATCCACGTCTCGCGGCTGAGCGAGGAGATCGTGCTCTGGATGAGCCAGAACTTCGGCTTCATCGACCTTGCCGACCGTTACTGCACCGGCTCGTCCATCATGCCGCAGAAGCGCAACCCCGACGTCGCCGAACTGGCGCGCGGCAAGAGCGGCCGCGTCATCGGCCACCTGATGGGCCTGCTGACCCTGATGAAGGGCCAGCCGCTGACCTACAACAAGGACAACCAGGAAGACAAGGAGCCGCTGTTCGACACCGTCGACACGCTGGCCGACACGCTGCGCATCATGGCCGAGATGGTCGGCGGCATCACGGTGAAGGCCGATGCGATGGAGCGCGCGGCGCTGAAGGGCTACGCCACCGCCACCGACCTGGCCGACTACCTGGTGAAGAAGGGCCTGGCCTTCCGCGACGCCCACGAGGCCGTGGCGCACGCGGTGAAGGTGGCCATCCAGCGCGGCGTGGACCTGTCTGAACTGCAGCTGGCCGAGCTGCAGGCGCTGCAGCCGGCGATCAGCGACGATGTCTTCGAGGCGCTGACGCTGCGCGGCTCGCTGGCCGCGCGCAAGGTCATCGGCGGCACGGCGCCGGTGCAGGTGCTGGCCCAGGTGGCGCGCCACCGGCAGCGCCTGGGCTGAGGACGCGCTGCCGCCGGCCTATTCGAAGGCGATGCTGGTCGCGTCGATGCGCAGGCCGTCAGCCGACAGCTTGCCCCTGACCGCGATCTGGCGGCCCACCGCCAGCGCCGCCGCCGTGCCGTTGCTGTAAGCCAGGTCGGTGCGCGCGGTGCTGACCGTGATGCCGCGCAGCGCGCAGGTCTTCTGCGCCGTATCGACGGCCGTGATCGCCCCGTGCAGCTCGAAGGTCTGGTTGTTCTGCTGCACATCGCTGTCGATGCTGACCTTGCTGGCCTTCAGGGTGCCGCTGCGAACCGCGCCTTCCACCTCGACGCGCACGCCCACCGCCAGCCCGGCCGTGCCGTTGCTGAAATTGGCGGCGCTGGCGTCCACCGGGCGGCCATTGACGCTGAAACTGCGCGACGAGACGAAACTGCTGATCAAGCCTTTCACGCTGCCCTTGTCGCTGTCGGGCAGCGCGGCCACGGCGGTGCCGAAAGCCTGCACGCCGTAGCGCCCGCTGATCGGCAGGCTGCTGCTGAGGTTCAGGCGAACGTACTGGCCGGCGCCGACGTTGTCCGGCACGCCGCTGGCGCTGCCGTAGCTGTAGTTGACCTCGGCGATGCGCAGCGTGCGGGCGCCGGTGTCGGCCTGCGCCACCAGACCGCGAACATGGGGCGTGGCGTTGCCGGCGGCCGGGCCGACGCGGCTCGCGCGGTAGCTGGCGGCGGCCGGGTCGAAGACCGCGTAGACCTCCAGCGTCTGGCCTTTGCGCAGGGCGGCCAGGCCGCCGACGCCTTCGTCGAAGACCGTGGCGCTGTCGACCAGCACGCGTTGCCCCAGCAGCGTGAAGCCGCCCGAGGCGGCGTCCACCGCGGTGTCCACCAGGCCCAGCAATTCGCTGTCGTAGCGGATGCGGGTGGCCACGCCGGTGGTGTCGCCGATGTCGGTGCCGTCGATCTCCACCGTCATGCCCAGGCGCAACAAATCGCGGCTGCGCGTGACGCCGTCGCCGTCGACCACCACGGCACTGCCGTCGTCGAAGCGCACGCCGTTGACGATGACCGACCCAAAGCCCGTGATCGGGCCCGATGCGAAGCCGCCGGTACCGCCAGTGCCGACCCCGCCGCCACAGCCGCCCAGCGTGGCGCCCAGCACCGCCAGGCCCAGCAGCAGGCCCGCCAGCAGGTATCGCTGCAGGCCGCCGGCCGGTCGCGGCAGGCGGCGGGAATTCGTCAGGCGCGGCATGTCAGCTCTTTCTCTTTCGGACGCGGGGCGAGCCGGCGGGTGGCGGCGAGTCGGAGGGGCCGGCGCTGCGGCTGTCCACGGCCCCGTCGGCAGCTTCCTGGTAGGTGTACAGACCCACGCGCAGACGACCCTGCGGCGCCGGCTGCAGGCTGCTGTCGGCCTCGACGCAGCCTTGCAGCGCTGGCACCAGGGCCGCCAGCAGCGCCTGCCATTGCGCGCGGATGGCCGGGCGCACCGAGTCCAGCGACGCCGCCGACAGGCCGCTGGCGAAGATGGCCTGCTCGAAGTGGGCGTGGTCGTCGCGCAGCACGTTGTCGACGGCCGCGCTGAGGTGGTCACCGGCGTTCTGGCCCAGGAAGCCCAGCTGCTGCCCGCGGTCGCCCTGCGGCACGAAGATCTCGCGCGCCAGCGCCACGCTATCGGCGGCCTGGTCCCAGCTGGCCATGCCCAGGCGCAGCAGTTCGTCGAGCAGGCTGCGCGGGTGCACGTCTCGGGTGATGCACTGGGCCAGGCTTTCGAAGCTGGGCGCCGCGCCCTGGCGCGGCAGCACGCGCGGCTGGCCGTCCGGGCCGCGGTAGGGCTGCTGCGTGCGCCAGTGACCGAACAGTTCGCTGGCCAGCGAGCGGCTGTGCACCGCCGTGCGAGGCGGCTGTTGCGTCAGCCGCGTGACCTCGCGCCGGTTGATGCCGGTGGACGTGGTGATGCGGCTGACCTTGCGGTGGGCCAGCAGGTCGGGATGGGCGGCGTCGGCGGCCTGCACGAAGGCCAGCTTCAGCATTTCCTCCACCGCGGCAAAGGGCAGCCCGCGCGCCACCGCCAGCTGCGCGACAGGCGCCAGCAAGCGGGCCAGTGCCTCCTGCAGCGCTTGCTGCTCGGTGGCGGGGCCTGTGTTGGGGTCAGCGGACGGGTGGCGCAGGATAGGCGGCATGGCAAGGCGGCAAGCCCGGCGGGACTGTAGCCCGCCGGCACGCCGACCCTACTCGATCACTTGAAGTCGATGCGGCTGGCTTCGAGCTGCTTGCGGTCGCTCGACAGCACGCCGTAGACATCGACGTTCTTGCCGCTGGCCTGGTAGGTCGCCAGGTCGGCCGCGGTGCCGTTCGTGTAGGCCACCGTGCCGCTGTAGGACACCGTCACCGTGCGCAGCAGAAAGGTCTTGGCGCTGGTGTCCAGCGCCGTCAGCGCGCCGTGCAGTTCCAGCGGGCGCTTGCCGCCGGCGCTGGGCTTGTCGTCGAGTTCCACCTTTGCCGCCACCAGCGTGCCGCTGGCGTTCGTGGTGCCGGTCACCTCGACGCGGGCGCCCGGCACGATGCCAGCGCTGCCATCGGGGAAGGTCGCGGCGCTGGCGTCCACCTTGACGCCGCCGATCTCGAAAGCCGCGCTGGACGTGAAGACGGTGATCGCGCCTTCGATGTGGGTGTCCGTGCTGCCAGCGCCAGAGCCGGCGGGCACGCGCTTGTCGCCGCGCAGGGCGGTGGCCACCCAGTTGCTGCCGCTTTGCACGGTGTTCAGCTTGACGCGAACGATGAGCCCGTTGGCCAGCGTGCCGGGCACGTCGGCCGCAGCCAGGCTGGCGTAGGAAATGCTGGCCGCGCCGATGCTGAAGGTCTTGGCCGTGGTGTCCAGCGCCGCGACCGTGCCGCGCAGGTGGTAGCTGCTGGCGGCGGCAGCGGCTTCGATGCGCGTGGCGGTGATCTGGCCCGCGGCGCCCGCCGTGCCGTGCACCTCGACCACCGTGCCGACCAGCGCCTGCGTCAGGCCGCTGGTGATGCTGCTGGCGAACACCGTGCTGGCGTTCACCGTCACGGTCTGGCCCAGCACCACCAGGGTCTGCGCGGTGGTGTCGACGCTCGCGACCTGGCCGAGCACCTCGTCAGACAGGTGGAAGCGGGTCGCCGCGGCGGTGCTGCTGCTGCGATCGACCGGGCCCGCGTCGACGGTCACCATGCTGCCCAGACCGAGCTTGGTCAGCGGCAGCGGGTTGTCGTCGGCGTCGACCACGCCGGCCTTGCTGTCGTCGTAACGCACGCCGCCGACGATGACCGAGCCGAAGCCCGAGACCACGCCCTGCGCGTAGCTGGTGGCGGCCGACGGGGCGACCGCCGCCGGGATGGCTGCGGCGGGGCTGCCGCCGCCACCACCGCCGCCGCAAGCGGCGACCACGGCGGCGAGACCCAGCGCGGTGGTCGTCAGGGCCAGGCGCATCGAAGAAATCACGGGATTGCGGGTCATGGGACGGTCTCCATCGAAGAGGGTCGGATATTAAATGGAGTTTTTGCACATTTTTAGGAACAAGTGTTTCCAAATGCCGCACCGCTCCGTGGGCTGTATAAAGTCACAGCCTGCCTGACCACCGGAAGCCGCAACCTGCCCATGCCACCCCGCCGCTGGATCGCCCACCTCGACATGGACGCTTTCTACGCCTCGGTCGAGTTGCTGCGTTACCCCGACCTGGCCGGTCAGGCGGTGGTCATCGGCGGCGGCCGGCGCCACCAGCCGCTGTTGCAGCCCGACGGCACGCGGCACTACGCCCGGCTTGCCGGCTACACCGGGCGCGGCGTTGTCACCACCGCCACCTACCCGGCGCGCGACCTGGGCGTGCATTCGGGCCTGGGCCTGATGAAGGCCGCGCAGCGCGCGCCCGACGCCGTGCTGTTGCCGATGGACTTCGACGCCTACCGCCGCTACTCGCGCCTCTTCAAGTCCGCCGTGGCCGAGGTGGCGCCAGTCATCGAAGACCGCGGCATCGACGAGATCTACATCGACCTGAGCGAGGTGCCCGGCGCGCAGGACAGCCTGGCCCACGACCCGGCCGGCGGCGTGCGTGCGGTGGCGCAGGAGATCCGCAACACGGTGAAGCGCGCCACCGGGCTGAGCTGCTCGATCGGCGTGACGCCGAACAAGCTGCTGGCCAAGCTGGCCAGCGAACTCGACAAGCCCGACGGCCTGACGGTGCTGACGCTCGACGAGCTGCCTGCGCGCATCTGGCCGCTGCCGGTGCGCAGCCTCAACGGCATCGGCCCGAAAGCCGGCAAGAAGCTGGCCGACCTGGGCCTGCGCACCATCGGCGAGTTGGCCGCGCGCGATCGCGACTGGCTGGTCGGGCACTTCGGCCGCAGCTACGGCCGCTGGTTGTTCGATGCCGCGCACGGCGTCGACGACCGGCCGCTGGTGACCCACGGCGAGCCGGTGTCGATGAGCCGTGAAACCACCTTCGAACGCGACCTGCACGCCGTGCGTGACCGCGCCGAGCTGACGCGCATCTTCAGCCAGCTCGCCGCGCAAGTCGCCACCGACCTGCAGCGCAAGGGTTACGCCGGCCGCACCATCGGCATCAAGCTGCGCTTCGACGACTTCAAGACCGTCACCCGCGACCTGACACTGCCCGCCGCGGTGGCCGACGCCGAAGCCATCCGCCACGCCGCGGGGCTGTGCCTGAAGCGCGTCGACCTGAGCCGTCGCCTGCGTCTGCTCGGCGTTCGCGCCGGCGGGCTGGTGCGCTTGTAGGGGGCAGCCGGCGCCGGGCTCGTTAGGATCCGTGACCGAGGAGACGAAACCACCATGACCGTGATCACCACCATCGAAGACCTGCGGGTGCTGGCCGAAAAGCGCGTGCCGCGCATGTTCTACGACTACGCCGACAGCGGCAGCTGGACCGAGAGCACCTACCGCGCCAACAGCAGCGACTTCCAGAAGATCAAGCTGCGCCAGCGCGTGGCGGTGAACATGGAAAACCGCAGCACGGCCACCACGATGGTCGGCGTGCCGGCGAAGATGCCGGTGTGCATTGCCCCGGTCGGCCTGACCGGCATGCAGCACGCCGACGGCGAGATCCACGCCGCGCGGGCGGCCGAGAAATTCGGCATTCCGTTCACGCTGTCGACGATGAGCATCTGCTCGATCGAGGACATCGCGCAGAGTACGCAGGCGCCCTTCTGGTTCCAGCTCTACATGATGCGCGACCGCGACGCGATGGTGCGCATGATCGACCGCTGCAAGGCCGCGAAGTGCAGCGCGCTGGTGCTGACGCTGGACCTGCAGGTCATCGGCCAGCGCCACAAGGATCTGAAGAACGGCCTGACCGCACCGCCGCGGCCGACGCTGAAGAACATCCTCAACCTGATGACGAAGCCGCGCTGGTGCCTGGGCATGGCCGGCACGAAACGTCATACCTTTCGCAACCTGGTCGGCCACGTCAAGGGCGTCAGCGACATGAGCTCGCTGGCCGCCTGGACCAACGAGCAGTTCGACCCGACGCTGTCCTGGGCCGACGTGGCCTGGGTCAAGGCGCAATGGGGCGGCAAGCTGATCCTCAAGGGCATCATGGATGTCGAGGACGCGAAGCTGGCCGTGGCCAGCGGCGCCGACGCCATCGTCGTCAGCAACCACGGCGGCCGGCAGCTCGACGGCGCGCCCAGCAGCATCGAAGCCCTGCCGGCCATCGTGGCTGCGGTCGGCAGCCAGATCGAGGTCTGGATGGACGGCGGCATCCGCAGCGGCCAGGACGTGCTGAAGGCCTGGGCCCTGGGCGCCCGCGGCACGATGATCGGCCGCGCGATGGTCTACGGGCTGGGCGCGCTGGGCGAGGCCGGCGTGACGAAGGCGCTGCAGATCCTCCACAAGGAACTCGACGTGACGATGGCCTTCTGCGGACACACCAACATCCAGACGGTCGACCGCAACATCCTGCTGCCAGGCAGCTTTCCAACGGCCTGAAAGCCGACGAACCGCGACCCAGCAAGCAGCGAGGATCCGGCTCCGCCGGGCCGATGCGGAGCATCCCCTGGAGGCAGCGAGCGCCAGCGAGCTTGGCGGCCCTACCTCACGTTGAGCTTGAAAGCGATCATCGCCCGCAGCTTGTTCGGCAGCACCGGCTTGATCAGCAGGTGGTAGTCGTGCTGGACGGCCTCGTCTTCGTGGCCGGTCAGGCTGCTGCCGGTGATGACGATGGCCGGCAGGTGCAGGCCGGGCCAGCGCGCGCGAAGCGCCACCAGTGCGTCGATGCCGGTGCGGCCTTGCGGCAGGCGGTAGTCGACCAGTTGCAGGTCGGGCGCTTGCGCATCCGGGCCGGCGGCCCAGGCCTCGACTGCGGCCACGCTGTCGAAGGCCACCACCTGCGCGCCCCAAGCCTGCAGCAGCACGACCAGGCCCTCGCGCACCGCCGCTTCGTCTTCGACGACCAGGAGCAGGCGGTCCTGCAGCGTCAGCCCGAGCGCGGCCTTGGCCGCGGCGCGCGGCACGGGCTCGATGCTGGCGCGTGGCGCCTTGCCCAGCGGCACCTCGATGGAAAACACCGTGCCGCGACCCGGCCGTGAGCGAACGCCGACGGGGGCGCCCATCAGCGCGGCCAGGCGCTTGACGATGGCCAGGCCCAGGCCCAGGCCCTTGCGGTGGTGGGCTTGCAGCGGGCGATGGCCCTGCGTCTGGTAGAACTCTTCCCAGATCCGCGGCAGGCTGGCATCGGGGATGCCGATGCCGGTGTCCCAGACCTGCAGCAGCAAACCGCCCTGGCGCGGCCGGCAGCTGACCAGCACACCGCCGTCGTCGGTGTAGCGGATGGCGTTGCTGACCAGGTTGCGCAGCACGCGTTCGAGCAGCACCGGATCGGCCTGGGCCACGTGCTGCTCGCCCCGGAAGCTGAGCATCAGGCCCTTCTCGAAAGCCACCGGTTCGAAGTGCAGGCGCAGGCGCGCGAACAGCTCGCGCAGGCGCACCGGCGCCGGATTGACGTCGACGCCACCACTGTCGATGCGCGTGATGTCCAGCAGCTCGCCGAACAGCCCCTCCAGCGCGTCGACACTCTCGTTGATGCTGTTGACCAGCGACGCCACCTCGGGGTCGTGGCTGCGCTGGCGCAGCGCTTCGGCGAACAGACCCATCGCGTGCAAGGGCTGGCGCAGGTCGTGGCTGGCCGCGGCGAAGAACTGGGTCTTGGCGCGGTTGGCGGCTTCGGCGGTACGGCGGGCGTCTTCGGACGCACGGCGGGCGTCTTCGGTGACGACCATCTCGGTGCGCAGGCGGCCGGCCAGCTCCTCGGTGCGCGCCTTCAGCGTGATGGCCTGGCCCAGCGCATTGCCATAGGTGCGCGCCATCAGCACAGTGATGCCGAACAGCAGCGTCAGGATGACCGCCAGCTGCCAGTGCCAGTCCTGGCTGCTGTCGCTGGCGATGCGCAAGATGCTCGGTACCAGCACCAGCGACACGAAGGCCAGGAAGACGCGCGACTGGGTGGCCAGCAGCTGCACCGAGCCCAGGCAGTAAGAGTAGACGACGAGCACCAGCGCCACGCGGTGGTAGGGCGTGCCCAGCCCCCAGAACAGCCACACCGCCACGCCCCACAAGGCACCCTGGGCCAGCACCAGCCGCTTCCAGCTGCTGCGCCAGGCGCGCAAGGTGGCTTCGTCAGCGCCCCGCTGGTGGAGAAAGCGCAGGTAGTGGCCCAGCCGCAGCAGCCACAGCACAGCCCCGATGCCCAGCCAGCTCAGCAGGCGCAGCGGTTCGGCCAGCGAGCCGAAGCTGCTGGCCATGAGGACCATGCCGATCAGGTTGCCGGCCAGCGTGGCGGGCGTCTGCACATACAGCGCCCGGATGTGGTCGATCTCGCCGCGCCGGCCCGCCGCCATACCGGGGCCCTAGCGCTGCGGCGGCCGCCAGGCGTAGAAGCCGCCCTGGGCCTGCGTCATCTGGCTGACCGCCAGCACGGCCTGCGTCCGCGAACCGACACCCAGCGCGCGCAGGACCGCGGCAACATGGTCTTTCACCGTCTCGACCGAGAGGTTCAGCTGGCGCGCGATCAGCTTGTTCGGCAAGCCCTGCAGCAGCAAGCCCAGCACCTCGGCCTGGCGCGGCGTCAGGCCGACCTCGTGCAGGGACGACAGCCGCTGGTGCGGCTCGGGCTGCGCGCCGCCACCCAGCGGGGTGGCATCGGCGAAGTCGCCCGCCGGCCGCATCGGGCCGGGCCCGGTGTCGCTGGCAGGCGGGCCGCTGCTGCCGAACTCCAGGCCCAGCATCGCCGGCGGCACGTACATCGAACCGGTCATCACCATGCGCAGCGCCTCTTGCAGTTCGCTGTGGCTGGACTTCTTGGGCACGAAACCCATCGCGCCGTTGTCGATGGCGCGGATCACGTCGCTCGCGCGGTCGCTGGCCGAGACCACGACCACCGGCACCGCCGGGTGGGCCGTGCGAAACTCGATCAGCACATCGAAGCCGTCGGCGTCACCCAGCGCCAGGTCGAGCAGCACGAGGTCATAGTCGGCATCATTCAGCGCGGACCGGGCGGCGGCGGCGCTTTCCACGCCGACGACGGTGGTGTCATGGCCGATGCGCTGGATCACCGCCTGCAGCGCCGACAGAACCAGCGGGTGGTCATCAACCAGCAGCACCTTCATGTCGTGTCTCCACGGCCCGCACTGCGGCTCATTGTGGGCCAGGGTCGGCGGCCAGCCGGCTCCCCTATTGGGGGGGTTCAGCGGGGTGGCGCCCTTGCCGACGCCCGTGCCGGCTCAGGTGTAGCGACGCGACACGGTTTCGGCCACGCAGGCCGGCTTGGCCGACCCCTCCAGTTCGATGCTGGCCTGCACCGTCATCTGCGCGCCACCTTCCAGCGGCTCGTACGACAGCAATTTGAAGTGCCCGCGCAGGCGGCTGCCGACGCGCACCGGCGCGGCAAAGCGCACCCGGTTCAGGCCGTAGTTGACGCCCATGCGCACGTCGTCGATGGCGAAGGCCGCTTCGCTGAGCACCGGAACCAGGCTGAGCGTCAGGAAGCCGTGGGCCACCGTCGTGCCGAAAGGTCCCGTCGCGGCGCGGGCCGGGTCGGTGTGTATCCACTGGTGGTCGCCAGTGGCCTGCGCGAAACCGTCGATGCGGTCCTGTTCGATCGTCAGCCAGTCGCTGCTGCCCAGTGCCTGCCCGACCAGGCCCTGCAGCTCGGCCAGCGTCTTGTAATGAATCATGTCGGTCCGGTCCCCAGGCCTTTGCGGCCCGTTGTTGCATGTCGGGTATGGTTATAGCGCCTGCCGTCCGGTATTCAGCCGGCACCGACCCTGGAAGCTCCACGCCCAATGGCCGAAGTCCTTGTCATCGCCGCCCACCCGCAGCTGCAACACTCGCGGGTCACGCGGGCCTTGCTGCAGGCCCTGGCGGCGGCCGACGGCCAGCGCATCACGGTGCGCTCGCTCTACGCCCTCTACCCCGACTACTTCATCGACGTGGCCGCCGAGCAGGCCGCGCTGCAGGCCGCGCAACTTGTCGTCTGGCTGCACCCGGTGCACTGGTATTCGATGCCGCCGCTGATGAAGCTGTGGCTGGACGAAACCCTGGCTTTCGGCTGGGCCTATGGCCCCGGTGGCGAGGCGCTGCGCGGCAAGGATCTGTGGCTGGTGGCGTCCACCGGCGGGCCCGAAGCGTCCTACCGCCCCGACGGCTACAACCGCTACTTCTTCGACGCCTTTCTCTACCCCTACGAGCAGACGGCGGCGCTGGTCGGCACCCGCTGGCTGCCGCCGCTGGTGCTGCACGGCGCGCACCGCATCAGCGATGAGGAACTCGCTGCGCACGCCGAGGTCTTCGTGCAGCGGCTGGCGCTTTGGCCCGATTGGCCCGAGATCGCCGACATGGACCTTGCCCCCGCGTGCCTGGTGCCCCCCGACGCGCGACCGCAGAGCGAAGGATAGCCAGATGGAACACGGCACCGCCTGGCTGCAATCCAGCCTGATCTACCTGGGCGCCGCCGTGCTGGCCGTGCCGCTGGCGCGCCTGCTGGGGCTGGGTTCCATCATCGGCTACCTGGCTGCCGGCATCGCCATCGGCCCGTGGGGCCTGAAGCTGGTGACCGATCCGGCCGCGATGCTGGAATTCGCCGAATTCGGCGTCGTGCTGATGCTTTTCCTGGTCGGCCTGGAACTGGAACCACGCCGCCTGTGGGCGCTGCGCCGGCCCATATTCGGCTGGGGCAGTGCGCAATTGCTGGGCTCGGCGCTGCTGATCGCCGGTGCCGCCGTGCTCGCAGGCCAGGACCCTCGTCTGGCCCTGGTCGCCGGCCTGGGCCTGGGCATGAGCAGCACCGCCATCGGCCTGGCCGTGATGAACGAGCGCAACCTGATGGCCACCACGGCCGGCCAGAGCGTGCTCAGCGTGTCGCTGCTGCAGGACATCGCCGCCATCCCCATCCTGGCCATCATCCCGCTGCTCGTGGTGGCCCACGCGGGCGGTGCCGCAGCCGCCGGCAACGGCTGGATGGGCGCGGCCAAGGCTTTCGGGGTGATCGCCGCCATCGTCTTCGGCGGGCGCTTGCTGTTGCGCCCGGCGCTGCGCTGGATCGCCCGCAGCGACACGCCCGAGATCTTCACCGCCAGCGCCTTGCTGCTGGTCGTGGCCACCGCCGCGCTGATGCAGAGCGTGGGCCTGTCGATGGCGCTGGGCGCCTTCCTGGCCGGCGTGCTGCTGGCCGAAAGCGAATACCGCCGCGAACTGGAAACCGACATCGAACCGTTCAAGGGTTTGCTGCTGGGGCTGTTCTTCATCGCGGTCGGGATGAGCATCGACTTCGGCGCGGTTCGGGCCCACCCCGGCGTGGTGGCGGCCACGGTCGGCGGCTTCCTGCTGCTGAAGGCGGCCGTGCTGTGGCTGATGGCGCGCCGCATGCCCATCCCGCTGACCGAACGGCCGGTCTTCGTGATCCTGCTGGCCCAGGGCGGCGAGTTCGGTTTCGTCGTCTTCCAGGCGGCGCAGGGTGCCGGCGTGCTGGGGGCCGAAACGGCTTCCTTGCTGGTGGCGGCGGTGGCGCTGTCGATGTTGCTGACGCCGCTGCTGCTGGTGCTGTCCGACCGCTGGTGGTCGGCGCACCTGGCACGCCACGAGCACCGGACCGGTCCCGAAGAGATCACCGAGCCGCAGCACGCGCCGATCATCATCTGCGGCTTCGGCCGCTACGGGCAGATCGTCGGCCGCCTGATCAACGCCAACGGCCTGACGGCCACCGTGCTGGACCACAGTGCTGAAGCGGTGGAGTCGCTGCGCAAGTTCGGCTGGCCCGCCTTCTACGGCGACGCCACCCGGCTGGACCTGCTGCGCACCGCCGGTGCCGCGAAGGCCCAGGTCATCGTCGTGGCCATCGACGATGTCGAGCAGAGCCTGGAAGTGGTCGACCTGGTGCGCCATCACTTCCCACAGGCCACGCTGGTGGCTCGGGCGCGCAACGCCACCCACTGGTACGGCCTGCACCGACGCGGCGTGCAGCACATCGAACGCGAAACACTCGACGCCGCGCTGATGAGCGGGCGCAGCGTGCTCGAGTTGATGGGTTGGCAGCGGCATGCCGCGCGCAACCAGGCGCTGCGCTTTCGCCGCCACAGCATCGAGTTGCTGGAACAGATGGCACCGCACCAGGGTGACGAGAAGAAGCTGATTGCCCTGGTCAAGCAGGGCCGCCAGGAACTCGAGGAGTTGTGGTCGCGCGAACGCGCCGAGCGCGCCAACAACCCGGCGCACGGCGGCTGGCATGCACCGGAGGCCAGCCCGCCCCCGGCAGTGCGCTGACAGGCAAGGCGGCTGGCGCGACATCCGTCACGCGCCGTGCACCCCCCAGATGGGGGTGGCGACGCCGAACCGGCGGACGGCCGGGATTTACGCCCGTTTACAATTCGGGATTCAACTTAACCGACCGAACGCAGGCTGCCCGGCGCTGCTGCCGGATAACGAGCCGTGTCCAACTCACTGCAAACGACCATCGGCGTCCCGGCCGGCACGCGATCGGTATCGATCCCGGCCCAGCTGGCCTTGCTGGTGCTGGTCCATCTGCTGCTGTGGACCTGGGTCGGCGTCACTTCGCGGTCGAACTTCGACGTCCCCGGCGACATGGTCGAGGCCTACACCTGGGCCCAGGGCTGGCAGTGGGGTTACTACAAGCACCCGCCGCTGTCGGCCTGGGTTGCCGGGCTGTGGTTTGCCGTGCTGCCGGCCTCGCACTTCGGCTACTCGCTGCTGTCGGCCTTCAACAGCGCCATCGGCCTGCTCGGCCTGGCGGTGCTGGCGCGCGAGTTCCTGCCCCGCAACTGGGTCCTGCTGGCGGTCGCCGTGGCCTCGCTGGCGCCGGGCATCACCACGCTGGCGATGCGCTTCAATGCCAACGCCATCCTGATCTCGACCTGGCCCTGGGCGGCCGCGCTCTTCGTGCGCCTGATGCGACGCGGCCAGGCACGCGACGCCGTGCTCTGCGGCCTGGCCTGCGCGCTGGCCATGCTGGGCAAGTACTACTCGGGCGTGCTGCTGCTGTCCTTGCTGGCGACCGCCCTGTGGCTGCCGGCCTGGCGCGCGCGCCTGCAGTCGACGCCCTTCGCGCTGGCCGTGGCCACTTTCGTGGTCGGCGTGGCACCGCATGCCAACTGGCTGCTGTCGCAGGTCCACGGCCCGCTGCAATATGCCCAGGAAGCCACCGGCCAGGACAGCCCCGCCGCGTCGGTGATGCGGGCTTTCAGCTTTGCGCTGGTCCAGTGCGTGTTTCCCTTGCTGGCCTTCCTGGCGCTGCGCCTGGCGCTGACCGGCCCGGCCCGCCACCGCGGCTTCTTCCAGGCCGCCTTCTCGCCGCTGCTGCCGCGCCATGAGCCGGTCTGGTGGTTGGCCGTGCTGCCGATCCTGGCCACCATGCTCGCCACCGTCATCACCAGTGCACGCACGGCCTCGGTCTGGGGTCTGGCCATCGCCTTCGGCCTGTCGCTGCTGGCCGCCAGCCGCGCGCGCGACGCCGGCGCGGCACTGAGCCTGCCCCGGCTGTGGCGCACGCTGGGCGTGATCTGGGTCGCGGTGGCCGTGCTGTCACCGGTCTGGTGGCAGGCCCGCGCGGCGATCGGCACGCCGGCCGTCGCCGAACCACGCGAAGAACTGGCCCGGGAGCTGAACGCCATCTGGCGCCGCGAGACCGGTAACCGCCTGCCCTGGGTCTCGGGCACCCGCGCGCTGGCCGCTTCGGTGGCCTTCTACGCCGCCGATCACCCGCGCTACTGGAGCCTGTGGAACTCGGCCATCGAAACCCCGTGGGTCGACGACGGCAGCGTGCGCGCCGAAGGCGGCGTGATCGTCTGCAGCACCGCCGACGAAGCCTGCCAGGCGCAGGCCGAAGCCTGGAGCGCCGACCGACGCAAGCTCAGCGTGGCCAAGACCGAACGCGGCTTCCACTTCCCGGCCGAAAGCTACGTGTTCTACTTGCTGCTGCCGCAGGCCCCCGCCGGCCCCCACTGAAGCCACCGAACCCCGTCTTGCCCGCACAGAACTTCGCCGCTACCGCGCCGTCCTCACGCCGCCACACGCCTTCGATCAGCTGCGTGGTGCCGGCCTACAACGAGGCCGGCCACCTGCCCACCCTGCTGGCCGAGCTGGGCGTCGCGCTGGGCGCCTTGAGCCCGCGCTGGGAAATCATCGTCGTCAACGACGGCAGCCGCGACCAGACCGACAGCGTCATCCGCCCCTGGCTGCAGCAGCCTGGCGTGCGCTACCTGGCACTGTCGCGCAACTTCGGCAAGGAAGCCGCGCTGACGGCCGGCCTCGAGCACGCCGCCGGCGAGGTCGTGGTGATGATCGACGCCGACGGCCAGCACCCCCTGAAGCTGCTGCCGCAGATGCTGGATGGCTGGCGACGGGGTGCCGACGCGGTCTGCGCGGTGCGCGACAACCGCAGCGACGAAAGCTGGGCCAAGCGGCTGGGCACGGATCTGTTCTACCGCATCGTCAACGCCGGTTCGCCAGTGCCGATCCCGGCCGACGCGGGTGACTTTCGCCTGATGGACCGCCGCGTCGTCGACGCGCTGCTGGCGCTGCCCGAACGCAACCGCTTTCTGAAGGGTCTGTACGCCTGGGTCGGTTTTCGCACCGAGTTCATCCGCTACGAGCCGGCAGCGCGGGCGGCAGGCACCAGCAGCTTTTCATTCACCCGCCTGCTGGCGCTGGCGCTGACCGGCGTGACCGCCTTCTCGACGCTGCCGCTGCGCCTGTGGAGCGGCCTGGGCGGCCTGATCGCCGTCGGCGCGATCGCCTACGGCGGCTGGATCGTCGTCGACCACCTGATCAGCGGCAACCCGGTGCCCGGCTGGCCGACCGTCGTCGTCAGCCTGATGTTCTTCAGCGGCGTGCAGTTGCTGTCGATCGGCATCCTCGGCGAGTACGTGGGCCGCATCTTCACCGAGGTCAAGCGGCGCCCGGTCTACCTGCTGCGCGAAAGCGCCGGGCGCGGCCTGCTCGCCGAAGACGCGCCGGCCGCCGCCGAGCGATGAGCAAGTCGCTGGCGCTGTGCGCCGACGACTACGGGCGGTCGCCGGCCATCGACCGCGGCATCCTGCAGCTGGCGCAAGCCGGCCGGTTGACCGATGTGTCCTGCCTGGTCAACGGCCCGCGCTGGCCGCAGGCCGGGCGCGAACTGGCCGCGCTGGCCGCCGTGCGCCAGGGCCGGGTGCGCACCGGGCTGCACTTCAACCTGACCGAAGGCCGGCCGCTGTCGCCCGAACTGGCCGGCCTGTGGCCGCAGTTCCCGAGCCTGGAAGCGCTGATCGTCGACGCCCACCTGCAGCGCCTGCCGCAGGCCGCGCTGGCGGCCGAATTGCAGGCCCAGTGGCGGGCCTTCGAGCAGGCCCGCGGCAAGGCGCCCAGCCATGTCGACGGCCACCAGCATGTCCACCACCTGCCGCAGGTCCGCCCCGCCTTGCTGGCGCTGCTGGCGCCGCGCGCCGACATCCGGGTGCGCCACACCGGCCGCGTCCAGGGGCCGGGCTACCTCGTCAAGCGGCTGCTGATCGAAGGCACGGGCGGGCGGGCGCTGGGCCGGCAGCTGGTCGCGCTGCAGCGCCAGGCCAACACGCGGCTGTACGGCGTCTACGATTTCGTGCAGCCCGACTACCGCAGCCTGATGCAGCGCTGGCTGGCCGACCTGCCCGAGGCCGGCAGCCTGGTCTTCTGCCACCCGGGCGCCGCGCCGAGCGCGCAGGAGGCTGCCGACTCAGCGCCCGACACCGCGCCCGACCCGATCGCCGCGGCCCGCGTTCGCGAGCTGGCCTACCTGGCGTCGGACGACTTCAAGGCCGACCTGCAAGCCGCCGACGTGCGGCTGGCCTGAAGCCCTTCAGCCGAAGGCCCAGACCCGGTTGACGGCGAAGGTCAGCAGCAAGACCAACGTGGTGGCCACGGCCTGCGCCAGCAGGTAGTGCAGGCCCAGCGCCACGCCGGCGGCGACGATGGCCATGCCGACCCCGGCACCGAGCAGCGCCGTGCCCATGAAGCGCCACCAGGCCGGCCACAGCGGCCCGGCGTGGCCAAAGGTGAAACGGCGGTTGCCGACGAAGGCCACCTGCGCGCCCAGCACCGCGCCGCAGCCCGAGGCCAGCCAGGGCGCGGTGCCGGCGCCTTCGACCAGCCCGGCCAGCAGCGCCCAGTGCGCCAGCGTCGCCAGGCCGCCGACGAAGGCGTAACGCAGCAGCAGCGCGGCGGTGCCCGGGCTCACGGCGATGACGGCGATGACGGCGCTGGCGGCGCACGTGCCGCGCAGGCCCGGCCGGGCAGCGTCAGCAACTCGACGCCGCGCAGCGTCTGCACCGACCTCAGGCCGGCGATCGACGCCGCCAGGCGTTCGTGGTGCTCGGCCGCCGCGACGATCCACACGCTGCCCGCGTGGCAGGGCAGTTCGGCCAGCCGCTGCCAGTTCCACAGCACGCTGGCACCGCGGTCGGCGCTGAAACGGGTGGCGTCGAAGAGCTCCTTGCGCCAGTTGTCCTGCAGCGCCACGTCGGGGGCGTCCCAGGCCGACACGACGATGACCGGCGTGGCCAGGCGGGCGTAGAAAGGCAGGTCGTAGAAATACTCATCGATGAAGGCCACGCGGTCGCCGGGCCGCAGCTGCGCGCCCAGCGTACGCGCCAGTTCGCGGTGCGAGCCGGGCGCCTTCCAGGCCAGGACAGCGACGAGGGCCAGGCAGGCCAGGGCCGCGCCCGCCGCGATACGCGGCCAGGGCGTGCGGCGGGCGCTCAGCACCAGGGCCAGCAGTGCGGCCACCGGGGCCAGCGCCGGCAGCACGTAGCCGACCAGCTTGGACGCCGGCAGCGAGAAGAAGCCGACGACGGCCAGCGTCCACCAGAGGTACAGGCCGATGCGCGGCGCGCTGTGCTGCGGCACCACGGCGCGCAGGAGCGCCGGCCGCAGCCCGGCCAGCCACAGGCTCCACGGCAGCATCAGCAGCGGCAGCACGGCCACATAGAACCACGGCGGCAGGCGGTTGTTGAAGGTGGTTCCGGTGAAACGGCGGAAATGCTGTTCGACGATGAAGTAGTCGAAGAAGCCCGGGAAGCGCTGCTGCATCGCGAGCAGCCACGGCAGCACCAGGGCCGCGAAGACCAGCAGACCCAGCGGGTGCAGCAGCGACAGCGTCTGCCGCCAGCGGCCCTGCGCCAGCAGCCAGGGGCCGATGATGAAAGCCGGCAGCACGATGCCGATCAAACCCTTGGCCAGCACGCCGAGCGCGCAGAAAGCCCAGCCCGCCATCAGCCAGCGGCGCGCCGTGCGCTGGGGGTCTTCGACAGCCCGGACGATGCTGAAGCAGGCCGCGGTGATGCAGGCCGCGACGCCAATGTCGTGGTTGACGTACTGCGCGCCGACGAAGAAGAAGGGGCTGGTCGCCAGCACCGCCAGGGCGGCGCGCGCCACGGCCACGCCGTGCCAGCGCCGGGCGTGCAGGTGCAGCGCCATGCCCAGCACCCAGGCCAGCAGCGCCGGGCCGCAACGGGCGGCGAATTCGTTGATGCCGAACAGCCCCAGCGCGACGCCGTCCAGCCAGTAGAGCAGCGGCGGCTTGTGGAAGAAGGGCAGACCGTCCAGCGTCGGCACGACGCCGTCGCCGCGCAGCATCTCCCAGGCCACGCTGGCGTAGCGGCCCTCGTCGGGCAGCAGCAGCGGGCGCCAGGCGGTGCTCAGCAGCAGCCACAGCGCCAGCAACAGCGCTTCACGCCAGGGCGGCGACGGCGGGTTCGCGGGTTCGGTGGCGTGCACCGAGGGGGCAGAAAGCAGCATGGGCGGGGGCAGGGAAAACGGCGGCGGTGCAGGCGACAATTCTCGGATGTTCCAGCCCTCCCAAGCCGACGTCCGCCGATTCTTCTGCAGCGCCTACGCCAAGCAGCGCAGCGGCCTGCCGCTGGACGCGATGGAAGCCATCGCCGCCAGCTGGATCACCCAGCACCCCGAGTACGACGCCGACCTGGCCGACGAGCCGGCCGCGCAGGCTGCCGTCTACACGGTGGAGGAAGGCCGCACCAACCCCTTCCTGCACCTGTCGATGCACCTGTCGATCCACGAGCAGGTGGCCATCGACCAGCCGACCGGCATCCGCCAGGCGGTCGAATTGCTGGCCGCGCGCCGCAACTCGCTGCACAAGGCCCACCACGAGGTGATGGAATGCCTGGGCGAGATGATCTGGACCTCGCAGCGCAGCGGCCTGCCGCCCGACGGGCCCGCCTACATCGAAGCCGTTCGCCGCCGCGCGACACGCTGAAGCCCTACTTCAGCGCAGGTTGACCCAGGGCACTTCGAGCCAGTTGTCGGCGCGGGGCACCACATCGACGGTGCTGCGCATGGCCCATGGAATCAGCTGGCGGTGCAAGGGGATCAGGTGGGTCTGGGCCTGGTACTCGTGCAGCGCCGCCTTGACCAGGGCCTCGCGCTTTTTCGGGTCGGCTTCCTGGCTCGATGCGATGGCCAGCTGCTCGAACTTGTCGTTCTTCACGCGGCCCCAGTTGTACAGGCCGACGCCGTTCTCGGCCGGTGCCCGCAGGACCGGCGTGAACGTGGTCTCGGCGTCGGTGATGGGGCCGCCCCAGCCCAGCAGGTACAGGCTGGTGTCGAACTTTTCCATCTTCGGAAACCACAGCGCGCGCGGCTGCGCATTGACCTTCAGCTTGACCTTGATCTGCGACCACATCGCGGCCAGTGCCACGCAGATTTCCTCGTCGTTGATGTAGCGGTTGTTGGGGCAGTCGATCGTCACTTCGAAGCCGTCGGCGTAACCGGCTTCGGCCATCAGCGCGCGGGCCCGCGGCAGGTCGAAGGGCAGTCGCACCTCGAAGGCCGGGTCGCTGTAGCTGCCCAGCGGGCTGGCCAGCAGGTTGCCGGTGGGCGCGCTCAGCCCGTTCATCAGCTTGCTCTTGATGGTCTCGATGTCGATGGCCTGGTAGAGCGCGCGCCGCACGCGGGCGTCCTTGAAGGGGTTGCGGTCCTTCAGGCTGCCGTAGAGCAGCGAGTCGCGCTGCTGGTCCATGCCGATGAAGAGGACGCGGTTCTCGGGGGCTTCCAGCACCTTCACGCCCGCCGTGTTGCGCAGCCGCGGCACGTCGCGCGGCGCCGGGTCGAGCACGAAGTCGATCTGCCCCGAAACCAGCGCGGCCAGCCGCGTGGCGTCGTTGGCGATCGGGGTGTACTCGATGGCCTGCACATTGCCCTGCCAGGCGCCCCACCACTGCGGGTTGCGCTTGAAAGTCGTCTTGATGCCCGGCTGCCGGCTGGCCAGCAGGTAGGGGCCGGTGCCGTTGGCGTTGAAGGCGGCGTGGCTTTCTTCCTTGTTCTTCAGGTCCAGCGGGCGCGTCACCTTGTGCAGTTCGCACCAGGCGCGGCTCATGATCGAGATGGTGTCCAGGTGCTGCAGGAAGACCGGGTTGTAGCGCGCCAGGCGGAATTCGACGGTCGTCTTGTCGACGGCCACCGGCACGCCCAGCGCGACGGCGTAGACGTTGAAGTTCGAGGTCGGCAGCTGCGCCCGCAGGATCGAGAACACCACGTCGTCGGCGGTGAGCGCCGTGCCGTCGTGGAACTTCACGCCGGGCCGCAGCTTGAAGCGCCAGACCAGCGGGCTGGTCTGCTGCCAGCTGACGGCCAGGCTCGGCGTGATCGCCAACTGGCGGTCGCGCTGCACCAGCCGTTCGTAGACCTGGCCGTTGAGGTTGTTGGTCACGCCCTCGTTCTGGGCGTGCGGGTCCATCGTCAGCGAATCGCCCTGGCTGGCCCAGCGCAGGGTCTGCGCCGACGCGCCGGGATGCGCCCACAGCGCCAGGCAGACAAGGAGCAGGGCCAGCGGTGATCTCATCGCGATTCCCCGGCCTCAGACCCGCTCGATGACCATCGCGATGCCCTGCCCCACGCCGATGCACATGGTGCACAGCGCGTAGCGGCCTTTGATGCGGTGCAGCTGGTTGACGGCCGTCGTCGCCAGCCGCGCGCCGCTGGCGCCCAGCGGGTGGCCCAACGCGATGGCGCCGCCGTTGGGGTTGACGCGGGCGTCGTCATCGGCCAGCCCCAGGTCGCGCAGCACCGCCAGGCCTTGCGCGGCGAAAGCCTCGTTGAGCTCGATCACGTCGAGCTGCGCCAGGCTGATGCCGGTCAGCGCCAGCACCTTGCGGGTGGCCGGGGCCGGGCCGAAACCCATGATGCGCGGCGCCACGCCAGCGGTGGCCATGCCGACGATGCGCGCCCGCGGTGTCAGGCCGTGGCGGGCCGCTGCGGCCTCGCTGGCCAGCAGCAAGGCGCAGGCGCCGTCGTTGACGCCGCTGGCGTTGCCGGCGGTCACGCTGCCGTCGGGGCGCACCACGCCCTTCAGCTTGGCCAGCGCTTCCAGCGAGGTGGCACGCGGGTGCTCGTCGCGGCTGACGACGAGGGCGTCGCCCTTCTTCTGCGCCAGCGTCACCGGCGTGATCTCGCTGTCGAAGAAGCCGCTCTGCTGCGCCGCCAGCGCCTTGGTCTGGCTGGCCAGCGCCATGCGGTCCTGGGCCTCGCGTTCGATGCCGAAATCGGTGGCCACGTTCTCGGCGGTCTCGGGCATCGAGTCGACGCCGTGCATCGCCTTCATCAGCTTGTTGACGAAGCGCCAGCCGATGGTGGTGTCGTAGACCGCGTTGTTGCGCGAGAATGCGGTCTCGGCCTTGGGCATCACGAAAGGCGCGCGGCTCATGCTTTCGACGCCGCCGGCGATCATCAGTTGCGCCTCGCCCGACTTGATCGCGCGCGCCGCCGTGCCGAGCGCGTCCAGACCCGACCCGCACAGGCGGTTGACCGTCGAGCCGGGCACACCGACCGGCAGCCCCGCCAGCAAGGCGGCCATGCGGGCGACGTTGCGGTTGTCCTCGCCGGCCTGGTTGGCGCAGCCGTAGATGACGTCGCTGACGGCGTCCCAGTCGACCGTCGGGTTGCGCGCCATCAGCGCCTTGATCGGCAGCGCGCCGAGGTCGTCGGTGCGCACCGAGGACAGGGCGCCGCCGTAGCGGCCGAAGGGGGTGCGGGTGGCGTCGCAGATGTAGGCGTGTGTGCTCATGGCGGGTGCAGCGGCAAGCTGGGGTTCAGGGGTTCAGGGGAAGCAGCGCAACGGCGGTCGCGGCCTGCAGCTCAGCGAAGGACAGGCCGTCGGCCATCTCCAGCACCTGCAGGCCAGCCGGCGTGATGTCGAGCACCGCCAGGTCGGTGTAGATGCGGCTGACGCAGGCCACGCCGGTCAGCGGGTAGCTGCAGGCGGCGACGATCTTGGCCTCGCCGGACTTGGTGCAGTGTTCCATCATCACGAAGGTCTTCTTCGCGCCGATGGCCAGGTCCATCGCGCCGCCGACCGCCGGGATCGCGTCGGGCGCGCCGGTATGCCAGTTGGCCAGATCGCCGCCGCCGGAGACTTGAAACGCGCCGAGCACGCAGATGTCGAGGTGGCCGCCGCGCATCATCGCGAAGCTGTCGGTGTGGTGGAAGAAGCTGCCACCGGGCAGCAGCGTCACCGGCTGCTTGCCGGCGTTGACCAGGTCGTAATCCTCTTCGCCCGGCGGCGGCGCCGGGCCGACGCCGAGCACCCCGTTCTCGCTGTGAATCATGACCTCGCGGTAGTCAGCGGCACCGGGCAGCGGCAGGTGGTTGGCGACCAGCGTCGGCAGGCCGATGCCCAGGTTGACGACCGCGCCTTCGGGGATGTCGCGCGCCACGCGGCGCGCCATCTCGTCACGCGTCCAGCGCTTCATGCCGATGCGCCCGCAGGCGCGGTCTTGAAGCCGCCGCCGAGCGTGGCCGCGCGGGCGATCTGCAGCACCCGCTGCACGAAGATGCCGGGCGTGACGATGGCTTCGGGGTCGAGTTCACCGAGCGCCACCACCTCGTGAACGCTGGCGATGGTCAGCTTGGCGGCCATCGCCATCGACGGCCCGAAGTTGCGCGCCGTCATGCGGTAGGTCAGGTTGCCCCAGCGGTCGCCGCGCTCGGCCTTGATCAGCGCCACGTCGGCGTGCAGCGGGCGCTCAAAAACGTGCATGCGGCCATCGATCTCGCGCACCTCCTTGCCCTTGGCCAGGTCGGTGCCGTGGCTGGTGGGGGTGAAGAAGCCGCCGATGCCGGCGCCGGCGGCGCGGATGCGCTCGGACAGCGTGCCCTGCGGCACCAGTTCCAGCTCGACCTGGCCGGCGCGGTAGAGGCGGTCGAAGTGGTGGCTGTCAGCCTGGCGCGGAAAGCTGCAGACGACCTTGCGCACCCGGCCCAGCGCCAGCAGCCTGGCCAGCCCGTGTTCGCCGTTGCCGGCGTTGTTGTTGATGACCGTCAGTTCGCGCGCACCCTGGGCGATCAGCGCCTCGACCAGTTCGTTGGGCAGGCCGGCGGTGCCGAAGCCGCCGATCATCACGGTCGCGCCATCGGGCACACCGGCCAGCGCGGCTTCAAAGTCGGGAACGATCTTGTCGATCATCGGCGCAAGGCTCCTGCGGTGGTCCCGGCCACGGCGACCGGGGCACCGATCGTAAGCGGCGGCGGGCCCGCCGCCGCCTGGGCGACACTCCCCACCCCAGCCGCTACCAAGGCCCCGCCGTGGACTACCCCGATTACGACCCCGCATCCGCTGTGACCCCGCTGACCGGCGACGAACTCGGCCACCTCGACAGCCTGCTGCAGACCCTGCCCGCCGACGGCGTGATGAGCCTGGACGGCCTGGACGGCTACCTGACCGCGCTGCTCGTCGGCCCGAGCGACCTGCTGAAACAGCTGCCGACGGCCGAGTGGCTGCCGCTGGTCTGGGGCGGCGACGGCCCTGGCGGCAACGACGCAGCGCCGCCCTTCGCCAGCAAGCGCCAGCGCAAGGCCACGGTGGTGCTGGTGCTGCGCCACCTGCGGCACATCCACCACCAGTTGCTGCAGTCGCAACAGGACTGGGAGCCGATCTTCAGCGTGGCCGAACAGGGCGCGCAGGAATGGGCCGACGCCCGCGACTGGTGCACCGGCTTCCTGCAGGCCGTGGACCTGCTGCCCTCGGCCTGGGAAGCCGCCTGGGACGACCCGGCGCTGGGTCCGGCGCTGGCGCCGCTGCTGGTGCTGGGCGGCGGCCTGGCCGACACGCCGACAGCGTCGAGCGAAGACGCCGACCGTGACGAAGACGAACTCGACGACCCCGAGGTCTGCGACGGCCTCAGCCGCGCGGTGCCCGACGCCGTGCTGCGCCTGCTGGCCTGGCGGGCCTAGCCCCCGCCGTGAACGCGGGTCAGGCGCGGCTCCCTGCTGCGGGCTCGCTGTTCCGGTGTAGCGGCGCGCGCCAGCCACAAAGGGCGCTGCCCCGACCCGGGGCCCGCCGGGCCAGCATGGCGCAGGAAGTGTCAGCGCACGCAGTTGCGCCCAGCGGCCTTGGCGGCGTACAGCGCCAGGTCAGCCCGGGCCAAGAGGTCCTGCAGCTTGTCGTCGCCGGTGCCCGTCGTGATGCCGACGGAGACGGTCACATCCAGACCCGGGGCCACCCGTTCCCAGGGGTGCAAGGCGATCGTCGAGCGCGCCCACTCGCCCATCAGGTCGGCGTAACGGGCGCCCAGGGGCTCGAACAACAGGCAGAACTCCTCGCCACCCAGGCGGGCCAGCAGGTAGCCGCTGCGGGCGACACTCGACAGCAGCAAGGCGGTTTCGGCGAGCACCCGGTCGCCCACCGCATGCCCGTGGCGGTCGTTGACGACCTTGAAATGGTCGATGTCGATCAAGGCCAGGCCAACAGGGCGCTCGGGCACCAGCAGAGGCGCCGCCGACTGGTCGAGACCGCGTCGGTTCAGCACCCCGGTCAGCGGGTCGCGCATCGCCTCGCTGCGCCAGAAATGCGCCTGCTGCTGCAAGGCCGTCTGGCGCTCGTCCAGGTCCCTGATGCGCTTGAAAGCCTGGGCGTTGGCGCGCCGCGAACGCTCCAGGTTGGCGAAGAGTTCGGCGTGCCGGCGCACCGTGCGCAGGCGGGACCGGTAGCGATCCTTCGATCGCTCGAAGCGCCGGTTCGACAGCTTCAGCGCCTCGTCGCTGCGGCCGTTCAGGACGGCCAATTGGATCTGCAACTCGATCAGGCGATCGGCGGTTGCGTCGGCCGGCGCACCGGCCCCCGCATCCTGCGCCGCCTCATCGAGCAGTTTTCCGGCCTCCACCCGGACGCCCTTCTCGAGCAGCAGCGCCGCGCAACCCACCAGCAATTCCAGGTGCACGCGGGGGTTGGACTTGCCCAGGGACAGCCCCGCCTGGAAGCACAGCAATGCCTCGTCCTTGCGACCCAGCAGGGCCAGGGCGGCCGCCTGGTTGGACAGCGCCCAGCTGCGCCAGCGGGCCGCGGCAGGAACCCCGGCCAACTCGGCCAGGGCCATTTCGGCCCGGGCGAGCGCTTGCCGGGCCAGTTGATCGCGTTCATCGTCCGTGTGCCCGGGCTGGGCGGCCCGCGCGAGCAGCGTGTAGGCGAGGTTGTTGAGGGCCTTGGTGCGCGGCACCGAGGGCTCGGGCCCCGCGACCTCCAGAGCCCGCGTGAAGCAATCGAAAGCCGGCTCCAGCTCATCGGCGAAGGCCAGGACAGCGCCCTTGTGCGACAGCGAACCCGCCAGTTGCGCCAGGTCGCCGCGACGCTGGGCGTCCTGGATCGACTGCTCCAGCCACTGCAGGCCATTCTCGAAGTCGGCCGACAGTCCGAGCGCGAAACCGATGCTGCCGTAGGCGAAGCCCAATTCATCGCGCCAGCCGGCGTCGGTGAGCCTGGAGACGGCGGCGATCGCTTCGGTCAAGCCGTCCTGGATGCGCCCTTCCATGCCGGCCAAATACCAACGCGCCAGACTTCGGCAGTCGCCAAGGGCGGCGCGTTCAGCCGCATCGGCTGCGCCGGCGACATCCAGGCCGACAGCTTCGCTCTGCTGCAACGCCTCGGCATGCCGGTAGCGCCTCATCAAGGCGATCAGTGCCGAGACATTCGCTTTGGCAGGGTGCGGCAACATGGTTGGGTGAGCATGACACACCCCCGTTAAGTCCACCTTAAGGCGCCAGCGTGAGCGCCTGCGGCGCATCCTCCGGCGGTGCGGGCCTGGCAAAAACCCAAAGTTGAAGCTGGCCGTTTGGCCTTCTTGCGGGTCTGTTTCGGGTCACCGGCTGGCGGCTGCGCACGATGCGGGCGCTGGCTTGACGGCCGCCCTCGTCGGCCGCAGACCTAGCGGGCGGCCTTGTAGACCCGGCCCGACTTCATCACGAAGGCCACCCGGCGCAGCGCCGCGGTATCGAGCAGCGGGTTGCCGGGGACGGCGATCAGGTCGGCGTAGGCGCCCGGGCGGATCACGCCCAGCTGGCCCTCCTGGCGCAGGATGCGCGCGCTGACCGCGGTGGCGGCCTGCAGCGCCTGCAGCGGCGTCATGCCGAGGCGGACCATCCACTCCAGTTCGCGGTGGTTGCTGCCGTGGCTGAAGACGCCGACGTCGCTGCCGTTGCCGATCACGACCTGGGCCGCCAGCGCGGCCTTGAAGGCGGTCGCCGACTGCAGCATGCGCGGCGACGGCGGCGCGGGCGGCGTCTGGCCATCGACGTACTGGCGGGCGTACTCGGAGATCGCCACCGATGCGGTCAGCGTCGGCAGCAGGGCCACACCGCGCTGAGCCATCAGCTGGAACACCTCGGGGGTGCCACCGTAGCCGTGCTCGATGGTGTCGACACCGGCCAGAATGGCGCGGCGCATGCCCTCGGCCGTGCCGGCATGGGCCGACACCGGGCGGCCCGAGGCGTGGGCGGTCTCGACCAGTGCCAGCAGCTCGGCCTCGCTGAAGGTCGGCCGGGCCTCGCCGGTCGGGCCCCAGCCGTAGTCGGCGTAGACCTTGATCCAGTCGGCGCCACGACCGGCCTGCTCGCGCACCGCGCGGATGACGTCGGCGACGCCGCTGACCTCCTCGGCGCCTTGCGGCAGGCAGCAGATGTCGGGGCGGAAGCCGCGCGGTCCGGGTCCGTAGGTGCCGGTGGCCACGATGGCCCGCGTGGCGACGAACAGGCGCGGGCCGGGTATCAGGCCCTCGTCGATGGCTCGCTTGAGCCCGACGTCGGCGTAGTCGGCGCCCTCGGTGCCCAGATCGCGCAGGGTCGTGAAGCCGGCCAGCAGGGTCTCGCGGGCCTGCACACCGGCGCGCAGCGTGCGCAGGGCCACCGGCTCCTTCAGCACCTGGTCGTTCCACGACGTTTCGTTGTACGGGTGCAGGAACAGGTGCGCGTGCAGGTCGATCAGGCCCGGCAGCAGCGTCAGCTCGGGCAGATCGACCGTTTGCGCTTCCTTCGGCACCTCGAAGCTGCCGACCGGGCCGACCGCCGCCACGCGTTCGCCCTGCACCAGAACCTGCCAGCCGCGGTGCAACTGCTGGTCGTCGGCGGTCCAGACCTGCGCCGGGCGCAGCAGCGTCGGGGCTGACGGCGGCGAAACGGGCGGTGCAGCGGCGGCCAGCGCCGGCAGCAGCGCCAAGATCCAGGGGACGGCGGCGGCGACCAGCCTGTCGGGCAGGCGCAAGGGGTTCGGGGTCATCGGCGGTGCACTCCAGTGGGGGACGGCTGCGATTCTGATGACTTTGGGTCGGTCGCCGCAGCGGCTTGGCCCGGCACCTGCTTGCGCCGGCCCGTACCGGCTGTGCGCGCACCAGCGCGCACCAGTCCGGACCGGATCGCCCTAGCATCGCAAGCCACCACACCCGCCAGCCACCAGGACCCCCAACGATGACCGCCTCCCCACGCCGCCGCCCGCTGATCGGGCTGCTCGCCAGCGCCATCGCGCTCTCATCGGCCGCCTGGTCGGCACCGTCCGCCGCCGCGGGGACCGCCGCGGCGCCAGCCGCAGCCCCCAGCGGAGCCGAAATTGCGCGCTGGCAGGCTCAGGCCCGGCGCGTGACCATCCTGCGCGACCGCTGGGGCGTGCCGCACATCTACGGCAAGACCGACGCCGACGCCGTCTTCGGCATGCTCTTCGCGCAGGCCGAGGACGACTTCAATCGCATCGAGGTCAACTACCTCAACGCGATGGGCCGGCTGGCCGAGGCCGAGGGCGAAAAGGCCGTCTACAGCGACCTGCGCATGAAACTGTTCATTGACGCGGCCGACCTGCAGGCCCGCTACCGGGCCAGCCCGGCCTGGCTGAAGAAGCTGATGAACGCCTACGCCGACGGCCTGAACTTCTACCTGCACAGCCACCCCGCCGTGAAGCCGCGGGTGCTGACGCGCTTCGAGCCGTGGATGGCGTTGAGCTTCACCGAGGGCAGCATCGGCGGCGACATCGAGTCGATCGACCTGCGCGGGCTCGAGGCCTTCTACGGGCCGCGCGGCGGCCTGCCGGCGTCGCCGCGCACGGCCGCCGCGCTGGCTGCCGACGCACGGCTGGCGGCCGCCTCGCCCGAACCCGAGCCGCGCGGTTCGAACGGCTTTGCCATCGCGCCAGCGCTCAGCGCCAACGGCCACGCACTGCTGCTGATCAACCCGCACACCTCCTTCTACTTCCGCTCGGAGATGCAGGTGGTCAGCGAGGAAGGCCTGAACGCCTACGGCGCCGTCACCTGGGGCCAGTTCTTCATCTACCAGGGCTTCAACGACAGACTGGGCTGGATGCACACCTCGGGCGGCGGCGACGCCATCGACGAGTACCTGGAGACCGTCGAAGGGCTTGACGGCGCGGCCGGCGCGGTCGCCGAGAAAGGCGCGGGGCGCACCCGCTACGGCGCCGGCACGCGGCCGCTGCAGACGCGGCCGGTGACGCTGCGCTACAAGACCGACGCCGGGATGGCCAGCCGCACGCTGACCACCTGGCGCAGCGCGCACGGGCCCATCGTGCGCGAGGCCTCGGCCGACGGCAGCCCGCGCTGGGTCGCGGTGCGCCTGATGCACGAGCCGGTGAAGGCGCTGATGCAGTCCTACCTGCGGACCAAGGCGCGCAACCAGGCCGCTTTCCGGCGGGTGCTCGAGCTGCGCACCAATTCGTCGAACAACACGGTCTACGCCGACGCCGACGGCCACATCGCCTACTACCAGGGCAACTTCATCCCGGTGCGCGACCCGCGCTTCGATTTCACCAAGCCGGTCGACGGCAGCAACCCGGCCACCGACTGGCAGGGCCTGCACGCGGTGAAGGACATCATCCAGCTGCACGACCCCGCCAACGGCTGGCTGCAGAACACCAACAACTGGCCCTTCTCGGCCGCCGGGGCGCAGAGCCCGCGCCGCGAGGACTACCCGGCCTACATGTGGAACGCCGGCGAAAACGCGCGCGGCGTGCACGCCGTGCGCGTGCTGCAGGACCAGCGCGACTTCACGCTCGACAAGCTGATCGCCAGCGCCTACGACACCCAGCTCACGGCCTTCGAGCCGCTGCTGCCGCGCCTGCTCGCGGCCTACGACGCAGCGCCCGACAGCCCGGCCCGGGCGGCGCTGCAGGCCCCGGTCGCCGCCTTGCGCGGCTGGAACCTGCGCTATGCGCTGGACTCGGTGCCGACCTCGCTGGCCATCTTCTGGTACCAGGAAATGCGCGAACGCAGCCTGAAGGAAGCCCGGGCCGCCGGCTTGGGCGCGATGGATTACCTCGCCAGCCACGCCAGCCCGGCGCTGATGCTGGACAGCCTGACGGCCGCGGTGGCCCGTCTGAGCGCCGACTTCGGCAGCTGGCAGACCGCCTGGGGCGAGATCAACCGCTTCCAGCGCCTGACCGGCGACATCGTGCAGCCCTTCGACGACGCCCAGCCCAGCACGCCGATTGCCTACGCCTCGGGCACCTTCGGCTCGCTGGCCTCGTTCGGCATGGGCCGGGCGCGAGGGACCCGGCGCCTGTACGGCGAGGTCGGCAACAGCTTCGTCGCGGTGGTCGAATTCGGGCCGCGCATCCGCGCCCGCAGCATCCTGGTCGGCGGCCAGAGCGGCGACCCCAAGTCGCCGCACTTCAGCGACCAGGTCGGGCTCTACAGCCGCGGCGAGTTCAAGGACGTCTGGTTCTACCGCGACGAGGTCGAGAAGAACCTGGAGCGCCGTTACCACCCGGGCGATTGAGACAGCACCGCCGGCAGGGCCAGGCCCGCGGTCGCTGGTAAGGTCAGCGCCATGACCTTGCACCAGCCTTTGCACCAACCAGCGGCCAGCGAACCGACAGCGGCACCGCAGCCGGCACCGGTCGTCGTCGTCGGCGCGGGCTTGTCGGGGCTGGTGGCGGCCAACCTGCTGGAGCGGCTGGGCCTGGACGCCGTGTTGCTGGAGGCCCGCGAGCGGGTCGGCGGGCGCGTCCTCGGTCAGGCGGCGGCAGGCGGCCAGCACCGCTACGACCTCGGCCCGGCCTGGGTCTGGCCCGAAGTCAACCACCGCCTGGCCGCCTGGCTGGGCGCGCTCGACCTGCCGCTGTTCGAGCAGCAGGGCCCCGGCGCGGTCCTGGTCGAGCTGCCGTCGCAGGCCGTTCGCCGGCACGCCACCGGCTACACGCAGCAGCCGCCCTCGATGCGCGTCGGCGGCGGCACCGCCAGCCTGACCGACGCGCTGCGCGCACGGCTGCTGCGCACGCCGGTGCTGCTGGGCACCCGCGTGCACGGCCTGGCTGCCGGCGCGGCCGAGCCAGGTGGCCCGGACAGCCCGATCGCTGTCGAATTCGAGCAGGGCGGCCAGGCCGGAACCCTGGCGGCCTCGGCGGTGATCCTGGCCCTGCCGCCGCGGCTGCTGGCCTCGACGCTGCGCTGGTCACCGGTGCTGCCGGCCGGGCTGTCGCAGGGCTGGGCCGACGCGCCCACCTGGATGGCCGGCCACGCCAAGCTGCTGGCGATCTACCCCAGCGCGTTCTGGCGCGCAGCCGGCCTGTCGGGCAGTGCCGTCAGCCAGGCCGGACCCTTGGCAGAAGTCCACGACGCCAGCGCCGCCGACGGCCGGCAGGCGGCGCTGTTCGGCTTCGTCGGCTTGACGGCCGCCGGGCGCCGGCGGCTGGGGCGCCAGGCCCTGGTCGATGCCGCCCTGACGCAGTTGGCCCGACTCTTCGGCCCCGCGGCGCTGACGCCGCAGTCGGTGCACCTGCAAGACTGGGCGGACGAGGCCGCCACCGCCACCGCCGCCGACGCGCAGCCGGACTCGGTCCACCCGGCGCTGCTGTCCACCGTCCTGCCGGCGCCCTGGTGCGACCACGTCCACCTGGCGGGCAGCGAGTTCGCGCCGGACTTTCCCGGCTACCTCGAAGGCGCGGTGCAGGCCGCCGAGCGGGCCGTCGGCGCGCTGCAGGCCCGGCGGCAGGCGCTGCGCCGGGTCGTGCCGGCGATCGCCCTGGCCGCCGCGCTGGGGCTGCTGCCAGGCCTGGCCGACAGCGCGGCAGCGGCGCCGCTGCCGGTGCCGCTGCAGGTGCCCGACACGCTGGCCCAGCGCGCCAAGGCCTGCACGGGCTGCCACGGGCCGCAGGGCCGCGCCACGCCACAGGGTTACACCCCGCGCATCGCCGGCAAGCCCGCCGGCTACCTGCGCGCCCAGCTGCTGGCCTTCCGCGACGGCCGACGCCCGCACGACGGCATGGCCCGGCTGCTGGTCAACCTGCCCGACGATTACGTGGGGGAACTGGCCGGCCACTTTGCCGCGCAGCAGGTCAACTACCCCGCGCCGTCGCCCGGCTCCGGCAGCGCTGCGTCGCGCGCGCTGGGGCAGCGCCTGGTGCAGCAGGGCGACGCCGGCCGCGAACTGCCGGCCTGCGTCAGCTGCCACGGCGCGGCGATGACGGGCGTGGCGCCGGCCATCCCCGGCCTGCTGGGCCTGCCGCGCGACTACCTGGTCGGCCAGCTCGGCGCCTGGCGGCAGCACCTGCGGCAGGCCCGGGCGCCCGATTGCATGGCCGCGCTGGCGCAGCGCCTGCAGCCGACGGAGATCGCGGCCGTCGCCGACTGGCTGGCTGCCCAAGCCCTGCCCGCCGACAGCGGGCCGGCGGCCGGCCTGCCCGCGGCCCTGCCGCTGGCCTGCGGCAGCACCCAGCCATGAGGCAGGCTGCCGACGCCTTCGCGGCCAGGCGCAGACCAGGGCTGCGCGCCGCAGCCCTCGGGCTGGTCGGCGGCTTGCTGCTGGCGGCGGCCGCCGTGGCCTGGATCGACCGCGCCCCGGACCGGGCATCCGACCGGGTCTCTGACCGAGCGACTGACCGGCTGCGGTCGGCAACGGCCACGGATGCCGCTGATGCCGATGCGCGGGCCCGCGGCGCCTACCTGGCCCGTCTGGGCAACTGTGCCAGCTGCCACACGGCGCGTGGCGGCGTGGCCTACGCCGGGGGCCGCGGACTGCCCACGCCCTTCGGCACGGTCTACGCCGGCAACCTGACGCCCGACCCCGGCAGCGGCCTGGGCGCCTGGAGCGCCGACGACTTCTGGCAGGCCCTGCACCACGGCCGTTCGCGCGACGGGCGGCGCCTGGCGCCGGCCTTTCCGTACACCGAATTCACGCGCGTGAGCCGCGCTGACAGCGACGCGCTCTACGCCTTCCTGCGCAGCCTGCCGCCGGTGGTGCAGGCCGCGCCGGCCAGCGGCTTGCGCTTTCCCTTCAACACCCAGGCCGCGCTGGCGGTGTGGCGGGCGCTGTATTTCCGGCCTGCGGACCCCGCCGAAGCGGCCGCTTTGCCGCCCTCGGGTGCAACGGCCGCCTGGCAGCGCGGCGCCTACCTGGTGCGCGGGCTGGGCCATTGCGCCGCCTGCCACGCGCCGCGCAACGCGCTGGGCGCCACCCGGCAGGCCGAGCAACTGGCCGGCGGCGCGCTGCCGATGCAGCCCTGGTTTGCACCCAGCCTGGCACCGCTGGCCGGCGTGCCAGCGGCCCGCCAGCAGCAGGACCTGGTGGACCTGTTGCGCAGCGGACTGTCGTCGCGCGGCGTGGCCAGCGGGCCGATGGCCGAGGTGGTGGTCGGCAGCACCCAGCATGCGTCTGAACAGGACCTCGAAGCGATCGCGACCTACCTGCTGAGCCTGCCGGCGCAGCCGGCACCGTCCCGCCAACCCGCAGGCGCCGAAGCCGCGGAAGCCGCCAATGGGGCCCAGCGCGAACGCGGGGCGGTCCTGTACGGCGACCGGTGCGCCGAATGCCACGGCCGGCAGGGCGAAGGCGCCGCCGGCATCTACCCGGCGCTGGCCGGCAACCCCAGCGTCACGCTGGAGCAGCCCGACAACGCGCTGCAGGTCGTCCGCCACGGCGGCTTTGCACCGGCCACCGGCCGCAACCCGCGCCCTTACGGGATGCCGCCATCCGAGCTGGACGCGCAACAACGGGCCGATGTCCTGACCTACATCCGCCAGTCCTGGGGCAACCAGGCGCCTGCCGTGACGATCCTGCAGAGCCTGCGCGCGCCCTGATTTCCGGGTGCTGGCAGGGTCGCGGGCAGTCGGTTGAGCCCCGCAGTCAGCCGGGTCTTGCGGCGCGCAATTGCCGACGCAGGATCTTGCCCAGGTTGGTCTTCGGCAGCGGTTCGAGCGAGAACTCGACGATCCTGGGCATCTTGTAGCCGGTCAGGTGCTGACGGCAATGCGCCAGCAGCGACGCCTCGGTCAAGGACTCGTCCTTGCGAACGACGACGATCTTGACCACCTCGCCCGAACGCTCATCGGCCACGCCGATGGCGGCCACCTCGGCCACGCCCGGGTGCAGCGCCACCGCGTCCTCGATCTGGTTCGGAAAGACCTTGAAGCCCGAAACCACGATCATGTCCTTCTTGCGGTCGGTGATCTGGAAGCAGCCTTGTTCGTCGACGAGGCCCATGTCGCCGGTGCGCAGCCAGCCGCCTTCGGTGAACACCCGCGCTGTCTCATCGGGGCGGTTCCAGTAGCCGGCCATCACCTGCGGGCCGCGCACGCAGATCTCGCCGACCTCGCCGATCGGCAACTCGCTGCCGTCGTCGTCCAGGATGACGGCCTGGGTCGACGGCACGGGCATACCGATCTTGCCAGTCCATTCGGCGATGCCGACGAGGTTGGAGATCACCACCGGCGACGTCTCGGTCAGGCCGTAACCCTCGACGATCGGCACGCCGGTGCGGCTCTTCCATCGCTGGGCCACGATGCGCTGCACCGCCATGCCGCCAGCGCTGGTCAGCTTCAGGCTGCGCGTGTCGACATCGGCAAATCCGGGCTCGTCCAGCAGCGCCCGGTACAGGGTGTTGACGCCAATGATGGCGGTGAACGGGAATTTCTTCAGGTCGTGCAGGAAGGCCTGCATGTCCCGCGGGTTGGTCACCAGCACGGTGTGCGCGCCCTTCTTCAGGAAGACCAGGCTCGAGGTCAGCGCATAGATGTGATAGAGCGGCAGCGGACAGACCAGCGTCTCCTCACCGTCCAGCAGGTCCTTCGCCAGCCAGGCCGCCATCTGCTGCAGATTGGCCACCATATTGCCGTGCGTCAGCACAGCGCCCTTGGCCACCCCGGTGGTGCCGCCCGTGTACTGCAGGAAAGCCGTGTCTTCGTGCGCCAGCGGCACGGCGTCCAGGGTCTGCACACGTCCGGCGCGCAGGGCGGCATGGAAGCTGATCGCGCCATCGATCTTCCACGCGGGCACCAGGTGCTTGACATGCTTGACGACGAGGTTGGTCAGCAACTCGCGCACCACGGGCAGCAGGTCGCCGACCTCGGTGGTGATCACCGCCAGCGGCAGATCGGGGTTGCGATCCAGCACCTGCTGCAGCGTGTGGGCGAAGTTCTCCAGCACCACCACGGCCGCAACGCCGGCGTCCTTCAGCTGGTGCTCCAACTCGGGCGCCGTGTACTGCGGGTTGACGTTGACCACCGTCAGACCGGCGCGCAGGGCGCCGAACAGCGCCACCGGGTATTGCAGCAGGTTGGGCATCATCAGCGCCACCCGGTCGCCCTTGCGCAGGTGCAGCCCCTTCTGCAGGAAAGCGCCGAAATCGCGGCTGGCGCGGTCGAGATCGTCGTAGCTGAAGGTCGCGGCCATGTTGGTGAACGCCGGCTTGTCACCGAAGCGCTGGCAACTGCGTTCCAGCACCTCGGTCAGCGAGGCGAATTCCCGCAAGTTGACTTCGGCCGGCATGCCTGCCGGGTAATGGTCCAGCCAAGCTTTTTGCATGGATCTGCCCTCCGTGTCGGTCCAGACTGCTGCAACCCACGACGGGCCGCAGATCGAACGCCAAGCCTCATTGACCCGCTGCCTGTCGCGCAGCGCATTGAGCCGGCGCAACGGCCCGTCAAAGCGCGCGACGGCGCCTGCCGGGGTGCACCGATCCGCCCGGGCCAGGTCCACCGCCAGCGCATCGGCGCGGCAACCGCATTCGGCAAGCAAGGTGGCTGCCCGTGCAAGCAGGCGCCCTTCACCCCGCGCGACCCGCAGCGGCCGGTGGCCATCACGCGCAAAGCAGTGCGCCAGCGCTTCGCCGATGCCGGATGAGGCGCCGGTGATCAGCACCTTCCAGGGCGAAGGCCGGGCGGCGGGGTTCATCTCGGGCCCCGGGGTCTTGAAAACCATTCTGCGCCCACGCCCGCTGCGCGCCAAGCTCATGACCTGGCGCAAGCCGGCGCCGGATTCAGGCGCTATGAAGGGTGCCTGACAGCTTGGCGAAGGTGGGCTTGCGCATGAAGGTCCTGAGCGGTGTGGACGGTGCGTTCCTGCACCTGGAGACGGCGCACACGCCGATGCACGTGGCGTCGCTGCACCTCTTCGACCCGCCAGCCGGCGGCGCGGCCCACTTCTGCGTGGACCTGCGGCGCTCGCTGCGCCAGCGTCTGCGGCTGGCGCCGGTGCTGACGCGCAAGCTCGCGAGCCTGCCGCTGCAGCTGGCCAACCCGGCCTGGGTCGTCGACGACGCGATCGACTGGAAGCACCACTTGCAACACTTGACGCTGCCCGCGCCGGGCACGCAGGCGCAGCTCGAGCACTGCGTCGGGCGGCTGCATTCGACCTTGCTGGATCGCAGCCGCCCGCTGTGGCGCAGGGCCGTGATCGACGGCCTGGCCTCGGGCCAGTTGGCCCACTACGTCCAGGTCCACCACGCGCTGGCCGAAAGGCATGGCGCCAAGCTCGACGACATCGTGCTGGCGCTGTGCGGCGGTACGCTGCGGCGCTACCTCGCGCGGCACGGCGGCATCCCGCGCAAGGCCTTGATCGCGACGATGCCGATTTCGCTGCGCGAAGCCGGCGACACCGAGTTCCGCACGCGGGCCACGCTGAGCCTGGTCAACCTGCACACGAACATCGCCGACCCGCGGCGTCGGCTGCTGTCGATCCGCGATGCCGCTGGCGCGATGAAATCGCTGGCGCGGGGCGTGCGCAGCGTGATCCCGATGGACTTCCCGACGCTCGGCGTGCCGTGGTTGCTGCAGGCGCTGGCGCAGCTCTACGGCCGCTCGCGGTGGGCCGCCGTGATGCCGCCGCTGGCCAACGTCGTCATCTCCAACGTCGCCGGCCCCCGGCAGCCCCTGTACGCCGCCAGTGCGCGCATGACGGACTACTGGCCGCTGTCCATCGTCGAGCACGGCCTCGGCCTGAACATCACGGTGATGCGCTATGCCGGCACGATGGGCTTCGGCTTCGCGACCGCGCGCTGCGCCGTGCCCGATGCAGGCGAACGGTCGGCCGCGCTGCGCGAGGCCTTCGACGAACTGAGGGCTGCGCCGGCGGCGGCGCCGCCACGGCCGCCGCGCGCCAGAAACACACGACAGGGCGGAGCCCGACCATGAGCCAGCTGAGCGCGCACGAGGCGAGCTTCCTCTACGCCGACCAGGCGCATGCGAACGCCAATGTCACCTATGTCCAGATCTACGACCAGGGCACGGTGCCGGGCGGTACGCTGCGCTTCAAGACCATCCTGGCGCACATCGAGTCGCGGCTGCACCGCTCCCCGGTGTTCCTGAGCAAGCTGATGCAAGTGCCGCTGGGGCTGGACGAACCCTACTGGGTCGAGGACGAGCTCTTCGACCTCGAACACCACGTCCGCCACATCGCGCTGCCCAAGCCCGGCGACTGGCGCCAGTTCTGCATCCAGGCTTCGCGCATCCACGCACGCGCGCTGGACCCGCAGCGGCCGCTGTGGGAGATCTACGTCGTCGAGGGGCTGGACCGTTTCAACGATCTGCCGCCGGGCAGTTTCGCGCTGCTGACCAAGATCCACCACGCGGCCATCGACGTCGAGAGCCGCAATGCCTTCGTCGAGGTGCTGCACGACACGACGCGGCGGCCGCCCAGACCGCCACCGCCCGAGCCCTGGTTCGCCGAAAGGGCGCCGGGCCTGCTGTGGCTGCTGGGCCGCGCGGCTCTGCACACCCTGTGCTCGCCACGGCGCCTGCTGGCGCCGCTGCAGCGTGCAGCACCCACCGCCACGGCCTTCCTGCGTGATCTGCTGCAGGCCGAGCCGATTCCCGCGGCCACACGCTTCAACGCCGTGGTCACCCCGCACCGGGTCTTCGACATGCGGCGCCTGCGCTGCGACGAGGTCGAGCGCATCCGGGCGCTGGTGCCCGGCGCCACGGTCACCGAGGTCGTGCTGGCGGTGTGCGCCGGCGGCCTGCGGCGCTACTTGCAGGGCCACGCCGAGTTGCCGCAGGCCGACCTGTCGGCCATCGTGCCGGCCGACAGGGCCGCCGAGGGGGGCAGCGGCGCCGCGGCGCGTCGGATCGGGCTGGGCACGAACCTGAACGATCCGCTGCAGCGGCTGTCCCGGATCCATGGCCAGCTGGCAGCCACGCCGGACGAGGCCGGCCTGCTGCCGCCGGCCTGCACCATCACAGAACTGCCCGCGCCGGCGCAACCGGTGTACCTGCACGGCGCGCGACTGACCTGCCTGTCGGCCATGCTGCCGATTGCCGACGGCATGGGCCTGGTTTTCGCTGTCACCGCCTACGACGGCCGCATCGTCGTGTCGCCGACCTCGTGCCGCGAGCTCATGCCCGATCCGCAGACCTTCGCCCAGGCGCTGCGAGACAGCTACCTGGAACTGCTGGCCCGCACCGAGCATGAGGTGCCGGCGCGGCGCCTACCCCGCCGGCGGCGTCAGCAGCCGGTAGATCCAGCCCGGCAGCCCGGCGGGCTCGAAGCGCCGCCAGATCCCTTCGGGCTGTGACAGCCGGTCGGCCACGATCCACAGCACCACGGCGTTGAAGCCCAGCCCGATGTGACTGCCCGGCACGCGGATGTTCTCGTGCAGGGCCGGGTCGCCCTCGACCGTGGCTTCCTGTGGCGGCACCACGCCGTCGCCCAGCGAATACAGGCAACTCATCGGCAGCGGCAGCGACCGGCGTTCGCGCAGCTTCTTGGCACGCGGCTGCAGCACGTGCGCCGACGGCCCCATCGGGTGCGCGATCAGGCGGTACATCGCCTTGACGAAGGGCGGTGAGGCACTGCCCTCGGGATCCACCGTCACCGGGCTGCCCAGCGTGACGATGCCGCGCACGCACTCCGGTGCCTGGTGCGCACCGTAGAGCGCAAACACGCCGCCCAGGCTCCAGCCGACCAGGCTGACCTTGCGCCCGGTGCTGTGGTGCAGGTGGCGGACCTTCTGCTCCAGCGCGACGGCGTGGCGGGGGTGGAAGCCGACGTTGCGACCCAGTCCCCAGGTCTGGGCAGCCCAGCCGCGTTGGCGCAGGAAGAGTTCCAGCGCGATCATCGACAGTTCGCTGCCCATGAAGCCCGGCAGCAGCAGCACGGCGTGGCCGTCGCCGCGGGGCGCTTGGGCCAGCAGCGGCAGCGAAAAGGGCAGCATCGCCAGTTCGACCAGCGCACGCCATTCCAGCGCCGAGTGCAGCGCGCGCGGGCGGCCGGTGTGGGGGTGGCGGCTGGCCATCGAGGCGGCCTCAGTGCAGCGCCGGCAGCCGCAGCCAGGCGGTGTCGACCCAGGACCTTGGTTCGGATTGCGGCGTCATCAACGGGACTCCAGCGGCACGGGCGCCGCATGCCCTGCGCATTTGGCGGCCGCGGGGCGCGCCCGGCGTTGACACGCCTCAAGCCGTGGTGCCTTGGGCAACACGCGCCAGGCCTTGATGGGCCGTTCATCCGGGCGGTGGCAATCGCTGGCGCCAGGGCGGCGGGCACGCCGTCGGCAGCGCGACCGGCCTGATCGCGTTCGGCCCGCCGGCCTCAGAAGGTCGGCGCTGCAGGGGCTTCGTCGGGCGCGTTCTGCAGGCGCCTGGCGGCATCGGGCACGCCGGTGTCGGGGGCCGTGCCGCCGGCGGCCTTCACGGCAGGGCGGCCCTGCGCGGCCGGCGGCGCGCTGGCCTGCACGAGTCCGATCACGCCCGCCGCGCTGATGGCGATGGCGACGGCGCCCGCCAGGATCCAGCGGACTTCGCCATGGTGGTCGGGGTGCGCCGGGGCGAGGCGGGCTGCGGTGCTGCGGATGCTGGTATTCATGGTCCGTTCTCCCTTGCTGAGCGGTATCGAAGTGGGCTTGGATGGGGCGATCGGGTGTCGACGTCGAAGGCCATCAACGCGCGACCAGGGCCGTCACCGTCGGCGGCGGGCTCGACGCGCTGCTCGCGATGGCTGGCGGTTGGTCTTGCAAGCCGCTCAGCAGCCAGCCGCTGCCGGCCAGCACGATGACGGTCATCAAGCACAGGACGCCGGTTGGCGTGCGGCGCGGCGCGGGCCGCATTTCGGTGATGTCGTCCATGAAGGCTCCTGCTTGCTGAAGGGTGGGACCGGTCGCCAGATCAGTCGAAGTGGACCGGCACCCGCATGGTCGGGCCGTATCGCCGGGGCCGCGTGCCGCCGTTCAATAGTGAATCGGCCCCCGCCTGCCCGGTACAGTCGCCCCAGGATGCGTCCGGGCGCGCTGGACAGCCCGGTGAAGGAAGGAGAGGCCCTGCGGTGGTGGAACAAGCCGATGCTTTGTTGACCGAACTGGCGCGGCGCGGTGAAACACGGACCTGGGAGCCCGGCAGCACGGTCGTCACCGAGAACGAGGTCGCCGACTGCATGTACATCGTTCACACCGGTGCCTTGCGCGCCGTGGTGGCTGGCGACGCCGGACGCGTGGTGGAACTGGACACGCTGGGGCCGGGCGAGTTCTTCGGCGAACTGATGCTCAGCGGCGAACGGCGCTCGGCCAGCGTGCAGGTGACGGCGCGCGCCCTGCTCACGCGCGTGCCGCGGACCGCTGTCGACGAGGTGCTGGCCTCGCGCCCGGACCTCGCGCTGCAGATGATCCAGCGCCTGGTGCAGCGCGTGCGCACGCTGACCCACACCGTGACCCGGCTGGCGTCGGTGGACGTCTACGGCCGGCTGGTCGGCCTGTTCGAGGCCTTGGCCATGGACGAACAGGGGCTGCGCGTGGTGCCGGGTCCGATGAGCCAAGCCCGCATCGCCGAACGCCTGGGCGCTTCGCGCGCGATGGTCAACCGGCTGCTGCAGGACCTGGCACGCGGCGGCTACATCGAGGTCACGCGGGAACGCATCGTGTTGCTGAAGAAGCTGCCGCCGCGCTGGTGAAACCGTCGCCGGCCAGCCGCCCAGGTGCCGCAGCGGCGGCTCCCAATGATGCCCTGCGGGCCGTCGACACCAACACGCCCAACGTCTGGATGGCCGAGTGCCACGGCCAGCGTGCGTCGGCGGGGTTCACGCAATCAGTTGCGACCGCGCCTGCGCGACCTGGGCATCAGCGACGACAGCGAGGTGCGCATCACCGACAACATGGCCCGTCACGGTTTCCCCTTCGAGGTGGGCGCCTTCGAGCTGGGCGAGGTCAGCTTCCACCTGGGCTGGACCTTCCACAGGGCCGGCACCAACACCAGCACGCCACCGCGGTCGGTCATACCCCTCGTGCAGGGCCCAGCGTCAATGGGCCCGTACCCTCGACGCGCGGCCTTGATCGGGCGCAAGGACCGCCCCGGCCCGGTGAGGATGATGGTGTCTTTCCTGCTCAACACCCAGAAAGGACACCCTCATGGACAGGATGCTGCGCTTCATGCGCTTGTCGGGGGCCTGCGTCGCGGTCGCCTTGCTGACCGCTTGCGCCTTCGGCACGCGCAATGCCACCTTGCTCTACCCGCCCAAGGGCGATGCCGGCGTGGTGCCGGCGGCGCAGGCTGCCGTTGTGCCGGCCCCCGCCAAGGGTGCCATCACCCTGGTCACCTTCGTCGATCAGCGCACCGACAAGAACGCCATCGGCACCATGCGCAATGGCTTCGGCATGCGCACCGCCGATGTGCTGGCCGACAACAGCGTCACCGACTGGGTAACGCAGGCCGTGAAGCTGGAACTGGAGAAGAGCGGCTATGCCGTGACCCTGGGCGGTCCGCAGGCGGCGGGCGCGGTGGTCAAGGGTGAGGTGCTCAAGGTCTTCTGCGACATGTACATGAGCTACACCGGCCAAGTGTCGTTGCGCCTGCAACTCAGCCGGGACGGCCAGGACCTGATCACTCGCAACTATGACGGCGAAGGTTCGGCCGGCATCGCCTTTGCGGGCACGGCGGCGTCTTTCGCCGAGTCGCTGTCACGGGCGTTGGCCGCAGCGCTGAAGCCCGTCGTCGCCGAGTTGGACGGCAGCTTGAGGGCGCCCTGATCATCGTCGGTATCGATGCCTGGGATCGGTTGTCTGGACGCCGATGAAGATTCGGCCCAGGGCACCGGTTGCCGGCCGATCTCCATCGGTGCTCACGTCAGCGTCTGCGCCCGGACAGCCGCCGCACGCTGGTTCACGAAGCGGCGCTGCGTTTCGTAGGGGAACACGTCCAGCATGGCCCCGGCCAGGATGCGCTGCTTGTGCTGCGCCCAGTAGTCGGCGTTCAGCAGGTCGGCGTGGTGCTTCAGGAAGGCCTGTCGCACCTTGGCATTGCCCAGCAGGAAAGGGCCGAAGGTCTCGGGGAACACGTCTTTCGGGCCGAAGTCGAACCAGGTGCCGTCGGGCCTTTCGACGTCGTCGTCCTGGCGGCGGGGCACCTTGCGGAAGTTGCAGTCGCTGAGGTATTCGATTTCGTCGTAGTCGTAGAAGACCACCTTGCCCTGCCGGGTCAGGCCGAAGTTCTTCCACATCATGTCGCCGGGGAAGATGTTGGCTGCCACGAGGTCCTTGATGGCGTTGCCGTAGTCGATGGTGGCGCGCTCGATGGCATCGTCGTCGCCGGCGGCCATCGCGTCCTTCAGGAACAGGTTCAAGGGGATCATGCGGCGCTCGATGTAGGCGTGGCTGATGATCACTTCCTGCTGCGGCCCGCTGCCGGTGAATTCCAGCAGGCTGGGGCAGAACGCCTGCAGTTCCTCCAGCAGTTCGGGTTCGAAGCGCGACAGCGGCAGCGCCACCTTGCTGTACTCCAGCGTGTCGGCCATGCGGCCGACGCGGTCGTGGCGCTTCACCAGCAGGTACTTGCCCTTGATCTGCTCGCGCGTGGTCTTCTTCTGCGACGGGTAGCGGTCCTTGATCAGCTTGAACACATAGGGAAACGACGGCAGGTCGAACACCAGCATGACCATGCCCTTGATGCCGGGCGCGATGCGGAAGCGGTCGCTGCTGTGGCGCAGGTGCACCAGCAGGTCGCGGTAGAAGGTGTTCTTGCCCTGCTTGTGCAAGCCCACCGCGCTGTAGAGCTCGGCGCGCGGCTTGCGCGGCATCAGCATGCGCAGGAACTGCACACAGGCGCTGGGCACCGCCATGTCCACCAGGAAATAGGCGCGGGCATAGCTGAACAGCATCTCCATGTCGTCTTCGGTATGCAGCACCGTGTCGATCATCAGCTGGTGGCCGGGCGTGTGCAGCAGCGGCAGCGCGATGGGCGTCTGCTGCGAACCGTTGATGATCACGCCGACCACATAGGCGCCCTTGTTGCGGAAGAACAGCTTGCTGAGCACCTGGATCTGGAAGTTGGCGCGCGGCTGCAGGTCGCCCAGGCGCCGCTGCAGTTCGGCCACGACGTCGTCGGCGTCGCGTTCCAGGTCTTCGAAGGGCACCTGCAGTTCGAAATCGCGCACCAGCTGCACCCAGGTGTCGCGCCAGGTGGCCACTGTGGGGTAGTACACGCGGTAGGTGGTGGGGCCCAGCGCCTCGTCGAGCTCGATGTAGGAGGTGGATATCGCCGGCCGCACGAAGATGAAGCTGTTGTGGAAGTAGCTCCGGTGCAGGATGTGCGTGGTGACCGAGTTGAAGAAGGTCTCGGCCAGCTCGGGCTGGCGGTGGTCGATCAGCAGCCCGATGTACAGCAACTTGACCTGCTGCCACACCTCCATCGGCAGGGTGTCGGCGGCGAACTCGGTCAGCAGCCGGGTCTTGGCTTCCTGCACGCGCTGGTCGTAGAACTCGATGCGCTCGCGCATGGCCTGCTGCTGGCCGGCCCAGTCGGCGCGCTCAAAACGGCCCTTGGCGGCGCGGTTGGTCTCGGTGAACAGGCGGTAGTGGCGGTCGAAGCCTTCAAGCAGCGCGCGCGCAATCGGAAAGGCCCTGCTGTGGCCGCTGGGCAACTCGTCACTCATGCGTAAACCCCGATGTGCCCGGCGCGCCACGCTGGCCCGCCGTTCAAGCAGTTGTGCAGTATCCGGCACCCATCGGCAGCCGCACATGGGCAAGAATCCGCACAGACCATGCCCCCGTTCAATTCCTGGCGGACGCGGGCCCCGATGTCCACATCCGGGGCCCGCTGCGCCAGTACAGCCCAGACCACGCCATGACCATCCAGGAACTGCTGCAGACCGGCGCCGACGACGCCACCGCCATCACCGCCCCGGGCCGCCCGGCGCTGAGCTACCGCGGCCTGCGCGCGCTGGTGGCCGACACCACGGCCGCATTGAACGCCGCGGGCATCGGCCGCAACGACCGGGTGGCCATCGTGCTGCCCAACGGCCCCGAGATGGCCACCTGCTTCCTGGCCTGCGCCAGCGCCACGGCCAGCGGCCCGCTGAACCCGGCCTACCGCGCCGACGAATTCGAGTTCTATCTGGACGACCTGAAGGCCAAGGCGCTGATCGTTGATCAGGGCAGCACCTCGCCGGCCGTGGCAGCGGCGCGCAAGCTGGGCCTGCTGGTCATCGAGCTGCAGGTGCCCGCAGGGGCGCCGGCCGGCCAGTTCACGCTGAGCCCGCTGCCCGCCGCGCCCTGCGCCCTGCCCGGCCCTGCCCAGGCCGGCGACGTGGCCATGGTGCTGCACACCTCGGGCACCACCTCGCGGCCCAAGCGCGTGCCGCTGTCGGTGGCCAATCTGTGCGCGTCGGCCCGGCACATCGCCACCACCTTGCAGTTCACGCCGGCCGACTGCGGCCTGAACATCATGCCGCTGTTCCACATCCACGGCCTGCTGGCCGGGCTGCTGGCGCCGCTGTCGGCCGGTTCGCAGGTGTTCTGCACGCCGGGCTTCAATGCGCTGCGCTTCTTCAAGTGGATGGACGAGGCCCGCCCCACCTGGTACACGGCCGTGCCGACGATGCATCTGGCCATCGCCACGCGCGGCAAGCACAACGCCGAGGTGCTGGCCCGCCACGCGCTGCGCTTCGTGCGGTCTTCGTCGTCGGCCATGCCGCCGCAGCTGATCGCGCAGCTCGAGCAGATGTTCAAGGCGCCGCTGGTCGAGTCCTACGGCATGACCGAGGCCGCGCACCAGATGGCCGCCAACCCGCTGCCGCCCCTGCAGCGCAAGCCCGGCTCGGTCGGCCGCGCGGCCGGCCCCGAGGTGGCCATCCGTGGCGAGGACGGCGCCCTGCTGCCGGCCGGCGAGGTGGGCGAGATCGTCATCCGCGGCCCCAACGTCACCGCCGGCTACGAGAACAACCCCAAGGCCAACGAAGAGGCCTTCGTCGACGGCTGGTTCCGTACCGGCGACCAGGGCGTGATGGACGCCGAGGGCTACATCAGCATCACCGGCCGGCTGAAGGAGATCATCAACCGCGGCGGCGAAAAGGTCAGCCCGCGCGAGATCGACGAGATCCTGCTCGACCACGTCTCGGTGGCGCAGGTGGTCGTCTTCGGCGCCCCGCACAAGCGCCTGGGCGAAGAGGTGGCGGCCATGGTGGTGCTGCACGAAGGCCATGAATGCAGCGAACGCGAGCTGCAGCAGTTCGTGGCGGCGCGCGTGGCGGGCTACAAGGTGCCGAAGAAGATCCTGTTCGTCGACGAACTGCCCAAGGGTGCGACCGGCAAGCTGCAGCGCATCGGCCTGGCCCAGCGCATCGGCCTGGGTTTCGGTTCCTACGTTTCGGGCGAGTTCTGAGCGATGAAGTACGCAATCGTCGGCGCCGGTGCCATCGGCGGCTACCTGGGCGCGAAGCTGGCACTGGCGGGTGAGGACGTCACCTTCATCGCCCGCAACCGGAACCTGGCAGCCATCCAGGCGCAGGGCTTCAAGCTGCTGCTGCCCGACGGCAGCTGGCAGCACGCCGCCACGGCCCGCGCCGTGCAGGACCCGGCCGAGGCCGGCCCACAGGACGTGGTGCTGCTGACCACCAAGTCGCACCAGGTCCGCGAACTGCTGCCCGGCCTGCGCGCGCTGTTCGGGCCTGACACCTTGGTGGTCACCATGGTCAACGGCGTGCCCTGGTGGTATTTCCAGCGCATGGGCGGCCCCTACGACGGCCGCAGCCTGTCCAGCGTGGACCCTGACGGCGCGCTGGCAGCGGGCATCGAGGTCGAGCGCATCATCGGCAGCATCGTCTACCCGGCCGCCGAACTCGTCGAGCCGGGCGTGGTGCGGCTGATCGAGGGCAACCGGTTCACCATCGGCGAACTCGACGGCCAGCGCACGCCGCGCATCGAGGGCTTGAGCAAGTCCCTGATGGCCGCCGGCTTCAAGGCCCCGGTGGCACGCGACATCCGCAGCGAGATCTGGGTGAAGCTGTGGGGCAACCTCAGCCTGAACCCGATCAGCGCCCTGACCCACGCGACGCTGGAAGACATCTGCCGCTTCCCGGCCAGCCGCGAACTGGTGGCCAACATGATGCGCGAAGGCCAGGCCGTGGCCGAGAAGCTGGGCGTGAGCTTCAGGATCAGCGTGGACCAGCGCATCGCCGGCGCCGAGGCGGTGGGCGCGCACAAGACCTCGATGCTGCAGGACGTGGAACAAGGCCGCGGCCTGGAGCTGGCGGCCCTGGTCGGCAGCGTGGTGGAACTGGCGCGCATCACCGACACGCCCACGCCCACCATCGATGCCATCCACGCCGCCACGGCACTGCTGGCACACACGCTGGCGCAGCAGCGCGGCAAGCTGGCGGTCACGCCGGCCTGAGCCGGGTAGAACCGGATCGTGCCGGTCAGCCGTAGCGGTTGGCCAGCACGCCCAGGCCGTCGATCTCGACCTCGAGTTCGCTGCCCGGCCGCATCGGCAGCGCGCCGACCGAGGTGCCGCACAGCACGAGGTCGCCGGGTTCCAAGGTCATGTCGTGCGACAGGCGCGACAGCAGCGTCAGCGGCTCGAAGATCATGTCGGCCAGCGGATAGTGCTGCCGTTCGCGGCCGTTCACGCGGGTTCGCACCGAGGCGCCGGTCCAGTCGAAGTCGGTGTCGATCCAGGGGCCGATGACACCGAAGGTGTCGAAGCTTTTCGAACGCGACCACTGTGCGAAGCTGGGGTCGCGGTTGATCAACTCCATGGCGGTCACGTCGTTGGCGATGGTGCAGCCCAGCAGGTGCGCGCGCACCTCGGCCGGCCCCACGGCGCGCATGGTCTTGCCCACCACCAGCGCCAGTTCGCCTTCGTAGAACACCGCGCCGTCGTAGTGGGCGGGCTTCACCACGGGCTGCCGGTGCGCGGCCAGGCTGCTGGGCGCGCGCAGGGCATACAGCGGTTCCTCGGGGATGGTCTGCTGTTGCTTGAGGGCCAGCGCGTGGAAGTTCTTCCACAGGGCGATGACCTTGGAAGGCTGCACCGGCGGCAACCAGCTCACGGCGTCCAGGGCGATGGGGTCGCCGTGGTCGTGCCAGGTGCCGGGTGGGCCAAAGGGCGTGCCCTGGATGGGTTGCGCGGCTTCGCCCGTGATGCGGGCGAAGGTCGGGTGACCGGTGAGGTCGAGCAGGCGGGTCCAGCGCATCGACTGGATGCTACAGGTCCGGCGCGTCGTCGGAGACGCCGCGCCGGAGTCGCTGGCGTCTGAGTTGGCCGCGTTTCCAGGATTTGGGGACAGTCATCGGCTTGCAGCACCCATCGACACAACTCGGCCGCGATGGCGAAGGTCGCCGGGCGGTTTCAGCCCGAACTGGTCGACCTTTGAATCGGGGCGGCAGTACACACCGGGGAAGCGAGTCACGATGGGGGCAGTCACACGCCGAGGTGACACGGTCAAGCCCTTGCGACTGCGACCCGAAGGCCCCTGCTACCCAGGAAGCCCGGCAAAAACAAAGGGCTGCACCTTTCGGTGCAGCCCTCTGAAATTTGTGGCGGAGTGGACGGGACTCGAACCCGCGACCCCCGGCGTGACAGGCCGGTATTCTAACCAACTGAACTACCACTCCGCAGCGGTAGGAGCGTTCCGGCTTGCGCCGCAAGTGCCACCCAACTTGTCAAGCATTCAACTCACACTG
>CANGHH010000023.1 GCA_947453725.1 Betaproteobacteria bacterium | reverse complement strand
GTGAGAATGGCCATGACTTCCCCTTGTCGAGTGAGTTGATGAGAGTTCGCACTTCCCATCGTGGCACTCGTTGCCGTTTGCCGCCTTCCAGCGGATAGCTCGGGACGGGGAAGTCCCTTTCATTCGTTGAGCGGCAGGTTTAGGGCGGTGAATTCGTGCCCATCGATGACGGCAGTGGGGCGGCAGCGCCAGTTCGGCTGAATCAACTGCTGACGTACCGCCCGCATCGGGTATCGATCAGGGCCGTCAGACCATGAGCGACTGCTTTGGAGAAGGGCCTCTTCCGAGCGGCCTTCACCCGATGGCGGCTGTACTCTGAAACCGGTCATCGGCGTGGCGATTTCTTCATCGGTCGAATGACCGGAAGTGGCCGGCGTCAGTTCGCCCTCCTTCTGAGCCGACATGGCCCTGCGCCGAGCGGCTCAAGGATTCCGAACGCGCCACACCCGTTCACCGCGGCGGCGCCCAGCTTGAGCACGCCGCGACATTCAGACGCTGACCCGGCAGGCTGTCTGCGACCCGCTCCAGTCGGCCAGGTTCCCGTCCAGCGCCACGCCGCGCCGTACCGCCGTCATCTCGGCAACGATGGCCAGCGCAATCTCCGGCGGCGTCTTGCCGCCCAGGTTCAGGCCCACCGGGCCGCGCAGGTGCTGCACTTCGGCGGCGCTGACGTCGAAGTCAAGCAAGCGCAGCCGCCGCGTCTCGTTGTTGCGCCGCGACCCGAGCGCGCCAACGTAGAAGGCCCGCGTCTTCAGCGCTTCCATCAACGCCAGGTCGTCGAGCTTGGGGTCGTGCGTCACCGCCACCAGCGCGCTGTTGGCGTCAAGGTTCATCGCCAGGACCAGGTCGTCGGGCATCTGGCGGCTCAGCGTCACGCCTTCCATCGCGGCCCAGCCCTCGTGGTATTCCTCGCGCGGGTCGCAGACGGTCACGCGGTAGTCCAGCATCACCGCCATGCTGGCCAGGTAGCGGCTGAGCTGGCCGCCGCCGATGATCAGCAGGCGCAGCCGCGGGCCGTGCACCGTCTCCAGCGTCTGGCCGTCGAAGCGCAAGGCATCGCCGTCCAGGCAGGGTGCCAGGCTGACCGAGCCGGTGGACAGTTCCAGACGGCGCCGCACGACGCGGTGTTCCTCGATCGCCGCCAGCAGCTCGCGCAGCAGGCTCAGGCCCGACAGCGGCTCCAGCACGATCTGCACCGTGCCACCGCAGGGCAGGCCGAAGCGCTGCGCCTCTTCGGCGCTGGCGCCGTAGGTGGTGGTCTGCGGCAGGCGAGCCGCCAGTTCGCCGCGCGCCACGCGGCCGATCAGGTCATCCTCGATGCAACCGCCCGACAGCGAACCGGCCACCTGGCCGTCGTCGCGGATGACCATCAGACTGCCCGGCGGGCGCGGGCTGCTGCCCCAGGTCCGCACGACCGTGCCCATCACGACGCGGTGGCCGCGGTTCATCCAGTCCATTGCGGTGCGGACGACTTCGACATCCATGCTGTTCATGGGCGGGGCTCCGGGGCTGCCGGTGGGCACAAGGGGAGCGCAGGATGCCACAAGCGCGGCGGCGGTGTCTGCCGGACCGCCGGACGGCACAATCCGCTTGCATGAACACACCCCAGCCCGCTGAAACCGCCGTCGTCCACAACCCGGCCGCCGGCCAGTTCGAAGTCCGTCTGGGCGACGCGTTGGCGGTCTGCGCCTACCGCCGCCAGGGCGCGGTGCTGGAGATCGACCACACCGAAGTGCCCGCCGCCCTCGGCGGCCGCGGACTGGCCGGCCTGCTGGTGGCCGCCACCCTGTCCTGGGCGCGGTCGCAGGGCCTGAAGGTGCTCCCGACTTGCAGCTACGCCAGCGCCTACATGCAGCGCCGCCCGGAAACACAAGACCTGCTGGCCCCCTGAAGCGGCCCTGATGCAGCCCGCCGCCCTGCTGTTCCACCCCGAACGCCACGAGGCCCTGCGCGGCGCGCCCTGGGACGCCGCGCAGGCGCAGGCGGCGATCCGCGACATCGTGCGCGACATCGAGGCCCGGCGAATCGCGCCCGCCCACTGGCCGGTGCACCCGCTGGACGCCGAGGGCCAGCCCCCGCCGTCGGGCTACAAGAGCGTCTACCTCGGCGCCGCCGGCGTGCTGTGGACGCTGTGGCACCTGCAGCAGCAGGGCGCCGTGGTGCTGCAGCGCGACCCGCGCGACGACCTGGCCGCGCTGGACGCGGCCTACCAGACCGAGCCCGACGAGGGCAGCGTGATCCCGTCGCACTACCTGGGCGAAGTCGGCATCCTGCTGGTGATGTGGCGCCTGGGCGGCTCGGCGGCGGTGGCCGACCGCCTGTTCGCTGCCGTCCACAGCAACATCGGGCACCCGAGCAACGAAGCCCTGTGGGCCGCACCAGGCACCATGCTGGCGGCCTGGCACCTGTGGCGCGCGACCGGCGAAGCGCGCTGGCGCACGCTGGTGCAGGACAACATCGAACAGCTGTGGCGCACCTGGCTGCCCGACGACGTGAACCACGGGCCGCTGTGGACGCAGGCCATCGGCGGCAAGTCCGTTCAGTACCTGGGTGCCGGCCATGGCTACGTCGGCAATCTCTGCAGCCTGCTGAAGACCGCCGAGCTGCTGGACCCGCAGCGGCGCGAACTGCTGGCCACCCGCTGCACGCAGACCCTGCAGGCCTGGGCGCGCTGCGACGGGGACGGCGCGGTGAACTGGCCGGCGGGCACCTACACGCCGCGGGTCAACGGACCGCAGATGCTGCTGCAGTGGTGCCACGGCGCGCCGGGCGTCATCACCGCGCTGGCCGACCTGCCGTCGCTGCACTCGCCGGCCATCGACGCGCTGCTGCTGGCCGCCGGGCAGGCCATCTGGCAGGCCGGGCCGCTGGTCAAGGGCCCCGGCATCTGCCACGGCACCGCGGGCAACGCCGCCGCGCTGCTGGTGCTTTACCGGCGCAGCGGCGACCCGCTGTGGCTGGACCGCGCCCGTGCCTTCGCGATGCACGCCGTCGCCCAGTGCGAAGCCGCGCGGGCTCGATACGGACGAGGGCGCTACAGCGTCTGGACCGGCGATCCGGGCCTGGCGCTGGTGCTGTGGCAGTGCATCCAGGGCACGGCCGGGCTGCCGCTGCTGGACCTCATCGACTGAAACGCCGCGCGCCGCGGCGCTTCACACCGCGCAGTACTTGTCCTGGATCGCGCGGTCGGCCAGCAGGTCCTGCGCGTCGCCCTGGTGGACGATGCGGCCCTGGTCGAGGATCACGGCGCGGTCGGAAATCTGCAGCGCACGTTCGACGTTCTGCTCGACCAGCAGGATCGTCGTGCCCTGCTGCTTCAGACGAACGAAGAGCTGGAACATCTCGTGGACCAGCAGCGGCATGATGCCTTCAGAAGGCTCGTCGAGCAGGATCATCCGCGGCCGCGCCATCAGCGCGCGGGCGATGGCCAGCATCTGCTGTTCGCCGCCCGACATCGAGGTGCCGTCCTGCTCCATGCGCTCAGCCAGCCTTGGGAAGGTCTGGGCGATCTCGGCGATGCGCTCGTGCTCGTGGCGGCCGTCGCTGCCGGCAATCAGACCGAGCCGCAGGTTTTCGCGCACCGTCAGGCCGGGCACGATGCGGCGGTCTTCGGGCACGTAGGCCAGACCGCGGTGGTAGCGGACGTGGGCCGCTTGCTTCAAAAGTTCCTGGCCATCGAAACGCACGCTGCCGGCGCGCTGGGCCATCAGGCCCATGATGGCGCGCAGCGTGCTGGTCTTGCCGGCGCCGTTGCGGCCCATCAGGGTGACGATTTCACCGGCCTTGACCTCGAAAGTCAGCCCCTGCACGACATGGCTGCGGTCGTACCAGGCGTCGAGGTTTTGCACTTGCAGCATCGCGATCAGCCCTGTCCCAGATAGACGCGCTTGACATCGTCGTTGTGGCGGATCTCATCGGGCGTGCCCTCGGCCAGGAATTCGCCGTGGTGCAGCACCAGCAGGCGTTCGCAGAGGCCCATCACCAGTTTCATCTTGTGTTCGACCAGGATCACGCTGCGCTCGGCGGCCAGTGCGCTGATCAGGTCCATCATCACCACGGTTTCCTCGGGCGACATGCCGGCCGTCGGTTCGTCCATCAGCAGCAGTTCAGGCTCGGCGGCCAGCGCCATCGCGACCTCCAGCGCGCGCTGCTGGCCATGCGCCAGGTCGGCGGCCGGGCGCTGGCGCAGGGCGATCAGGCCGACGCGTTCGAGCAAGGCGTCGGCGCGCTCAGCCAGTTCGGTCATCGCCGCCCGCGGCTTGAACAGCTCGTAGCGGCTGTGGCGCATCTGCACGGCGACGCGGACGTTCTCGTGCGCGCTCAATTGCTTGAACACGTTCGTGATCTGGAAACTCTTGGCGATGCCGATGCGCGCAAAACCGTGTTGCGCCAGGCCGGTGATGTCGCGGCCCTTGAACCTCAAGCGGCCTTCGCTGGGCGGGAAAGCGCCGCTGAGCACATTGAAGAAGGTGCTCTTGCCGGCGCCGTTGGGGCCGATGATGGCGCTGAGCTTGCGCGGCTCGAAGCGCGCGGTGACCTGGTTCAGCGCGACGAAGTGGCCGAAGCGCTTGCTGACACCTTCGACCTCGACAATGGGCACGGTGGGCGTCATGGCGCGCGCTCCAGCCGCTTCAGGAAAGAGCCCCAGACACCGGCCGGGAAGAACAGCACGAAGACCATGAAGACCGCGCCGACAATGGCCATCCAGTGCGTGGTGAACGTCGTGGCCACGTCCTCCAGGGTCAGGAACAGCCCGGCACCAATGAAAGGCCCGAAGAAGGTGCCCATGCCGCCCAGCAGGCACATCATCACGGCCTGGCCCGACAGCAGGTAGTGCAGGCTGTCGATGGGCACCACGCTCAGGTGCAGCGCGCGCAGCGCGCCGGCCAGGCCGCAGAGGGCGGCCGACAGCACGAAGACCAGCAGCTTGGTGCGCGCCACGTCGTAGCCGCAGGCCGCCGCGCGTTTTTCGTTTTCGCGCACGGCTTCGATGACCGCGCCGAAGGGCGATGCCAGCAGGCGCGAGACGAACCACAGCGCGACGGCGACGAAAGCCAGGATGACGTAGTACTTGGTCGTCGGATCGAGGAAGTCGAACTTGAAGCCGAAGATCTCGACGGCCGGCACCTGGATGCCGCGCAGGCCGTTTTCGCCGCCGGTCCAGCGTTCGGCCTTGTAGAAGGCGTAGTAGACGATCTGCGCCAGCGCCAGGGTGACCATCGAGAAATAGATGCCGCGCGTGCGGATGGCCAGGTAGCCGATGAGCAGGCCGGCCAGCGACGCCGACACCACGCCCAGCAGCAGCGCCACGCCCCAGGGCAAGCCCATGCTGACCATGCCGATGCCGGTGAGGTAGCTGCCCACGCCCAGGAAGGCCGCGTGGCCGAAGGACAGCAAGCCGGTGTAGCCGAAGAGCAGATTGAAACCGACAGCGAACAGCCCGAAGACGAGGATGTTGATGGCCAGCGCCTGGTAGGGCATGAGCAGCGGAAAGACCAGCAGGAAGGCGATGACGGCGGCCACGCGGTGGCGGCGGATCAAATCGACAAGACCTTTCATGCCGCGCTCATCCCATCAAGCCGGCTTTGCCGAAGAAGCCCTGGGGACGCACCAGCAGCACCACGGCCATCAGCACGAAGATCGACAGCTCGGCCAGGTCGGGCGCGAACAGCGAGGTCAGGCTGAACACCACGCCGACCAGCAAGCCGGCCACCACCGCGCCGGGCAGCGAACCCATGCCGCCGACCACCGTGACGACGAAGGACTCGGCCAGCACCGGGATGCCCATCTCGGGGTTGACGGCGCGGGTCGGTGCGGCCAGCACGCCGCTGAGGCCGGCGATGGCCGTGCCGATGGCGAAGACCGTCAACCACACGCGCGCGATGTCGATGCCCAGCACCTGGCAGATCTCGCCGTCGCGGCTGCCGGCGCGCACGATCAGGCCGTAGCGCGTCTTTTCCAGGAACAGCCAAAGCGCGGCCACGACCACCGCCGTCGCGGCGATCAGGAACAGCCGGTACTTCGGAAAATAGCCAATGCCCAAGTCGACGCTGCCGCGCAGCTCGGCCGGCGTGGAAGACGGCAGGCCTTCGATGCCGAACAGCGTGCGCATGGCCTCGATCAGCACCCAGCTCAGGCCGAAGGTCAGCAGCAGCGGGTAGTCGATGCCGCGGCCGTACAGCGGACGCACCAGGAAGCGTTCCGTGACCAGGCCGATGGCACCCACCACCAGCGGGGTCAGCACCAGACTGAACCAGAAGTTGCCGGTCAGCCCCAGGAAATACAGGCCCACGAAAGCGCCGACCATGAAGAAGGCGCCGTGGGCGAAGTTCACCACGGTGAGCATGCCAAAGATCAGGCTCAGGCCCACCGCCAGCAGCGCGTAGACGGCACCCAGGGCGATGCCGGTGACGAGCTGAAGGGCGATGAGCGAGGGGGTGATTTCCATGCAGGGATCAGGTGGTGACCTTGTGGCCCATCTCTTCGCAGCTGCGCAGGTTCTTCTCGTCCGCGCCTTCGATGGCCAGCACGTTGAAGACGTCGTACTTGTCCTTCATGGCCTTGGACTTGCTCTCGACGATGACCACGCTCTGCACCGATTGGTGGTCGCACTTGCGGTAGCTCTGCGGGCCCTTGTACCAGTCGTACTTCAACTGGCGCAGCGCGATCGAGACGCGCACGCTGTCGGTGGCGTCGGCGTTCTTCACCGCCTGCAGCACGCTCATCACGCCGGCATAGCCCAGCGCGCCGTAGTCCGACGGCACCGCGCCGCCGTAGGCCTTGCGGAAGGCGTCGTTGAACTTCTTCGCGCTGGGGATCTTGTCTTCCATGCCCCAGTAGTAGCTGGTGCCGCCCAGGATGCCTTCGAAGGCCTCGGCGCCGCCGGCCTGGCGCGCGGTGTACAGCAGCACCGGCGCAATGATCTTGGTGCCCTGCTTCAGGCCGAAGTCGGTGGCCTGCTTGGCGCTGTTGACGAGGTCGCGGCCGAAGTTGCACAGCACCAGCACGTCGGGCTTCAGCGCCTGGATGCGCGGCAGGAAAGCGCTGTAGTCGGCGGCGCCGATCGGGTGGCGGATGTCGGCCAGCGTCTGCACGCCGAAGGCCTGGCCGGCACGCTGGAAGCCGCGCACCATCTCGTGGCCGTAGGCGTAGTCGGCGGTCAGGTAGACCACGCGCTTGCCGAATTTCGGGAAGGCGTAGCGCGCCACGGCGCCAGCCGTCAGGTGCGGGTTCAGCGCTTCGTGGAAGGTGTAGAGGCTCCAGTCCTTGGCCTCGTTGATGGTGTCGGACTGGCTGATGCTGTTGAACAGCACCTTGCGCTCTTTCGTCACCGCGTTGATCGACAGCTGCGTGGCCGCCGACAGCGAACCGACGACGAAATTGACCTTGTCCTTCTCGATCAGCTCCAGCGTCCGCGTGGCGGCTTCACCCGGGTTGAGCTTGTCGTCGCGGACCAGCAATTCGGCCTTCATGCCCTTGTGGCCGCCGGCGGCGTTCCATTCCTTCACCGCCAGTTCAGCGGCGCGCACCTGGTCTTGCGCTTCGGCACTGAAGGCACCGGTCAGCGGCACCGGGAAACCGATCTTGATGGTGGCGGCCTGGGCGCGGGCGATGTTGAACAGCGCCGGCGCGGCGGCCAGTGCGCCACCACCGACGATCAGGCTGCGGCGGTTCAGTCTTGTCTTGCGGTCGAATGTCATCGTCTTGTCTCCGTCAGGGGCTGGGTCTTCACCGGCTTCAAGCGGCCAGCGTGTGGGGAAATTCGTTGTCGAAATGGCGCGGGTCGATGGCCGTCAGGCGCATCACCGAATCGGCGCTGCGCGGTGGCGCTTCGAAGGCGCCGCCACCGGCCTGCGCCTGCAGGTAGGCGCCCAGCTGGCGGCCGCGTTCCACCACCGCCGCGCAGGGTGCCGTGCGCAAGGCCGCGTAGGCCTGCAGGGCGGCGGGCGTGGCGCCATGGGTGGCGATGCAGTTGGCCAGCGCCAGCGCGTCATCGCCGGCCTTGGTCACACCCATGCCGACATGCGGCCGCGCCACGAAAGCGGCATCGCCCAGCAGCGCCACGCGGCCGAAGGCCACCTCGGCCGATGCCAGGTCGAAGATGGGCTGCAGGAAGGGCACGGCGGTCTTTTCGACGACTTCGGCGAACTGCGGCGCCAGCAGCGTGCGCGCGGCTTCGCGCACCGCGGCGATGGCCCGCCACGACACCTGCTGCGGCGGGATGCCTTCGGGGTGGTGGACACCGTCGGCGTCGGTCATCAGCGCGGTGAGTTCGGCACCTTCGGCGCATGGCCGGTACCAGACGAAATTCCAGCGGCGCCGGCCGACCGCGATGCTGTCGTCGGCGCCGGCCACCGGGTAGCCGATCAGCTGTTCACGTTCGGGCAGGCCGAAGCCGAAGTGTCCGAATACCGTGCTGCGCGTCAGCCGCGACAGGACGGCCTCGTCGCAGACGCCGCGCCAGGCGACGTAGCCGGCGTAACGCGGCTGCGCCGCGGGCGCCAGCTGCGCACGCACGCTGCTGCGGATGCCGTCGGCGGCGATCAGCAAGTCGGCGTGCAGCGTTTCGCCGTCGGCCAGCACCGCCTGCACGCCGTCGGCGTTCTGCTGCACCGAAGTCACCGCCGCACCCAGGCGGTGGTGGGTCTCGGGCAGGGCCTCGCGCAGCAGGCTGTACAAGCGGCCCCAGCTGGTCAGCACCTGCGGATAGTCCCAGCGGTGTTGCGCGTGGCCCAGGGTGTCGAGCACGACACGGCTTTCGACCGGTACGCCCAGCGTTTCGTCGACCACCGCGCCGGCCGCGCGCAGTGCGGTGCGCAGGCTGTCGTGGGTGACGATGCCGGCACCGCGGCCTTGCAGCGAGCGCGGCGAGCGTTCGAGCACCTGCACCGCATGCCCCGCGCGCAGCAGCGCATTGGCGGCCATCAGGCCACCGAGCGAACCACCGACGACGAGGATGCGGGCCATCGCGCGCTGCGGCTCAGCGGGCGGCGGCTTCGGCAGCGAGGCGCAGCGCCTGCTCGGCGGCCGGGAAATTCAGCTCGACGACCACGCCGTTGGGGTCGTCGACAAAGACCTGGTGCAGGCCGATGCCGGGCACCGTACGTTCGCGGCAGGCGATGTCCGCGGCCTTCAGGCGGGCCAGCGTGGCGGGCAGATCGGTGGCGAAGAAGGCCACGTGGTCGATGGTGCCGGTGCCCTTCATCTCGGCCACCGACTTGTCGCCCAGGTAGCGCTTCAGGCCCTCGGGGTCGTTCGCGTCGATGCCGATGATGTGCACGCAGGCGTGGGCCCAAACCGCCATGTCGCCAGCGTACAGCCACAACCCCGGGAAGGGAAACGCCGGCCGCGGCCCAACCTGCAAGCCCAGCAGGCCGCAATAGAAACGCTCGCAGGCGGCGAGGTCGAGCGTGCGGATCGAAATGTGGTTCAGCGTCAGCGCCATGGTGTTCCTCGTTGGCCTTGATTCGATGGCTTCAGTTGCGCGAGCGCCCGGGCGGCAGCAGTTCGGGCATCTGCGCCAGAAAGCCGCGGATGCGGTCGCTGATGTAGACGTCGACCAGGGCCGCATCGCCCTGGCCGGCGTAGGTCTGCTGGTAGACCAACGGCCAGATGCCCAGGTGGTAGACCAGGCCACCGTGCAGGCCCATCAACGCGGCTTCCTCGCGCGGCGTGGCTTTGGCGCGCGAACGGCTGCCAGCGCTGCGCCGCGCCTCGCGCAGCAGACGCGGGAACAGCTTCTCGCGCACCAGCGCGAAGTAGCGGGTGGGGATCAGGCCGTCGCTGAGGCCCGAGTGGACCAGGATGCGCAGCCAGTCGGGCGTCAGGATGGCCGGCAGGTATTCGCGGTAGAAGGCCAGCAGCTTGTCTTCGACAGGCAAGGCCGCGTCGTCGAGCAGGGCCTCCCAACGCGCGTCCCAGCGGCCGGCGATGGTCTGTTCGTAGACCCGTTCGATCAGCGCGCGCTTGGTCGGGAAATAGTGGTACAGCAGCGTGTGGGCGATGCCCAGTTCGGCCGCCAACTCGCGCATCTGCGCTTCCAGGCCGCGGCGGGCGAAGAAGTCAGTGGCGCCGTCGACGATCTGCTGCTCGCGTTCAAGCGCGCCCAGGCGGCGCCGCGGCGCGCCACGCACGGCGAGGCCGGGCGAACGGACGCGGGTTCGGACGGAAGCGCGGGTTTCTTCGGTATTGACCATCTGCTCAACTCTGCCGAGAGTGTTGAACGCTTGATCAACAAGCCCCATCCTGAGTAACCCTAAACCCCGCCTGAACCTGGCCCCGCCTCGACCCGGACAGGCCACCGGAATGCCCCCACGATGAAATCAGCGGCTTTTGACTACGTCCGCGCCGAGTCGCCCGCCCACGCTTACGCGCTGATGGCACAGCACGGCGACGAGGCCCGCATCCTGGCCGGCGGGCAGACGCTGCTGGCCACGCTGAACATGCGGCTGTCGCAGCCGGCGCTGCTGGTCGACATTGGCGGCTTCAGCGACTGGCGCGGCATCGAATTGCGCGGCAACACCCTGCGCATCGGCGCGCTGACGCGGCACGTCGAGATCGAGGAATCGCCCCTTGTCGCACAGCACGCGCCAATGCTGGCGCAAGCCGCCCCGCACATCGCCCACCGGGCCATCCGCAACCTGGGCACGCTGGGCGGCACGCTGGCCTACGCCGACCCGGCAGCGGAATGGCCGGCCTGCGTGCTGGCGCTGCAAGGCACGCTGGTAATGGCCAGCGCGCAGGGTGAGCGCCGCGTGGCGGCGGCCGATTTCTTCCTGGGTCTGTACAGCACAGCGCTGCGCGAGGACGAGTTGCTGGTGGCCTGCGAACTGCCGGTGCGGGCTGCCGACGAACACCAGCACTTCAGCGAACTGGCGCGCCGCCACGGCGACTACGCGGTGGCTGGGCTGGCGGCCTGCGCCAGGCGCGGCCCGGGTGGCAGCAGCGATACCTTGAGCGATGTCCGACTGGCCTTCCTGAGCCTGGGCGACCGCCCGCTGCGCGCCCCGGCCTGCGAAGCCGCGCTGCAGGCCGGCCCGCTGACTGCGGCACGCCTGGCACAGGCCGACGCCGCACTGCGCGCCGAACTGCAACCCTTCGCCGACCTGACCCACTCGGCCGCTGCCAAGACGCAGCTGGCCGCCACGCTGATGCAGCGCGCCGTGCGCGCCATCCTGTCCTGAGCCCGACGCCGACATGAACACACCGCTCGACAACCCGACCCGCCGCATCCACGTGCGGATCAACGGCACCGCCGTCGTGCGCGACGTCGAATGCCGCAAGCACCTGGTCGACTTCCTGCGCGAGGACTGCGGCCTGACCGGTTCCCACCTGGGCTGCGAACACGGCGTCTGCGGCGCCTGCAGCGTGCGGCTCGACGGCCAGGTCGTTCGCGGCTGCCTGGTGCTGGCTGCGCAGGCCGACGGGCGCGCCGTCGAGACCGTCGAGACGCCCACGCCCAGCGCGCGGCTGCGCGCTTTGCAAGATGCTTTCGTCGAGCACAACGCGCTGCAATGCGGCTACTGCACGCCAGGCATGTTGATGGCGGCGCTGGACCTGATCGAACACCGGCCCGACGCCGACCGCGAGCAGGCCCGCGATTGGATCAGCGGCAACTACTGCCGCTGCACCGGCTACCACGCGATCGTCGACGCGGTCTGCGCGGTGCTGGATCAGCAGCGCGCCGGGCGCTTCGCTGACGAGGCCATCGCATGAACCACCCCACCGAAAAGCCCACCCACCGCGACCTCGGTGCCAGCCTGCCCGCCGTCACCGAAGACCAGCGCCACATCGGCGTGGCCATCCCGCGCGAAGGCACGCGGCGGCTGACGCAGGGCCGCGGCCAGTACATCGACGACATCACGTTGCCGCGCATGGCCCACGTCGTGTTCTGGCGCAGCCCGGTGGCGCACATGCGCATCACGCGCATCGAGCGCAGCGCGGCACAGGCGCTGCCGGGCGTGATCGCCGTGGTGATCGGCAGCGAGATCGCCGCGATCTGCAAACCCTGGGTGGCGACGCTGGCGCATCTGGCCGGCATCAAGAGCGCGCCGCAATATCCGTTGGCGATGGAGCGCGCGACCTGGCAGGGCGAGCCGGTGGTGGCCGTGGTCGCCGAGACGCGGGCCCGCGCCGAGGACGCGCTGGCCCTGTTGGCGGTGGAATGGGAAGACCTGCCCGCGGTGCTGGACACCGAGTCCGCGCTGGACCCGGCCACGCCGCTGATCCACCCCGAACTGGGCAACAACTTGTGCTTCACGCGCAGCCTGGACACCGGCGGTGTCGAGGAGGCCTTCGCGCGGCCCGATGCCGTCGTTTTCGAAGAGACCTACATCTTCGGCCGCCACACCGGGGTGACGCTGGAGCCGCGCGCGCAGATCGCCGACTGGAACCCGGGCGACAGCAAACTCACCGTCTGGCACAGCTTCCAGGCGCCACACATGATGCAAGACCTGTACTGCCGTCAATTCGACTTGCAGGAGCAGCAGGTGCGCGTGATCTGCCGCGACGTCGGCGGCAGTTTCGGCATCAAGGTCCACGCCTACCCGGATGACTTCGCCACCGTCGCGCTGGCGCTGATGCTGCAGCGGCCGGTCAAGTTCGTCGCCGACCGGCTGGAGAGTTTCGTCAGCGACATCCACGCCCGCGAACACCGCATCAAGGCCCGCATCGCGGCCAGCACGGCGGGGGACATCCTGGCTTTCGAGATCGACGACCTGACCGGCATCGGCCCCTTCAGCATGTTCCCGCGGACCAGCGGCATCGAAGGCAACCAGGTCGTCAACCTCACCGGCGGCCCGTACAAGCACAAGGCCTACCGCGCGAAGCTGAACGTGGTGTTCCAGAACAAGGTGCCGACCTGCCAGTACCGCGGCGTCGGCCACCCGATCGCCTGCGCGGTGACCGAGGCACTGGTCGATGGCGTGGCGGCCAGGCTGGGCCTGGACCCGATCGCCTTCCGGCAGCGCAACGTCATCCCCGACGATGCCTACCCGGCCACCGGCGCGTCGGGCATCAGGCTGGAACTGCTGTCGCACGAGGCCTGCCTGCGCGAGGCGAAGCGGGTCTGCGACTACGACGCGCTGCGCGCCGAGCAGGCCGCGCTGCGCGATCGCGGCATCTACCGCGGCATCGGCGTCGCGGCGCTGATCGAGCTGACCAACCCGAGTGCTGCCTTCTACGGCGTTGGCGGCGCGCGCATCGCCTCGCAGGACGGCGCCACGTTGCGCCTGGAACCGAGCGGCGCGCTGACCGTGATGAGCAGCGTCGGCGAACAGGGTCAGGGCGCCGAGGCCATCTTCGGGCAGATCGCCGCCGACGCGGTCGGCGTGGACCTGGCCCGCGTGCGCGTCGTGACCGGTGACACCGACGCCACGCCCTACGGCGGCGGCACCTGGGCGTCGCGCGGCGCGGGCATCGGCGGTGAGGCGGTGTTGCAGGCCGGGCTGGTGCTGCGCGCCAACATCCTGGCCACGGCGGCGGCCATCCTGCAGCGTGACACGGCGACGCTGCTGCTGCGGCGCGGCGCAGTCGTCGATGCCGCCAGCGGCGCGGCGCTGCTGGAGCTGGCCGAACTCGGCCGCATCGCCTATTTCCGCAGCGACACGCTGCCGAAGGACTTCATGCCCGAACTGATGGTCACGCGCCACTACGCGCAACGCGACTACCCCTTCATCTTCACCAACGGCGTGCAGATCAGCCATGTCGAAGTCGATACCGAGACCGGCTTCGTCAAGCTGCTGAAGCACTGGGCGGTCGAAGACTGCGGCCGCGTCGTCAACCCGATGCTGGTCGACGAGCAGATGCGCGGCGCCATCGTGCAGGGCATCGGCGGGGCGCTGTTCGAGGAATGCCTCTACGACACCGATGGCACGCTGCGCAACGGCAACATGGCCGACTACCTGGTGCCGATGGCCGGCGAGATGCCGGACATCGTGATCAGCCACGTCCAGTCACCGACGCGCTCCTCGGCGCTGGGCGCCAAGGGCGCCGGTGAAGCCGGCACCGCCGGGGCGCCAGCGGCTGTGATGAACGCCATCAACGACGCGCTGGCGCCGTTCAAGGCGCGGCTGGCATCGCAGCCGATCACGCCCGAGAAGGTCCTGCGGGCGCTGGGGAAGATCTAGCGCTGGCCAGCAGCGCCCGCTGCGCCAGGACCCGGCCCGGCTTTCCGCAGCGGTATGGCCCCGCATTCCGGTGCGCGGGTCATCGTCGGGCGGTGTTCGGCCTGCTGATCACGTGCGCGCTGTCGGTACCGACGGCAGCCAGCCTGAAAGTGGCCGCTGGTCCGTTGACGCCGGCCCGCGTGCCCGAAGGGCCGGACGACGTCGGCAGGCTCGGCGCGGCCTTCAACACCATCGCCCGCGCGATCGCCGAGCGTCTCGACCTCAGCGCGGACGGCTTTGGGTCCTTCGCTGACGCCGTCGGCTTGAGGCGCAGTCCTCGGTACGCTGCAGCACAGCGCCGGCGGTGAAAGCACCCTAGAGTGGGTGGGGCCTACCGCACCGAGGAGTTGACAACATGAAAACCACCCGCATCGCGCTGACGACGTCGCTGTTGACCCTGGCCCTGGGCGGCTGCGCCTCACAGGGCGGCGGCCCAGGCATGGCCGCGCAGCACCCGATGGACATGATGAAAGGCACCATGGCCGTGGCCTCGATGTCGCCCACCCAGGGCAGTTCGGTGCGCGGCCTGATCGCGTTCCACGCGATGGATGGCCACCTGATGGTGCACGCCCAGCTCAGCGGCCTGCAATCAGGTGCCGAGCAAGGCTTCCACGTGCACGAAATCGGCAGCTGCGCCAGCACCGACGGCAGCAGCGCGGGCGGCCACTTCAACCCGGATGCCCAGCCGCACGGCCCGCAGGCGGCTGCCCACCACGCCGGTGACCTGCCGGCGCTGAAGGCCGATGCCAACGGCAGTGTCGACCAGAAATTCACGCTGACGGGCCCGACCCTGGCTGACGGCGCCATGAGCCTGGTCGGGCGGTCGGTCATCGTGCACGCCCAGGCCGACGACTACGTCACCCAGCCCACCGGCAATGCCGGCGCTCGCGTGGCCTGCGGGGTGATCGCGGCGCATTGAGCGCCGGGGTGGCTCGAAACCTGCGTACGGCAGGGGAACCACCAGGAAGACCCGCCATGCCGCAATCCACCGACACCCGTTCGACCCCGATGAGCGCCCGCAGCCCGTTGGGCGCCCTGCTGCTCGCCGCAGCCTGCACGGCGGCATTTCCTGCCGCGCCACCCGCCGACGGCCCGCGGGTCAGCAAGGCCGTCCGCGCCCTGCACGAACAGCTGCTGACGCTGGACACCCACCTGGACACGCCGGCCAACCTGCCGCTGAGCGGCTGGCAGATCACGCGCCGCCACGACGTTCGGCGCGACGGCAGCCAGATCGATCTGCCGCGCATGGTCGAAGGGGGGCTGGACGGCGGTTTCTGGGCCATCTATACGCCGCAGGGGCCGCGCACGCCGGCAGGCGAGAGGGCCGCGCGCGACGCCGCGCTGGAGCGGGCCGTGGCCATCCGCGAGATGGTGGCAGCGCACCCGCAGCAGTTCGGCCTGGCGCTGACGGCCGACGATGCCGCGCGCATCGCCGCGCAGGGCAAGCGTATCGTCTTCATGAGCATCGAAAACAGCTACCCGCTGGAGGCCGACCTGAGCCTGCTGGAGACTTTCCAGAAGCTGGGGGTGCGGCTGGCCGGGCCGGTGCACTTCGCCAACAACGAACTGGCCGATTCGGCGACCGACCCCAAGGGCCCCGAGTGGCACGGCCTGAGCGAGAAGGGCCGCGCCTTCGTCGCCGAAGCCAACCGCCTGGGTATCGTGATTGACGCTTCGCATGCGTCCGACGCGGTGCTCGACCAGCTGATCGCGCTGTCGAAGACGCCGGTTCTGCTGTCGCACTCGGGCCTGAAGGCGGTGTTCGACCACCCGCGCAACATCGACGACGGCCGGCTGAAGCAGTTGGCCGCCAGCGGCGGCGTCATCCAGATCAACTTCCTGTCGGGCTACCTGATCGCGACGCCGAAGATTCCCGAACGCCAGGCCGCGCTGGAGGCGTTGGGCAAGCGCCTGCGCAAGGCCAAGCCGACGTTGGCCGACCGCGAGGCGCTGATCCAGGCCCGGGCGGACATCGACAAGCAATGGCCCCTGCCGCGCGCGACCTTCGAGGACGCCTGCGCCCACCTGCTGCACGCCATCCAGGTGGCGGGGATCGACCACGTCGGCATCGGTGCCGACTTCGACGGCGGCGGCGGTGTGACAGGCTTCGAGGACGCTCGCGACTACCCCAAGATCACTGCCCGCCTGCTGCAGGCCGGCTACAGCCGCGACGACATCCAGAAGGTCTGGAGCGGCAATGTGCTGCGCGTGCTGCGCGCTGCCGAGGTGCAGGCCGCTGCAGCCTTGGTGCAGCCCTGAGATCCCAGGACCAGGAACACGCTGGCTTGTGGCGGGCGGGCGCTGCGGTCAGCGCCTAGACTCGATGGGTGCGCCACCCGATCGCCCTGCTGCTGCTTGCCACCGCCCTGCTGACGCCCTGGCGCTCTGCCGACGCCACGCCCGGCGAGGTCCGGGTCGGCGAGGTACTGCGAGAGGCCACGATGCAAGGCCTCAACGGTCCGTCGCGCGGGCTCTCTTCGTACCGTGGCAAGCCGCTGATCATCAACGTCTGGGCCAGCTGGTGCGGACCCTGCCGCGCCGAGATGGCGTCGCTGGAAGGCCTGGCCTGGAGTGGCGCCGCGCAGCCCTTCACGCTGATCGGTATCTCGACCGACGACCACCCGGCGGCGGCCCGCGCGTGGCTGCAGCGGTCTAACGCCACCGTCAACCACTACATCGATCGCGCGCTGGAACTGGAGAACATGCTCGGTGCATCGCAACTGCCGCTGACGCTGCTGGTCGACGCCCAGGGTCGTGTGTTGGCCAAGGTCTACGGCGCGCGTGATTGGAACAGCCCGGCGTCCGTGGCCGCCGTCACGCGGGCCTTCCGCAGCGCGGCGTCCCAGGCGAATGGCGGGGCGCCGCTCAGATCGGCTTCAGCCCCGCCCTGAAGCGCTCCTTCAGCGGCGGATGGCCCAAGGGGCCGAAGGCCAGGCCGCAGGGTGCCGGCGGCTCTTCAGGTATCGCGGCCAACAGATGCTCGATCAAGGCCAGGCGGCCGCGGCGTTGATCGTTGAAGTCGACCAACGTCCAGGGCGCGCGCGCCGTGTTCGTGGCCTTCAGCATCTGGTCGCGGGCGCGGCCGTAATCGGCATATTTTTCGCGCGCCTGGACATCGATGGGTGACAGCTTCCAACGCTTGAGCGGATCGGACTGGCGTTCGGCGAAGCGCGCTTCCTGCTGGGCCTGGTCGACCGTCAGCCAGTACTTGAAGAGCAGGATGCCATCGTCGACCAGCATGCGCTCGAAAGCGGGGGCCTGCTTCAGGAAGGTCGCTGTCTGGTGTTCGGTGCAAAAGCCCATCACCCGCTCGACGCCGGCGCGGTTGTACCAGCTGCGGTCGAAAAGCGCGATCTCGCCCGCCGGCGGCAAATGGGCCACATAGCGCTGGAAATACCACTGGCGGCTTTCACGTTCGCTCGGCTTGTCGAGTGCCACGGTGTGACAAAGCCGCGGGTTCAGGGTCTCGGCGATCGCTGCGATCACGCCCCCCTTGCCGGCCGTGTCACGGCCTTCGACCACGACCACCACACGCTTGCCGGTGTGCTGCAGCCAACGCGCCATGTCGTTGAGCCGCAATTGCAGCACGGCCAGCCGGTCGACGTAGGCGTCCTTGTTGACCGGGCCATGCGGGTGCTCGACCTTGTCGCTGCCGTGCTGCTTCCTGCCCATGGCCTGCTCCCGCCTTGACGCTGATCGACCAAACAAAACCCGCCCGATGTTGCCACCGGGCGGGTTGGTCTTCTGTGCGCTGAGCGGTGCTGCGGCGCTGGCGGGCAGGGCCTACTTGCGGCGCAGCTTCTGGATCGCAGCCAACTGCGCAGCCATCGCGGCGAATTCGCCTTGCGCGGCCGCCAGGTCGATGTCGCTCTTGGCGTTCTTCATGGCTTCGGCAGCCTGCTTCTTGGCTTCGGTGGCCTTGGCCTCGTCGAGGTCCTTGCCGCGGATGGCGGTGTCGGCCAGCACGGTGACCGTGCCCGGCTGAACTTCCAGGATGCCACCGGCGACGAAGATGAATTCCTCTTCGCCGCCCGGGCGCTCGATGCGCACCGCGCCCGGCTTGATCCGCGTGATCAGCGGCGTGTGGCGCGGCAGGATGCCGAGCTCGCCGTTCTCGCCGGGCAGGGCCACGAATTGGGCCTCACCCGAGAAGATCAGGGCTTCGGCGCTGACGACGTCGACGTGCAGGGTTGCCATCGCAAATCCTTAGTTGATCTTCTTGGCCTTCTCGAAGGCCTCGTCGATGGTGCCGACCATGTAGAAGGCCTGCTCGGGCAGCGCGTCGCATTCACCGGCCACGATCATCTTGAAACCGCGGATGGTTTCCTTCAACGGCACGTACTTGCCCGGGCTACCGGTGAAGACTTCAGCGACGTGGAAAGGCTGGCTCAGGAAGCGCTGGATCTTGCGGGCGCGGGACACGGCCAGCTTGTCTTCCGGGCTCAGTTCGTCCATGCCCAGGATCGCGATGATGTCGCGCAGTTCCTTGTAGCGCTGCAGCGTGGCCTGCACGGCGCGCGTCGTGTTGTAGTGCTCTTCACCGACGACGTTCGGGTCGACCTGGCGGCTGTTGCTGTCCAGCGGGTCGACGGCCGGGTAGATACCCAGCGAAGCGATGTCGCGGCTCAACACGACCGTCGCGTCCAGGTGGGCGAAGGTGGTCGCTGGCGACGGGTCGGTCAAGTCGTCCGCCGGCACGTAGACGGCCTGGATCGAGGTGATCGAGCCGACCTTGGTCGACGTGATGCGCTCCTGCAGACGGCCCATTTCCTCGGCCAGTGTCGGCTGGTAGCCCACGGCGGAAGGCATGCGGCCCAGCAGCGCGGAAACTTCGGTACCGGCCAGCGTGTAGCGGTAGATGTTGTCGACGAAGAACAGCACGTCGCGGCCTTCGTCACGGAAAGACTCGGCGATCGTCAGGCCGGTCAAGGCCACGCGCAGGCGGTTGCCCGGGGGTTCGTTCATCTGGCCGTAGACCATGGCGACCTTGGACTCGTCGAGCCGCTCCAGGTTCACGACGCCCGAATCGGCCATCTCGTGGTAGAAGTCATTGCCCTCGCGGGTGCGCTCGCCAACACCGGCGAACACCGACAAGCCGCTGTGCGCCTTGGCGATGTTGTTGATCAGCTCCATCATGTTCACGGTCTTGCCGACGCCGGCGCCGCCGAACAGGCCGACCTTGCCGCCCTTGGCGAAGGGGCAGATCAGGTCGATCACCTTGATACCGGTTTCCAGCAGTTCCTGCGACGGGCTCAGCTCGTCATAGGCCGGCGCCTTGCGGTGGATCGGCGCGGTCAGCGTCTGGTCGACAGGGCCGCGTTCGTCGATCGGGTTGCCCAGCACGTCCATGATGCGGCCCAGCGTGGCCTTGCCGACCGGCACCGTGATGTTGGCGCCGGTGTTGCTGACCATCAGGCCGCGGCGCAGGCCATCGGACGAACCCAGCGCAATGGTGCGGACCACGCCGTCACCGAGCTGCTGCTGGACTTCCAGCGTCAGCGCGGTGCCGTCGAGCTTCAGGGCGTCATAGACGCGGGGCATGGCGTTGCGCGGGAATTCGACGTCCACGACAGCGCCGATGCACTGGACGATCTTGCCTTGAGCTTGCATGTTTCTATCCTTCAAACAATATTCGTTGCGGGCGGCTGCAGCAGGGCTGCTGGATCAACCGCTGATGGCGGCGGCGCCGCTGACGATTTCCGACAGTTCCTTGGTGATCGCGGCCTGGCGGGTCTTGTTGTAGACCAGCTTCAGCTCGCCAATCAGCGTGCCGGCGTTGTCGGTGGCGGCCTTCATGGCCACCATGCGGGCGCTCTGCTCGCTGGCCATGTTCTCGGCCACGGCCTGGAAGACCAGCGCCTCCACATAACGAGTCAGCAGATCGTCGATGACGGTGGCGGCATCGGGCTCGTAGATGTAGTCCCAGCCGTAGGCCGACTTCTCGGCATCGGTCTGCTGCAGGCGAGAAGCCGACAGCGGCAGCAGCTGCTCGATGTTCGGCTCCTGCTTCATCGTGTTGATGAAGCCGGTGTAGCAGAGGTGCACCGCGTCGAGCTTGCCAGCCACGAAGGCGTCGAGCATGACCTTGACCGGGCCGATCAGCTTGTCGAGCTGCGGCGCGTCACCGAGCTGCACCGCGTGGCTGAGCACGTTGACGCCGACGCGGTTCAGGAAGCCGAAACCCTTGTTGCCGATCGCCACCGCCTGGATGGTGCCGCCGGCCGTCTGCACGTCCTTCATCTTGTTCGTGACAGCACGCAAGATGTTGGTGTTCAGACCGCCGCACAGGCCCTTGTCGGTGCTGACGACGACGAAGCCGACCGCCTTGCTGGTGCCACCCGAACGCATGTACGGCGACTTGTACTCGGGGTTGGCCTCGGACAAGTGGGCCGTGATGTTGCGGATCTTGTCGGCGTACGGACGCGCCGCGCGCATGCGCTCTTGCGCCTTGCGCATCTTGGAAGCGGCGACCATTTCCATGGCCTTGGTGATCTTCTTGGTGTTCTCCACCGATTTGATCTTGCCGCGTATTTCTTTGCCGACCGCCATGGTCTTGCTCCTGGTGGTCTGGCTTTAGACGAAGGACTTCTTGAACGCCGTGACGGCGCCGGCGAGTTCTTCTTCAGCCGCCTTGTCCATCGCCTTGTCGTTCTCGAGCTTGGCCAGCAGCGCAGCGTGGCTGCTCTTCAGGTGCTGGTGCAGACCGTGTTCGAAGGCCAGGACGCGCTTGACCTCGATGTCGTCCAGGTAGCCCTTGTTCACCGCGTACAGCGTGGCGCCCATCAGGCTGATCGGCAGCGGGCTGTACTGGGCCTGCTTCAGCAGTTCGGTCACGCGGGCACCGCGGTCGAGCTGCTTGCGGGTGGCGGCGTCGAGGTCGGAAGCGAACTGCGCGAAGGCGGCCAGTTCACGGTACTGCGCCAGGTCGGTACGGATACCGCCGGACAGGCTCTTGATCAGCTTGGTCTGGGCGGCACCACCGACGCGCGACACCGAGATACCGGCGTTGATGGCGGGGCGAATGCCGGCGTTGAACAGGCTGGTTTCCAGGAAGATCTGGCCGTCGGTGATCGAGATCACGTTGGTCGGCACGAAGGCCGAGACGTCGCCGGCTTGCGTCTCGATGATCGGCAGCGCCGTCAGCGAACCGGTACGGCCCTTGACTTCACCGTTGGTGAACTTCTCGACGTAGTCGGCATTCACACGGGCGGCGCGCTCGAGCAGGCGGCTGTGGAGATAGAAAACGTCGCCGGGGTAGGCTTCGCGGCCCGGCGGGCGGCGCAGCAGCAGCGAAACCTGGCGGTAGGCGACGGCCTGCTTGGACAGGTCGTCATAGACGATCAGCGCGTCCTGGCCGCGGTCGCGGAAGTACTCGCCCATCGTGCAGCCCGAGTACGCCGAGACGTACTGCATGGCGGCCGACTCGGAGGCCGAAGCCGCCACGACGATGGTGTATTCCATCGCGCCGTTGGCTTCCAGAGCGCGCACCACGTTCTTGATCGACGAGGCCTTCTGGCCGATCGCGACGTAGATGCAGGTCATGTTCTGACCCTTCTGGTTGATGATCGCGTCGATCGCCACCGCGGTCTTGCCGGTCTGGCGGTCGCCGATGATCAGCTCGCGCTGGCCACGGCCGACCGGCACCATCGAGTCGATCGACTTCAGGCCCGTCTGCACCGGCTGGTCCACGCTCTTGCGCGCGATGACGCCCGGGGCGACCTTCTCGATGACGTCGGTCATCTTGGCGTTGATCGGACCCTTGCCGTCGATCGGCTGACCCAGCGCGTTGACCACGCGGCCGAGCAGTTCGGGGCCAACCGGCACTTCCAGGATGCGGCCCGTGCACTTCACGGTGTCGCCTTCGGAGATGTGCTCGTACTCGCCCAGGATCACGGCGCCGACCGAGTCGCGCTCGAGGTTCAGCGCCAGGCCGTAGGTCGGCTGACCGCTGGCGGTCGGCGGGAATTCCAGCATTTCGCCGGCCATCACCTCGGACAGGCCGTGCACGCGCACGATGCCGTCGGTGACGGACACGACGGTGCCCTGGTTCTTGATGTCAGCCGAAACGGCAAGGCCTTCGATGCGGCTCTTGATCAGCTCGGAGATTTCTGCGGGATTCAGGTTCATGGTGTGCTCCGGAAACTCACGCCGTCAGCGCAAGTTTCATTTGTTCCAAACGGGCCTTGACCGAGGTGTCCAGCACCTCGTCGCCGACGACGACACGGATGCCACCGATCAGCTCGGGGACGATCTCGACCGTGGCGTTGAGCTTCTTGGCAAAGCGCTTTTCCAGCGTGGCGATCACATCAACCAGGGCTTCGCCGGCTATGGCGAAAGCGCTCTGGATGGTGGCGTCGGACACGCCGCTGCTGCCATTGACGAGGGCCCCGTACTGCGCCGCGATCTCGGGCAGGGCCGCCAGGCGGCCGTTCTCGATGACGGCACGCAGGAGGTTGCCCACCTTGCTGTCGAGCGCCAATCCTTGCTGCTCGGCGATGCCGGCCACCAGATCGAACACCTGATCGGCGCTGACCTTGGGGTTGTCGGCGTACTGCCGCAACTCGGCATCGGCGGCCAGCGCGGCCACGCCAGCCAGCTGCGGCTTCAAGCCCGCAGCGGCAGCACCGGCCGACGAGAACAGCGCCTCGGCGTAGGGGCGGGCGATGGTCGCCAGCTCGGCCATGTCAGAGCTCCGCCTTCAGACGGGACAGCAAGTCGGCGTGAACGCCAGCGTTGACTTCCTTGCGCAGGATGGCTTCGGCGCCCTTGACGGCCAGCCCGGCCACCTGCTCGCGCAGGGTCTCGCGGGCCTTGACCGAAGCCTGCTCGGCTTCGGCATGGGCGGCGGCAATGATCTTGTCCGCTTCGACCGTGGCCTTGCCCTTGGCTTCTTCGACGATCTGCTGGGCCAGACGCTCAGCATCGGCCAGGCGTTTGGCGGCGTCGTCACGGGCGGCGGAAAGCTGGGCTTCCACGCGCTGGTTGGCGACGGCCAGTTCAGACTTCGCCTTGTCGGCGGCGCTCAGGCCGTCGGCGATCTTCTTGGCGCGCTCGTCCAGCGCAGCCGTGATCGGCGGCCAGACGAATTTCATGGTGAACCCGACCAGGATCAGGAACACGATCATCTGGACGATGAGGGTACCGGTGATGCTCACTTTATTGCCTCAATCTCGGTGATGGAAACAGCAGCCCCGAAGGGGCCGCCCGCAACGAACAGGGCCACGTGCAGCAGCCCTCTTCGCAACATCACTTCGGCAGCAGGGCGATCTGGGCCAGGAAAGGGTTGGCCGTGGCGAACCACAGGGCGATACCGGTACCGATGATGAAGGCGGCGTCGATCAGGCCGGCCAGCAGGAACATCTTGGTCTGCAGTTCGCCCATCAGCTCGGGTTGGCGGGCTGCCGATTCCAGGTACTTGCTGCCCATGATGCCGATGCCGATACAGGCACCAACGGCGCCCAAACCAATGATCAGGCCGGCGGCGAGGGCGACAAAGCTGATGACTTCCATGATGACTCCTAGAGGGATGAGTTGTGAGAGAGAAAGGAAACGAAAAACGGGAAAACGCGGAAAGCGCCGAAAACGGGCCAGCGCGACGCTCAGTGCGAGTCGTGCGCCTGGCCGATGTACACGAGCGTGAGCATCATGAACACGAAGGCCTGCAGGGTGATGATGATCAGGTGGAACAAGGCCCACACCGTGCCGGCAATGATGTGACCGATGGCAAGACCGATGCCGGTGGCGCTCAACGACCAGGCACCGCCCATCAAGGCGATCAGCAAGAAGATCAGTTCGCCGGCGTACATATTGCCGAACAGCCGCATGCCGTGCGACACCGTCTTGGCAACGAACTCGATGACCTGCATCAGGAAGTTGAAGGGGTAGAGCGCCCAGTGGTCGCCGAAAGGCGCAGCGATCAGCTCGTGGCCCCAGCCGCCCAGGCCCTTGATCTTGACGTTGTAGACCAGGCAGGTGACGAGCACGCCCAGCGACAAGCCCATGGTCACCGACAGATCAGCGGTCGGCACGACGCGCAGATACGCATGGTGCGGGTCGCCACCCATCGCGCCGTAGACCTTTTCCCAGATGAAAGGCAGCAGGTCGACGGGCAGCAGGTCCATCGCATTGAGCAGGAAGATCCACACGAAGACGGTCAGGGCCAGCGGCGCCACCAGCTTGCGGCTGTTGGCGTTGTGCACGATGCCCTTCGCCTGGCTCTCGACCATCTCGACCAGGATCTCGACGGCAGCCTGGAAGCGGCCCGGGACGCCCGCGGTCGCTTTGCGCGCCGCCAGCCACAGCAGGAAACAACCCAGCACCCCGATGGTGATGGAAAAGAACATCGAGTCCCAGCTGACCACGGACAGGTCGAAGGGGCCCGTCATCTCCTTGTTACGCAGGTGCGTCAAGTGATGGATGATGTACTCGCCGGAGGTCGGGCCGTGTTCGGCGGCCGCGTTCGCGGCATGAGCTTCTGCTGCCATGCTTTGCAAGTCTCGTCAGTTCAACGCTTTGAAAAGCCACGCCACAAGAGCGCAACCCAATACACCTTCATGCCCACCACCAGACCAGCCAGCAAGGCCGGCCAGCTCAGCGGCTGCACCAGTTTCGGGGCCAGCGCGAGCATGACCACCGAAACGGCGATTTTCACCATCTCCCACAACATGAAACTGACGGCGCTCGCGCCGGGTGTCATGCTGCTGAGCTTGCTGGTCATCCCGCGCGCCATCAAGGCACCAGGCACCACCACGGTGAGCGCGCCGTAAAGCAGCGACCACCCGTAAAACTCTTTGCCGGAAACCAGCGCCACCAGCAGCGCCAGCACCGCACCGACCGCCGCCTGCACGCCAATGACTCGCCACGGTGACAGTGGCGGCTCCTTGGCCCGCAGCGCCTGCGCTTCAGCCCGCGTCAGCGGTTTGAAGTCCAGTGCCTCCTCTTGCTGTACTGCCCCGCCTTCCTGAAGGATTTTTGAATCCACCCAGCGGTCGTTTCGGAGTCGTCCTTCGATCGCCATGGCTTCAGTCGGGTCAGCAAAGCCTCGGAATTATACGAAGAAACCCGGACTTGTCCTCAGGAACCCGCACAAGCAGGCGACAGCCGCCTCATCCGGAGGCCCACAATGGCGGCACCTGCATGGCGCGGACCCCGTCTGCCGCCTCGAAAATCGGCCCTGCCCATGACCCGCTTCAATCGCCTCGCCGCTGGTGCGCTGACCGTTGTTTTTTCCGCCACTTTGTCGGTGGCGGCCAGCGCCGCCGCGCCCGGTTCGGTGGTGACCACGCCCCAGGTGCGCGCCGAACTGGTGGCCCACGCACCCGATGGCCTGGCGCCCGGCCAGGCGGTGACACTGGGCCTGAAGCTCGACCACCAGCCGCACTGGCACACCTACTGGAAGAACCCGGGTGACTCGGGCCTGCCGACGACGCTGGCGTGGACGCTGCCGACCGGCGTGCAGGCTGGCGAGATCCAGTGGCCCACGCCGCAGAAATTGCCCATCGGCCCGCTGCTGAACTACGGCTATGAGGGCGCGCTGCTGCTGCCGGTGGCCGTCACGCTGCCAGCGGGTTTCAAGGCCGAGGCGCTCGACGTCCGGCTGCACGCCGAATGGCTGGTCTGCAAGGACGTTTGCATCCCCGAGAGCGGCGACTTCGCGCTGCGTCTGCCCGCGCAGGCCGCCACCGCCGGGCATGCCGCGCTGTTCGCTGCCGCCGCGGCAGCGCAGCCGCAGGCCGCGGCGCAAGCCCAGGCGGCGGTGTCTTTCGAAGGCGCCGCCATGCTGCTTCGCGTGAGCGGTTTGCCGGCCGCCTGGCAAGGTCGCGCGATGAGCCTGCTGCCCGAATCGGCGGGGCTGATCCAGACCGCCGCGGCGCAGCAGAACCGCTGGGCCGACGGCGTGTGGACGGCCCGCTTGGCGCTCGATCCGCAGCGCACGGCAGCGCCGGCCCAGTTGGCGGCGCTGCTGGTCGCCGACGGCCAGGCTGCCGGGCTGCGGCTGCAGGCGCCCGTCACCGCCTGGCCGGCCGCAGCGCCGGCGCCAGACGGGCTGCCAGCGCCGGCCGCGGCGGCGTTCAGCGCGGCAGCCGAAGCGCCGGCCGGCCTCGGTCTGGCGATGTTGCTGGCGCTGGCCGGCGGCGCGCTGCTCAACCTGATGCCCTGCGTCTTCCCGGTGCTGTCGCTGAAGGTGCTGGGCTTCGCCCGCCACGCCGAGGACCGGCGTGCCTTGCTGACCGGCGGCCTGGCCTACACCGCCGGCGTGGTGCTGTCCTTCGTCGCGCTGGCCGCCCTGCTGCTGGCGCTGCGGGCAGGTGGCGAACAACTCGGCTGGGGCTTCCAGCTGCAGACACCGGCCGTGGTCGCGGTGCTGGCTGCGCTGTTCACGCTGATCGGCCTGAACCTGGCCGGCGTCTTCGAGATCGGTTCGGTGCTGCCCAGTTCGTGGGCGGCGGCGCAAGCCCGCCACCCGGTGGTCGATTCCGCCTTGACCGGCGTGCTGGCGGTGGCGGTGGCTTCACCGTGCACCGCGCCCTTCATGGGGGCGTCGCTGGGCGCGGCCGTGGCCCTGCCGACGGCGCAGGCGCTGACGGTGTTCGCCTGCCTCGGCCTGGGCATGGCGCTGCCGTATCTGGCCGCCAGTGCCTGGCCGCAGCTGGCGCTGCTGCTGCCGCGACCGGGGGTATGGATGGCGCATTTCAAGGCCCTGATGGCGTTTCCGATGTTCGCCACCGTCATCTGGCTGGTCTGGGTGCTGGGCCAGCAAGCCGGCATCGACGGCGCCGCGGCCTTGCTGCTCTTGCTGCTGGCGCTGGCCTTCCTGGCCTGGGCGCTGGGGTCGCAGACGCTGGGCACGGTGGCCCGCCGCAGCCTGGGCACGGTGGCGGCGGTGGTGATGGCCGCCACGCTGTTCTGGGCGGTGCCGGCGCTGCACCAGGAAGCCGCCGCCGCACCGGGCGCGCCCGGCGCAGGCCACAGCGACAACAGCTGGCAGCCCTGGTCGGCCGAGCGCGTGGCGCAGGCCCAGGCTGAAGGCAGGCCGGTTTTCGTCGACTTCACCGCCGCCTGGTGCGTGACCTGCCAGGTCAACAAGCGAACGGTCTTGTCGCGCAACGAAGTGCAGGCGGCATTCGCCGCCCGCCGCGTGCTGCTGCTGCGCGCCGACTGGACGCGGCGCGACGCCGCCATCAGCGCCGAACTGGCCCGCCTGGGCCGCAGCGGCGTGCCGGTCTACGCGATCTACGCGCCGGGCAGCACCACGCCCAAGCTGCTGAGCGAAATCCTCAGCACGGACGAGGTGCGCGAGTCCATCGCGGCGCCGCCCGGGCGCTGATGCCGGCTCGGCTCAGGGCAGCCGCAGGTACAGCGCCGCCAGCGCCTTGAAGTTCCCGCTTTCGACGGGCTGACCGAGTTCCTCGGCGAGGATCGCGGCCACGGCGTCCGCCTGTCGCGCCGCCTCGGCGGCGTCCAGGAACAGCAGGCGCGAGCGCCGCGCCAGCACGTCGGCGACGCTGCGCGCCATCTCGTAGCGCGCCGCAAAACGAACCATCGCCACGCTGAGGCCACCGGTCTGTGTCTCGGCGTCGCGCCACAGCCAGTCGCTGACGCCGGGCAGGCTGCGCAGCAGCGCGGCCTCGCTGCCGTAGAGGTGTTCGCCGGGCGGCTCGGACAGGGGCCGGCCGGGCGCCGCGCCCAGCAGTGGCAAGCGGGCGGTCACGCCGCCGGCGCGGCGCGGCAGCAGGCCGGCGGCCATCGCGCGGTCGAGCACGTCCTCGGCCATCGATCGGTAGGTCGTCCACTTGCCGCCGGTCACCGTCACCAGCCCCGAGGGCGCGACCAGCACCGTATGGCCGCGCGAAATCGCCTTGCTGTCGCCGACCGCCGCCTGGGGTCTGACCAGCGGGCGCAGGCCGACCCACACCGAACGGACGTCGCTGCGCCGCGGCGCGCGCGCCAGGTAGCGGCCGGCTTCGCCGAGGATGAAGGCCACCTCGTCGGCAAAGGGCGCGGGTTCGCGGGCCAGGTCCTGGCGCGGCGTGTCGGTGGTGCCCAGGATGGTCTTGCCCAGCCAGGGCACCGCAAACAGCACGCGGCCGTCGGCCGTCCTGGGCACCAGCAACGCATGGTTGCCAGGCAGGAAGGCGCGGTCGACGACCAGGTGCACGCCCTGGCTGGGGGCGACCAGCGGCAGCGCGGCCGGCGCGCCCGGTACGCGGTCCAGACCCAGGACGGCGTCGACCCAGACGCCAGTGGCGTTGACGACGCAGCGGGCGTCGACGCGGGCGCTCGCGCCGGTCTCGGCATCGCGCACATCCAGCCCGCGCACCCGCCCGCCTTCGTGGACCAGCCCGGTCACCGCGCAGTGGTTCAGCAGCAGCGCGCCGCGGGCCGCGGCGGTGCGCGCCAGCAGCAAGGCCAGGCGGGCGTCGTCGAATTGGCCGTCCCAGTAGCGCACGCCGCCCCACAGGCCTTTCGGCTGCGCGCCGGGCAAGAGCTGCAGCGCGCGCCGCGTGCTCAACCACTCGGTGGCCCCCAGGCCCTGGCGGCCGGCCAGCGCGTCGTAGGCCTTCAGGCCGACGCCGTAGAAGCCGCGTTCCCACCAGTGGTAGCCGGGCATCACGAAAGGCAGGCGCTGCGCCACGTGCGGCGCGTTGGCCAGCAGCGCGGCGCGTTCGTGCAGGGCCTCGCGGACCAGGCCGATGTCGCCCTGCGCCAAATAGCGAACGCCACCGTGGGCCAGCTTGGTCGAGCGCGAGGAAGTGCCTTCGGCGAAGTCGTGCGACTCGATCAGCACCACGCTGAGGCCGCGCACCGCCGCGTCCAGTGCCACACCGAGGCCGACCGAGCCGCCGCCGATGACGGCCAGATCCCATCGCCGCGGCTCGCGCAGCCGCGCCAGCAGCGCGGGGCGGTCCAGGCGGTCGGTCATCCGCGGGCGAAGTTCACCGGCAGCCCCGGCACCTCGACGCGCGCGCTGAGCACGCAGCCGGCCGCCGGCTGCGCCGCCAGTTCGTCCGGCGGGCGGTTGGCGCGCGCGCTGGTGACGTAGAGGGTGCGCAGATCGAGCCCGCCGAAGCAGGGCATGGTGGGGCAACGCACGGGCAGCGAGATCGACAGCAGCAGCTCGCCGGTGGGCGACAGGCGAACCAGACGCTGGCCTTCGAACATCGCCACCCAGCAGCAGCCCTCGGCATCCATCGCCGCGCCGTCGGGCCGACCGCCATAAGTGGTCAGGTCCTGCCCGCGCATCTTCAGAGGGAACTGCGCGAAGATGCGCTGGCGCGACAGGCTGCCATCGGCGCCGTCGAAGTCCAGCGCGTCGATGCGGTGGGCCAGCGTGTCGCTCCACAGCATCGTGCGGCCGTCGGGGCTGAAGGCCAGGCCGTTGCTGACCGTCACGCCGCCGGCCATCTTCGCCAACTTGCCGGCCGACCAGCGGTGCAGCACGGCCAGCGGCGCGTCGCGCGGTTCGTAGATCGTGCCCACCCACAGCCGGCCCTGCGGGTCGGCCTTGCCGTCGTTGTAGCGCTCGACCCGCGGGTCGTAGGGCGGCCCGGCCAGCAGCTGGCGGCGGCCACTGGCCGGGTCGAAGCGGAACAGGCCGTCGCGCATCGCCAGCAGCAGGTCACCGCCAGGCAGCGGGGCGCAGCAACCAGCCTCGGCCGGCAAGGGCCACAGGCGGTGCAGGGCGGTTTCCGGGTGCCAGCGGTTCAGCGTCTTGCCCGGGATGTCGACCCAGTACAGCGCCGCTTCGTCGGGGTGCCAGAACGGCGATTCGCCGAGCAGCGAGGGCGCGACCGGCAGCGCGGTCCAGTCCATCACCATCCCGTGCCCATCGGGTCGAGCTCGACCTTGAGGTAGTGCGCGCCCGGTATCGGGTTGAAGTAGTAGGGCGGAATCTCCACGAAACCCAGCGACGCGTACATCTCGCGCGCCGTCTCCATGGTGTCCAGCGTGTCCAGCAGCATGTGGTCGTAGCCGGCCTGCGCGGCCAGGTCCATCAGGCGCCGGGCCAGTTGCCGGCCCAGGCCGGTGCGGCGGAAGGCGCTGCGCACGAAGAGGCGCTTCATCTCGCAGGCATTGGGGTAATCGACGTCGGGCAGCGCGCGCAGCGCGCCACAACCCGCCGGCTCGCCGTTGACGACGGCCACCAGCAGGGCGCCCCCCGGGGCTGCGTACTCACCGGGCAGGCCAGCCAGTTCGGCGTCGAAGTTCTGGAAACAGAGGTCGACGCCCAGCGTGCTGGCGTATTCGCTGAACAGGCTGCGCGCGGCGGCGATCAGCGCCGCGTCCCGGGCCTCGACCAGGGCGAAGGAGTCAGGCGCCATCAAAGGCCGAGGCTGGCGACCCACACCGCAAAAGCCGCGCAGACCGCGCCGATCACCAGCGCCAGGACGCGCGTGCCGGCGCGGTCGACGCTGGGCGGCGTATCGGCCGCTGCGGGCGGGATGGGCTTGTCGCCGCTGAGCATCGGGCTGATCAGGTCGGTCTGCTTGCGCACGCGGTAGTACGCGATGGCCGCGATGTGCAGCACGACCAGCGCCAGCAGGATCCAGGCGCCGATGTCGGCGTGCCAGCCGGTGGCCACCAGGCCGCGGGCGTTGCTGACGTAGCGGTTCAAGGGCCCCTTGAAGGCGACCTCGTCGTCAGCCACCAGGCCGGTGGCCACCTGCACCGCCAGCAAGACCAGCAGGCCGAAGACCGACAGCGCCCCCAGCGGGCTGTGGCCGGCGTCGAAATGGTCGCCGGGCCGCGCCTCGCCGCGCAAGTAGCGCTGCAGCGTGGCTGGCGCGTAGAGAAAGCTGGCGAAGCGCGACCAGCGGCCACCGACGAAACCCCAGGCTGCGCGGAACAGCAGCAGCGCCAGCACGGTCAGGCCGCAGCGCATGTGCCAGACCATCGCGTTGCCGCCGACCCAGGCGGTGCCCAGGGCGCCGAAGACGGCGGCGGCGAGCAGCCAGTGGAAAAGACGCGAGGGGAGATCCCAGATGCGGACGGCAGACAGCGCGGTAGGTTTGGACATGGCCGCGATCTTTGCAGCCCGCGGGCCAGCGCGCAACCCTGGCGTGCATCGAGATGGTCCCCGGGGTCAAACAGGAAGGCCCGCGCGCCGCCGTGCGTACACTGCCGGTGCGGTCGAGCCGACCGCACGGTCGCCTGCAACCCAACCCGAGATCGCCCGCATGAAGTCGTTTGTCATCGCCACCGCAACCGCTGCCACCTTGCTGGCCTCGCTGCCCGCCGCCGCGCAGTTCCAGAAACCCGAAGACGCGGTGAAGTACCGCAAGGCCGGTTTCACCCTGTTGGGCGCGCACTTCGGCCGCATCGGCGCGATGGTGCAGGGCCGCGTGCCTTTCGACGGTGCGGCCGCTGCCGCCAACGCCGACATCGCGCGCGAGCTGTCCCTGCTGCCCTACGCCGGCTTCGTCGAAGGCACCAGCGGCACCGAGAAAGGCCAACCCAAGGCCAGCGTCTGGACCGAACGCGCCAAATTCGACGCCGCCGCCAAGAAGATGCAGGACGAAGTGGCCAAGCTGGCCGTCGCCGCCAAGGGCAACAACCTGGAGGCCTTGAAGGCCGCCTTCGGCCCGGCCGCCGCCGCCTGCAAGAGCTGCCACGACGACTTCCGCAACCCCTGAAGGCTAGGCCGTCGGCGGCGGGGCGGCAAAGCCCAGCACGACGCGGCGCGTCATCGCCGACTTCTTTTCGATCTTCGTGACCACCACGTCGCCGACCTCGGCCGTGTTGGCCACGTGCGTCCCGCCACAAGGCTGCAGGTCGACGCCCTCGATCTCCAGCACGCGGATGCGGCCGAGGCCGCGGGGTGGCTGCACGCTCATGCTGCGGACCAGCTGCGGGTTGGCGTCGAGTTCGGCCTCGCTGATCCAGCGGTGTCCCACCGGGTGGGCTTCGGCGACCAGGCGGGCGATGCCGGCGGTCAGCGCGTCCTTGTCCAGCGGCTCGGCCATGTGGAAGTCCAGGCGCGCGTAGCCGGCGGTGATCGAACAGCCGTCCACCGGGTGCGGCACCAGCGCGCACAGCAGGTGGGTCGCGGTGTGGAAGCGCCGGTGGGCCAGCCGCTTCGCGGCGGCGATGCGCGCCATCACCACCGTCCCCGGCGCGAAGGCCGACAGGTCGGCGCCGGCGGCCGGCACATGGGCGATGTCGCCCGGCCTTTCCTTGTGCTTGCGGGTGTCGGCGATGGCCAGCACGGCGCCGTCGGCGCTGGTCAGCGTGCCGCTGTCGCCGGCCTGGCCGCCGCCCAGCGGGTAGAACACGGTGCGGTCGAGCACGACACCGGCGTCGTCGATGGCCACCACGGTGGCGCTGCATTCGAGCAGGCCGGCCTCTTCACGGAACAGTTCTTCGGTCATGGTTGGCTGGACAAGGTGACAGGACCCAGGGGGGTGGCGAGTGTCGCCGACAAGGCCGGCGCGCCCGCCGGCAGGACGCTGACACCGCGCAACCGCAGCACGTCGCGCGCCGGCGACGGGACGCCGTTCAGGGTCAGCGCCTGCAGCGTGACGACCGAATCCGGCATCCGCGTGGCCGGGTGCACGCCCTGCCAGTGGATCAGCGTGGGCAGCGCACCGCCGCAGTCCAGGGCGCCGTCGTCGCGCAGCAGGATCTGCCAGCTCAGCTGGCCGGCTGGCGTTTCACGGCTGGCGCTGACCGGCTCGCCGGGCTTGCGGCCGACGGCGATCAGCCCCCAGCGGTGCATGTCGAGCATGCTGCTGCGCGCCACTGCGTGGATCAGCCGCGGGCCGTCGGCAGCCAGGCTGGCCTGCAGCGCCGCGTCGCCCAGCCCGAACCAGCGCGCGCGGGCCGGCGGCGGGGCGGCGGGGTCGATGGCGATGATCTCCAGGTAAGCGTCGGGAAAGTTCGGCGTGGCGATCTTCAGCAGCCGGTTGTGGGTGCCCATCAGCGGGTGCTGGCCGCCGGGCAGCGGCGTCACGCCCAGCGTGGCCTCGCACCAGGCGACACCCTGGTCCAGGCTGGCCGCGGCGATGACCAGGTGGTCGAGCACGGCGCTCATGGCACCCTCACAGCTCGACCGTGCCTTCGATGCAGCTGACCACGTCGCCGCCGATCCAGATGTCGGCGCCGCCCTGCTCGACGAAGACGCGCCCGGCGCGGCCCAGTGCGGCGCCCTGCGCCGCGACGTAGGCCACCGGCGCCAGGCCGGCGCCGATCAACCACTGCGCCAGCCCGGCGTTCAGGCTGCCGGTGACCGGGTCTTCGGGCACGCCCAGACCCGGCACGAAGGCGCGCACCTCGAAGGCGGTGTCGGCGCCGGCTGCCTGCGCACCGACCAGGCCGAGCTTCAGGTCGCCGAGCAGCGCCCAGTCGGGCTGCACCGCCAGCACCTGCGCGGCCGAGCGCAGCATCAGCGCGCACCAGCCGGGGCCGTTGTCGACCCACTGGTGGTGCAGCACGTCGGCGGCCGCGAGGCCCAGGGCGGCGACGATGCGGGCCCGCAGTTCGGCGTCCAGCGGGCCGCTGCGGCGCAGGGGCGGTGCCGCAAACGACAAGCGGCCACCGCTGCGGCGGATGCGCACCAGGCCGACACCGCATTCCTGCACGACGACGCCGTCCTGCTGCGGCTGGCCGCCGGCCGCCAGCCAGGCGTGGCAGCTGCCCAGCGTCGGGTGGCCGGCGAAAGGCAGTTCGTCGCCGGGCGTCCAGATGCGCACCCGGTAATCGGCGCCGGGGTCGGTGGGCGGCAGCAGGAAAGTCGTCTCCGACAGATTCGTCCAGCGCGCGAAGGCGGCCATCGTCGCGTCGGACAGGCCTTGCGCGTCATGCACCACGGCCAGCGGGTTGCCCTTCAGCGGCAGCGCGCTGAAGACGTCGAGTTGGTGGAAGCGGCGTTGCATCACAGGGCTCCGGGTGTTTCGACCCCAGTGTCGAGCATCCAGTCGACGGCCGCCGCAGCGTGCAGGGCGGCGGTGTCGAAAACCGGCAGCGGGCTGCACCCGGCGTCGATCAGCAGGCTGATCTCGGTGCAGCCGAGGATCACCGCCTGGGCGCCGGCCTGGCGTTGCCGGTCGATCAGTGCCACCAGCGCCGTGCGCGACGCCGGGTTGATGATGCCGCGGCACAGTTCCTCGTAGATCACGCGGTGCAGCAGCGCGCGCTCGGCAGCCGGCGGCACGCTGACTTGCAGGCCGTAGCGCTGCACCAGGCGCTCGCGCACGATGCTGTCGTCTTCCATCGTGAAGCGCGTTCCGAGCAGGCTGGCATGGGTGACCCCGGCAACCTGCAGCGCGCGCCCGCAGGCATCGGCGATGTGCAGCAGCGGCAGCCCGCCCTCGGCCTCGATCTGCGCCGCCAGCTTGTGCATGGTGTTGGTGGCCAGCACCAGGGCCTGCGCCCCGGCCCGCCGCAGCCCGCTTGCCGCGGCGGCCAGTTCGGCCGCGCAGGCGTCCCAGTCGCCGGCGGCCTGCAGCGCGGCCAGCGGCGCGAAGTCCAGGCTGTGCAGGCGCAAGGCCGCGCTGTGCAGGCCGCCCAGTCGCTGCGCCACGCCCTGGTTGATCAGCCGGTAGTAGAGCGCTGTCGATTCCCAGCTCATGCCGCCCAGCAGGCCCAGGGTTCTCATGCCGGGACACCGCGCCCGGCGCCGCGCACCGGCATGCGCCGGCCGATGAAGACCACGGCGATGACGGCCAGCGAGAAGCCGGCGGTCAGCGGGTCCAGCCTTTCGCCCAGCACCGGCACCGCGAACAGCAGCGCCAGGAAGGGCTGCAGCAGTTGCACCTGGCTGACCCGCAGCACGCCGCCCAGCGCCAGACCCCGGTACCAGGCGAAGAAACCCAGCCACATGCTGAACAGCGCGGTGTAGCCAAAACCCAGCCAGGCGGACGGCCGCACGGCGCCCGCCGGCAGCAGCCACAACGCCAGCGGGGCGGTCAGCGGCAGGCTGCCGACCAGCACCCAGCAGATCACCTGCTGCGCGGGCAGGACTGCCGCCGCGCGCGCCCCGGCGACATAGCCCATCGCGGCCGACCCCACGGCCAGCAGCAGCCAGGCGTCACCCACAGCCAGCGCGCCGCCGCCCTGCCAGGCGGCGAAAGCCAGCACCAGGCCGCAGCCGAGCAGCGCACAGGCCCAGAAACCGGCCGACGGCCGCTGCCGAGTGGCCAGCGCCGCGATCACCGCTGTGGCCAGCGGCAGCACGCCGGTGACCACCGCCGCGTGCATGGCCGGCACCTCGCGCACGGCCAGCGCCAGGCCCAGCGGAAAACCCACCACCGTGCCCAGCGCGCTGACGGCCAGCGTGCCCCACAGCGCCCGCGCCGGCCGGGGTGCCCGCACAGCCAGCAGGTAGACCACGCTCAGCAGGCCGGCCACCGCCGCGCGGCCCGCCGTGACGAAAGCGGGCGGCAATTGCGGCGCGCTGGCGTCGCCCACGGCCAGGCGCGTCATCGGCAGGGTCATCGCGAAGATCACCACGCCCAGGCACCCCAGCAGCCAACCGCGTGCGGCATCGCTCAGGCCGGTTGGCGGGGTGACGGTGGCGGAGGAAGACGGCATGCGGGCAGTCTATGCGCCAACAGCAGCGCAGCAGCCACACCGCGGTCAGCCCCTGTAGGGCAAACCGGAGGGCTCATGCCAAGCGCACAGACCCGAGTGTCTGGCGGCTACTGAAAGGCGCCCGGGCAGCGCTTCAGCGCGCGCTCAGGACTTCCCAGCGCTCCATCGCCTGCAGCAGTTCGTCTTCCAGCGCCGCGTTGCGCGCCTGCAGCGCCGGGGCGCGCGGCGCCGCGCCGGCGTAGATCGTCGGGTCGGCCAGCTGCAGCGCCAGCTTCGCCTGTTCGGCTTCCAGCGCCTCGATGCGCGCCGGCAGGCCGTCGAGCTCACGCTGTTCCTTGTAACTGAGCTTGGCGGCCTTGACCGCCGGCTTGGCGGGTGCCGCAGCGGCCTTGGGAGCTTCGACCCGGGCCACCGGGGCTGCAGCGGCCGTCGCGATGACCTTGGCGCGTTCGCGCTGGACCTTCCAGTCCTCGTAGCCGCCTTCGTATTCGCGCCAGAAGCCGGGCCGACCGCCATAGACCGGGTCGCCTTCCCAGGCGATGGTGCTGGTCACGACGTTGTCCAGGAAACGCCGGTCGTGGCTGACCAGGAAGACCGTGCCGCTGTAGCTCTGCAGCAGTTCTTCCAGCAATTCGAGCGTCTCGATGTCGAGGTCGTTGGTCGGCTCGTCGAGCACCAGCACATTGGCCGGCAAGGCGAACAGCCGGGCCAGCAGCACGCGGTTGCGCTCGCCACCCGACAGCGTGCGGACCGGCGAATTGGCCCGCGCCGGGCTGAACAGGAAGTCGCTCAGGTAGCTCATCACGTGCTTGCGGCCGCCGTCGTTCTCGATCCACTCGCTGCCCGGGCTGATGGTGTCGGCCAGCGTGGCGTCCAGGTCGAGCGCGCTGCGCATCTGGTCGAAGTAGGCAATCTGCAATTTGGTGCCGCGGCGCACGCTGCCGGATGTGGGTTCGAGCTCGCCGAGGATCAGCTTCAGCAGCGTGGTCTTGCCGGCGCCATTGGGGCCGATCAGGCCGACCTTGTCGCCGCGCAGGATGGTCGCGCTGAACTTGTCGATGATGGTGCGCTCGCTGCCGTCGGGCGCGGGGAAGCGCACCGTGGCGTCCTTCAGCTCGGCGACGATCTTGCCGCTGGCAGCGCCGGTGGTGGCTTCCAGGCGCACGCTGCCCAGCGTGTCACGCCGCGCCTGGCGCAGTTCGCGCAGCACTTCCAGCCGCGCGATGCGGCCGACGCTGCGCGTGCGGCGGGCTTCGACGCCCTTGCGGATCCACACCTCCTCCTGGGCCAGCAGCTTGTCGGCGCGCGCCGCGGCCATCGCCTCGGCTTCCAGCTCGCGCGCCTTGGCGGCCTCGAAGGCCGCCAGCTGGCCGGGGTAGTTGCGCAGGATGCCGCGGTCGAGTTCGACGATGCGGGTGGCCACGTTGTCGATGAAGGCGCGGTCGTGGCTGACCAGCAGCACGCTGCCGCCGAAATCGCGCAGCAGGCCTTCGAGCCACTGGATGGCGCCCAGGTCGAGGTGGTTGGTCGGTTCGTCGAGCAGCAGCACGTCGGGCATCGCGACCAGCGCGCGGCCCAGCGCGACGCGTTTCTTCAGGCCGCCCGACAGCTGGCCGACCAGACGCTCGCCGTCGAGGTCCAGCCGGTGCAGGGTTTCCTCGACGCGCTGCTCCCAGGTCCAGCCCTGCAGGTGTTCGATGCGGGTCTGGATGGCATCGAGGTCGACGCCATCCTCGTGCGCCTCGTACTGCGCGCGCAGCGCCTTGGCCTCGGCCACGCCTTCGCTGACGACCTCGAAGACCGTGCCCTCGGCGTTCAGCACCGGTTCCTGCGGCACGTAGATCACGCGCACACCCTGCTGCTGCTGGAGCAGGCCGTCGTCGAGCTTTTCCAGCCCGGCCAGCACTTTCAGCAGCGACGACTTGCCGGTGCCGTTGCGGCCGATCAGCGCCAGGCGGTCGCCGGCTTCGAAAGAAAGTGCCGCGCCATCGAGCAGGGCGACGTGACCGTAAGCCAGGTGGGCGTTGGAAATGGAAAGGAGAGCCATGCCCCGATTGTCGCGGCTCTCATCCGGGTCGCCCCCGATACCCTCAGCGCAGCGCCGCTTCGAGGGCGTCGATGTAGGTCTTGGCCACCGGGAAACCGGTCTGCTCGGTGATCTCGGCGAAGCAGGTCGGGCTGGTGACGTTGATCTCGGTCAGGCTGTCGCCGATGATGTCCAGGCCGACCAGCAGCAGGCCGCGCGCGGCCAGGATCGGGCCCAGCGCCTCGGCGATTTCGCGGTCGCGCGGGCTGAGCGGCTGTGCCACGCCCTTGCCACCGGCGGCCAGGTTGCCGCGGATCTCGCTGCCTTGGGGGATGCGCGCCAGCGCGAAGGGCACCGGCACGCCGGCAATGACCAGCACGCGCTTGTCGCCCTTGACGATCTCGGGCAGGTAGCGCTGCACCATGATGGTTTGCGCACCGCCCTGGTTCAGCGTCTCGACGATGCTGCCCAGATTCAGGCCGTCGGGCCCGACGCGGAAGATGCCCATGCCGCCCATGCCGTCGAGCGGCTTCAGGATGATGTCCTGGTGCTCGGCGTGGAAGCGCTTGACGTCGGCCTCGTCGCGCGTCACCAGCGTGGGCCCGATGAACTGCGGAAATTCCAGGATCGCCAGCTTCTCGGGGTGGTCGCGCAAAGCCGACGGCTTGTTGAAGACGCGCGCGCCTTCGCGCTCGGCCTGGCCCAGCAGGTGGGTGGCGTAGAAATACTCGCTGTCGAAGGGCGGGTCCTTGCGCATCAGCACGGCATCCACGTCCTTCAGCGGCTGCGGCCGCTCGTCCGGACGCTGCTGTTCGGCCCTGAACCAGTCGTGCGGGTCACCGGTGAGGGTGATGTCGCGGACGAAGGCGGTGACCGGCTCGCCGCGCTGCCAGCGCAGGTCTTGTGGACCGCAGGCCATCAGCGTGTGGCCGCGGCTGGCGGCCTCGCGCATCATCGCGAAGGTGCTGTCCTTGGCGGTCTTGAAGGTTTCCAGCGGGTCGGCAACGAAGAGCAGTCTCATGGGCGGTCTTTCAGGCAGCGTGCCGGCTTCAAACGGCCGCCACTGTGGCACAAGCCACAGGAAGCCGCACGAAGGCGCGCGGCAGGCCTCAAGGCACGGGCCTTGCATGACGATGGTGTGACAATGGACATCACGCCATGTGCCGACTAGCCGCCTACCTCGGTGCCCCGATCTACCTCGAAGAGCTGATCGCCAAACCGCGCCACTCGCTGATGCACCAGTCGCTGCGCGCCGAAGAGGCGAAGGTGGCGACCAACGGCGACGGCTTCGGTGTCGGCTGGTACGGTGAACGCGAAGAGCCCGGGGTGTACCGCGACGCCACGCCGGCCTGGGCCGACGACAACCTGCTGGCGCTGAGCCAGACGCTGCGTTCGGGCCTCTTCTTCGCCCATGTGCGTGCCGCCACCGCCGGCGCCAGTTCACGGCAGAACTGCCACCCCTTCCGCCACGGCCGCTACCTCTTCATGCACAACGGGCAGATCGGCGGCTACGGCCTGCTGCGGAGAACGCTGGAAAGCGCGCTGCCCGACAGCCTCTACGCCGCGCGCAAGGGCGCCACCGATTCCGAACTGCTGTTCCTGCTGGCCATGGCCCGCGTCGAAGCCGGCATGCCGCTGGACGAGGCCATGCTGACGGTGCTCGACGAAACCGCGGCGCTGATGCGCGAGCGCGAGATCGACGCGCCACTGCGCTTCGCCGCGGTGCTGGCCGACGGCGAGCAGCTGATGGCCTTCCGCATGTCCACCGACCGCAAGCCGCCGACGCTTTACCTGCGTCGTTGCTGCAGCGGCACCATCATCGCCAGCGAGCCGCTGGGTGACGAACTGGACAACCCCGCAGGCCACGACGAAGACTGCCGCTGGCAGTTGCTGCCGGCCGGCGCCACGGTGGTGATCAACCGCGTGGGCGCCCGCATCGGCCACCACAGCCTGGTCGCCGAAACCGCGGAAACCACCGCCGGCTGATCAGGCCGCAGCGCCCAGCGCTTCCAGGTAGGCGTGTTCCAGCGTCACCGGCTGCAGGCTGACCGCCGTGACGCCGGCGCCATCCAGCGCTTCCACCACCTCGCGCAGCGTGGCTGACAGGGGCAGCAGGCAGCACAGCTGGCCGCCATAGCGGCGTACCGCCCAGCCCAGGGCGGCGGCGCGGCGCAGCGTGGCGGCCTCGTCGGCGGTCTGCAGTTGCGCGACGGCCTGCGCCGGCACGCGCGAGCACAGTTGGGCCGGCGTGCCCAGCGCCGCGATGCGCCCGCCCTGCAGCAGCGCCACGCGACTGCACAGGCGCTCGGCCTCGGCCAGCTGGTGGGTCGTCAGCAAGATGGTCGTGCCCGCCGCGCGCAGGCCGTCGATCAGCGTCCACAGCGCCTGTCGGGCCTGCAAGTCGACCGCCGAGCTCGGTTCGTCGAGGACCAGCAGGCGCGGCGCGTGAACCAGCGCCACGGCCAGGCTCAGGCGCTGCTGCCAGCCGCTGGACAGCCGCCCGGCGCGCGTGGCGGCGTGCGGCAGCAGGCCGAAGCGCTGCATCAGTTCGTCGACGCGGGCCTTGCGTCGCGCCGCCGACAGGCCGTGCAGGCGCGCGAAGAAGTCCAGGTTCTCGGCCGGCAGCAGGTCGCGGTAGAGCGCGCTGTCCTGCGGGCAGTAGCCGACCAGCGCGGCGCTGCGCGGCGACACCGGCTGGCCAGCGATCAGCACCTGCCCGGCGTCGGCCTGCAGCAGCCCGCAGACGAGGTTCAGCGTCGTCGATTTGCCGCAGCCGTTCGGCCCGAGCAGGCCGACGGTCTCGCCGGCCTCGACGGTCAGGTCCAGGCCCTGCAGCACCGCACGCGCGCCAAAGCGCTTGCGCAGGCCGCTGATCTGCAGCAGCGCCGTCATGCGCCTTGCTCGGCGGCCAGCAGGTGGCGGTAGGACGTCACGCCCAGCGCCAGCGCCACGCCGCAGAAGCCGGCCAGCAGGGCCAGTTCGAGGCGCAATTCGGCCACGCCCAGGCCGTAGGCGGCCACGCCTTTCAACGCCTGGTTCATGTGCAGGATGGGGTCGAAGCGGGCCACGGTCTGCATCGCCTGCGGCATCAGTTCCAGCGGGAAGAAGGTGCCGCCCAGCACCAGCAGCGGCACGCCGAAGGCCGACAGCGCCACCACCACCTCTTCGCTGCGCTTCGCAAAGCGCGCGCCGAAGAAGAAGCCCATGCCGACATAGGCGAAGACCGACAGCACGACGACCAGCAGCCCCAGCGCCACGCTGCCGTGGTAACGCGCGCCGATGGCGTAGGCGATGGCGCACAGCACCACCACCTGCAGCGCCGCCAGCAGCGTCTGCGCCAGCACCACGCCCAGAAAATAGGCCGCCGGCTGCAGCGGCGAAGCCAGCAGGCGGCGCAGCGTGCGCCTTTCGCGCTCGGCCGCGACGATGGCCACCGTGCCGCCCAGGCAGCTGAAGAACAGCGCCGCGCCCATCAGGATGCCGGCGGCGGCGGCGTCGAGCCCGGCGCGCATGCTGGCGTTGTGGGCGTAGACCAGGCCGAACAGCAGCATCATCAGCGCCGGAAAGACAGCCCAGAAGACCAGGCCGCGACCCTGGCGCCACTGTTCCAGCAGGACGCGCCGCGCGACGGCCAGCGCCTGTTGCAGCATCAGCCTCACGGCACGACGAAGACCGCCACCGAGCGCGCCGGCACGGTGAAGGCGCCGCTGCTGGCGTAGCGGGCGCCGGTCGCCACGCGGCGGTCGGCGGCGCGGGCGGCGGCCTGCGCCGGGTGCAGCACATGGGCCTTGTCGGCCAGGGCCGGGATGGTCAGCGTCTGCGCCGTGGTGCCGACGTTGATGAAGCAGGCCAGTTCTTTCATGTTGGCCCCAGGATAAGCGCTGCCGTCGACGCGCGCCGCCAGCAGCGTGGTGCTGGCGCGCACCTTCAGCAGGTCGAGGTAGGCGTCGCGCATCCACGCGATGTCACCCGGCGCCGGCTTGATCGCCGACGCGGCGCTCAGGAAGGGTTTCAGGATTGGCCAGTCGGCGCCGTTGGCCGGCGCCCGCGGCAGACCGACGCCGTAATTGTTGTCGCTGTCGCTCCAGTCCAGCCGGTTGAACCGGTCGCCGCTCTCGCAGCTGTTGCGGTCCAGGCTCTTGCTGCGCAGACCGTCCATGCCGGCGTGGAAGTAGGCCGTGCCCTGGCTCAGCGCCACCGTGGCCACGCCCAGCAATTGCACGCGGGCACGGTCTTCCCGGGTCGGGGCGGCGGGCAGCTTCAGCGCGTTGACGTCGAAGAGCGTCAAGCTGTCGTGGTTCTCGACGTGGTTCACGACCTCGCCGGGCTGAAGCGCGAAGCCGACGCCGCCCAGGTCCTTCAGCGGCACGGTGGCGTCCCAGTGCGTCAGCAAAGGGTAGTCGGCGATGCTGCCGGCCTGCGAGTTGGGGGCGTAGAACAGGCCGTTGATGTAGCCCTGGTTGCCGACCAGCAGGCGGCCGGTGGCGACTTCGGCTGCAGCCTGCACCGCTTCCATCACCGCGCGCGGCAGGTGGCCCATCACGTCGAAGCGGAAGCTGGCGATCTTGTATTCGCGCGCCCACTGCGCCACCGAGTCGACCACCAGCTTGCCCATCATCGCGTTCTCGGGTGCGGCGCTGACGCTGCTGTCGTTGGCCGAGAAATCGCGCACATGCAGCTCGTAGACGACGAGGTCGGTGCTGGCCGCGACCTTGGCCGGTATCGCAGACGCATCCCAGCCCGCCGGCTTGAGCTTGGCCGCCGACAGGCTGGCGATGTAGCGGCGCTGGCTGTCGGTGTTCAGGCTGATCGAGTAGGGATCGGTAACCAGGTTGCGTACCAGGCCCGTGCCGCGCACGAAGACTTCCACGGCGTAGTGGTAGCACTTGCCCGATAGGTCGCCCGTGCGCTGCGCCGACCAAACCCCGGTGGCGGCGTCGAAGCTGGCGTCGTCCACGCTGACGGCGAAGCCGGTGGGCGTGTCGTCGGTGAAGACCAGGACCTTCTGCGCGGTGGGCGCCCACAGCTTGAAGCGGGTGGCTGCGGCGGCCGGCACGCTGCCGGTGAAGGCGTCGAGCGTGAGGCTGCCGTCGGCGCCGCTGGATGCCGGCACGGCATTCAGCACCGTCATCCAGCCGGCGTCCCCCTGCGCCAGCCGGGCATCGACCACCACCGGCGACGGCGCCACCGGCGGGTCGACCGCCGCGGCAGCGCCACCACCACCGCCACAGGCCGCCAGCAGCGCCAGGGCGGCCGAAGCGCCCAGCCGCGCGAAGCGCAGACGGGCGCGGGTCCACAGCGTGACGGCGGCACTGGGCGGCATGGTGGTTCCGGCGAGGACAAGGCGCCGCATCGTAATGAAGCAAAACCACAGGCGTCTCGCTGGGTCACGATCGGCATGACCGATCCCTACAATCTTGTCGATGGTGTCTGACGACGATTTCCTTTGCACAAGGGCCAGCGGCGACGGCGAAATGGCCAAGGCCGGGGCCGGGGCCCACTGGCGCGCGGCAGCCTAGTGCAGGGCTACCGCGCCCCCGCCTGGCTGCCCGGCGGCAATCTGCAGACGATCTGGGCGGCGACGCGCGCCCGCCGCCACCTCGGGCCCCCGCCGCAGTTCAGCCGTGAACGCTGGGCCACGCCCGACGGCGACTTCATCGACGTCGACCACCTGCTGCCCGCCGCCGTGCCGGGTTCGCGTCACCTGGTGCTCTTCCACGGCCTGGAGGGCAGCAGCGCCAGCCCCTACGCCCAGGCCTTCGCCGGCGTGGCGCAGCAGCGCGGCTGGGCTTATTCGGTGCCCCACTTCCGCGGCTGCTCGGGCGAACCGAACCGCGCGCCGCGGGCCTACCACTCGGGCGACTTCGAGGAGATCGGCTGGATCCTGCAGCGGCTGCGCGCCAGCAGCGCCCAGCCGCTGCTGGCGGTGGGCATTTCGCTGGGCGGCAACGCGCTGCTGCGCTGGGCCCAGGAAAGCGGCGACGCTGCCGCAGCGACGGCAGCGGCCGTGGCCGCCGTCAGTTCGCCCATCGACCTGGCCGCCGCCGGCCACGCCATCGACCGCGGTTTCAACTGGCTGGTCTATTCGCGCATGTTCCTGGCCACGATGAAGCCGCGCGCGCTGGCCAAGCTGGCGCTGCACCCCGGCCTGTTCGACCGCGACCGGCTGCTGGCCGCACGCACGCTGTACGCATTCGACGACGTCTTCACCGCACCACTGCATGGCTACCGCGACACGCCCGACTACTGGGCCCGCGCTTCCGCCAAGCCGCACCTGGCACGCATCCGCATCCCGGCGCTGGTGCTGAACGCCCGCAACGACCCCTTTGTTCCGGGCGCGTCGCTGCCCGGCGCGGCGCAGGTCGGCCGCCACGTCACGCTGTGGCAACCGGCGCACGGGGGCCACGTCGGCTTCCCGCAGGGCCGGCCGCCGGGGCATGTGTTCACGATGCCGCAGGCGGTCAGCGCCTGGCTGGCCGAGCAAGGCTGAAGGCGCAGGCCGGCCCGGATGGACGCCATCGTCGAAGCCGCGCTGCGCAAGTGGCCCCACGTGCCGCACTGCTACGGCTGGCTGGCGCTGGACGCACGCGGCAACTGGTTCATGCGTGACGAGCGCATCCAGCACGCCGGGCCTTTTCCGCAGGTCAAGGGCAGCCGCATCGAACACGACAAATTGCGCGCCTTCATCGAACGCAACTACGCCACCGACCCGCGCGGCGCCTGGTTCTTCCAGAACGGGCCGCAGCGCGTCTACCTGGAACTGGAAGCCGCGCCCTTCGTCTGGCGCGTGGCCGATGCGCCCGGTTGGCCAGTCACCAGCCATACCGGCCTGCCGGCCTTGGTGCGCAGCGCCTGGCTGGACGAGCTGGGCCGCCTCTTCCTGGACACCGCCATCGGCTACGGCCTGGTGCACACGATGGACATGGGCCTGGCGGCGCAGGCCGTCGAAGCCGGCGCCTGGCAGCCGCTGGAATTGCCGTTCGCGCAGATGCCCGCGCGCTTCGGCTATGTGCTGCAGCCGCAGGCCGCTGCCGCCTGAGGCCGAGCGGCCCCGGCGTTCAGGGCGCGCTGGCGGCCGACGCGGCCGGTGCCGGCGCCTTGGGCTCGTCGAACTTCGCGCCGCCCTGGTTGGCCATGTAGACCACCGCACGGCCGACTTCGATGTCGCTGTACTCGCCGCCGCCCTGAGCGCCCATGGCATTCTTGCCCTTCAGCGCCGAAGTCAGCAGCGCCTCGTAGCCGGTCTTGATGCGCGGGCCCCAGGCGGCGGCATCACCGAACTTCGGCGCACCGGCCACGCCATTGGTGTGGCAGGCCGTGCACTGACCGGCGAAAACCTGCTCGCCGGTACGCAGCACGGCCGGGGCCGATGCATCGCGCACGGTCACGGCGCCGATCGGTTGCAGTCGGCGGGCCACGGCCTCGGCTTCCAAACCGGTGCTGCCAGCGCCATTGCGGCTGCCCATGTCGACGTAATTCACCAGCAGGATGATGACCACGATCGGAATCAGGAACGACGCGACGACGGTGGCAATCAGCTGCTTGGGCGTCTTGATCGGGCCTTCGTGCGGCAGGTCGTGGCCGCCGGCGTCGTGGGGCGCCTGATCGGGCGCGTGATGGGGCGTGTCGCTCATGAAATCCTCAAGTCCGGCCTGCTGAAAAGACGCCAGCGCGCGCTGGCGAAACCCGCCGGATTATAGGGGGCGACCCGGATCCGGGCACCCGGCCGGGCCCGTGCCGGGTGCAGTGCCGGGCTCCGGCGCTAGAATGATGGGTTACCCCGTGCGACCGTGGTGAAGTGGATATCATTGGGCCCTCCGAAGGCTTAGTCGCAAGTTCGATTCTTGCCGGTCGCACCAGCCCGCTGCGTTTTCGCCAGCGGCCCCGCCGCGCAGCGCACCGGCCATGGCGCGCTACCGCCGGGTTGAACCCTCCCCATGCCCTCTGCCTCCGAGAAGCAGCCCTCTCCAGCAGCCCGCGCCCAGCGCGGGCTCAGGCTCCTGTTGTTCCTGGGGGCACTGCTGCCGCCCTTGATGTTCCTGGCGCTCGGCGCTTACGCGCTGCAGCTGAGCTACCAACAGTCCGAGCAGCGCGCCGAATTACTGACCCAGAACCTCGCTGAAGCGCTGCAGCACAGCCTCTCGGCCAACATCGAGAAGATCGACATCGCCTTGAACTCGATCGTCGACCACCTGGAAGCCCAGCTGGCGCGCGGCGACATCGACCGGGCCAGTGCCGCCGCCCATCTGCGGTCGGAGGTCATCAACCAGACCGGGCTGGAAAGCCTGCGCGTCACCGACAGCCAGGGCCGGCTGATCCTGACCAAGGGCAGCGGTGCAGCCGAAACCAAGCCGGTCAGCCTGTCCGACGAAGCCTGGTTCAGCACCCAACGCGACCGCGCCGACGCGGGCCTGCTGCTGAGCCCACCGCAGGTCAGCAAGACCTCGGGCCAGTGGGTCGTCGCGCTGAGCCGCCGCTACCGCAGCGCCGACGGTCGCTTCGCCGGCGCGGTCGCCGCCGCCGTGCCCCTGAGCTACTTCCACGGCCAGTTGCAGGCCATCAACGCCGGCCCCCACGGCTCGGTGGCGCTGCGCGGCGCGGACCTGGGCTTGCTCGCCCGCACGCCCGAGGCCTTGGGCGCCCACCGCGAATCCGTGGGCAGCCAGCGCGTGTCGGTCAAGCTGCGCGCGCTGGTCAACAGCGGCCACAGCCGGGCCACCTACCTGGCCGTCACGCCAGTCGACGACGTGGAGCGCACCTACTCGTTCCGCCGACTCGAGGTGGTTCCGTTGCTGGTCGTCGTGGGTGCCGGCAGCGAGGACTACCTGGCCGACTGGCAGGTCCAGCGCCGCGTGGTGATCGCGCTGTGCGTGATCATGGTGGTGCTGTACGGTGCGACCAGCGTGGTCCTGCGCCGGCTGCGCGGGCAGAACCGCCTGGCCCGCCGGCGCATCGAACTGCTGGCCAAGGTCTTCGAGCACAGCGGCGAGGCCATCATGGTCACCGACCGCAACCACCGGGTCGTCGAGGTCAACCCGGCCTTCGTGCGACAGACGGGCTACACACCGGCCGAGGTCGTCGGCGAGCCGCCGGGTCGGCTGCAGGTGCTGCCGTCGACCGCGGCCGACCTGGAGGCGATGCGGCTGGAAGTGGAAACCACGGGGCTGTGGCGCGGCGAATCGTGGGGTCGCGCCAAGGACGGCCGCGCCTACCCGAAGTGGGTCACGGTCTCGGTGGTACGCGACGCCCACGGCGAGGTGACGCACCACATCGCCAACTCCATCGACGTCACCGAGGCCAAGGCTGCCGAAGACCGCATCCGCCACATGGCGCACCACGACACGCTGACGCAGTTGCCCAACCGCGTGCTGCTGCACGCACGCCTGGAGCAGGCGATGGCCACCGCCCGGCGCGACGGCGGGCAGCTGGCGCTGCTGTTCATCGACATGGACCGCTTCAAGGACATCAACGACACGCTGGGCCATCCAGTGGGCGACGGCCTGCTGGTCGAAGTCGGTCAGCGCCTGCGCAGCCTGGTGCGCGACAGCGACATCGTCGCGCGCCTGGGCGGCGACGAATTCGTCCTCGTGCTGACCGGCACCGGCCCGCAAGCGGGGCCGGCCGGTGCCGCGGTGGCGGCCAAGGTGCTGGCCGACCTGGGCCGGCCCTACACCGTGCGCGGGCACGAATTGCATTCGACGCCCAGCATCGGCATCGCGCTGTTCCCCGAAGACGGCGACGACACCGACACCTTGATGAAAAACGCCGATGCGGCGATGTACCACGCCAAATCGGCCGGCCGCAACAATGCGCAGTTCTTCACCGTCGCGATGAACCAGGCCACCCAGCACCGGCTGGCGCTGGAGGCCGGCCTGCGGGGCGCGATCGACCGCGGCGAGTTGTTCCTCGACTACCAGCCGCAGCTCGACCTGCGCAGCGGGCGCATCGTCGGTCTGGAGGCACTGCTGCGCTGGCAGCATCCTGAAATGGGCCTGATCCCGCCGCTGACCTTCATCCCGGTGGCGGAAGAAACCGGCCAGATCGAGGCCATCGGTGCCTGGGTGCTCGAAGAGGCCCTGCGCCAGGTCGCGCTGTGGCGCGCAGCCGGTCATGCCGGTCTGCGCGTGGCCGTCAACCTGTCGGCCCAACAGCTGCGCGGCGACACCTTCCCCGCGCAGGTGTCACAGGCCCTGCACCGCCACGGGCTGCCGGGTTCCGCGTTGGAACTGGAAATCACCGAAAGCGTCGCCATGCGCGACCCGGCGCGCACCGCCGACCTGCTGCGCCAGCTGCGCCACTTCGGCGTGGCGCTGGCCATCGACGACTTCGGCACCGGCTATTCGAGCCTGGCCTACCTGAAGCAACTGCCGCTGAGCTGCCTGAAGCTCGACCGCTCCTTCGTGATGGACATCGAGCGCGACGCCAACGACGCCATCTGCACCGCCACCATCCAGCTGGCCCACAGCCTGGGCCTGGCCGTGGTCGCCGAGGGCGTGGAGACCGCCACCCAGCTGGAATTCCTGGACCGCCTGGGCTGCGACTCCGCACAGGGCTACTTCATTGCCCGGCCGCTGCCGGCCGCGGACTGCGCGGCCTTCCTGGGCCGGCGCGCAGGACCCCAGGCTCAGCCGTGACGCAGCGCTGCACGACCCTGCTCGCCTGCACGGCGCTGCTCGCCGGCTGCGCCAGCAAACCGGGGCTGGCGCCCGGCCGCGACGGACCGGGCGCCAACCCGCCCGCCAACCTGGCCAGCGTGCCCGACGCCCGCCCGCGCGTCGAGGCCCTGCGCGTCGGCGGACCGAACAAGCCCTACGAGATGCTGGGCCAGCGCTGGGTGCCGATGACCAGCGACCAGCCGCTCGACGAGACCGGCGGCGCGTCCTGGTACGGCCGCAAGTTTCATGGCCTGCCGACCTCCAGCGGCGAGCCCTACGACATGTACGCGATGACCGCCGCCCACCGCACCATGCCGATCCCCAGCTACGCCCGCGTTCGCAACCCGGCCAACGGCCGCGAAGTCATCGTGCGCATCAACGACCGCGGCCCTTTTTCGACCGGCCGGGTCATCGACCTGAGCTACACCGCTGCGCTGAAGCTCGGTGTGCTGGCCGGCGTGGCGAGCGTGCAAGTGCACCGGCTGACCCACCGCGAGATCCGCGAACTGCAGGCGCGCGAGGACCAGCGGCCCGACTGAACCCGCGCAAACGGACTTGGCAATCCCCAAGTCGGTGGCCGCCACGGCTTGCCCGCGGCCCGCTTTGCGCCGATGCTCGACCGACCGCCGCTGCGCGGTCACGACAACAAGCATCAGGAGCAACGCTGCCATGGCCACTGACGACACCCAGGCGATCACCTTTTCCGTTCCCGGCCAGAGCGGGCCCATCGCGCCGGCGGCGGCCACGCGCGGCGCGGACGGCCCGGCGGCCCCGGTCATGCCCGGGCAGGTCAAGGCCTCGGTGCGTGTGGGTGTGCAGCGCGACGCTGGCGCCCCGCTGCGCGCCAGCGCCGTGCCGGGCGAGGACATCGTCGTCCTGCACATCGAGAACGGCCCTGTGCTCTACCTGCACCCCGCCACTGCCCGCGACCTGCTGCGCGGCGCGACGTCCAGCAGGGGCAGCACGCGCGGCCGCGCGGCGGGCGACGACGTGCCAGTGGCGCTGGAACTGCAATGGCCCGGCGCCGGGGCAGGCAGCGACAGCAGCGGTGACCAGCGCGGGCTGGCCGACATCGGCCGCGTGGTGATCTCGGGCTTCCAGATCCTGGTCAGCCCCTTCAAGGGCCAGGCTGCCGACTTCGCCGCCGGCGCGGTGGTGCAGAAGGTCGATGGCCAGGTCGATGCCGGCGTCTACGCGCTGCGGCCCGACCGCCTCGACAAGCTCAAGGACAGCGGCCGCAAGCTGGCCCAGGTGCCGGCCGCCAGCGAGCCGATGCTGGTGCTGATGCACGGCACCTTCGTCGAGACGGTCAGTACCTTCGGCAAGCTGTGGACGGGCCACGGCAGCGGTGTGGCCCAACTCTTCGAGCGTTATGGTCAGCGGGTCTACGCGCTGGACCATCCGACGCTGGGCGCCAGCCCGATCGCCAACGCGCGCACCCTGGTCGACGCGCTGCCCAAGGGCGCGCGGCTGCACCTGGTGACGCATTCGCGCGGCGGCCTGGTGGCCGAGGTGCTGGCCCGGCTGGCCGGCATCAAGGGCGTTCTGAGCGATGCCGACCGGGCCTTTTTCGCGGACCCGGCCTACGCCGCGCAGCAGCGCGAGCTGGGCGCGCTGGCCGAGCAGGTGGCGCTCAAGAACGTGCAGGTCGAGCGCGTGGTCCGCGTGGCCTGCCCGTCACGCGGCACGCTGCTGGCGTCGAAGCGGCTGGACGCCTACATGTCGGTGCTGAAGTGGACGCTGGAAGTGGCCGGCCTGCCCGTGCTGCCTTCGCTGGTCGACTTCATCGGCGAGGTGGCGCGCCGCCGCGCCGACCCGTCCGAGATTCCCGGTCTGGCAGCGATGATGCCCAACACGCCGCTGGTCAACTGGCTGAACGCCGCGCCGCTGGCCATCCCGGGTGATCTGCGCGTGGTGGCCGGCGACCTGCAGCACGGCAGCACCATCGGCAGCTGGCTGAAGTCGCTGCTGGCCGATGCCTATTACCGCACCGACAACGACATCGTGGTCAACACGAATTCGATGTACGGCGGCGCGCCGCGTGCCGCTGGCGCCACCTTCCTGCTCGACCAAGGCCCGGGCGTCACCCACTTCGCCTACTTCGAGAACGACAAGACCGCCAACGCCGTGGTCCGCGCGCTGATCGAGAGCCTGCCACCGGCCGGCTTCCAGGCCATCGGCCCGCTGTCCTGGGCCGGCACGGACGCCAGCGGCCAGCGCGGCCTTTTCGACGAAGCCACGGCCAGCCCGGCCGACCCGCGCAAGCCGGCGGTCTTCGTGCTGCCGGGCATCCTGGGGAGCAACCTGAAACAGGGTGATGCCGTGGTGGCGGCGCGCATCTGGCTCAGCCCGCGGCTGATCGGCGGCTTCGACCGCCTGGCCTACCAGCCCGGCGGCGCCGACGGCGTGCAGGAAGACGGCCCCATCGGCGCGGTCTACAGCGACCTGACGGCCTACCTGGCCGTCACCCACGAGGTCATCCCCTTCGGCTACGACTGGCGCCGGCCGCTGCAGGAAGAAGCCGCCCGCCTGGCGCTGCGCGTCAAGGCAGCGCTGGACGCCCGCGCCACGACGAAACAGCCGGTGCGCATCCTGGCGCATTCGATGGGCGGCCTGCTGGCGCGCACGCTGCAGCTCGTCGACCCCGACACCTGGACGCGGCTGATGGCCCACGCCGACGCCCGCCTCGTGATGCTGGGCACGCCCAATGGCGGCTCGTGGGCGCCGATGCAGGTTTTGTCGGGCGACGACACCTTCGGCAACGCGCTGGCGGCCATCGGTTCGCCCTTCGCCAACCGCAAGGCACGCAGCCTGATGGCACAGATGCCGGGCTTCCTGCAGCTGCAGGCCAACCTGCTGGACGAGGCGCAGGGCCTGGCGCTGACCAACACCTGGCAGCAGCTGGCCGACGACGACGTCCAGCGCGAGGAAGACAAGAACTGGTGGCACCGCTACGCCGGGGAGGCGATGGCCGCGGTCTACGCCTGGGGCGTGCCGCCGCAGGCCGTGCTGAAGCAGGCCCAGGATCTGCGCGCCCAGCTCGACGCCCAGGTCGGCACGGCCATCAAGGCCTGCGTCGACAAGGTGCTGCTGGTGGTCGGTCAAGCCGCCACCACGCCGGTCGGCTTCGAGGTCGGCGCCGACGGTTTCACCTACCTGGAAGCGGCCGACGGCGACGGCCGCGTACCGCTGGCATCGGCGCTGCTGCCGGGCGTGCGCACCTGGAAGCTGGCCTGCGAACACGGCAGCCTGCCGAGCGCGCAGCAGGCTTTCGACGCCTACGCCGACCTGCTGGTGCACGGCAACACCTCGCGGCTGCTGCCGCTGCCGACGCCGGCGGCCGCCGCCGTCTTGCGCGGCGGCGGCGCGCCGGCGCCGGTGGTGCTGCGCCGCAACCGGCCGTCACGCCGACCGGCGTCGGCGCTGCCGGCCGGCGACGAGAGCGCGATTTTCGGCCATGCCGCCGACGCCGACGCCGACGCCGACGCGGACGGCGTCGCCAGCAGCCGCCGCGGCGCGCTGCCACCGGTGCAGGTGACGGTGCTCAATGGCGGCCTGACCTTCGTCGAACAGCCGCTGATGCTGGGCCATTACCACGCGCTGAGCCTGACCGGCACCGAGGCGGTCATCGACCGCCACATCGGCGGCGCGATGAGCCAGGCCCTGCAGGCCGGGCTCTATCCGGGTGACCCAGGCACCCAGCGCACCTTCTTCAACCGCCAGCTCGACGCCGACAACCCCTGGCGGGCGCCGCGGCCTGCGGCGGCCATCGTCGTCGGCCTGGGTGACGAGGGTGGGCTGACCGCCGCGCAGCTGGAAACCACCGTTTGCCAGGGCGTGAAGGCCTGGTCGCAGCGGGCCCATGAAGCCGGCCACGGCGCCGACGAGCCCATCGAGCTGGCGGCCACGCTGCTCGGCAGCGGCGGCCTCGGCGTGTCGGCCGGCGGCGCGGCACGGGCCATCGCCCGCGGCGTCTGGCTGGCCAACCAGCGGCTGGCCGGCGTCGGCTGGCCGCTGGTGAGCCGGCTGGTGCTGGTCGAGTGCTACCTCGACCGGGCCGCCGAGGCCTGGCGCGGCCTGCGCCTGCTGGCCGAGGCCAACCCCAAGGCCTACGCCATCGCCGACCGCATCCGCAGCGGCGTCGGCCCGCTGCGCCGCCAGCCCGAAAGCGGCTACCGCGGCGCGGACTACGACCTGATCAGCATCAGCGGCCCCGGCGACGGCCTGATCGCCTTCGCGCTGGACACCCGCCGGGCGCGCAGCGAGGTCCGCGCCCAGCACACCCAGGCCACGCTGGTGCGCAAGCTGGTCGAGCGCGCCGCCACCGCGCGCAGCAGCGACCCGCGGCTGGGCCACACCCTGTTCCAGCTGCTGGTGCCGCTGGAGCTCAAGCCTTTCCTCAGCGGCACCGACCGCGCGGTGCTGAAGCTCGACGACAGCACCGCGCCGATCCCCTGGGAATTGCTCGACACCGAGCCGGCTGACGGCAACACCGACGTTGCCGGCGCGCAGAAGCCCTGGTCGATCCGAACCCAGCTGCTGCGCACCCTGAGCACGGCCACTTTCCGCAACAACCCGCTGGACGCCGATGCCGAAGCCGCGGTGCTGGTGATCGGCGCGCCGAACACCGAAGGCACCGGCTACCCGCCGCTGGAAGGCGCCCAGCGCGAGGCGCAGGCGGTGGCGGCGCTGCTGGCCGGGCCGGGCGGTATCGCCCGGAAGCTGGTGTTCCCGCTGATCGACAAGAACGAATTCGACGAAATCATCGGTGCGCTGATGGCGCGGCCTTATCGCATCGTCCACGTCGCCGGCCACGGCGCGCCCAAGCAGTTCGACGAGACGACCGGCGCCCCGCTGTCCAGCGGCGGCGTGGTGCTGTCGCAGGGCGTCTACCTCGGCCCTGACGAGATCGCCAAGCTGGAAACCGTGCCCGAGCTGGTCTTCGTCAACTGCTGCCACCTGGGCGGGCACGACGCCAAGCAGACACTCAGCGTCGACCAGCCGGTGGCCTTTGCCGCCGGCGTGGCCGATGCGCTGATCCAGATCGGCGTGCGCTGCGTGGTGGCCGCCGGTTGGGCGGTCGACGACGATGCGGCCGAGATCTTCGCCACCAGCTTCTACGGCGCGCTGCTGGCCGGCCGGCCCTTCATCGAGGCTGTGGCCCAGGCCCGCGAAGACACCTGGACGCGCACGCCGCACAGCAAGACCTGGGCCGCCTACCAGTGCTACGGCGACCCGGACTGGACCTTCCGCCGCGGCACCGGCGACGCCCAGGCCAGCACGCCCGATCCGCGCAGCTCGGCGCATGGCGTGGCCGAGGGCATCGCCTCGGCGGCCGGTCTGGCGCTGGTGCTGGAAGACCTGGCCGTCCGCACCCGCTATGCCAGCAGCGACGTGGCCGCGAAGCAGGCGCGCGCACGAGAGCAGCTGCGCGAACTGCAGGACCACCACGGCGACACCTGGGGCGGCATGGGCGCTGTCGCGGAAGCGTTCGGCGTGGCCTGGGAGGCCGCGCAGGACCCGGACGCCGCCATCGCCTGGTACGGCCGCGCGCTGCGCGCCAACGACGCCAGCGCCTCGGTGAAGGCCCACGAGCATCTGGGCCGGTTGCTCGTCCAGCGCGCCTGGGCCATCGCCCAGGACGCCAACGCCGACGAAGCCACGCGCGGCCTGATGCGCGATGAAATGACCACTGCGCTGCGCGAGTTGCAGACGCTGGCCGCGCTGCAGCCCACCGTCAAACGCCTGTCCCTGCTGGGTCTGGCCTGGCAGCGCCAGGCCCAGCTGCAAGCCACCGAAGGGCTGGCCCGCGAAAGCACCGCTTCGCTGGGCATGGCGCTGGACGCCTACCGCAGCGCCGAAGCCCAGGCCGCCGACGCCAACGACCCCCGGCTCTACGCTGCAGCCTTGCGGCGGATGGCGGTCGAGCTGGTGCTGCAGGCCGGCGCCAAACCCGGCCACGCGCTGGACGGCGCGGCCACCAGCCGCACGCGGCGCAGCCTGCTGGCCCGCCACGACAGCCAACCCGACTTCCGCTGCCATGCCGACCTGATCCAGCTCGACCTCTTCGAAGCGCTGTCAGCCGGCACGCTCGCCGAACACCAGCCCGCGCTGGCCGCCGCCTACGCCGCGGTGCACGCCCAGGTGGCCGCGCTGCCGCGCTGGGTCCAGGTACTGGACGCCGTCGGCTGGGTGCTGGAAACGCCGGCCCTGCTGAAGAACGCTGCCAACCGGGCGGCGGCGGGCAAGTTGATGAAGCAGTTGCAGGGGTATGCCCAGTCCGAAGCGCCCGCAACGTGAGCGGCGCCGTGACAGGCGGGCCTAGACCATGCGCATGTTTTCCGTACCGGCGGACAGGTCGGCGCTGCGCGCGCGCTGGCTCTTCAGCTTGATCTGCAGCCGCAGGTCGTTCACCGAATCGGCATTGCGCAGCGCGTCTTCGTAGGTGATCAGCCGGGCCTCGAAGAGTTCGAAGAGGCTCTGGTCGAAGGTCTGCATGCCTTGTTCGCGGCCGGCCTTCATGCGTTCCTTGATCTCGGAAACTTCACCCTTGAAGATCAGGTCACTGATGGCCGGGGTGTTGAGCATGATTTCCACCGCCGGCACCCGGCCGCGGTTGTTTTCGCGCGGAATCAGGCGCTGGCTGACCAGGGCCTTGATGTTCAGCGACAGGTCCATCAGCAGCTGCTGGCGGCGCTCTTCGGGGAAGAAGTTGATGATCCGGTCGAGCGCCTGGTTGGCGCTGTTGGCGTGCAGCGTGGCCAGGCAGAGGTGACCGGTTTCGGCGAAGGCCACCGCGTGTTCCATCGTTTCGCGGTCGCGGATCTCGCCCATCAGGATCACGTCGGGCGCCTGGCGCAGCGTGTTCTTCAGCGCGACTTCCCAGCTGTCGGTGTCGATGCCCAGTTCGCGCTGGGTGACGATGCAGTTCTTGTGCGGGTGGACGAATTCCACCGGGTCTTCGACCGTGATGATGTGGCCGTAGCTGTTCTCGTTGCGATGGTCGACGATGGCCGCCAGCGAGGTGCTCTTGCCCGACCCCGTGGCGCCGACCAAGATCACCAGCCCGCGCTTGGACAGCGCCAGCTCCTTCAACTTCGCCGGCAGGCCCATGCCGTCGATGGTCGGCAGCGTGGCGGGAATGGTCCGGAACACCAGGCCCGCGTGGCCCTGCTGCACGAAGGCATTGACGCGAAAACGCCCGACACCTTGCGGGCTGATCGCGAAGTTGCATTCCTTGGTGCGTTCGAATTCGGCGCCCTGCTTGTCGTTCATCACCGCGCGTGCCAGCGCCATCGTGTGCTGGCCGGTCAGCGGCTGCGGGCTGACCTTGGTGATCTTGCCGTCGACCTTGATGGCCGGCGGGAAATCGGCGGTCAGGAACATGTCCGAACCGTTGCGGCTGACCATCAGCCGCAGCAGGTCGTTGACGAACTTGGATGCCTGGTCGCGTTCCATCTGACCTACCCCGGGAAGTTGTCGGGTATTTTGGCCTTGCTGCGCGCTTCGGCGGGGGAAATCAGGTTGCGCCGCACCAGGTCCGTCAGGTTCTGGTCCAGCGTCTGCATGCCCAGGTTCTGGCCGGTCTGGATGCTGGAATACATCTGCGCGATCTTGTTCTCGCGGATCAGGTTCTTGATCGCCGAGGTGGCGATCATGATCTCGTGGGCCGCCACGCGGCCGCTGCCGTCCTTGAGCTTGCACAGCGTCTGCGAAATCACCGCCACCAGCGATTCGCTCAGCATCGAGCGCACCATTTCCTTCTCGGCCGCCGGGAAAACGTCGACCACGCGGTCGATGGTCTTGGCCGCGCTGCTGGTGTGCAGCGTGCCGAAGACCAGGTGGCCGGTTTCGGCCGCGGTCAGTGCCAGGCGGATGGTTTCCAGGTCGCGCATTTCGCCGACCAGGATGGCGTCCGGGTCTTCGCGCAGCGCGCTGCGCAGCGCATTGGCGAAGCTCAGCGTGTGCGGCCCGACCTCGCGCTGGTTGACCAGGCACTTCTTGCTTTCGTGGACGAACTCGATCGGGTCTTCCACCGTCAGCACGTGGCCGTACTCGTTTTCGTTGAGGTGGTTGACCATCGCCGCCAGCGTCGTGCTCTTGCCCGAACCGGTCGGGCCGGTGCACAGCACCAGGCCGCGCGGTCGCAGCGCCAGGTCGGCGAAGACCTTGGGCGTGCCGAGCTGCTCCAGCGTCAGGATCTTGCTGGGGATCGTGCGGAAGACCGCGCCGGCGCCCCGGTTCTGGTTGAAGGCGTTGACGCGGAAGCGGGCCAGGCCCTGGATCTCGAACGAAAAGTCGCACTCCAGCGTGTCTTCGTAGTGCTTGCGCTGGGCGTCGTTCATGATGTCGTAGACCATGCTGTGGACCATCTTGTGGTCCAGCGCCTCGACGTTGATGCGGCGCACGTCGCCATGCACGCGGATCATCGGCGGCAGCCCCGCCGAGAGGTGCAGGTCCGAGGCCTTGTTCTTGACGGAGAAGGCCAGCAGCTGGGTGATGTCCATGGGGCTTTCGATTCGCCAGCAGATTGCTGCCAATGATTATCGGCAGCATCGCTCGCCGACGGCAAGCTTGGGCACCAGCCGGCGCGGCCGGACCACCGGGCGGGACGGCTTCAGGCCGCGCAGTCGGCCGCCGGGGTGTCGGTGCGCTTTACACCGCGCAATCCGCGGTCAGCGTTGAATCGATAATATGGCCCCCCCTAATATGAAGAATATTCGTTAAATCAAATACTTGTCGATGGCTGAGCTGGCCGGTGGCCCGCCACTTGCCTTGAGTTTGCCGGGCGCCTCAATCGCAGTGGTCGGGGCATTTTCGCTGCCAGCTTCAAAGGAGGTTTTGATGAAATTCGATACTCTTTCCGCGACCCTGCAATGGGTTCGCTCGGCGCTCTTCGGCGCCATGGCCATGGGCGCGACCTTCGCTTACGCGGACTCGATCAGTCCCACCAGCTTCGCCGCCTCACTCGGGGTTGGTGACAGCGTCACGATCACGAAGACGGTCGTCGTGACCGCGGCGCCGCCCACCACGGCGCCGATCGACGTCATGTTCGTGTTCGACACCACGGGCAGCATGGGTTCGGCGATCGCCACGGCCAAGTCAGCTGCCAGCGGCATCCTGGCAGGTTTGGCCAGCTTCGGCAGCCTGCAGGCCGGCGTCGCGTTCTACAACGACCCGGGCCACGGCATCACCCAGAACCTGACGGCCAGCACCTCGGCGGTGCAGACCGCGATCAACGGCTACAGCGCTGGCGGTGGCGGCGATTTCCCCGAGCTCGGCTGGGCCGGCATCGGCACCGCGGCCGACAGCGGGACTTGGCGCGCCGGCTCGAACCGCTTCATCATCGTCTTCGGTGACGCGCCGTTCAAGGATGGCGAGGGCTACACCCAGGCGTCGGCCAATGCTGCCGTTGCCGCCAAGGGCGCCAAAGTGATCGGCATGAATTACGGCGGCACTGGCGCCGGCTCCTTCGGTGGTGACATCGACACGTTCGCCGGCTCCCAGCTGTTCAGCGGCACGACCTCCGCCACCACCGTCACCGCCGACATCCTGGCCGGCGTGACTTCGGGCTTCTCGACATACAGCACCGTGACGGTGGGTGACCTGGGTGCCGGCTTCCCTGACATCGCCGTGAGCACCCTGTGCACCAGCGCCGACATTGGTACCTGCGGGGGTGCCACCGCTACCGGCGTTTACGACCGATCGGTGGACCGCACCTTCAGCTTCGACGTGACCTTCACGCGCACCGGCTCCGCCGACGCCGCCTTCGACACGCATGCGCTGGTCGACGGCAAGATCGTCGCTTCCGAGCGCGACAGGTTCGAGGTTCCGGAGCCGACTTCGCTGGCCCTCGTCGGTCTCAGCCTGTTCGGCCTGGGCCTTGCCCGTCGCCGCCGCGCCTGAGCGACGCCATCGAACGAGGGGCCCCGGCCCTTCCTCACCGACAAGGCGGCCTGCGGGTCGCCTTGTGCTTTTTGGGGGGCGGGCGAGAGGAAGATCGGACTCGCTGCCCCCGATGCACAACGCCAGGAACCGGCCACGGTTCCTGGCCTGAATGGCGTCGGACCGGCCGGCCTACCGGTCTACTTGCTGGCCAGCTTCTTCAGCCGCTCCCGGGCGTCGGCGGCACCGCGCAGGTTCTTGTCAAGTTCCAATGCCTTGCGCAGCGCGGCGGCGGCTTCCTTGGACCGGCCTTGCGCATCGTAGACGATGCCGAGGTGGTACTGGAAGTTGGCGACTTCGGGGTACGCCGTCACCGCCTTGACGATGGCCTTGGCCGCCGGATCGAGCTCGCCGCGGGCGAGGTGGACCCAGCCCAGCGTGTCCTGCAGCCTGGGGTCGTTGGGCGCCAGTTCGATGGCCTTCTTGCTGTAGGCCAGTGCCTCGTCGAGCTTGACCTTGCGGCTGGCATTCATGAAGGCCAGGTTGTTGTAGGCCGCAAACATGCGCGGCTCGCCCTTGATCGCGTCGCTGTAGGCACGGTCGGCATCGTCCCAGCGCTGCAGCATCTCCAGCGTCACGCCCTGCCTGAAGCGGGCGGGCGCCGGCTGCCTGGTGGCCTTGGCCGCAGCCTCGAAAGCGACGATGGCCTTCTCGGGCTGGTTGCTGGCCAGCAGCAGGTCGCCGCGGTCGAGCAGCGCCGCGCCGTGCGCAGGGGCGATGGCCAGCGTCCGATCCAGCGTGGCCAGCGCTTGGTCGAACTTCAGCTGCGAGGCGTAGAAGCGCGCCAGCGAGTGCAGCGGCCGTGGGTCCTGCGGCGCCAGCTTGGCCGCCTGCTCGAAGGCGGCCACCGTGTCTTCGACGCGGCCCTGTGCCGCCATCGAGGCCGCAAGTCCGAGTTGCGCGTCCAGGCTGCCCGGCCGGGCGGCCAGCGCAGCCTGGTACGACGCCTCGGCCGCCTTCGGCTGTTTGAGACCGATCAGATAGGTTTCGCCCAGTTGCATGTGCGCACCGGCGGACTGCGGCGCGGCTGCCACCGCCTTCTTGAAGGCAGCCTCGGCTTCGGCGAACTTGCCGCGCTGCAACAGCATCCCGCCCCAGGCGCGCAAGGCGCTGACGTCGTTGGGGCTGACCGAGAGCGCCCTGGCCATCCACTTGTCAGCCACTGCCAGTTCCTTGCGCTGCGCAGCCACCTCGGCCAGCCCGATGTAGGGCCCGGCCTGCTTGGCGTCGAGTTCCGCTGCGGCCCGGAAAGCGGCTTCGGCGCCGCCCAGATCGCGCCGGTCGAGCGCCGCGAGGCCCTCGTTGATCTTGATCTGCAACGGCGAGCCGTCTTGCCGGGTGCCCAGGAGAGCCTCGTCGGTGAGCAGCAGCGGTGCCGCGGCGACCGGTGTCGACTGCAGCGCGAAAACAGTCGCGCAAACCCCGGCGATGATCGAAAGACGGCAAGGGATCATGTGCTGTACCGTGGTCATTCTGGTCCGAATCAGTATAGGGGCGCCTATGGTGGAATTGCCCTTGTGTGCGGCCCGTGGCGGCGGCATCTAATCCCGTGAATGAGGGGGGAGAAACGGCGGTGGATGGGATCGAGGATCGACTGCAGGCCGTGCGCCGGCGCATCGCGTTGGCGGCGCAGGCGCACGGCAGGCCCGCCGCATCGGTGGCGCTGCTCGCGGTCAGCAAGACGCAGCCGCCGGCGGCCGTGCGCGCCGCGCTGGCGGCGGGGCAGCGCGCCTTCGGCGAGAACTACGTGCAGGAGGCGCTGGCCAAGATGGCAGCGCTGGCCGACGCGCGCGCGCAGATTGAATGGCACCTGATCGGCCCGCTGCAGAGCAACAAGACGCGCGACGTGGCGGCGGCCTTCGACTGGGTGCACAGCGTGGACCGGCTGAAGATCGCGCAGCGGCTGTCCGACCAACGGCCGCGGCAGCTGCCGCCATTGCAGCTGTGCCTGCAGGTGAACATCAGCGGCGAGGCGAGCAAGAGCGGCCTGCTGCCGGCCGAGGTGGCCGGCGTGGCCGCGGCCGTCGGTCAGCTGCCTCGTGTCGTGCTGCGCGGCCTGATGGCCATTCCCGAGCCCGTAGCCGACCCGGATGCGCAGCGCCTGCCGCACCGCGCGCTGCGCGAACTGTTGGTGGCGCTGAACGCCGGCGGACTGGCGCTGGACACGCTGTCGATGGGCATGAGCGCCGACCTGGAGGCTGCCGTGGCCGAAGGCGCGACCCTGGTGCGCGTCGGCACGGCGATCTTCGGCAGCCGCTGAAGCGGCCGGCGGCTCAGGCCAGCCTCAGACTGCTGATGCGGCCGTCGGCCTGCAGCTCGCGCAGGATGCGTCGGTCGATGGTGTCGATCTCGCGCGCCGGCCGGGGTTTTCCGCACCCGTCATGGCCAGGCCCGGCCTAAGCTGGGCGCTTCGTCGGTGTCAGCCGCTGTTTGCCCTGGAGTCCCGCATGAACCCAGCCCGCCTGCCTTTCCCCTACCGCGACGAGGCCAGTGCCGTCGCCGAGGCCCTGGCCGCCCTGCAGGGCCGGCTCGACGGGCCGGCGGCACGGGCCGCCGCCCGGCCCTGGGTGCAGGCCGTGCGTGAACAGCCGGCGCCGTTCTGGGCGATGGAGTCGCTGCTGCGCG
>CANGHH010000022.1 GCA_947453725.1 Betaproteobacteria bacterium | reverse complement strand
TCCTCGGCACACACCACGGGTCGGTGCAGCCCGCCCATCTGGATGCCGACCTGGACGAGTTCGTGTTCCGCTTCAACCGCCGCACATCAGCCTCCCGCGGCGTGCTGTTTTACCGACTATTGCAGCAGGCCGTGGTCACCGATCCGGTCTCATGCCCGAAGGCGTGAAATCGCCCTCGGGCCTTCGTCAGGCGAGGAAGTCCTTCCGGACTTCCTCGTCCGGACTCATGCCCGAAGGCGTGAAATCGCCCTCGGGCCTTCGTCAGGCGAGGAAGTCCTTCCGGACTTCCTCGTCCGGACTCAGTACTCGTCGCTACCGCTGCCCGGTGCCAGGTTGTCGAAACGGGTCAAGGGCTTGAGGAAGGTCAGGTTGACCTCGCCGACCGGGCCGTTGCGCTGCTTGGCGATGATGATTTCGGCCTGACCCGGCTTCTTGCTGGCCTTGTCGTAGTAGTCGTCGCGGTAGATGAACATGATGATGTCCGCGTCCTGCTCGATGGCGCCCGATTCGCGCAGGTCGCTCATCATCGGCCGCTTGTCCTGGCGCGACTCGACGCTGCGGTTGAGCTGCGACAAGGCGATCACCGGGCACTGCAGTTCCTTGGCCAGGGCCTTCAGGCCGCGCGAGATCTCGCCCAGCACGGTGGCCCGGTTTTCCTCGTTGCCGCCCGAGCCGTTCATCAGCTGCAGGTAGTCGATGACGATCAGGCCCAGCGTGCCGAACTGCCGCGCCATGCGCCTGGCGCGGGCGCGCAGCTCGGAACTGGTCAGGCCGGCCGTTTCGTCGATGTGCAACTGCACCTGACTGAGCTTCTCCACCGAATCGGTCAGGCGCTCCCATTCGCCGCTGTCCAGCCGCCCGGTGCGCAGGTTCTGCTGGTTGATGCGGCCCAGCGAACCGACCAGGCGCAGCGCCAGTTGCGAGGCGCCCATTTCCATCGAGAAGACCAGCACGGGCAGGCCTTCCTGCACCGCCACGTGCTCGGCGATGTTCAGCGCGAAAGCCGTCTTGCCCATCGACGGCCGCGCGGCGAGCACGATCAGGTCGCCTTTCTGCAGGCCGGCGGTCATCTTGTCAAGGTCGTAGAAACCGGTGCGCACACCGGTGACTTCCTCGGCACCGTTGTCGTGCAGTTCCTGCACGCGGTCGATCAGGCTGACGACCAGCTTGTCGATGCTCTGGAAGCCCTGCTTCTGGCGCGAACCTTCCTCGCCGATCTGGAAGATCTTGCTCTCGGCTTCGTCGAGCACCGACGAGACCGCGCGGCCCTGTGGATTGAAGGCATTCGTGGCGATCTCGTCGCTGGCAGCGATGAGTTTGCGCAGGATCGAGCGCTCGCGAACGATCTCGGCGTAACGGCGCATGTTGGCCGCACTGGGCACGCTCTGCGCCAGCGCATTCAGGTAGGCCAGGCCGCCGCAGTCCTGCGCCTTGCCCAGGCCCTGCAACTGCTCGAAGACGGTGATCACGTCGGCCGGCTTGCTGCCGGCGATCAAGGTGCCGATGGCCGCGTAGATCAGGCGGTGTTCGTAGCGGTAGAAATCGCTGTCGGTCAGCAGGTCGCCGGCGCGGTCCCAGGCCATGTTGTCCAGCAGCAGGCCGCCCAGCACGCTCTGCTCGGCTTCGACCGAGTGCGGCGGCACGCGCAGCCGGGCGACGTCATCGTCACGTGGGGAACTGCTGTCGCGGAGGTTCAAGAGGGTGCTGCTCATGGTGCGCTCTATCGTAGGACAGAAGGCCGGCATCGCCTGTGCACAAGCCTGTGCACAGGCGGTGGGCGCGGCTGTACAAGCTGTGCAGCCAGGAAATGAAAAAGGCCGGCGGGTGCCGGCCTCCTTGCAAAACGCAAAGCCGTCGGTCAGTCGACCTGGGGCACCACGTGCACGGTCACTTCGACGACCACGTCCGAATGCGGCGACACCGAAACGGGGTGCTCGCCGACGGTCTTCAGCGGGCCCGTGGGCATGCGCACCTGGGACTTCTGAACGGCCATGCCAGCCTTGGTCAGGGCTTCGGCCACATCGGCGTTGGTCACCGAACCGAAGAGACGACCGTCGACGCCGGCCTTCTGCGCGATGCGCACCGTCTTGCCGCTGAGCTGGGCACCCAGCGCCTGGGCGCTGACCAGCTTGGCCTGTGCGGCCTTTTCCAGTTCGGCGCGACGGCCTTCGAATTCCTTGATCGCCGCTTCGGTGGCGCGGCGCGCCAGCTTCTGCGGAATCAGGTAGTTGCGGGCGTAACCCTGTTTGACGTTGACGACGTCACCCAGGCCACCGAGCTTGCCAACCTTGTCGAGAAGAATGATTTGCATGGTGTATTCCTCAGACCTTGTGCTGGTCGGAGTACGGCAGCAGCGCGAGGAAGCGGGCACGCTTGATCGCGGTGGTCAGCTGACGCTGGTAGTAGGCACGCGTGCCGGTCAGGCGGGCGGGCGTGATCTTGCCGTTCTCGCCGACGAAATCGCGCAGCACATCGATTTCCTTGTAGTCGATTTCCTCGACCTTGGCGACGGTGAAGCGGCAGAAACGCTTGCGACGGAACAGCAGCGCCTGGTTGTTGCGCTTGGGACGCTTGTCTTTTGAGAAGCGACCTTTACCACGTGGTGGGGGCATTTGAAACTCCTAACGAAATCGTTGAATCCGGATCCTGCGATCGACTGTCATGCAGACAGCGGCTCGACCGAGGTGATATGGAACAGCAAACCGCGCTTGTTGCGTGAACTGGTCAGAAAGCCGGCATAGATGCTGGCCGTGCCCAGGTCCAGAGCTTGCAGCGTCCTGGTGATCGCCCCGATCGCCACCGCCTTGATCTCCATCGAGACCTTGCGCGGCTGGCCGTCTTCGCTGACCTCGGACTCGTGCTGCAAGCTCAAGTCCAGGGCCGGCAGACCGGCGGGGGTGTATCTCAGTGCTGCTCGCTCCACCAGCGTCGCCGACAGGACCAGGCGGTTGAAGCCAGGTGATGCTGCCGGAGCGCTGGTCGCAGCAGGCGTCAGGCCGTGGCCTCCTGGCGTTCCTTGCGGGCCTCTTCGCGCTCGACCGCCTTCATCATGATCGAAGGATTGGTCTCGGCCTTGTCCTTCTTCACGGTCAGGTGGCGCAGCACCGCGTCATTGAAACGGAAGCCGGTTTCGATCTCGGTCAGCGTTTCGATGGTGCACTCGATGTTCATGCACAGGTAATGGGCCTTCACGAGCTTCTGGATCTGGTAGGCCAGCTGGCGCCGACCCCAGTCTTCCAGGCGGTGGACCTTGCCGCCGCCGGTGGCCACGAGGGCCTTGTAGCGTTCCAGCATGGCCGGAACCTGCTCGCTCTGATCCGGATGGATCAGCAGAACGATTTCATAGTGACGCATGAATACTCCTTGTGGATTCCGGGCTTGCATCGCGCTGAAGTTCAGCTCGATTGCGGCGCGGGGGTGGGAAGCTGCCCCGATGCGTCGACATGACGGGTGCAGCAAGGAAAGCCCACGAGTATAGCAGGGCGAGCAGTGACACCAAGCGCTCGCCGACGGCGGACTTCAGCATTCGTTGCGCACCGGGAAGCGCATGCGGTCGATCAGCAAGCCCTGCGCTGCGCTCGGGCGCGCGGTGACCAGACTGACCAGCACCATCACGGCGACGCCGACCGGCACGCCGAATACGCCGGCCGCGATCGCGTCGACACCGAACCACTGGCAGTCGGCCAGGGGCCGCGCCACGCCCAGCAGCGAACGCAGCAGTGGCAGGTTGGTGGCCATGTACCAACCGCAGACCGCCAGGCCGCAGAGCATGCCGGCCACGGCGCCGGCGCGGCTGGCGCGGCGCCAGAAGATGCCCAGCACCAGCGCCGGAAAGAAGGTCGCCGCAGCCAAAGAGAAGGCGGCCGACACGAACTGCAGGATGTCGGTGATCTTCAGCGCCGCGATCAGCGCGGCCAGCAGCGCGATGACCATGACCAGCACCTTGGAGCCGATGACCCGGCTGGCCGCCGAGGCTTCGGGATGGATATCGCGGAAATAGATGTCGTGCGACAGCGCATTGGCGATGGTCAGCAGCAGGCCGTCGGCGGTGGACAAGGCGGCAGCCAGACCGCCAGCCGCGACCAGGCAGGTCACCCAATACGGCAGCCCGCCGATCTCGGGCGCCGCCAGCACGATGACATCGCCACCCAGCAGCAGTTCGCCGAGCTGCAGGATGCCGTCGCCGTTGACGTCGTTCACCGAGACCAGGTTCGGATCGAGCCGCGACCAGCGGCTGACCCATTGCGGCAGTTGGTCGATGGGCGTGCCGACCAGGTGCTGCAAGACCTCGAATTTCACCAGGACGGCCAGCGCCGGGGCCGCCATGTAGAGCAGCGTGATGAACAGCAGCGACCAGCCGACCGAGCGCCGCGCCTGCGGCGCCGAGGTCGTCGTGTAGTAGCGCGTGAGCACATGCGGCATGGCGGCTGTGCCCATCATCAGGCACAGCATCAGCGCGACGAAGTTGATGCGCGCTGCGTCGAAACGCTTCTTCGACGCGGCATCGCCGGCCGGGTCGCCGGTGGCGAAAGGCAGCGTCTGCGGCGCCATGCCGGCCAGCGGCTGCGCCCGGGCGATGGCGCCGTCGCTGTCGCGCTGGTAGGCCAGGGCGGCCTGCGCCTCGGTACGCGGGCGCTGCACGACTTCCCGCTCGGCACGCTGAATGCGCGCCAGCGCGGCGTTCTCGCTGCGCAATTCGGCCACGTGGCGCAGGCGCTGCGCGTCGTCGGCGGCCATCGCGCCGCGCACATCGAGCAGCTTGTGGTCGGCGATGGCGGCGCGCTCGCGCAGCTTCAGGATCACCTCGCGCTCGGCTGGATCGACAGCCAATTCACCTTCACGCTGGGCAATCTGCGACAGCTGGGCGCCGTAGGAGACCAGCGGCAGGAGGCTGCCGGTCTGCTTCACCGACAGCCAGACCAGCGGCACCAGGTAGGCCACGATCAGCACCAGGTACTGCGCGACCTGGGTCCAGGTGACCGCGCGCATGCCACCCAGGAAGGAGCAGACCAGCACCCCGCCCAGCCCGACGAAGATGCCCAGCTCGAAGCCAAAGCCGGTGAGGTGCGAGGTGATCAGACCCACGCCGTAGATCTGCACCACGACGTAGACGAAGGACACCGCGACCACGGCGCCAGCGCCGATCAGGCGCGGCAGCCGGCCGCCGTAGCGGGCCTGCAGGAAGTCGGGCACGGTGTATTGGCCGAGGCGCCGCAGATAGGGCGCTAGCAGCAAAGCCAGCAGGCAGTAGCCGCCGGTCCAGCCCAGGATGTAGGCCAGGCCCGCGAAACCGTGCAGGTAGAGCACGCCGGCGGTGCCGATGAAAGAGGCTGCCGACATCCAGTCGGCAGCGGTCGCCAGGCCGTTGAAGAGCGCCGGGACGCGGCGTCCGGCAACGAAATAATCGAGCTCGTTCGAGGTCCGGCACAGGAAGCCGATGAAGGCGTAGGCCGCCACCGTGACGACCAGGAAGGATGCACCGATCCAGCTGCGCTGCAGACCCAGCTTTTCGGCCAGGGCCATCGAGGCGATCAAGGCCCCGAAGGCCAGCAGAAACAGCGCGTAGCGCCAGCCCAGACGGCGGGCGAGCCGGCTGTCGCTGGCCTTCGCGACGGCAGCCCGGTCAAGCCGCTCGGAACGGCTCACGCCGACCCCGAAGCCGCTGGCGCGGCAGCTTCGCCGTCGTCGAGGCAGCAGGCCTCCAGCCGGTCCATCGCCACGACATAGACCACGATGATCAGCAGATACACCAGCAAGGCGCCTTCAGCGGCCAACCAGTAGCCCAGGGGAAATCCGAAAGCGTGGAAGGCGTTGAGGTCCCTCGCGAACCAGGGCACCAGCAGGTTGACGGCCAGCCAGACCGCCAGCAAGGCCCCCGTCAGCGCCTTGGTGCGGGCCCAGAACACGGACCTTGCAGAGCTTGTCATGCTGGCATTGTCAGCCACGAGACCGGGTGCCTGACCCGCTGCACCACCCCGCGATGGTGACCCCTTCCGGGTTATCCATCACTAGGGAAACCCGCGCGTTTCGCGCAGCCAGGCCCGCGACGGCGGCGTCGTCAGGAATCGGTCAGGCTGGCTGAAAAAACTGCGGCACGGCACGAGCCCCGTGCCGCCATACCCCATGAAGTCCGAGGAGAAAGCCACATGGCTCAGTCTGATGTCCGTCCAGGAGCCCACCTGACCGCTGCCGCGAGACCGATCTCGACGGAAGAGAAAACCGTCATCTTCGCATCGTCGCTGGGCACCATTTTCGAGTGGTATGACTTCTACCTGTTCGGCGTGATGTCGGCCATCATCGCGGCCAATTTCTTCACCGCGCTGGACCCATCGACGCGCGACATCTTCACCCTGCTGGCCTTCGCGGCCGGCTTCGCGGTGCGGCCCTTCGGCGCGATCGTCTTCGGTCGTCTCGGCGATCTGGTCGGCCGCAAGTACACCTTCCTGGTGACCATCCTGATCATGGGCCTGTCCACCTTCCTGGTGGCCTTCCTGCCGACCTACAAGAGCTGGGGCATCGCCGCGCCGATCACGCTGATCGCGCTGCGCCTGCTGCAGGGCCTGGCGCTGGGCGGCGAGTACGGTGGCGCCGCCACCTACGTGGCCGAGCACGCGCCGCACCGGCGCCGCGGCGCCTACACGGCCTGGATCCAGACCACGGCCACGGTCGGCCTGATGCTGGCGCTGATGGTCATCCTGGGCACCCGCCTGTACGTCGGCGAAAAGGAATTCGCCGACTGGGGCTGGCGCATCCCCTACGGCCTGTCGGGTGTGTTGCTGATCGTCTCGGTCTGGATACGGCTGAAGCTGAGTGAGTCGCCGGCCTTCACGCGCATGAAGGCCGAGGGCAAGACCTCGAAGGCGCCGCTGACCGAGTCCTTCGGCAACTGGGGGAACCTGAAGATCGTCATCCTGGCGCTGCTGGGCGCCACCGCGGGCCAGGCCGTGGTCTGGTACACGGGCCAGTTCTATTCGCTGTTCTTCCTGCAGACCTTCCTGAAGGTCGACGGGCCGACCGCCAACATCCTGATTGCGCTGTCGCTGATCATCGGCACGCCCTTCTTCCTGATCTTCGGCTCGCTGTCGGACCGGATTGGCCGCAAGCCCATCATCATGACCGGCTGCCTGCTGGCAGCGCTGACCTACTTCCCGCTGTTCAACGCGCTGACGACCTACGCCAACCCCAAGCTGCAGGCCGCGATCCAGAAATCACCGGTCAAGGTCACGGCACCTGTCGGTGATTGCAACCTGATCCTGAACCTGACCGGCACGGCCAAGTTCACGACGGGCTGCGACCTGACGCGCACCTTCCTGGCCAATTCCGGCTACAACTACGACAAGGTGGAAGATGCCTCGGCGACCATCGCCACCGTCAAGGTCGGCGACAAGGCCATCGCGGGCTACACAGCGGCCAACGCCAAGGAAGAGAAGCCGAGATTCGAGAAGGAAGTTCGTGCCGCCCTGAATGACGCCGGCTACCCCGCCAAGGCCGACCCGATCCCGGCTGGCAGCGGCAACTGGTGGATGATCATCCTGATCCTGACGGTGATGGTGATCTATGTGACGATGGTTTATGGGCCTATCGCCGCGATGCTGGTCGAGTTCTTCCCGACCCGCATCCGCTACACCTCGATGAGCCTGCCGTACCACATCGGCAACGGCTGGTTCGGCGGCTTCCTGCCGGCCATCTCGTTCTCGATCGTCGCCGCACAGGGCAACATCTACAGCGGTCTTTGGTACCCGATCATCATCGCGTCGATGACCTTCATCATCGGCATGTTGTTCATCAAGGAAACCAAGGACGTCGACATCTACGCTGACGACTGAACATGTGGAAGATGCTTGTGGGCTTCGCCATCTTTGCCGGTGTCGCCCTTTTCATCCTGACCAAGGCCGGCGGTGATGTGGACATGGGCGGCGAGAAGCACGAGGTCGCGCCAGCAGCCTCGGCCATGTCCGCCGCTTCGGCCGCTTCAGCCGCTTCGGCCGCCTCGCCGTAGCGAATGATCCGTCGCTGATCGGCATAGGGGGCCTCCATTCACAGGAGGCGCCCCTGCCCCACCACCCGGCGTGCGGGTCCGCACCGGGCGATTCGAACGTTTGCGGTCGGGCGAGTCTGGGCTCGCCTGGCCTGTCGAGGTGGTCGATGGTCGGCACGGTCTTGAGCAGGCGATCACTGTTGCGCCAGCAGCAGCGGCTACTGCCCACCGCACGCTTGGCTTCGTTGATCTGAAGCTTGAGCCCGGCGTGCTGCTTCCCGAGCAGCGCCATCACCCGCTGCCCGGCTGTCATGCTGTCATGCTGCCGACGTAGACCCTGCCGCCTTGCACGTCAGCCCGCGCAGCCCTGACTGCATCGTGCGCCCGTGCCGGGCGCACACGAAAAAAAAAACGGGCCCCGAAGGGCCCGTTTCGACAGACTGAGACCCTGGCGGGACTCAGAAGGTCGCGGTAGCGGTCATCGTGAAGCGACGGCCGACCACGTCGTACATGGCCGGGAAGGTATTGCCGACGTTGTACGAGCCCGAGACGCCCGTGCCCACCAGCGGCGGCTTCTTGTCGAAGGCGTTGTTCACCGTCAGCGACAGCTTCAGGTTCTTCATCGCTTGCCACGAACCATTCAGGTCGACGTAGTTGTAGGCCTTGATCGACTCGTTCTGCGGCAGGTAGCTGCCGGCCGCGTCGGTCTGGATCGTGGTGCTGCCAATGAAGCGCCACGCATAGCCCAGCGAGTAGTCACCCAGGGTCCAGTTCGCACGCTGGTTGAAGCGCGCCTTGGCGTACGGCGAACCGACGTCAACGCCATAGTGGCCTGCCTGCACGATGGTCGGGGTACCCGGCACCGTCTGGACATCGGCCTTCTGCAGCAAGGACACGTCCAGCTTGAAGTCGACACGGCCCAGGGCGGGCAGTCCGACGTTCTTCAGCGGCAGGCGGTAAGCCGCGCCGATGTCGAAGCCCGAGTAGTCATACATGCCCAGGTTGGACGACTGCGTGATCACACCCTTGCTGCCATTGCCGTTCAGGCCGCCGGTCAGCGGGTCACGCTGGATCAGCTGGCAGAACACGTTGTTGCTGAAGCCCGGGTTGGACGCGGCGGCGTAGCAACCGGTGATGATCTGGCTGGCCGTGGCCGAGGACACGGCGCCCTTGACCTTGATCTTCCAGTAGTCGAGGCTCAACGACAGGTTGTCGACGAAGCCGGGTTCCCAGACCAGACCCAGGGTCGTGGTGTCGGCCTTTTCAGGGGCCAGGTTGGGGTTGCCGCCACCGGTGTTGTTGATCTGGTTCGCCGAAGGCGCCGCAACGGCGCCGATCTGCGAGTTCGGCACACCGGTCGTCTGGCACAGGTTGGTCAGCGTGCCGGCCTTGCCCGCGTCAGCCAGGTTGATGTTGCTGCCAGCGCAGTAGTCGCCAGCGCCCGGGATCGTGGCCAGGCCGGTGGTGATCGGTGCGTACAGCTCGTTGACGTTGGGCGCGCGCGTGGCGCGCTGCTGCTCGCCACGGAAACGCAGACCCTTCATCGGCGACCAGTCGGCACCGGCCTTCCAGCTGCCGTAAGACTGGCTGGTACCGGCCGAGGTGGCCAGCTTGGTGTCGCGGTAGCCGCCTTCGATACCCAGCGACTGGATGAAGGGCTTGTTCTGCACCAGCGGCAGGCTCAGTTCGGCGTAGGTTTCCGTGAACTTCAACTCGCCGCTGCGGTCGGGCGTCGGCGAGCCGCTGCCCAGCAGTTCGCCGTTGGTCTGGATGACCGCGTCGGACTTGTTGCCACCGAAGACGGTGCGCTTCTCGAAGCCGATGGCCACGCCCAGCGGGTTCTTGGCGAGCGGGCTCTTGACCAGGGCGACTTCACCGTTGGCCGACACGTTGATGATGTCCTGGCGGACTTCGGTGGTGGCGAAGGTGGGCGTGCTCAGGTAGGCGAGCATGGCCGGCGTGATCGTGCCGGCGGCGCCGAACAGGTTGACCGGCACGCAGCTGCCACCGATCGAGCAGGTCGTGCCGTTCACCGTGCGGACGGCGTTCTGCAGCTTGGTGGCCGAGAAGCCATTGGCCGTCGTCACCTGCTGGTCGGAACGACCAGCCTGGTAGTAGGCGTCATAGCTCCACGATTCCAGGAAAGGAATCGCGCCGCGCAGGCCGGCGGTGTACTGGGTGCTGACGTTGTCGTAGCGGTAGATGCGCGGGCCGGCTTCGACGAAGCGGCGGGCGATCCCGGCCTTGAATTCCGTCGCGTTGCCGACGACGCAGCTCGGGTCGGCGGCGCCCAGCGCGAACAGCGTCGGGTAGGCGGCGCAGATCTGCTTGCGCACGGCGTCCGTGATGAACGGGTTGCCGATGGGAATGCTCAGCGAGGCGCCGAAGGTGCCCGACGGCGCCAGGTTCAGCGTGACGTTGCTGCGGGTGTGGAAGATCTCGGTGTAGGCCTCGGCGTACTCGTTGATGTTGAAGCGCGCGATGCCCGACACCTGGGTGCGGGTCAGCGGCGTTTCGAAGTAGTTCGGCGGGTTGGTGTTGTAGCCGTCCGGCGGGCCCGAGGTGACGGCGGCGCGCAGCAGGCCGGTGGTCGCGTCGATGACGCGGTTGCCGTTGATCGGCGAGTTCATGCCCTGCCAGACCGCGGGCACCGAGGTGGACGAGTAGCCGCCCGCCGTGCCCGTGGACGAACTGATCGTCGTCGCAGCGTAATCGCGGTCGCCCAGGCGCAGGGCCTGGGTGCGCGTCGTGCCCACGTTGATGGCCACGTTGCCGCGGCCGTCGGCCAGATTGGCACCGACGGTCAGGTCGTTCTTGTAACGCTTGGCGTCGCCCTTCTCGGACACGCTGTACAGCGTGCTGGCTTCGACGCCCGAGAAGTTCTTCTTCATCACGAAGTTGACGACGCCGGCAACGGCGTCAGCGCCGTACACGGCCGAAGCACCGCCAGTGACGAGGTCGACGCGCTCGAGCAGCGACACGGGCACGTTGTTGGTGTCGACCACGCCACCCAGCGTGGCCGGCACGAAGCGCTTGCCGTTGAACAGCACCAGGGTGCGGTTGGTGCCCATGCCGCGCAGGTCGATGGACGCCGTGCCGTTCGAGCCGTTGTTCAGGTTCGGGCCGATGGCCGGGTAAGCCGACGGCAGGCCACGGACCAGCTCTTCGACAGCAACCGGCTGGGTCGTCTCGATGTCGGCCTTGCCGACGGATGCGATCGGGCTGCTCGAGGTGTTGCCGACCGACTTGATGCGCGAGCCGGTGACTTCGATGCGCTCTGCGGACTGGGCCCAGGACGGCGCGGCGCCGACCAGCAGGGCACCGCCCAGGGCGACGAGAACGCCTGAGCAGACTTTGGACTTTTTGAACATGGGAAACAGACTCCTGTGAGGAAGGTATACGCAGTCACTTCACCCGTCGCAGCAGCGACGGGCCAGCCGGAAACCGGCCGGCTGTCCCTACCAAGGGACGTGTAACGGGATTGTCACGGCAAGGCTTCCCGACCCCGGCATCATCAGCTTGGCGGACAGGACCGAGAGCGGCGCCATCGACCGCCGTCGGCACAAGGAAAAAAGGTAAAAACTTATTTCATATCAATGACTTGATTGATATGGATGCGGTCTTTTCCAACCTGGGTCCCGGATCGAAATGCGGGAAAAGGATGATGTCGTGCGTTGGTACCCTGCAACAGGCCAGCCGCTTCAGCCGGTTTGCCTGCGCCGCATGGCGGGCCGCCGGTCACAGCCGCGGAACGGCAGCCAGCAAGCTTCGGGTGTAGGCGGTGGCGGGATGGCCCAGGATCTCGGCGCAAGCGCCCTGCTCCTCGATGCGCCCGGCGCGCATCACGGCCACGCGGTCGGCGATGTATTCCACGACACCGATGTTGTGCGTGATGAACAGGAAGGACACGCCGAGCTCGCCTTGCAGCTCGCGCAGCAGGTTCAGGATCTGGGCCTGCACCGAGACGTCGAGCGCCGAGGTCGGCTCGTCGCAGACGATCAGCCGCGGCTCGACCGCCAGCGCGCGGGCAATGGCGATGCGCTGGCGCTGGCCGCCCGAGAATTCGTGTGGGTAGCGGTCCAGCGCGTCGCGGCGCAGGCCGACCTGGTCGGTCAGGCGCTGGACGCGGGCCCGGCGATCGGCGGCAGTCAGGTCGGGCTGCAGCGCCGCCAGGCCTTCGTCGAGGATCTCGGCGACGCGCATCCGCGGGTTCAGCGAGGCGTAGGGGTCCTGGAAAATGATTTGCACCTGGCGCCGTGCTGCCAGCAGTTCGCGGGCGCCCATCTCGAAGAGGTTGCGGCCGTCGAGCAGCGCGCGCCCTTCGATGGCGGCCAAGCGCCCCAGCAGCTGCACGATGGCCTTGCCGGTGGTGGTCTTGCCGCAGCCTGATTCGCCGACCAGCGCCAGCGTCTCGCCGTGGCCGACCTGGAACGACACACCGCCGACAGCGTCGAAGTGGCCCTGGGTGCGCTGCAGCAGGCCGCCGCGGATGGGGAAACGCACGCGCAGGTCCTGCACGTCGAGCAGCGGGCCGGCCTCATCGACGGCGCGCGGCGCGGCCCTGCTGGCAGCAGCGGCTGGCACCAACACCTCGACCCGCGGCCGGTCCGCTGCGATGGCCGCGCCGCCGGGCGCGTGGAGCAGGCAGCGCACCTGGTGGCGCGCCGTCACCTCGGTCAGCTCGGGCAGCGTGCTGGCGCAATGCGGCATCACCTGGCTGCAGCGCGGCGCGAAGCGGCAGCCGTCGAAGCGCTGCGTCAGCGGCGGCACCGTCCCGGCAATGGCTTCCAGCGGCGCACCGCGGTGGCTGCTGCCCGGCAGTGCGCGCAGCAGGGCGCGGGCGTAGGGGTGGCGGGGCGTGGCGAAGAATTCGGCGGCGGGCGCCACCTCGATGATCTGCCCGGCGTACATCAGCGCCACGCGGTGGGCCATGCCCGAAACGACGGCCAGGTCGTGCGTGATCAGCAGCAGGCCCATGCGGTGTTCGCGCTGCAGGTCCTTCAGCAGGTCCAGGATCTGCGCCTGGATGGTCACGTCCAGCGCCGTGGTCGGTTCGTCGGCGATCAGGAAATCGGGCTCGGCCGCCAGCGCGATGGCGATCATCACCCGCTGTTTCTGGCCGCCGCTCATGCGGAAGGGGTAGTCGTCGATGCGCCGCTCGGGCTCGGGGATGCCCACGCGGCGCAGCCATTCGATGGCCTTGGCGCGGGCCGCACCGTCGCGCAAGGGCGTGTGCGTTTCGATGGCCTCGACGATCTGCTGGCCGACCTTCATCACCGGGTTCAGGCTGGTCGAGGGCTCCTGGAAGATCATGCCCATACGGCCGCCGCGCACGGCGCGCATCTGCGCTTCGGGCAGGTCGAGCACGTCGATGCGATCGCTGCCCCGGCCGATGCGGATGTCGCCGGCGGTGACCTCGCCGCTTTCCGGCAGCAGCCGCATCAGGGCCAGCGCCGTCATGCTCTTGCCGCAGCCGGACTCACCGACCAGCGCGAAGGTTTCGCCCCGCTCGATGCTCAGCTTCAGGCCGTCGATGGCGCGAACGACGCCGGCTTCGGCGTCGAGTTCGACTTGCAGTTGGTCGATGTGCAGCATGCTCAGGCGGCCTGGCGCGCGGGCGCGGTGCGGCGGCGCTTGAAGGCCCGGGCGCGCGGGTCGAAGGCATCGCGCACGCCATCGGCGAACAGGTTGGCGGCCAGCACCAGCGTGACCATGAAGCCGAAAGCCGCCGCGAAGGACCACCAGACCACCGGGTCGCGGCTCATTTCCTTGCGCGCCAGGTTGATCATGCCGCCGAAACTGTTCATCGACGGGTCGACGCCGACGCCGACATAAGACAGCACGGCTTCGTAGAGGATCAGCGACGAGAACTCCAGCACCGTGACGATGAGCATCAGGTGGGCCACGTTGGGGAAGATGTGGCGCGCCAGGATGCGCGCGTGGCTGACGCCGAAGGCGCTGGCGGCCTGCACGTAGTCGAGCTCGCGCAGCTTCATCGTCTCGCCGCGCAGCAGCCGGCACAGGCCGGCCCAGCCGGTGACGCCCAGCACCACGCACAGCAGGAAGAGCTTCAGGTCGGCGCGCTCGGCGCCGGTCTCGAAGAGCTCGGGGTTCTTGTCGAGGAAGACCTGCACCATCAGCACGCAGGCGGCGATCAGCAGCACATTGGGCACCGACGACAGCACGGTGTAGAGGTACTGGATGAGTTCGTCGACCCAGCCCTTGAAGTAGCCGGCCAGCAGGCCCAGCGTGACAGCCAGCGGCAGCGTCGCCACCGTGGCCAGCGTGCCAATGACGAAGGCCGTGCGGATGCTCTTCAGCGACTGCACCAGCACGTCGTTACCGGTCAGGTCGGTGCCCAGCAGGTGGTAGGGGCCCGACAGCGTGGCCGCCGGACCGATCAGCAGGCACAGCACCGACAGGGTGGCCAGCGCCACGTGCCAGGGCACGGGCGTGGCGCGCGCGCGCACCTGCGCCCAGACGGTGGCCAGCGGCAGACGCTGGGCCCGCCCCACGGCTGCCAGCAGCGCAGCGCTGAGCAGCAAGGCCAGCCCGGCGCCCAGCACCAGGCCTCTGGCAGCCAGCGCGGATACGTCGCCGAGCCACTGGGCCTCGGGGTCGGCCAGGTGGCGGCCGCCGAACTGCAGGCGCGGCGCCACGCGCTGCACGTCACCGTTCACGATCAGCGATTCCTTGGTGAAGCCCAGGTAGGACAAGGGCCGCGAATAGGTCGATTCACGCGACTGGATCAGTCCCCACAGCGCTTCGTCCAGCAGCGAGCGCGTGCGCGCTTCATAGCCCGGCGCGCTCTGGGCGGCACCGGTGGCCGTCGGTGAAGGCGGCAGCCGCGGCCGGTAATGCACGCTGTCCAGCAGGGTGATCAACAGGCACAGCGACAGGACCAGCGAAGACGCCAGCGCCGGGGCGTAGCGGAAGACCTTGGCCCAGTTGGCGGCCAGTTGCGGCTTGCGCAGCACCGTGACGGTGTAGGCCACGAGGGCGGCGATCAGCAGCCAGATGGCGCCGTCGGTCCAGAGTACGACGAATTTCGGCATGGTCGGTTCTGACGGGTCAACTCAAACGGACGCGGGGGTCGACCCAGGTGTACACGATGTCGATGAGCACGTAAGTGGCGATGTAGAGCAGGCTGCCGACGAAGACCATGGTGCGCACGATGGCGAAGTCCTGCCGGCTGATGGCTTCGATGACATAGGCGCCCAGGCCGGGCAGACCGAAGAAGCTCTCGAAGACCAGGCTGCCGAGGAAGACATACGGCAGGTAGCTGCCAGCACTGGTGACGATCGGGATCAGCGCGTTGCGCAGCACATGGCGGTAGAGCACGGCGCCTTCGGCAAGGCCCTTGGCGCGGGCCGTGCGCACGTAGTCCTTGCCGATTTCTTCCAGGAACATCGCGCGGTACAGGCGGGCCTCGCCGCCCAGCCGCGCCAGCAGTGAAAGGCCGATCGGCAACACCAGGAACTTGAAGGCGTCGAAGCCGGACGCATAGCCCGAGATCGGCGCCAGCTTGAACAGGCGCGAGAACAGGAACTGGCCGACGATGATGTAGAAAAGGCTGCTGATCGACAGCATCAGCACGCAGCTGACGACGCCCCAGAAGTCGAGTCGCGTGTTGCGAAACATCGCCAGCAGCAAGGCGAAGGCGGTGCTGGCCAGCACCTGCAGGATGAACAGCGGCAGCGCCATCTGCAGGCTCACGACCATGCGCGCGGCGACCTCGCCACCGATGTCGCCGGCGCTTTCGGAATCGGGGCGGCCGAACTTCAGCGCGAACAGCGACACCGAGCGGTCCCAGAAGATGGTGTCGGTGATCTGTTCGAGTCCCTGGCGCTGGGCGTTGAGGTACAAGGGCTTGTCGTAGCCGCGCTCGCCTTTCCACTTCTCGATCGCGGCCTGGTTGACGCGCTTGCCGCCCAGGTTCAGCCGCGCCATGTCATCGGGCGTGTTGATGCTGAAGAAGAGGATGAAGGTGGCCAGGTTGACCCCCAGCAGCACCAGAACCGCGTAGATCACGCGGCGTGACAGGTAGTTGAGCATCGGGTGTCCGGTCAATGCGACAGCACCTGGCCGCGCGCATTGGTGCGTTCCCGGCGTTTCAGGTTGCGCCGGGCCAGCCACCAGACCGCCAGCACCGCCAGCAGGCCCAAACCGATCGGCCACCAGACGGCCTGGTTCCAGGCCGCCGTGCGGGCGACCCTTTCCCGGGTGTCGATGCGCAGGTAGCGCGCCTGGTCGCGCACCAGCACGGCGGACTTCGAGTTGTAGACCCAGTGCTGCACGGCCGCCGAGGCGTAGGGGAAGAAGCCCATGGTCCAAGGCGCGTCTTCGCGCGAGATGGTCACCATCTGGTCGATCAGCTTCTGCTTGTCCGGCCCGTCTTCCAGCACCTTCATGCGGTCGAACAGCTGGTCGTAAACCGGATTCGAGTAGTTCGCCGTGTTTTCGCCGTCGTGCTTGGTCTTGCCGGCGGCGCTGGTCAGCAGGAAGAGGAAGTTCTCGGCGTCGGGGTAGTCGGCGTTCCAGCCCAGCCAGAACACCTGGTACTTGCCTTTGCGCACCTTGTCCTGGAACTGGTTGTTGTCGGTGGCGCGCACTTCCAGCTGGACGTCGATCTTGGCGAACTGCCGCACCACCCATTCGATGCGCGGCTTGTTCTCGGGTGTCGGCGGCGCGTAGAAGTCGTAGTTCAGCACCAGGGGCTTGCCAGTCCTGGCGTCGCGGCCATTCGGGTAGCCGGCCTCGACCAGCAGGCGCTTGGCGTCGGCGATCGGCCGGCGCACGAACTGGCCGTTCACCAGCCGATGCGTGACCGGGTTCAGGCCTGCGGGCGTCTCTTCGCGCGAGCCGAAGATGCCCGGCGGCAGCGGGCTCATGGCCTCGGCGCCGGCGAGCTCGGGGAAGACTTTCGAATACTCGGCCCAGTCGATGGCAATCGACAGCGCCTGGCGCAGCTTGCGGTTGCGCGCCTTCTGCGCGGCGTCGTCGCTGTCGCCGACCACCGGGTCGAGCATGTTGAAGGCGATGAAGTAGCTGTTGACGTCAGAGCCGCGGTTCAGGCGGAAGCCCTTGTCCAGGTATTCCTGGCGGACGGCTTCGGAATCCTGCATGCCGACCAGGTAGTCCATGCCGGTGTCGGTGCGCTCGAAGACCTCGATGTCGTAGAAGCCCTGGCGGAACTTGCCGCGGCGCGGCGCGTCTTCGCGCTCGACGTTGAAGACCATGCGATCGATGAAAGGCGTTCGCTTGCCGCAGTCGTCGAGCAGACCCTTGTCCTGGTCGCCAGGTGCGCCCTCGCAGGGATAGGGCTCGCCGCGGTAGTTGGGGTTGCGCTGCAGCACGATGCGCCGTTCCTTGACGGTCTCGACCAGCATGTAGGGACCGCTGCCCACCGGCCAGGTGTCCAGCGTCAGGTCCCGTCCGGCCATCCCGGGCTGGGCGTAGAAGGCGTCGGCCTCCCAGGGCACCGGCGCCGTGAACGGCAGCGTCATCCAGTAGCTCCACTGCGGGTACTTGCCCTTGATGCGCAGGCGCAGCAGGTGCTTTTCCGGGGCGCTGGCGCCTTCCAGCGGCCACTGCCGGAAATCGAGAAAAGGCTTGTCGAGGCTGGCCTTGTCCAGGCCTTGGACCAGCCGGGCGTCTTCGGCCTTGACCCGCACGCCGTATTCCTTCAGGCCCACCAGGTACTCGGCGAAGGTGCTGAAGATCGGCGTCGTGATGCGCGTCGTCGCGTGGCGCTTCAGCGCGTAGACGAAGTCCTCGGCCACCACCTCGCGCGTGCCCTGCTGTTCGAAGTCCAGAGGCGTGCGCCGGCTGCCCAGCTCGCCGGCCCGCAGGCGGTGGTAGACGTAGGCGCCTTGCGCGTCCTTGGCGAAGGCCGGGTGCGGCTGGTAGAGGATGCCGGGCTTGATGCGGACGTCGTAGACGCTCTCGGCCACGGCTTCGGCCGGGGCGTCGTCGGGCAGCGGCTGGCCCTTGTCGTCCAGGTAATGGGGCTTGGCGACATCGACCGCCGACTTGGCCATCAACTCGATCGGCCGTTTCAGGTAGTGGTAGCCGTAGGGCGGTTCGTAGATCGACAGCGTGTACGGGGTCTCGTTGCTCCAGTACGAAGCGGTCGGATCCAGGTGCCGCGGCGAACTGTCCTTGGCGGCCGTGAACAGGGTGTTCGACGCGGCGGCGTCGTGCGGCCAGGGGTTGTTGTCGCAGGCGGCTAGCAGGCAGGTCGCCAACGCGGCCACCAGCCTGGCGATGGCGGCACGCGGCAGGGCTATCGATCCGCGCATGCGGCCTCCGGGCAAGGCGCCAGAAAAATTCATTCTAGGGTGGGCTTCGGTGCCAGCGGCGAGCAGGGTTGTCCGGCCTACCAGCCGATCAGTACGTTGCGCCCGTCGACCAGCAGTTCGACGCGCCGACCCACCGGCAGCGTCACCTTGGTCGGCACGTGGCCGAAGGGCAGGCCGGTCAGCACAGGCGGCTTCAAGACGCTGCGCAGGTGGGCGACAACGGTCTTCAGCGTGTAGCCGCGGTCCAGCGGCGTGGCCTTCCAGGCGCTGAAGGCACCCAGCACGACGGCCTTCTGGCGGGCCAGCACACCGGCCTGCTGCAGTTGCAGCAAGCAGCGTTCGACGCGGTAGGGGTGCTCGCTGACGTCCTCGACGAAGAGGATGCCGCCCTTGACTTCGGGCCAGTGTGGCGTGCCCAGCAGCGAACACAGCATCGTCAGGTTGCCACCCCACAGCGTGCCGCGCACGCCCACGCCGTCGAAGCCGGCCTCGGTGCGAAAGCCCACCGCTTCGAGCTCGCCGCCCATGGCCTCGACGAAGCAGTCGCGCGTGACCTCGTCGACGCCACCGGCCACTTCGCTGCGGCTGAAGTCGTCCAGCGCCATCGGTCCGTGCCAGCTGGCCGCGCCGGTGTGGGCCAGCAGGCCCAGCTGCAACGCTGTCAGGTCGCTGTAGCCGACCCAGCGCGTGCCCTGCTCCACGCTTCGGGCCAGCAGCTGCCAGTCGATGCGGTCCAGCAGCCGCGTCAGGCCATAACCGCCGCGGGTGGCCATCGCGACAGACGGCGCGGCGCGTGCCACACGGTGCAGCGCGGCCAGGCGCGTCTCGTCGTCGCCGCCGAAGCGCTGGCTGCGGGCCAGCGCGGCCTCGTCCAACTGCGCATCGAAGCCCAAAGCGCACAGGCGCTTGACCGCCAGGCGCAGCGCAGCCGCTTGCGGCACCACGCCGGCCGGCGTGTACAGGGTCAGGGTGCTCATGCGGCGGGTGGACTTTCGGTGGGCGGCAGGGGGTCGTCGGGCAGTTCGACTGCGACACCCACGGGGATGGCTTCGGTCGGTGCAGCAGCGGGTTCGCGCCCAGCCCGCTGCTGCGCCCGGCGCTCGGCGAAGAACTCACGCAGCAGCTGGCCGCAAGGCTCGGCCAGCACGCCGCCGATGGCCTCGGTGTGGTGGTTCAGCCGCGGCTCGTCGAACAGGTTCAGCACCGAGCCGGCGGCGCCGGTCTTGGGGTCGGTGGCGCCGAAGACCACGCGCTTGAAGCGGGCGTGCATCAGGGCCATGGCGCACATGGCGCAGGGCTCCAGCGTCACGTAGAGCTCGCATTCGGGCAGGCGGTAGTTCTCGAGCAGCGCGGCGGCATGGCGCAGGGCCACGATCTCGGCGTGCGCCGTCGGGTCGTGCGTGGTGATGGGCCGGTTGTAGCCAGTGGCGACGACTTTGCCGTCGCGCAGGACGACGGCGCCGACCGGCACTTCGCCGACCAGCCAGGCGTTGTGCGCCTGGTCCAGCGCCAAGCGCATGCCTTGCTCGAAGCGGGTATCGGTTTCGGAGTCGGGTTCGGCCATGGCGGGCCTGGGCGTTGGGGCACCCCGGCGGTTCACGAAAAACGCGGATTGTGACGCCCTTCGGCAGGCCGGTCGGCGACGGCCGATTCAGCCGGCACGGCGCGCGTTCTGTGCCAGGCCGTCGGCCAGTCGCGGCAGCAGCTGGGTCGGCAGGTCGTGGCCCATGCCGGGTATGAAATCGGCTTCGGCACCGAAGATGCGCTGCGCCAGGTCGCGCCCGGCGGCCACCGGAACCAGCGGATCGGCCTCGCCGTGGATCACCCGGGTGGGCGCCTGGATGCGCGGCAGCAGCGGCGTGCGGTCGCCGTCGGCAAGCACCGCCATCAACTGCCGCGCCGTGCCCGCCGGCCTGAAAGCGCGCTCGGTGGCGGCCTGCAGCCGCGCGCGCAGCTGCTGCGGGTCGGGCGGGTAGGCCGGGCTGCCGATGACGGCCAGCAGGCCTTCGAGGTGGCGCACGATGGCCGCGGTGTCGCGCCCTTGCGGCCGCGACAGCAGGGCGCCGCGCACGCGCATCGACGGCTGCGGCAGGCGCCGCGCGCCGCTGGTGGTCATGATCAGCGTCAGGCTCTTGACGCGCTCGGCGTGGTCGGCCGCGACATGCTGGGCGACCATGCCGCCGAGCGAGGCGCCGCAGACATGCGCACGCCGGATGCCCAGCGCGTCGAGCACGCCGACGGCGTCGCGCGCCATGTCGCCCAGCGTGTAAGGCGTGGCCACCGGCAGGTGCAGCGTGTAGCGCAACGCGGCGGCGGCCACCGCGGGCTTGCCGAGGCGGTCGAAGCCGGCGCTCAAGCCGGCGTCGCGGTTGTCCATGCGCAGCACGCGAAAGCCACGCGCGATCAGCAGCTGCACCAGTTCCTGCGGCCAGGCGACCAGTTGCATGCCCAGGCCCATGATCAGCAGCAACGGCTCGCCGCTGGCCGGGCCCTGGTCGTCCACCTCGATGCCGAGGCCATTGGCGACGATCTGCATCGCCGCTCAGGGCCCTGTGGCCGCGTGCAGCGGCGCCGGGTGGGTGACCTTGTAGAACCAGCGCCGCGCGCCCTTCACGTCGAAGCGCTGCCAGTCGTGCGGGTCCTGCGCCAGCCGGTCGGCCACGGCGTAGAGCGCCAGCGGGTTCATGCCCATGCCGATGTGGCTGGCATGCACCTCGATGTTCTCGGTGTGCGGCGCTTTCGGGTTGATGCTGCAGGGCCAGGCCACGATGCCATCGGTCTTGCTGTAGATCGAGGTGGTCGGGCAGGCCGGTGCCTGGCGGATCTGTTCGATCAAGGCCGCGTCGTCGTGTACCGTCTGGCCGCTGACCATCTCGTAGAAACGCCAGGCATTGGTGGCACGCGGGTGGCCGGTGAAGGGTGTCCCCAGCGTGATGACGCAGCGCGCGTGCTCGGGCTGTTCCTTGGCGATCTCGCGGGCATAGATGCCGCCCAGGCTCCAGCCGATCAGGCTGACGCGCTGGCGGTGCCGGGTGGCGACTTGCAGCACCTGCTCGCGGCAACGGTCGAGCACGCCCGACTTGGGGCCGAAGTTGAAGCCCTGCTGCCACGGGTAAGGCGTGTAACCCCGGCTGAGCAGGAAGTTGCGCAGCGGCACCGTCGTGAAGTCTGAGGCGCCGAGACCGGGAAAGACCACCACGGGATGCCCGTCGCCCATCGGCAGCTTGTTCAGCCAGGGCGAGGCGGCCAGCATGGCCGCGTACTCCCAGGGCGCACGGGCCTCCAGCATCATCAGCCAGGTGCCGGGCGCGGCCAGATCCGCATGGGGATGCTGCGGCACCGGCGAGACGTAGGGCGTGGCACCCGGGGATTGAGGGCTGTGCGGGGCCGCTGCGAAGCCCCGCGCCCGGCGGCGCGATGAGTCGGTCATGCGCCGATATTAGCCAGCGCTGCGCCGTGTCTTTGGAGCGGCCGCCCTATTTGCCCCAGGCGCCCTGGGTGCGCGCGTCGCGTTCGTCGCGGTCGATACCGCCGCCGCAGCCGCCTGGCCGACCAGGCCGGAGAAGGCCTTGCTCAGGCCGCCGGCCAGCCGCCGGGTTGCCTGGCTGACCAGGCCTTCCGCCGGCACTTCGTCGGTCTCGGGTTCGCCCGGCCGCGTCAGCGCGCGCAGGTCATCGAATGCGATGGCGATGGCGTCGGCCAGTTCGCGCACATCGGGCATGGCCTGCGCGTCGGCCATCAGGCCGAAGTCCAGCGACTGGTCGTAGCTCTGCACCGTGATGTTCAGCGCCATGCCGTGCACGATGATGGAGGTCGGGTAGTTGCTGATCATCCGCGCACCGGCCATGTACAGCGGCAGCGGCGGCCCCGGCACATTGCTGATCACGACGTTGGCCACCTGGGGGATGCGGTCGGCCACCCGGGCCTTGCCGTAGAGCGCGGTGGCAGCCTCGATCAGCCAGGGCACGCCCAGCGACGGGAAGTCGGTCGGCAGGATGTGCTTGATGCGGGCCATGCTGGACTTCATGGCGCTTGAGGCGGCCTTGATGTGGGCCAACCGCTTCTTCGGGTCCGACACCTGGGTGCCCAGGCTGATGAAGCTCATCGACGCCTGGTTGTCGGCCGTGGTGTCGCCCTTCTCGCGCAGCGTGATCGGCACGGCGGCAATCAGGCTCCTGCGCGGCAGCAGCTTGCGCTTGGCGTAGTAGCGGCGCAGCGCACTGCTGCACAGCATCAGCACCATGTCGTTGATGGTGGCCTCGTGCGCACGGCCCAGCTCCTTCAGCTCGGGCAGTGGCACGCTGACGCTGGCAAAGGCGCGGCCGCTGGTCACCGACGCGTTCAGCGGGGTGCGCGGCGCCAGCGTCAGGTTGCCGGAGCCCGGCCTGCCGGTCAGCAGCGCCGAGGCCGAGACCGCCTTGCCGGCCGCGTTCTTCAGCGTGCCCACGGTGCTGGGCAACTGGCGCACGATCTCGGCCACCTTCTGCGCCTGGTTGCCCAGCACGCCGCGCAGCATCTCGGTCATCTCGATGCGGAAGGTCTTGGGCCGCTTCGACGGCACGATCTCGATGCTGCGCGGCACCGGCGTCACGTCGAGCAGCGCGTTGGCCAGCGCCACCGCGGCCTGGCCGTCGACCGCCGCGTGGTGGAGTTGGGTGTACATGCCGACGCGCTTGCGGCCTTCGATGGAGGGCGCCAGGCCTTCGAAGACGTGGAACTTCCAAAGCGGTTTCCGGCGATCCAGCAGCACCGGGTGCAGCCGGGACACCGCCGCCTCCAATGCCGCCATGCCGGAGCCGGCGGGCAGCTTGATTTCGACGATGTGCTGCTTCAGGTCGGGTTCGGCATCGACCCAGGCCGGGTTGGCCAGGTTCAGCGGCATCCACCAGACCTTGCGGCGCAGCGGCATCAGCACCGGCAGGCGCGCGGCGACATGCTTGCGCAAGGAGGTGATGAACTTGCCCTTGTAGCCGGCCGGCAGCTCGAAGACGTGCAGCGCGCCGACGTGCATCGGCATCTCGGGCGTTTCGAGAAACAGGAAGGTGGCGTCCAGGCCAGACAGTTGCTTCATGCGGACTCCCGCGCAGCGGGACCGCTGCCGCGGGCTGATCCTAGGCCGCACCCGGCGGCGACGGCTCGGGGGAGTCCCCTAGAGCGGGCTGGCTATCCGGACCGCCGCAAGGCCAGCAGTTCGTTGCCAGCCAGCGCCACCAGCACCAGCGCGCCGCCGCCCAGCACAGCCGCTGACGGCGCCTCGTTCGCACCCAGCCAGGCCCAGAGCACGCCGAACACCACTTCCAGCAGACCGAGCAAGGCGATCTCGGCGGCAGCCAGCACGCGGGCGGCGGCCACCGCCATCAGGCAGGGGATGGCCAGCTGCACCGTACCCAGCAAGGCCAGCAGCGACAGGTCGTGCAGCGAGGCCGCCGAGGGCTGTGCCAGCGGCAGCATCACCGCCGCCGACAGCAAGGAGCCGATCAGCACCGCGCCCAGCATGTCGGGCGGGTCGGTGCTACCGCGGAGGTGCTGCAGCAGGGTCCAGTTGACGGCCACGGCGACCGGCACGCAAAGGGCCACGGCGGTGCCCAGCAGTTGGCGGGGGTCGCCGGCCTGCATCGCGTGGCCGTACATCCAGGCGATGCCGACGCCAGCCAGCGCGATCGCGCCCCAGGTCCTGGGTGCCAGCCGGTGGCCGAGCACGGCACGCGCGCCCAGCGCCGTCAGCAGCGGCCCCAGCGCCATCGTGACCAGCACATTGGCCACGCTGGTCAGCGTCAGGGCCAGCATGAAGGCGGTGAACATCACCGCCCAGCACAGGCCCGACAGCCACAGCGCCCGGCCGCCTTGCAGCAGCACCTGACGCAGCACCGCCGGCCCGCGCAGACCACTGAGCAGCAGCGCCAGCGCGGTGGCGCTGAAGCTGCTGCGCCAGAAGGTGATGTCGAAGCCACGCGCGCTCTCGAGCTGGCGCGTGACCACACCGGCCACGCTCCACAACAGCGCGGCGGCCACAGTCAGCCACACCGCCTGGCGGTGCGTCATCGGCATCGGCCGGCGACCGGGCGGATTCGGGCGATCAGCCCGGGCGGCCGGCGCGCTTGCGCTCGTGCTCGGTCAGGTAGCGCTTGCGCACGCGAATGCTCTTCGGCGTGATCTCGACCAGCTCGTCGTCCTCGATGAACTCGACCCCGTATTCCAGCGTCAGGTCGATCGGCGGGGTGATCTTGATCGCGTCTTCCTTGCCGCTGACGCGGAAGTTGGTCAGCTGCTTGGTGCGCGTGGCGTTGACGACGAGGTCGTTGTCGCGGCTGTGGATGCCGACGATCATGCCTTCGTAGACCGGGTCGTTCGGCTTGACGAACATACGGCCCCGGTCGTCCAGCTTGCCCAACGCGTAGGTGAAGATTTCACCCGCATCCATGCTGATCAGCACGCCGTTCTTGCGCCCGGCGATGTCGCCCTTGTGCGGCTCGTAGCCGTCGAAGATGTTGCTGATCAGGCCCGAACCGCGGGTCAGGTTCATGAATTCGTTGCTGAAGCCGATCAGGCCACGCGCCGGGATGCGGTATTCCAGGCGCACGCGGCCCCGGCCGTCCGGCTCCATGTTGACCAGTTCGCCCTTGCGCTCGCCCAGCGCCTGCATCACGCCACCCTGGTGGGTTTCCTCGACGTCGGCGGTGACCAGTTCGATCGGCTCGTGGCGCACGCCGTCGACATCGTGGAACACGACGCGCGGCTTCGACACGGCCAGCTCGTAGCCTTCGCGACGCATGTTTTCCAGCAGGATGGTCAGGTGCAGTTCACCGCGGCCCATCACTTCGAAGATGCCGTCCTCGCTGGTCTCGCTGACGCGCAGCGCGACGTTGCTTTGCAGTTCCTTCTGCAGGCGGTCCCAGATCTGGCGGCTGGTGACGTACTTGCCTTCGCGGCCGGCCAGCGGGCTGGTGTTGACGCAGAAGTTCATCGTCAGCGTCGGCTCGTCGACCTTCAGCATCGGGAGGGGTGCGGGGTTGGCCACGTCCGTCACCGTCACGCCGATGCCGATCTCGTCGATGCCATTGACCAGCACGATGTCGCCGGGGCCGGCCTCGGAGGTCTGCACGCGGTCCAGGCCCTGGAAGGTCAGCACCTGGTTGATGCGGCCCTTGGTGGCCTTGCCGTCAGTGCCTTCCATCACCAGCACGTCCATGCCCGGCTTGATCGTGCCCTGGCTGATGCGGCCGACGCCGATGCGGCCGACGAAGGTGGAGTAGTCGAGTGCCGAGATCTGCAGTTGCAGCGGCGCGCCCGGGTCACCACGTTGCGAAGGCACGTGCTGGAGGATGGTGTTGAACAGCGCCGACATGTCGGGGCCCCACTGCTCGCCCGGCGCGCCTTCGGTCATCGACGTCCAGCCGTTGATGCCCGAGGCGTAGACCACCGGGAAGTCGAGCTGTTCGTCGTTGGCGCCCAGCTTGTCGAAGAGGTCGAAAGCCGCGTTGACCACCGCGTCGGGCTTGGCACCCGGCTTGTCGACCTTGTTGACCACGACGATGGGCTTCAGGCCCAGCGCCAGCGCCTTCTTGGTCACGAAACGCGTCTGCGGCATCGGGCCTTCCTGCGCGTCGATCAGCAGCACCACGCCGTCGACCATCGACAGCGCGCGCTCGACTTCACCGCCGAAGTCGGCGTGGCCCGGGGTGTCGACGATGTTGATGTGCGTGCCTTCCCAGCTGACCGCGCAATTCTTGGCCAGGATGGTGATGCCGCGTTCGCGTTCGATGGCGTTGCTGTCCATCACCGTATCGACGACTTTCTCGTGCTCGGCGAAGGTGCCGCTCTGGCGCAGCAACTGGTCAACCATGGTGGTTTTGCCGTGGTCGACGTGGGCGATGATGGCAACGTTGCGGATGGCTCTTTGTGTCATGTCGGTAGGTCCTGAACTTCCTGAATTTCGATAGGGCTCAGCAGGCGGTCAGCGATCAATTCGCCTGCGGTGATGTGGGCGGTGCCGAGAAAGGCCCGCGTCGGTGCTGCGCCGGGGTCTTCGGGCACAGGGCCTTGTCGGTAGACGCGCACCGACAGGGCATCGGCCAGCGCCACGCGCCGGCGCAAGCCGCACAGGAAGCGCCCGGCCTCGTCATCGGGCAGACGAACTTCGGGCCAGGCCGCCACCAGCACGTCGGCAGGCTGGATCAGCGCGTCGCGTTCGGCCTCGGTCAGCGCCTGCAGGGCCTCGATCGTGATGGCCTGCGCCACGTCCAGCGTGCCACTGCCGGTGCGGCGCAAGCCACCCAGGTGCGCGCCGCAACCGAGCAAGGCGCCGATGTCCTCGGCCAGCGTGCGGATGTAGGTACCTTTGCTGCAGGCCACGTCGATCACCAAGGCGTCATCCTGCCAGTCGAGGATGTCGATACGGTGAATCGTCACGGCACGTCGGGGTCTGTCGATCTCGATGCCGGCGCGCGCGTAGTCGTAGAGCGCCTTGCCCTCGTGCTTCAGCGCCGAATACATCGGCGGCAGCTGCTCGATGGCGCCCGTGAAGGCACGACAGGCGGCTTCAATGGCCGACCGGTCGGTCTGCACCGGGCGCTCTTCGATGAGCTCGCCCTCGCGGTCGCCGGTCGTCGTGCGCTGGCCCAGCTTCAGCGTCGCGGTGTAGCGCTTGTCGGCGTCCAGGCTGACCTGCGAGAACTTGGTGGCCGCGCCGAAGCACAGCGGCAGCAGGCCGGTGGCCAGCGGGTCCAGCGTGCCGGTGTGGCCGCCCTTCTCGGCGCGCAGGATGCCGCGGGCCTTCTGCAGGGCGTCGTTGCTCGTCCAGCCGATCGGCTTGTCGAGCAGCAGGACCCCGTGCAGCGGGCGGCGGACAAGCTTGACGCGCATGGCTTTCAATCGTCCTTCGCGCGCACGCTGTTGGCCTTGGCGATCAGCGCCGACAGGTCGGCGGCGCGCTCGGTGGTCTTGTCGAAATGGAAGTGCAGCGTCGGCACGGTGTGGATGGCCAGCTTCTTGAACAAGCCATTGCGGATGTAGCCCGCCGATTCATTCAGTGCAGCCGCCGTCCCTTCGGGCTCGCCGACCATCACCGAGAAATAGACCTGCGCATGGGCGTAGTCCGGCGTGACCTGAACGCTGTTGACCGTGACCATGCCGATGCGCGGATCCTTCAGATCGCGAATCAGCAGGGCCACGTCGCGCTGGATCTGGTCAGCGACGCGGAAGCTGCGGTTGGGGATGGCTCTTTTGTGCTTCATAGGGGCCTTTCAAGCGAAGAGCCCCGCCGTAGCGGGGCTCGCATCGCGCCGATCAAGCCGCCATGCGCGGAACCGGCTTTGCCGGGCCGCTGCATGAGCCCCCTCGGGGGGTGGCGACCAGAGGGAGCCTGGGGGCTACAACGTTCTGGCGACTTCCTTCACCTCGAAGAACTCCAACTGATCGCCTTCCTTGATGTCGTTGTAGTTCTTCAGCTTGATGCCGCACTCGAAGCCGGAAGACACTTCGCGGACATCGTCCTTCAGGCGCTTCACCGATTCGACTTCGCCGGTGTAGATCACCACGTTCTCGCGCAGCAGGCGGAAGCGCGAATTGCGAATGACCTGGCCGGCGGTGATCATGCAACCCGCCACCGTACCGATCTTGCTGGCGACGAAAACCGTGCGGATCTCGGCGGTGCCGATGGTTTCCTCGCGCTGCTCCGGCGGCAGCATGCCCCCCATCGCCGCCTTGATCTCGTCGACCGCGTCGTAAATGATGTTGTAGTACTTGATGTCGACGCCGTTGCCTTCGGCCAGCTTGCGCGCACCGGCGTCGGCCCGCACGTTGAAGCCGATGATGACGGCCTTGCTGGCGATGGCCAGGTTGATGTCGCTCTCGCTGATGCCGCCGACGGCCGCGTGCACGATCTGCACCTTGACCTCGGGCGTCGACAGCTTGAGCAGGCTCTGCGCCAGGGCTTCCTGCGAGCCTTGCACGTCGGCCTTGACGATCAGCGACAGCGTCTGCGCGGCGCCCTCGCCCATGTTCTCGAACATGCCTTCCAGCTTCGCAGCCTGGCGGCGGTTCAGGTTCACTTCGCGGTACTTGCCCTGGCGGAAAGTGGCGATTTCGCGGGCCCTGCGCTCGTCGTTCAGGACCATGAATTCGTCGCCGGCGCGCGGCACTTCGGTCAGGCCCTGAATCTCGACCGGCAAGGAAGGTCCAGCCGATTCAATGGCCCTGCCATCTTCGTCCAGCATGGCACGCACCCGACCAAAACTCGAGCCGGCCAGCACCACGTCGCCCTTGTTCAGCGTACCGCTCTGGACCAGGATCGTGGCCACCGGCCCGCGTCCCTTGTCCAGGCGGGCTTCGATGACGACGCCCTTGGCCGCCGCCACGCGGGGCGCGGTCAGTTCCAGCACCTCGGCCTGCAGCAGCACCTGTTCCAGCAGCGTGTCCACGCCCTCGCCGGTGCGGGCCGAGACCGGCACGAAGGGCGAATCGCCACCGAAGTCTTCGGGGATCACGCCCTCGGCCACCAGTTCGCTCTTCACGCGTTCCAGGTTGGCGTCGGGTTTGTCGATCTTGTTCATCGCCACGATGATGGGCACACCGGCCGCCTTCGCGTGGGCGATCGCTTCCTTGGTCTGCGGCATCACACCGTCATCCGCCGCCACGACCAGGATCACCAGGTCGGTGGACTGCGCACCGCGCGCCCGCATCGCCGTGAAGGCGGCGTGGCCCGGGGTGTCGAGGAAGGTGATCATGCCGCGCGGCGTTTCGACGTGGTAAGCGCCGATGTGCTGCGTGATGCCCCCGGCTTCGCCAGCGGCCACGCGGGCCCGGCGGATGTAGTCCAGCAGCGAGGTCTTGCCGTGGTCGACGTGACCCATGACGGTGACCACCGGCGCGCGCGGCAGCTGCTCGGCGGCGTCGTGCAGTGCGGTTTCTTCCTCGGTGAAGGCTTCCGGGTCGTCCAGCTTGGCGGCCAGCGCCTTGTGGCCCATTTCCTCGACGACGATCATCGCCGTTTCCTGGTCGAGCTGCTGGTTGATGGTGACCATCTGACCCAGCTTCATCAACTGCTTGATGACCTCGCTGGCCTTGACCGACATCTTGTGCGCCAGGTCGGCCACCGAGATGGTTTCCGGCACGTGCACTTCCTGGATCAGGGCTTCCGGCGTCGGTGTGAAACCACCGCCACTGTCACCCCGGTCGCCACGGCGGCCACCGGCACCACCGCGGGGTGCACGCCAGCCCGGACGCCCGGCGCCGCCGTCGGTGCGGCCCTTGAGCGCCGCGCGCTTCTTGGCGGCGTCGTCGGCCCAGCTGGACGACAGCTTCTCGCTCTTGACCTGTTTCTTGTCACCCGGCTTGGCGACCACGGCCGCACCCGGCACGCCCGGCTTGGCAGCCGGCTTGTGGATCGTGCCCTTGATGGCATCCTTGGCCGCAACGGCCGGATCCGGCTTGACCTCTTCCGGCTTCTTGGCGATCAGCACCTTCTTCGGGCCGGCCATCATCGCGCGGATGGCGGCGGCTTCGGCCTCGGCAGCCTTGCGGCGGCGGGCCAGATCGTCGGCCTTGGCGCTGTCTTCGGCAGCCTTGTCGGCGGCCTTGACCACCCGCAGAACGGGTTTGGCGGGCTCGGGCAGCTTCGCGGCCTCGACGGCCTTGGGCGCTTCGACGGCCGGCGGCGCGACCGGTGCCGGCGGCGCGGCAGCGGCTGACTTTTCGGTCTTGGGCGCTTGCGCAGCGGCGGCGGCAGCGGCCTGGGCAGCCGCCACCGCGGCGGCGGCTTCAGCAAGGGCTGCGGCTTCGGCGGCAGCGCGCGCGGCAGCGGCTTCGGCCGCAGCGGCTTCAGCCGCCGCACGGGCGGCGTGCTCCTGCTCTTCGCGAACCCGGCGCGCTTCGGCCAGTTCAGCTTCCTGCACGCGGATGGCTTCGGCCTGGGCGCTGGCTTCTTCTTCGCGGCGCTGCAGGTCGAGCTCTTCGGCGTTCGGTCCGGACTCTTCCGTGGCCGGCGACGCATCGTCGCGCTTGACAAAGACGCGCTTCTTGCGCACCTCCACCTGGATGGTGCGGGCGCGACCGCTCGAGTCGGCCTGCTTGATCTCGGTCGACGTCTTCTTGGTCAGCGTGATCTTCTTGCGCTCGGCGCCGGCCACAGTGCCGTGCGAGGTGCGCAGGAAATCCAGCAGACGTTCCTTGTCGGCTTCGGTCAGCGCGTCCTCGGGCGACTGCTTGGTCACCCCGGCCGATTGCAGCTGCTCGATCAGCGCCGTGGTCGGGCGGCCAAGCTGGGCAGCGAACTGGGCGACGGTGGTCACGGCCATGGGTACGGTTTCCTCGGGTGTGCGGTGCGGGCGTGCAAGCGTTTCAACGGGGTCATCAAACGGTGAACCAGTGCTCGCGCGCCTTCATGATGATCGCCTTGGCCTGTTCGTCGTCGATGCCCGACATCTCGGTCAGTTCATCGACGGCCAGGTCGGCCAAGTCGTCACGGGTGTGGATCCCGCCCAGCGCCAGCTTGGCGATCAGTTCGGGCGTCAGGCCTTCCAGGTCGCGCAGATTCTGCGAGACCTCGCCAACGTCTTCTTCCTTCTTGATTTCCATCGTCAGCAAGGCGTCCTTGGCACGGGTGCGCAGTTCGTGCACCGTGTCCTCGTCGAAGCTTTCGATTTCCAGCATTTCGGTCAGCGGCACATAGGCCACCTCTTCCAGGCTGGTGAAACCCTCGGCGATCAGGATGTCGGCGACTTCGGCATCGACGTCGAGCTTGTCGACGAACAAGGCGCGCACCGAATCGGACTCGGTGGCCTGCTTGGCCTGCGACTCTTCGGCGGTCATGATGTTGATGCGCCAGCCGGTCAGTTCCGACGCCAGGCGCACGTTCTGGCCGCCGCGGCCGATGGCGATAGCGAGGTTTTCCTCGTCGACCACCACGTCCATCGCATGGCGCTCTTCGTCGACCACGATGGACTGGACATTGGCCGGCGCCAGCGCGCCGATGACGAATTGCGCCGGGTCTTCGGACCACAGCACGATGTCGACGCGCTCGCCAGCGATCTCGTTGGTGACCGCGTTGACGCGCGAGCCGCGCACGCCAACGCAGGTGCCGATCGGGTCGACGCGGCGGTCGTGGCTGACCACGGCAATCTTGGCGCGGCTGCCCGGATCACGGGCACAGCTCTTGATTTCCAGCAGGCCCTGTTCGATCTCGGGCACTTCCTGGGCGAAGAGTTCGACCATGAAACCCGGCGCGCTGCGCGACAGCATGATCTGCGGACCGCGCTGCGTGGCGTCGATGCCTTGCAGGAAGGCCCGCACGCGGTCGCCGCTGCGCAGATTTTCCTTCGGGATCATTTCGCTGCGCTTCAGGCGCCCTTCGACGCGACCGCTCTCGACGATGATGTCACCCTTGTCCAGGCGCTTGACCGTGCCGACGAAGATCTTCTCGCCGCGGGCCAGGAAATCGTTGAGCAGCTGCTCGCGCTCGGCGTCACGGATCTTCTGCAGGATGACCTGCTTGGCGGCCTGGGCACCGATGCGACCGATGGTCAGCGACTCGATCGCTTCTTCGATGTAGTCGCCTTCCTCGATGTCGGGAATGCGGTCCAGCGCGTCGGACAGCAGTTCCTCGGCGTCGGGGTTCTGCAAGCCGGCACTGTCGGGCACCACCAGCCAACGGCGGAAGGTCTCGTATTCGCCCGTATCGCGGTCAACAGCGACACGGATGTCGACCTCGCCCCCGTTGAGCTTCTTCGTCGCTTGCGCCAGCGCCGCCTCGACCGCGCCGAACACGACGTCGCGGTCCACGGTCTTCTCGCGCGAGATGGCGTCCACCAACATCAACATTTCGCGATTCATCGGTCCTCTAGCCTCCATCTGTGCCCGCTGCGCTCACCGAATCCGGTGCCACAGCGGCCTGGTCGCTTTCCGCGGCGGTGCCGGCGGATTTGCGACCTTTGAAATCCAACACGGGCACCAAGCGGGCCTCGCGCACTTCTTCGAACTTGAACCCCAAGACCTGTTCGGTCTTGCCGGCCTTGAAAAACAGATTCCAACCCGTCGTGGCCGCACCTTCGGGCGCTGCGGGCTCATCGCCAGCGCGTCCCAGCACGCCTTCCCAGACCTTGCGGCCCTCGAACGGCGCCTTCAGCGTGAGCTTCACGGCCTGACCGGCAAAGCGCTCGAAGTCGGCCTCGCTTTTCAGCAGCCGGTCCAGGCCAGGCGAGGACACCTCGAGACGGGCGTAATCCATGTCCTCGACTTCGAGGGCGTATTGCAGTTGTCGGGTCACCTGTTCGCAGTCTTCGACCAGGATGAATTCACTGGCCACCGGGTAGATGCGGCCCGGGATGCGGTCGATGGTGATGCGCAGCAAGCCCCGCTGGGCGCGCTCCACTTCAATCAACTCGAAACCCTGACCCGTGACGGTGGCGGTGATCGCCTCGCGCCAGCCCAGGCGCGGGCCGGTCGGGATTTCACGTGGCTTGGCCGGTGGGCGCGTCGACCGACCGCCCGGCGCAGCAACACCTTCGCGCTGACGCTGGGACGTTGCCCCGCGTGCGCCCTTGCCTGCCGACTTGCCGATGCCCGATGCCTGCCTCAAACCTTGCCTGTCCTTGATCCGGCCCGCTGGATCCTGTGGATCGCGTCGACCTGCCCTTGCCGCCGGGGCGAGCCGCCAAGACCAGCCTTTCTGAACACGCCGACCATCGCGAAAACCCGCCACGGCGACCTGCTGAAAGACGATCAAGCAAAAAAAATGGGCTGGAAAATTCCGCCCACTTCAGCTTTACCCGGAAAGGCCGGATTATAGCTGCCCAATTCGCCGCCAGCAATACCGACGCTGCAAAGCACCCAGCGCGTGCCAGAATCGCGGCCGCTTCAAGACCCCCTTTCGACTCGGAGACATCCATGGGCTTCCTCGCTGGCAAGCGCTTTCTCATCACCGGCGTGCTATCCAACCGGTCCATCGCCTACGGCATCGCCCGGGCCTGCAAGGCGCAGGGCGCCGAGCTGGCCTTCAGCTTCGTCGGCGAGCGCTTTCGCCAACGCATCACCGACTTCGCCGCCGAATTCGACTCCAAGCTGGTCTTCGAATGCGATGTCTCGGACGACGCCCAGATCGCCAGTGTCTTCGAACAACTTGGTGCCGCGTGGGGCCAGTTTGACGGTTTCGTTCACGCCATCGGCTTTGCCCCGCGCGAGGCCATCGGCGGCGACTTCCTCGACGGCCTGTCGCGTGAAGGCTTCCGCATCGCCCACGACATCTCGGCCTACAGCTTTCCGGCCATGGCCAAGGCCGCCCTGCCCTACCTGCGGCCGAACGCGGCGCTGCTGACGCTGAGCTACCTGGGTTCGCTGCGCGCAGTGCCCAACTACAACACCATGGGCCTGGCCAAGGCCTCGCTGGAAGCCAGCGTGCGCTACCTGGCGGCCAGCATGGGCCCGCGCGGCTACCGGGTGAACGGCATCTCGGCCGGCCCGATCAAGACGCTGGCGGCTTCGGGCATCAAGGACTTCGGCAAGCTGCTGGGCATGGTGGCGAAGGCCTCGCCGCTGGGCCGCAACATCACCATCGACGACGTCGGCAACGTGGCCGCCTTCCTGCTGTCCGACCTGGCCAGCGGTGTGACGGCCGAAATCACCTACGTCGACGGCGGCTTCAGCCATGCGATGAGTGCGGCCGCCGTCGAGTGACCGGCTGAGCGGGCTGACCGGCCAAGCCAACGGGCGCCCGCAAGCGCCCGTTTTCGCGTCAGTCGGTGCGGGACTTCAGAGCCGCACGCAATCGACGAAGTAACGGCGATCGGCGCCCGGCGCTTCGTCTTCGACCAGGCCATGCACGTCGGTGTCGAAGCCCGGGAAAGCGGCATTGAAGGCGCGCACGAAGCGCAGGTAGTCGACGATCTTCTTGTTGAAGCGCTCGCCCGGGATCAGCAGCGGAATACCCGGCGGGTAAGGCGTCAGCAGGCTGGTCGTGATGCGGCCTTCCAACTCGTCGATGCCGACCCGCTCGGTGGTGCGCCTGGCGATGTGCGCGAAGGCGTCGCTGGGCTTCATCGCCGGCTGCAGGTCGGACAGGTACATCTCGGTGGTCAGCCGCGCGATGTCGCCCTTGGCGTACATGCTGTGGATGCTCTGGCAGAGGTCGCGCAGGCCCATGCGTTCGTACTTCGGATGAGCCTGGCAGAACTCCGGCAGGATGCGCCACATCGGCGCGTTCTTGTCATAGTCGTCCTTGAACTGCTGCAGCGCGGTCAGCAGGGAATTCCAGCGGCCCTTGGTGATGCCGATGGTGAACATGATGAAGAAGGAATAGAGACCCGTCTTCTCGACCACCACGCCGTGCTCGGCCAGGAACTTGGTGACGATCGAAGCCGGGATGCCGGTCGGCGCAAAGGTGCCCGCCACATCCAGGCCCGGCGTGACGATGGTGCACTTGATCGGGTCCAGCAGGTTGAAGCCGTCGGCCAGTTGGCCGAAGCCGTGCCACTTGTCGCCAGCCTTCAGCACCCAGTCGGCCGAGCGGCCGATGCCTTCGTCGACCATCTGCTCGGGGCCCCAGACGGTGAACCACCAGTCCTTGCCGAATTCCTCGTCGACCTTGCGCATGGCGCGGCGGAAGTCCATCGACTCGGCGATGCTTTCTTCCACCAGCGCCGGCCCGCCAGGCGCTTCCATCATCGCCGCGGCCACGTCGCAGCTGGCGATGATCGCGTACTGCGGGCTGGTGCTGGTGTGCATCAGGTAGGCCTCGTTGAAGAGGTGGCGGTCCAACTTGCGCTCCGTCGCGTCTTGCACCAGCACCTGGCTGGCCTGGCTGAGGCCGGCCAGCAGCTTGTGCGTCGACTGCGTCGCGAAGACCAGCTGGTCCTTCGGGCGCGGGCGGTTCTTGCCCATCGAATGGAAGGTGCCGTAGAACTTGTGGAAAGCGGCGTGCGGCAGCCAGGCTTCGTCGAAGTGCAGCGTGTCGACATAGCCGTCCAGCGCGTGCTTGATGGTTTCCGTGTTGTAGAGCACGCCGTCGTAGGTGCTCTGCGTCAGCGTCAGGATACGCGGCTTGCAGGTCTCGGCGTCGATACCCGCCAGCAGCGGGTTGGCGGCGATCTTGCGGCGGATCGTCTCGGGCTGGAATTCGCTTTCCGGTATCGGCCCGATGATGCCCAGGTGGTTGCGCGTGGGCGTCAGGAAGACCGGCACCGCGCCCGTCATGATGATGCTGTGCAGCACGCTGACGTGGCAGTTGCGGTCGACCACCACCACGTCGCCCGGCGCCACCGTGTGGTGCCAGACCATCTTGTTCGAGGTGCTGGTTCCATTGGTGACGAAGAAACAGTGGTCGGCGTTGAAGATGCGCGCGGCGTTGCGTTCGCTCTGCAGCACCGGGCCGCTGTGGTCCAGCAGCTGGCCGAGTTCTTCGACGGCGTTGCAGACGTCGGCGCGCAGCATGTTCTCGCCGAAGAACTGGTGGAACATCTGCCCGACCGGGCTCTTCAGGAAGGCGACGCCGCCGCTGTGGCCGGGGCAGTGCCAGGAATACGAGCCGTCCTGCGCGTAGTCCATCAGCGCCTTGAAGAAGGGCGGCGCCAGGCCGTCGAGGTAGCTCTTGGCCTCGCGGATGATGTGACGCGCCACGAATTCCGGCGTGTCCTCGAACATGTGGATGAAGCCGTGGAGCTCGCGCAGGATGTCGTTGGGGATGTGCTGGCTGGTCCGCGTTTCGCCGTAGATGTAGATCGGGATGTCCGCGTTCTTGAAGCGGATTTCCTCGATGAACTTGCGCAGGTTCAGCACCGCCGGGTCCAGTTCGGGCCCCGGCGTGAACTCTTCGTCGTCGATCGACAGGATGAAGACGCTGGCGCGGCTTTGCTGCTGCGCGAACTGGCTCAGGTCGCCGTAGCTGGTGGCGCCCAGCACCTCGAAGCCCTCTTTCTCGATGGCCGAGGCCAGCGCGCGGATGCCGAAACCCGAGGTATTTTCCGAGCGGAAATCCTCGTCGATGATGACGATGGGGAAACGGAAGCGGAGCATCGGCGGGCCTTGGTGCGGGATGAAAATGAGCGCGAAGTGTAGGGGTGCGATGTGGCAGCTGGAAATGACGTGACTACACTGCGCCCGCACCCTCGGTGCAGCGCTATGAACAGGAGGCCAGGCTTGGACTGGAACATCTCGACCTTGTGGTGGATGGCAGCCGGCGGGCTGGTGGCCGCCGAGTTGGCCAGCGGCACTTTCTACCTGCTGATGTTGGGCCTGGGCTGCGCCGCCGGCGCGCTGGCCGCGCACGCCGGCCTGGGTGGCACGGCGCAGATGGTGCTGGCGGCCGTCGTCGGTGCCGGTGCCACGGCAGCCTGGCACCTGAAGCGCCTGCAGACGCCCGCTGCGGCGCCGGCCGAGCGCAACCCGGACGTCAACCTCGACATCGGCCAGCAGCTGCACGTCGGGCACTGGGCGGCCGACGGCACGGCCCGCGCTGCCTACCGCGGTGCCAGCTGGGCCGTGCGCCACGCCGGCAGCGGCACACCGAAAGCCGGCGAACACCGCATCGTGGCCATCAACGGCAGCGAACTGCGCGTCGAGCACGTCGCCGTCGCGACCGCCGTCACCGAAGTCGCCCCGAACTGAACATCTGAAAGCTCGACATGGAAATCGCCCTCGTCATCGCCGTCATCGCGGTCCTCTTCATCGTTCGCTCGCTGAAGATCGTGCCGCAGCAGCACGCCTGGGTGGTCGAACGCCTGGGCAAGTACGACCGCACGCTGACGCCCGGCCTGAGCTTCGTCTTCCCCTTCGTCGACCGCGTGGCCTACAAGCATTCGCTGAAGGAAGTCCCGCTGGACGTGCCCAGCCAGGTCTGCATCACCAAGGACAACACCCAGCTGACGGTGGACGGCATCCTGTATTTCCAGGTCACCGACCCGATGCGCGCCAGCTACGGTTCCAGCAACTACATCGTGGCCATCACGCAGCTGGCGCAGACCACCCTGCGCAGCGTGATCGGCAAGATGGAACTCGACAAGACCTTCGAGGAGCGCACCCACATCAACGCCGGCGTGGTGGAAGCGCTGGACGAGGCGGCGCTGAACTGGGGCGTCAAGGTGCTGCGCTACGAGATCAAGGACCTGACGCCGCCAGCGGCGATCCTGCACGCCATGCAGGCGCAGATCACGGCCGAGCGCGAAAAGCGCGCGCTGATCGCGGCCAGCGAAGGCCGGCGCCAGGAGCAGATCAACATCGCCACCGGCGAGCGCGAAGCCTTCATCGCGCGCAGCGAAGGCGCCAAGCAGGCCGAGATCAACAAGGCCATCGGCGAAGCAGCGGCGATCACCGCGGTGGCCGACGCCACGGCCGACGCCATCCGCAAGATCGCTGCGGCCATCCAGCAGCCCGGCGGCGAACAGGCGGTGCAGCTGAAGGTGGCCGAGAAGGCCGTCGATGCCTACAGCCACCTGGCCAAGACCAACAACACGATGATCGTGCCGGGCCACATGGGCGAAGTGGCCGGCCTGATCGGCACCGCGATGACGCTGTTGAACCGCAGCCCCGCCGGCGCAGCGCCCAAGCCGTGAGCACCGCGCTGAACGTGCTGGGCACGCCGCTGATGGCCTGCTCCTACGACCCGCTGACCGGCTGGCTGCGCGACGGCTGCTGTCAGACCGACGAGCACGAGCAGGGCAGCCATGTCGTCTGCGCCCGCATGACGGTGGAATTCCTCAACTTCCAGATGGAGCGCGGCAACGACCTGATCACCGCGCGCCCGGCCTACCGCTTTCGCGGCCTGAAGCCGGGCGACCGCTGGTGCGTCTGCGCGCTGCGCTGGCGCGAAGCCTACGAGGCCGGTTGCGCGCCACCGGTGGTGCTCGAATGCACGCACGCCAAGGCGCTGGAATTCGTGCTGCTGGACTGGCTGCGCCAGTACGCCGTGGCGCCGTCGCCGAACAGCTAGAATCGTCCCCGCCCAGGCAGCTTTGTCAGGCAACGGAAGGGTGGATGAGCGGCTTAAGTCGCACGCCTGGAAAGCGTGTGGGGGTTAATACCCCCCGCGGGTTCGAATCCCGCCCCTTCCGCCAATCTGCCGATGAAGAGCGCCGTCCAAAGCGCTCTACCCCGCTCAGAACCCCCCAAGCCGATGGCGCTCGGATCACCAGGCGCCACCCACCGGCACGCGCTGCCGGCTGCATGCGCTGGCCGTGCGCGAGTCGATGGCGCAGACCAAACTGCAGTGGGGAGATGCGCGCGTCCTGGGCGGTCGCCGCATGAAGGCCCTGCCGCGCGGACGGGGCGGTGGCGCCGCTCAACGGACACTGCGAGCGCAGGGCCGACCTGGTGCTGCGGCGCCTGGCTTGCGGGGTGCAGACGCCCGGCGCGACGCGGGCCGACTCACTGGGCCGCTGGCGGGCCCAGCGGGCTGGGGGGACATTTCGCAGCCTCGACGACGGTGAAGTAGACGCCCGAGATCTTCCACCCGCCTGCGGCTTCGAACATCGTCACGGAATCGACACCGCAGTGCGTCAATGTCCCGCCACGGTGGAAGTCATAGGCTGCCCAGAGCGTCGCCATCCCGCCTTCGATCAGGACCCTGGGCTGCCACATCCGTTCAAGCAACGGTTCCTTGGCCGCAGCGATGCGGGCGGCGAATTCGGCGCCGGTCGTGCTCGACATGGCCTGGTTGGCCCGGATGGAAGCGATCTTCGCGTCCGCCGTCAGCACGGCCTTGATGGCTGACTCGTCACGGGCGGCCATGGCATCGAACAATTGCTGCACGGTTTTCACGACCTCCGGCTCGGCAGCGGTCGAAGGCGCCGACCGCGTCGTTGCCGCGATGAAAAGGGCGAGAGCGGCGAGTCGGCGCATGCCGGATTATGGTCAGGCTCTGGTGGCCGAGTCGATGAGGCCGGGTGAAGGCCCGGGTCGGAAATCGGCACCTTGCTGCGGTTCCAGTCCAGCAGCACCGGTAGAACTTGTGGTGGCCGCCCAGCACCTGCCAGCCTTGACGGTGCGCTGTCGAACAGACGCGCAGCGGCGGGTGCCGCTACAAACAAGGCCTGACGCCTGAATGGCGTCGTCACCCCGTTCGAGAGGAAGCACCATGAACGCCAGCCGCCGCACTTTCCACCAAACCGCCTTGATGGCCGCTTCTGCCGTGATGCTGGCCGGCTTGGCCGGCACGGCCGCCGCCGCCAGCGCCGAAGACCTGGACAAGGACGCCGCCCAGGCCTTGCAGACGCTCTACAAGGCGCGCCCGGTGGCCGAGACCATCAGCAAGCAGGCCAGGGCCATCCTGGTCTTTCCGAAGGTCGTCAAGGCCGGTCTGGTGTTCGGCGGCAGCTACGGCGAAGGCGTGTTGCTGCGCGGCGCCAAGGCCACCGAATACTTCAACACCGTGTCGGCTTCCTGGGGCTGGCAGGCCGGCGCCGAGTCCTACGCCTACGTCGTCTTCCTGATGAGCGACAAGGCCGTGCAGTACCTGGAGAAATCCAAGGGCTGGGAATTCGGCGTCGGCCCCAGCGTGGTGGTGGTCAACGAAGGCGTCGCCAAGAACCTGTCGACGTCGACGTTGAAGGACGATGCCTACGCCTTCATCACCGACCAGCAGGGCCTGATGGCCAGCCTGAGCATCGAAGGCACCAAGATCAGCCGCATCAAGCGCTGATGGCCCACCCCGCGGCGCAGCGGGCAGCGCCCGCTCCGCGATGCAAGCCCAGGCTGCACCGGGCCGCAGCGCGACGCGCCCCAGCGTGCTGGGCGCCCCTGATGCTGATCGGACTGGCAGGCTGCGCAGCGCTGCCCGTCGGGCCGGCCGTTCCGGCCGAAGCCGACGTCCCCGACGGCTGGTCCGACACGCGGTCGTCGCCAGCCGCCACCGCGCTGGCCGCCTGGTGGATGCGTTTCGACGACCCGACGCTGAGCGCGCTGATCGCCGACGCGCTGCGCGCCAACACCAGCGTGCTGGGCGCCCAGGCCGCCTTGCGCCAGGCCCGTTCGCTGCGCGACGTGTCCGCCGCCGGCCTGCAGCCCACGCTGGGCAGTTCGGCCAGCGCGCAGCACGGCAGCAGCGGCGGCCACAGCACCGGCAACAGCTTCCAGGCCGGGCTGGACGCCAGCTGGGAACTCGACATCTTCGGCGCCAGGCGCAACGCGCTGGCGGCGTCCGACGCCACAGCGCTCGCCAGCGCGGCCAGCCTGGGCGACGTGCAGGTGTCCGTGGCCGCCGAGACGGCGCTCAGCTACATCACGCTGCGCGGCGCGCAGTCGCAACAGGCCATCGCCAGCGACAACCTGGCCAGCCAGTTGCAGACGCTGCAGATCACCGTTTGGCGGGCCCAGGCCGGCCTGTTGAGCAGCCTGGAAGCCGAGCAGGCGCGGGCCGCCGCCGCGCAGACGCAGGCCCTGCTGCCGACGCTGCAGACCAAGGTCCAGCAGGCCGCCCACGCGCTGGCCGTTCTGACCGGCCGGCCGCCCGCCGCACTGGCCCGGTTGGTGGCGCGCCCGGCGCCAGTGCCACAAGCGGCGGGCGAGCTGGCGCTGAGCCTGCCCGCCGACACCCTGCGCCAGCGTGCCGACGTGCGCGCCGCCGAACAGCAGGTGCTGGCCGCGCAAAGCCGCGTGGCCCAGGCCGACGCGGCGCGCTGGCCCAGCTTCAGGCTGGGCGGCTCGCTCGGTCTGAATGCCTTGAGCTTCAGCGGCCTGGGCCAGGGCAGCGCGGTGATCACGTCGCTGCTGGCCGGCGTCAGCCTGCCGCTGTGGGACGGCGGCGCCGCCCGCGCCCAGGTTCGCGCCCAGCAGGCCGCGCTGGACCAAACGCGGGCCAGCTACCGCGGCACGGTGCTGCTGGCGCTGCAGGACGTGGAAGACGCCCTGGTCGCGCTGCACAACGACCGCCTGCGTGCCACCCGTCTGCAAGCCGCGGCCACCGCCGCGACCAACGCGGCCACGCTGGCACGCCAGCGCTACACCAGCGGCCTGGTCGATTTCCAGACCGTGCTGGAAACCCAGCGCAGCCAGCTCGGTGCGCAGGACGGTCTGGCCAGCGTCACGGCCAGCGTCAGCGCCGACCACGTCCGCCTCTACAAGGCGCTGGGCGGTGGCTGGCAAGCCGACGCCGCAGGCGCCGCCGCCCCGTCCACCGAAGCCCGTATCAACCCGCGATGAGCAAGCCACCCCCCACCAGGGCCCAGCCGGCCGCTGCCGCGGCAGAACCCGCCGCCACCGAGGTGGCCGCCCTGCTCGACGAACCGGCAGCCCGCGCCTGGTACCGCCGACCTGCACGCTGGGCCAGTGGGCTGGCCCTGCTGCTGGCCGCCGGCGGCCTGTGGTGGTGGTGGTCGGGCCGCGCCGCCTACGCCGCGCCCAGCTACAGCACGCAGGCGGTGGCGCGCGGCGACCTGACGCTGACGGTCACCGCCAACGGCACCATCCAGCCGACGCGATCGATCAACATCGGCAGCGAACTGTCGGGCACGGTGCTCAAAGTCAACGTCGACGTCAACGACCGCATCAAGAAGGGCCAGGTCTTGGTCGAACTGGACACCGCCAAGCTCAACGACCAGATCCTGCGTTCGCGCGCCGCGGTGGCCTCGGCCGAGGCGCAGGTGGCACAGACTGGTGCCACCGTGGCCGAGGTGCGCAGCAACCTGGCGCGGCTGGAGCAGGTGGCACGCATCTCGGGTGGACAGGTACCGGCCCAGGCCGAGCTCGACACCGCGCGCGCCTCGCTGACGCGCGCTGTCGGCGCCGAAGCCAGCGCCCGGGCCGGCGTGAAAGACGCGCAGGCGCAACTGTCCACCGACCAGATCACGCTGTCGAAGGCATCGATACGCGCGCCAGCCGACGGCGTGGTGCTGACCCGCACGGTGGACCCTGGCAACGCGGTGGCTGCCTCGCTGCAGGCGGTGACGCTGTTCACGGTGGCCGAGGACCTGACCCGACTGCGCCTGTGGGTCTACGTGGACGAGGCCGACGTCGGCGCCGTCAAGCTGGGTCAGAACGCGAACTTCACCGTCAGCGCCTACCCGACGCGGCGCTTCCCGGCGCGCATCACGCGGGTCGGTTTCGGTTCGACCATCACCGACAACGTGGTCACCTACCTGACCTACCTCGACGTCGACAACGCCGACCTCAGCCTGCGGCCTGGCATGACGGCCACCGCCAGCATCGTGGCCACCCAGCGCAAGGACGTGCTGCTGGTGCCCAACACGGCCTTGCGCTTCACGCCCACGGCAGCCTCCGCAGCGGCCGGCAAGGGCGGCATGCTGTCCAGCCTGACGCCGCGCATGCCAGGCGGCAACACCCGCCGGCCGGCTGCCGCCGGTGCCAGCACCGCCACCGCCAGGCAGGTCTGGGTGCTGCCCGCGGATGGCCAGGGGGTGGGCAAGGGCGCGCCGCAGGCGGTGGCGGTGACACCCGGCATCAGCGACGGCCACATGACCGAGATCACCGGCGGCGAACTGCAGGCCGGGATGCTGGTGATCACGGACCAGAAGACCGCGCCGAAATGAGGGCCCCCACGCTCACTGCGTTGGCGCCCTCCCGGCTCCGCAAGGGGCCGCTCTGCGGCCTTGGGGGCGGGCCCGCCTTGGGGCGGCCCGGCGGCGTGCGGTCATGAACGCCTTGATCCAGCTGCGCGGCGTCACCAAGCGCTACGGCAGCGGCGCTTCCGAACTGATGGCGCTGAAGGGCATCAGCCTCGACATCGCGGCCGGCGAATTCGTCGCCATCATGGGCCCCAGCGGATCGGGCAAGAGCACGGCCATGAACATCCTGGGCTGCCTGGACACGCCCACCGCCGGCCAGTACCTGTTCAAGGGCGCCCACGTCGAAGCGCTGTCGCGCGACCAGCGCGCGCGGCTGCGGCGGCGCTACCTGGGCTTCGTCTTCCAGGGCTTCAACCTGCTGGCGCGGACCTCGGCGCAAGAGAACGTCGAGCTGCCGCTGCTCTACCGCGGCGACAGCGCCAGCGTGCGCCGCGTGGCTGCGGCCAAGGCCCTGCAGGCGGTCGGCCTGGGCGGCTGGGAAGGCCACACGCCGGGCGAGTTGTCAGGCGGCCAGCAGCAGCGGGTGGCGATTGCGCGGGCCATCGTGACCGAGCCGGCGGTGGTGCTGGCCGACGAGCCGACCGGCAACCTCGACACCCAGCGCAGCCACGAGATCATGGGCCTGCTGATGGCGCTGAACCGCGACAAGGGCATCACCGTGCTGATGGTGACCCACGAACCCGACATGGCCGCCTACGCCCGGCGCATGGTGCATTTCGTCGACGGTGCGGTTGCCAAGGACCTGCCGAACCCGAATCCGACCATCGCCGCGCCGGCACTCGCGCCTGCCGAGACGACCTGATGCTGACCAGCGTCTTCATGCTCGCCCTGCGCTCGGTGCAGCGCAACCTGTTGCGCTCTTTCCTGACCATCCTGGGCATCGTCATCGGGGTCAGCGCGGTGATCACCATGGTCACGCTGGGCAACGGCGCGACGCGGGCGATCCAGAACCAGATCGCCGGCCTGGGCACCAACCTGCTGATGGTGCGGCCGGGCCAGCGCGGCTTCGGCGGTGGTGGCGGTGGCGTACCGCATTTCATCGAGGCCGATGCCGAGGCCATCGCCTCGCAGATCGGCGGCGTGGCGGCCGTGGCGCCGCAAAGTGTCAGCAGTGCCACGGTGGTCGGCAACGGCCGCAACTGGGTAACCAGCGTCAGCGGCAGCACCAACCAGTGGTTCACCACCGGCAACTGGACGCTGGCCAGCGGGCGCAGCTTCGCAGCCGACGAACAGGTCGCCGGCGCGGCCGTCTGCATCATCGGCGAAACCGTGCGCCGGGAGATCTTCGGCGGCACCATCGGCCAGACAGGCCTGGGCCAGCGCTTGCGCGTCAAGCAGTTTTCCTGCGACGTCGTCGGCATCCTGGCCGCCAAGGGCCAGGGCGGCATGGGCGACCAGGACGACACCGTGGTGCTGCCGCTGCACACCCTGCAGCGCCGCGTCACCGGCAGCCGCCGCGTCGACACCCTGCTGGTGTCGATGGAAGACGGCAGCGACAGCGTGCCGCTGAAGGCCAGCCTGCGCCAGTTGCTGCGCGAACGCCGCAAGCTGGCCGAGACCGACGACGACAACTTCAACATCTTCGACACCCAGCAACTCGCCGAGACCCTGTCCAGCACCACCGAAGTGCTGACCACGCTCCTGGGCGCGGTGGCCGCCGTCAGCCTGCTGGTCGGCGGCATCGGCATCATGAACATCATGCTGGTCAGCGTCACCGAGCGGACCCGAGAGATCGGCCTGCGGCTGGCTGTCGGCGCGCTGGAAAGCGAGGTCCTGCTGCAGTTCCTGATCGAAGCCGTCGTGCTGTCGGCGCTGGGTGGCGTGGTCGGCATCGTGATCGCGACCGCGGCGTCGTGGGCGCTGTCCAGCGTGATGGGCGTGCCTTACGTGTTCGACCCCGCGATCAACGCGCTGTCACTGCTGTTCGCGGCCGCCATCGGCGTGCTGTTCGGCTATTTCCCGGCGCGGCGCGCGGCGCGCATGGACCCGATCGAGGCCCTGCGCCACGAATGAAGCGGCCCGCTCAGAAGCCCACCCGCCAGGTCAGCCGCAAGGCGCGCGGCTCGGCCGGGTGCACGTGGCGGTCGGCCACCGGAGCGGCTTCGCCGGGCAACTGCGATGCGTAGAAATACTGGATGTCGCTGACCTGGCGGTTGAGCAGGTTGAAGACATCCAGCGTCAGCTCGCTGCCCTTGCCGAATGCGCGCAGCGCAGCCAATTGGTAGCCCAGGCGCAGGTTGGTGGTGACTGAAGACTGGCTGCGCACGCGGTTGTCTTCGGTCAGGGCGCCGCTGCCCAGGTAGCGCCACTGCAGGCTGGCGCTCCACGGCCCGATGTTGCGCACCGTCGCGGCGATGGAGGCCACGCGGTCCACCGCGTTCGGGATCCGCCCCCCATTGGCGAAGCGGCTGTGCGTCCAGGCCAGGTCGGCGTCGAGCAGCAGCCAGGGCACCGGCGTGTAGCGGTTGTTGAACTCCACGCCGTGGCGGCGGCTGGCGGCGGCGGCTTCGGTGGCGCCGGCGTCGCCCAGGTAGACCAGCTCGGAATCGAAGTCCAGCTGCCACAGCGCCAGCGAGCTTTGCAGGCCCGGCATGAATTCGCTGCGCGCGCCCAGTTCGTAGCCGCGGCTGGCAACCAGGGCCGGCACCTTGTCCTGCGGGTTGCCGGTCTTGGGGTCTTGCTGGATGGTGGTGCCGCGGGCATCGTTGCTGTGCAGGCCCCGGCCGGCGTTGATGAAAAATTCGGTTTTCGCCGACTGGGAAAACGGGCCGGCAACCAGCGTGAACTTGGGCGACACCTGGTGCGCGCTGGCGGCGCCTGAATTGGCAGCCAGCAAGCGGCTGTCCACCTTCACGCCGAGCTGGTCGGCCCGCAGCCCGACGATGCCGCGCAACCAGGGCGTCAGTTCCACCGCGCTCTGGCCATACAGGCCGAGCATGGTCTCGCGCACCCCGTCGTCGCGCGTGGTGCCCGTGACGGCCCGGGCCTGCGTGTCGAACAAGGCCACCGCGATGCGGTCCTGGCGCACTTGCAGGCCCGCTTCGCTGCGCGCCGGCAGGCCGAACAGGGTGTAGCCCACCGCATGGCTGGCAGCCAGCCCGGTGACGGTGCGCTCGTCGCGCTGCATGAACTGGTCGCCGGTTGCAGGCCGGTCCAGGGCGTAGGTGAAATTCGAGATCAGCTGCAGCCGGTAGCGCAGGGCGTAGGCCGACACCTTGGTGGTGCCCGCCGCCGAGGTGTTGTGCCATTCGCCCGACAGGCTGTAGCGCGAGGTGTCGCCGCCATCGGTCGGGTCCACCGCATCGAAGCGGCCGAAAGGCTGGCCCTTGAGCAAGCCGGCATCGATGAGCCGCTGCGGCACCTGGTCGGTCGATGTCCAGCGCGCCCGGTAGCCCATCGCGCTGGCCTGCCAGCCCTGCGCGGCGGTGCCGCCGCTCAGCGTGAACACGCCGTTGGTCCGCCGCAGGCCTTCGGGCAGCGTCCAGGGGCCGTCGTTGCGCATCGCTTCCAAAGCGGCCAGCGCACTCAGGCCCGGCGCCACCTCGGCCGAACCGCCCGCCACGACGCGCTGGTAGCCGCGCTGCCCCAGCGTGACTTCGCCGAAAGGCTCGTCCAGCCGGCTGCGGTAGGCGATGTCGGCCGAACCCGCCGAGGCAAAATCGCCGCCCTTCGCAAAGTACGGGCCCTTGCGGTATTCGATGCGCTGCACCAGTTCCGGTATCAGGAAGTTGAGGTCGCTGTAGCCCTGGCCGTGGGCGTGGGTGGGCATGTTCACGGGCATGCCGCCCACGCTGGTGGCGAAGTCGGTCCCGTGATCCAGGTTGAAGCCGCGGAGGAAGTACTGATTGGCCTTGCCGTCGCCGGAATGCTGGGTGACGATCATGCCCGGCACGAATTCCAGCACCTCGCCCGGGCGCAGCGCCGGCCGGCTCTTCAACAGCTCGGCGCGGATGGTGCCCTGCGACGCGGCGTCGCTGCTGCCCACCGCGTTGTCGTAGTGACCGGTGACCTGGATTTGCTCGGCAGCGGGGGCGCTGCTTTGCGCCCAGAAGGTGCCTGGCCAGGCGCAGCCTGCGGCCAGGAAGATGCAGACCAGCGCGTTGCGCGGGAACAAGGATGACTTCAAGGGTGCTCCTGGAGCGTCTGAGGGGAAGCGCCGCCAGGGCGCGCTGCCGTCGTGCAGCGAGCGCTCAGGCGGTCGGCGGTGCGATTTCCCTCAGGCCCGGGGCGGACGCTCTGGCAGCCGGGTCGGCGCGCTGGACCAGGCCGGCTGTGGCAAGCCCGGCCAGGCGACGCCTGCTGGCGCGGAGGGCGGCACGCGGTATTCGGCCGTCGGCCCCCAGGCCGGCGCCGGGTTGGCGGCGTTGGCCTGGCCGGCGTCGTCGCCGGCGCTGTCCATGGCCTGCACCGTGGCGTCGTCAGGGCCGTGGCGGTGGCGTTCCAGACCCTCGTGGTGGTGAGCTGGCAGCGCCACCGCCGCATGCCTGAAGACGGCGGTGACCTGCATGGCCTGGATGCGCGCTGCGCGCCAGGCCAGTAAGGCATCCAGCCAGGCTGCCGGAGCGGCAGCCTGGCTGGGGGGCGCGAAACAGGGCGATCCGGCATGCGGGTAGGGATGGCGATGGGGCCGGGGTGCGAGGCTGATACGGGCTGGCGGTACGGCCAGATCCAGGACGGGCCACAGCAGCATCGCCGCGCCGTGTGACAGTATCGCCGGATGGCCATTCTCTTGATGACCGCGCCGATACCGGCGCAACCCCTGATCGATGCCCTGCACGCCGCCGCGCCCGATGTGCCGGTGTGGTCGGCCGAAGCGCCCCACGACCCGCTGGCCGTCGAAGCCATCCTGGCCTGGCGGCTGAAGCCCGGCGCGCTGGCACCCTACCGCAATCTGCGCGTGCTGTGCTCGACGGGCGCTGGTGTCGACAAGCTGCTGACCGTGCCCGACCTGCTGGACCTCTTCCCGGACCTGCCCGTGACGCGCACGGTGGACCCCACGCAGCGGCTGCGCATTGCGCAATACGTGGTGGCCTGCGCGCTCGGCCACCTGCGCGAGTTGCCGCGCTACCGCGCGCAGCAGGTGGCATCGCAATGGGCGCGCCACCCGGTGCGGTCGCTGGCGGCCTGCCGCATTGGCGTGCTGGGCCTGGGCGCGGTCGGCGGCGCCATCGCCCAGGCCTTCCTGCCGCTGGGCTTCCCGGTGGCCGGCTGGGCCCGCAGCCCGCGTGACCCGCAGCAGCAGACCGCACTGCCAGGGGTGGCGGTATTCCACGGCGACGCCGGCCTGCCGGCGTTGCTGGCGCAGACCGACGTGCTGGTCTGCGCCCTGCCGCTGACGCCGGCCACGCAGGGCCTGCTGAACCGGGTCACGCTGGCGCAGCTGCCGGCAGGTGCCTACGTCATCAACATCGGCCGCGGTGAGCAGCTGGTCGAAGACGACCTGCGTGCCCTGCTGGACAGCGGCCAGCTGGCCGGCGCGGCGCTGGATGTCTTCGAACGGGAACCACCGCGGCCCGACAACTGGGTCTGGCAGCACCCGCGGGTGCTGGCCACGCCGCACATCGCCGGCGAAGCCGGCGCCCAGGTCGTCGTGGAGCAGTTGCTGGAAGCGCTGCGTTGCGCCCGCGCCGGCCTGCCGCAACCGCTGGCGGTGGACCGTGGCGCGGGGTACTGAGCAGACCGGTCAGTTGAAGGTCTGCCCCGCCTCGGCCAGCTTCACCAGCAACGGCGCGGGCTGCCACGACGCATCAGCCCCGGGTTCAGCGGCGATGGCGTGCAGGCTGCGAACCACGTTCGGCAGGCCGACGGTGTCGGCATAGAGCATCGGCCCGCCGCGGTGCAGCGGGAAGCCGTAGCCGTTGAGGTAGACGAGGTCGATGTCCGAGGCCCGCGCCGCGATGCCTTCTGCCAGGATGCGCGCGCCTTCGTTGACCAGCGCGTAGATGCAGCGCTCGACCACTTCGGCGGCGCCGATGGCGCGCGGCGTGATGCCCTTCTCGGAACGGTATTGCGCGATCAGCGTTTCGGTCACCGGATCGGGCAGCGGGCTGCGGTTGCCGGCTTCATAGCGGTACCAGCCGGCGCCAGTCTTCTGGCCAAAACGGCCGGCTTCGCACAGCTTGTCGGCCACCACCGGATTCATCGCCACGCCGGCTTCGGCCGCCTTGCGCTGGCGCGTCGCCCAGCCGATATCCAGGCCCGCGAGGTCGCCCATGCGGAAGGGCCCCATCGCCATCCCGAACTGCTGCAACGCGGCGTCGACCTGCTGCGGCAGTGCGCCCGCGTTGATCAAGCCGCTGGCCGCAGCGCCGTAGCGCGCCAGCATGCGGTTGCCGATGAAGCCGTCGCAGACGCCCGAGACCACGGCGACCTTCTTGATCTGCCGCGCCAGCGCCATGCAGGTGGCCAGCACAGCGGGCGCGGTGGCCGCGCCGCGCACCACTTCCAGCAGGCGCATCACGTTGGCCGGGCTGAAGAAGTGCAGGCCCAGGACGTCGGCCGGCCGCCGTGTGAAGGCGGCGATGCGGTCGATGTCGAGGTAGCTGGTGTTGCTGGCCAGGATGGCGCCGGGCTTGCACACCGCGTCCAGCGCTTCGAAGACCTGCTGCTTGACGGCCATGTTCTCGAACACCGCTTCGATGACCAGGTCGGCATCGGCAAAGCCGCCGAAGTCCAGCGTCGGCGTCACCAGGGCCATGCGCTGCTCGACCTGGGCCGGCGTCAGCTTGCCCTTCTTCATCGAGTTCTCGTAGTTGCGACGGATGGTCGCCAGACCCTTGTCCAGCGCTTCCTGCTTGGTCTCGAGCAGTGTCACCGACAAGCCGGCGTTGAGGAAGTTCATCGTGATGCCGCCGCCCATCGTGCCGGCACCGATGACGCCCACCTTGGCGATGGTGCGCAAGCGCGTATCGGCCGGCAGGTCGGGCAGCTTGGCCGCCGCGCGCTCGGCCGCGAAGACATAGCGCAGCGCGCGCGATTCCGGGCTGCCCATCAGCGCCACGAAGGCTTCGCGTTCCAGGCGCAGGCCCTCGTCAAAGGGTTTGCTGATGACGTGGGCGATGGCCTCGACGCACTTCAGCGGCGCCGGAAAATTCGGTGACGAAGCCGCCACCGTCTTGCGGGCAAACTGCAGGAAGGCCTCGGCCTGCGGGTCGCCGAGCTGAAGGTCACGCACGCGGCGCAGCGGCCGGCCCTCGGCCACCACCTGGCGCGCAAAGGCCACCGCGCCGGTCAGCAGATCGCCGTCGATGATCGCGTCGATCAGCGGTGTGCCCTTGAAACGCAGCGCAGCGACCGGGTTGCCGCTGACGATGATGTTCAGCGCCGCTTCGACGCCAATCAGGCGCGGCAGGCGCTGCGTGCCGCCCGCGCCGGGCAGCAGGCCGAGCTTGACTTCGGGCAGGCCCAGCGACGCATCGGCCAGCGCCACGCGGAAATGCGCGCCCATCGCCAGTTCCAGCCCGCCGCCCAGGCAGACCCCGGCGATCGCCGCCACGACCGGCTTGGGGCTGTTTTCCAGCAGCGCGATCAGGACGCGCAGGTTCGGTTCGCGCAACTGGTTCGGTTTGCCGAATTCGGTGACATCGGCGCCGCCCGAAAAAGCTTTCGCGGTGCCGGTCAGCACGATGGCCTTGACGGCGGCGTCGGCGTTGGCCTGATCCAGCGCACGGGCGATGCCATCGCGCAATTCGAAGCCCAGACCGTTGACCGGCGGCTTGTTCATGGTGATGACGGCGGTATCGCCGTCGAATTGGCAGGTGACGCAGGCAGTGTTCATGGGTGCTCCTTTTCAGGAACGTTAACGCGTTCTGCCTGCGTTGGGTCGCGGGGCAGCCGACGGCACAGGCCGCGACAACGTGCGCAGCGGGACTCGGCGCCCGCGCAAGCTGGGCGCAGGACATCCCCGAGGAGTCGCCGTGCAGGAAGCAGACCGCGCCCTGGCCTGGCCTGCGGATGACCGTCACGACACAGCATCGCAAGGACGTCATGGCCCTGCAGTGCCGGCTTCGGGCGCAGCGCACCTCGATGCGCCGCCCGCGACCCCGCTCCAGCCGGGGGATTTCGATGCGCACCAGGACACGGTCCGCGTCAACCCGGATGTCGGCGGCCATCAGGCCCCAGTCCCATGCCGGACTTGTTCGCTCAGCGTGTTCATCGCGTCACTTCTCGGACTTCGTCTTGATCCGCGGTACGGCGTCGTCCAAGCCGAAACGCCAGAGCCAACGTCGCGGCGCGGCGGCCCGGCACAGGGGTGGCCGGCAGCCTAGGGATTGCCGCGCACAGGACGGGCCGTGAGGATCAAATTTCCAATCACAACGGGGAGACCCTCCATGGCCCGAAAGGCAATCTGCGTCGGCATCAACAAGTTCGCCAACTTTCCGCAGTTCACGCTGCAGGGTTGCGTCAACGATGCCAAGGACATGGCCACCCTGTGCAAGGGCCTGCTCGGTTTCAAGGCGTCCGAGGTGGTCACCCTGGTCGACGCGCAAGCCTCGAAGGCGGCGATCATGGCGCAGCTGGGTGCGGCGGTGGCCGACGCCAAGGCGGGCAAGATCAGCTACCTGCTGTTCAGCCTGTCGTCGCACGGCACGCAGATGGCCGACAAGAGCGGCGACGAACCCGACGGCATGGACGAAGCCTTCGTGCCGGCCGACATCGCGCAGAAGGGCAATCTGTGGGACCCGGCGCACATCATCTGCGACGACGAGTTGCACGACCTTTTCCAGCAGGTGCCGCCCGGCGTCCTGCTCGAGGTCTACCTCGACACCTGCCACTCCGGCACCGGCCTGCGTGGCGCCGAATTCGGCCTGCATGCGCCGCGGGCCCGCTACGTGGCACCGCCCGAAGGCGAGTTGCAGGGCGTCGTCAAGCAGAAGCAGGTGCGCGGCTTCACGCTGCACCGCATGCTGCGCCGCGAGGCCGCAGCCCCGGCCGCCGCGCCGAAGGCCGGCAAGGACCGGGCTGCCGACCTGAACCCGGCGACCAACCAGATCCTCTGGGGCGGCTGCAAGGCCAACCAGACCAGCGCCGACGCCTATTTCAGCGGCCGCTACAACGGCGCCTTCACCTACTATTTCCTGCAGGTCGTCAACGCCACCCAGAACAAGCTGTCACGCAAGGACGTGGTGACCAAGGTGCGCGCCGCGATGGCCGGCAAGTTCGCGCAGACGCCGCAGCTCGAAGGCAACGCCAGCAACCGCCAGACCGCCATCACGAACTGAAGCGCTTGTCGCCGCGCCGGGCCGTTGGCCCAGGCGCGGCTCAGACGCCACTCAGGCGCGGGGCAGGCGGTACAGGGCGCAGAGCTTGTTGCCGTCGGGGTCACGCAGGTAGGCGAGGTAAATGCGGCCGTTCGGGCCTTCACGCACGCCAGGCGGGTCTTCGCAGGTGGAACCGCCGTGGGCCACGCCCGCTGCATGCCAGGCGTCGGCCTGTTCGGCAGACTGGCAGGCGAAGCCGATGGTGCTGCCGTTGCCCACTGTAGCCGGCTGGCCGTCGATCGGCTGGCTGACCGAGAACACGCCGGTCGGCGTGCGCCAGAAGATGCGGTGCCGGTCGACGGTTCCGGTAGGCACCCCGAGTGCGCCCAGCACGGCGTCGTAGAAGGCCTTGGCGGGCTCCAGGTGGTTCGTGCCGATCATGATGTGCGAAAACATGCTGCAGGTATCTCCAGGCGTCAGCGTGACGCTGCGGGTTGCAAGAAACGAACGGGGCCAGCGGCGCGTGGCCGCTGCTGCATTGTGTCTGCCGGGGAGGTTCAGTTCTTGAACTTGGCGCCAGTCAGCTGGGCGATAGCGGCCAAGGTCGTCTGCGCGGCGTTCAGGCCCAGCAGGAAGTCCTTGTCCGAGTAGGACGCGTACAGGTCGGTCGGCTGATGCCAGTGCGGGTTCCAGCCAGCGCCGATCTGCTGGCCGCGCTCGTTCTCGCGCAGCGAGATCGCCGGCACCTCGTTCATGAAAGGCGTCGAGTCGGTATTGGTCATGTGGAAACCGACGGCGGCCGGGTAGCGCGTCGCGTACCTGTCGTTGGCCGCGCGAAAAGCCCAGGCCAGTTTGGCGGCGCCTTCGGCGTACTTCGAGTCCGACTGGTATTCGATGTTGACGTCGGCCTCGGCGCGTTGCTCCTTCGGCGGCGCGTAGACGGGCTGACCCTTGGCGTCGAGCACGGGCTTGCCGCTGGCGTCGAGCTTGGCGACCGGCATGCCGTGGTCGAACATCATCATGTCATGCTGGATCATGCCCAGCCACTTCGGCTCCGGGTACAGGCCCGAACCCTTGGGCATTTCGAGACCTTGCAAGCCCTTGCGCTGGGCCACGTAGGCGCTGGCGCCCTGCAGGCCCGTTTCCTCGTTGTTCCACAGCACGAAGCGGATCGACCGCTCGGTCTGCACGCCCGGCAGGCTGAAGATGCGTGCCAGCTCCATCACCAGGGCGGTACCGGAACCGTCGTCGTTGGCGGCCTCGCCAAAGCCGATGCCGTCCATGTGCGCGCCGACGATGTACATCTCGTCGGGGCGGCTGCTGCCCACCTTGGTGCAGTAGACGTTCTCGCGCTGCGAAGTGCCCTCGGGCGTCGGTTCCGCATTCAGCTGTCGCAGGCGCTCATCGGGCTGGGCCAGCGGGTCGGTGTTGACGCCGGTCGGGCCGCGCTGACCGAACAGGGTGCTGCCGCCCTGCCCGGCCGGCCCGCCCGCCCGGGCAGGCTGGGGGGTGCCCGGCGTGCGCCGGGCCGGTTCGGTGTACAGGTACTGCAGCCGCTCGGTGTTCGTGCAGCCACCGGCCTTGAGTTGGGCCTCGATCCAGTCCAGCGCCTTGCGGTTGCGCTCGGTGCCTTGACGGCGGTCACCAAATTGGGTCAGGCCCTTGACGGTGGCCTTGTACCTTTCCAGATCCAGACGGCCGACGAGTGCGGCCACCGGATCGGCAGGCTCGGCCGGCGGCGTTTGCGCCTGCGCCAGCGACCCCGCGCAAGACAAGGTCAGGAGCGCGGCGAGGGCGCGCAGAGCGGGTACGGCAGGGATGGCGTTGGAGGTCATGTCGGCTTTGGAAGGGTGGTTGGCGTGGCGCGGGAGCTGGCAAGCATAAGAGATGCCTGCGATGTCCAGTCATGCCGAAGGTCGAGCCCGACCCAGGGCTGCCGAGCTCAACCCTGCAAAACGGACTCGAAACGCTGGGCGAAGGATTCCAGGTCCACGAAGCGGATGCGCCGGCGCTCGACGGCCAGCAAACCCTGTTGCTGGAACAACGACAGGGTACGGCTGACGGTTTCCAGCGTCAGCCCCAGGTAGCTGCCGATCTCGGCCCGCGTCATGCGCAGGTTGAACTCGCGTGCCGACTGGCCGCGGTCATGGAAACGAGACGACAGGTCCAGCAGGAAAGCCGCCAGCCTTTCCTGGGCGCTCATCCGGCCCAGCACCAGCAGCATGCGGCTGGCGCGCACCATCTCAAGGCTCAACTGGCGGCTGAAGCCGCGCTGCAGCGTGGTCTGGCGCTGCATCGCGCCGGCCAGCGACTGGTAGCTGATGGCACAGACCTGGGTGTCCTCGATGGCCATCACGGTGCTGGTGTGGCGCGTGCTGGCGATGGCGTCGAGCGCCAGCACATCACCGGCGAACAGGAAACCACCGACCTGCTCTCGACCGTCCTGCAGCGTCACGGTGGACTTCAGGCTGCCGCTGCGCACCGCGTAGACCGAGTGAAAGGTGTCGCCTTCGTTGAACAGCAAGTCGCCAGCCAACAGACGGCGGCGCGTGAAGACCACGCGCTCGGCGTCAGGCTGGCGTTCGGCAGGTGGCACGCAGGGCGTGCAGAGCTGCCACAGGTGGCAACGCGCGCAGGCCGCTATCGGCAGGGCCAACAGCGCAGCGCCAGCCCGCGCTGCCTGGATGGGCACTTCGATCGCCCGTTGGCGAAGGGCGATGGACATCAGCACGCTCCCGGAATGTGAAGCGCCACGCTAAGCCGCCGCCACCCGGGGGTCTGTTCGACGACGAACAGACCCATTCCCGGAAGTCCCGATGTAACGCCGTCGAGAACTTCGCCACTGCAGGCTGGCGCGTGCTGACGCAACAGCGCAAGTTCACCCCCGCGAGTTGCTGGGCGCGGCCGAAGCCGCCGCCGCCGGAGATCTCGGCGGCCTCGCGCTGGTCCAGTTCGAGCTTCCTGCCCAAGCAGGCCGCCATCGGCTCGTCACTTGCCAGCGGTAGCATGCCCACATGTCCGAGTTCTCTCAAAGCCCTCGCTTGACCGCGAAGCGAGCATCGCTGGTGTTGGCACTGCTGGCGTCGACGGCTGTGGCTTCGGCTGCAACGGCCCCCAGCTGCCAGGCCACAACCCTCAACGACGAGGAAGGCCAGGCCGTTTGTACCCTGCCGGCTTCTGCCGGCGTGAGAGAGGTCCAGTTCATCGCGCGATTCCTGGGCAGCCACGACGACAGCGAGGTGTCGCTGCGGCTGGTCCAGCTCAATGACCTGCCCTTTGAATGCCGCGCAGACAGCAAAACCCAATCGAGATTCGAAGATGGGGAAGTAGCGCTGGACTGCGGATTCACCGTCCCCCCGACGCTTTCCGAACATCGGCTTAGCGTCAAGATTTCGCTGCATCACCTGCAGTTCGACCAGGCAGAACTGCTGGTGAAGTGATTGCGGCTACGCTGCTTGCCGCCGATTTGCCGTCAAGACAGCTTGACCGTACTTTATCGGGCGGTTCAGAGGCACCGCGCATCGACCGTCGGTTCTACCGCCAACCCATCTCCGTGACTGGTGCTCGTCCTTGAACGAACTTGTCACTTGAATTCTTGATGCCGCTGAAGGATCGTCGGTTTGCAGAACGCCCTTGAACGGTGCCAACCGATTCCGATTCACTCCCACTCGATGGTCGCCGGCGGCTTGCTGCTGACGTCGTAGGCCACGCGGTTGATGCCGCGGACCTCGTTGATGATGCGGCTGGAGACCTTCTTCAGCAGCGCATACGGCAGTTCGGCCCAGTCGGCGGTCATGAAGTCGCTGGTGACCACGGCGCGCAGCGCAACCACATGGTCATAGGTGCGGCCGTCGCCCATCACGCCGACGCTCTTCACCGGCAGGAAGACGGCGAAGGCCTGACTGGTCAGCTCGTACCAGCTCTTGCCGGTCGAGGTGTCGATGAAGTTGCGCAACTCCTCGATGAAGATGGCGTCGGCGCGGCGCAGCAGGTCGGCGTACTCGGCCTTCACCTCGCCCAGAATGCGCACGCCCAGACCGGGGCCCGGGAAGGGGTGGCGGTAGACCATCTCGGGCGGCAGACCCAGCGCCACGCCGAGTTCGCGCACTTCGTCCTTGAACAGGTCGCGCAGCGGTTCCAGCAGCTTCAGGCCCAGCGTGGCGGGCAGGCCGCCGACGTTGTGGTGGCTCTTGATCGTGGTGGCTTTTTTCGTCGTCGCGCCGCCACTCTCGATGACGTCGGGGTAGATCGTGCCCTGGGCCAGCCACCTGGCGTTCTGCAGCTTCTTCGCTTCGGCCTGGAAGACCTCGACGAACTCGCGGCCGATGATCTTGCGCTTGGCTTCAGGGTCGGTCACCCCCTGCAGATGACCCAGGAACTGGGCGCTGGCGTCAACGTGGATGACCTTGGCGTGCAGCCGCCCGACGAACATCTCCATCACCATCTGGCCTTCGTTCAGGCGCAGCAGGCCGTGGTCGACGAAGACGCAGGTCAGCTGGTCGCCGATGGCGCGGTGGATCAGCGCAGCGGCGACACTCGAGTCGACGCCGCCGCTCAGGCCGAGGATGACTTCCTCGTCACCAACCTGCTGGCGGATCAAGGCCACCGCTTCGGCGATGTGGTCGCGCATCACCCAGTCGGGCTGGGCCTTGGCGATGCCCAGCACGAAGCGTTCGAGCAGCGCCGTGCCCTGCACCGTGTGCGTGACTTCCGGGTGGAACTGCACGCCGTAGTAGCCGCGCGCCTCGTCGGCGATGCCGGCGATCGGGCAGCTCGGCGTGCTGGCCATCAGCTTGAAGCCCGGCGGCAGCGCGGTGACCTTGTCGCCGTGGCTCATCCAGACCTTCAGCATGCCGTGCCCTTCGGCCGTGCTGAAGTCCGAGAGGCCATCGAGCAGTTTCGTGTGGCCGTGGGCGCGCACCTCGGCGTAGCCGAATTCGCGGTGGCTGCTGGCCTCGACCTGACCGCCCTGCTGCACCGTCATGGCGAACATGCCGTAGCAGATGCCGAGCACTGGCACGCCACTGTCCCACACCGCCTGCGGCGCGCGCAGGTCCTGCTCCTCGTAGGTGCTGGCGTGGCTGCCCGACAGGATGATGCCCTTGGGGGCGTACTCGCGTATGAACGCGTCGCTGACGTCGTTCGGATGGATCTCGCAATAGACATGCGCTTCGCGCACGCGCCGTGCGATGAGCTGCGTGACCTGCGAGCCGAAGTCGAGGATGAGGATCTTGTCGTGCGTCATGGGCGGCTGGGGCTACGGATCAGGCTGCGGTTCAGGCGCTGGGTGAGGCTGCAGCCAGCTTCAGGCGCCGGGCACTGCGGAAATGGGTGACGGCCAGCACCAGCGCCAGCGCCTGCAGCGCGGCACAGAAGTACATCGGCGCGCCGATGCGCCAGTCGCCGGCCGGCAGGTGGGAAACGGCGGCCAGCAGCGGCGCTGCCATCAGCGGCGCCACCACGGCCATCAGGCTGTTGAGGCCGCTGATCGAGCCCATCGTCTGGCCCTGTTCGCTGCCGCTGGCGGCGCTCGACACCAGGCTCTGCAGGGCCGCGCCCACGGTGTTGCCGAGCAGGTTGGCGACGATGACGAGATACATCATCCAGCCCTCGGTCACCAGACCGAAACCGATGAAAGCGGCGGTCGACGAGACCAGGCCGAGCACCGCCAGCTTCTGCGGCGTGAAAATCTTCAGCAGGCGGCCGAGCAGGCCACCCTGCACCACCGCCGAGACGACGCCTATGGCGAACAGCGACCAGCCATTCTGCGACGGCCCCCAGCCGAACTTGAAGGTGGCGTAGAGCACCCAGGTGGTGTACAGCGTGAACTGGGCCAGCGCCGCGCAGGCCAGCACGCCGAACAGCAAGCCGACGCCTTTCAACGCGGCGAGTTGCTTCAGCGACGACAGCGGGTTGGCGCGCCGCCAGTCGACGACGCGCCGGCGGTCGGCGGGCAGCGATTCAGGCAGCACGAAGTAGCCGTAGGCCAGATTGGTCAGCGCCAGGCCGCCGGCGACGAAGAAGGGCAGTTGCAGGTCGACGCCGCCCAGGATGCCGCCCAGCACCGGGCCGAGAATGAAGCCGATGCCGAACATCGCCCCCAGCATGCCGAAGCGCTTGGCGCGCTGCTCGGGCGGCGTGATGTCGGCGACATAGGCGTTGGCCACCGCCGCGTTGGCCTGCATCGCACCGCCGATCAGCCGCGACACGACCAGCGTGTAGGCCGTGGTGGCCAGCGCGGTGGTGAAGAAGTTGATCGCCAGGCCGCAGAAACCCAGCAGCAGGATCGGCCGCCGGCCGTAGCGGTCGGAGAGCGCGCCGAGCAAAGGCGCACCGACGAAGCTGGCGATGGCGTAGGCGCCGGCCACGATGCCGTACCAGTAAGTCTGCTCGGCCGGGCTGCTGGTGAACCTGCCAACCAGGGCCGGCAGCACCGGCACGATCAGGCCCACCGACAGCATGTCGATCAGCACCGTGACCATGATGAAGCGCATCGCGGCCTGCCGGCCGCCCGGGGGCGTGACGGGCGCGGCGGGGGTGGCGGCGGAGGTCTGGGGCGCAGTCATTCCATGCGGTAGTTCGGAGCTTCCTTCGTGATCTGCACGTCGTGGACGTGGCTCTCGCGGATGCCGGCCGTGGTGATCTCGACGAACTCGGCGCGCTGCTGCATCTCTTCGATGCTGGCGCAACCGCAGTAATGCAGCGAGGCGCGCAAACCGCCCGCCATCTGGAACACGATGGCGACCACCGAACCCTTGTAAGGCACCTGGCCCTCGATGCCCTCGGGCACCAGCTTGGCGGTGTTGGGGTTGCTGGCGCCGTCGTTGTCGATATTCTTGTCGATGTCCTGGAAGTAGCGGTCGGCCGAACCCTGCTGCATCGCGCCCATGCTGCCCATGCCGCGGTAGCTCTTGTAGGTGCGGCCCTGGTACAGGATGGTCTCACCCGGCGCCTCTTCGGTGCCGGCGAACATGCTGCCCATCATCACCGTGCTGGCACCGGCGGCCAGCGCCTTGGCGATGTCGCCCGAATAGCGGATGCCGCCGTCGGCGATCAGCGGCACGCCGCTGCCCTGCAAGGCCTTGGCGACGCTGTCGATGGCCATGATCTGCGGCACACCGACCCCGGCGACGATGCGTGTGGTGCAGATGCTGCCCGGGCCGATGCCGACCTTGACGGCGTCGGCGCCGGCTTCGGCCAGCGCCAGCGCGGCCGCGCCGGTGGCGATGTTGCCGCCGATGACGTCGACCTGCGGGAAGTTGCGCTTGACCCAACGCACGCGGTCGATGACGCCGGCACTGTGGCCGTGGGCGGTGTCGACGACCAGCACGTCGACACCGGCCCGGACCAGCAGTTCGACGCGTTCTTCGGTGCCCTCGCCGACGCTGACCGCGGCGCCGACGCGCAGCTTGCCCTGGGCGTCGCGAGCGGCATTCGGAAAGTTGGTCTGCTTGGTGATGTCCTTGACCGTCATCAGCCCGCGCAACTCGAAACTGTCGCTGACCACCAGCACGCGCTCCAGGCGGTGGCGGTGCATTAGCGCCTTGCCTTCTTCGAGCGAGGCCCCTTCCTGGACGTAGACCAGGCGTTCGCGCGGCGTCATGATCTCGCGCACCGGGGCGTCCAGGCGGGTCTCGAAACGCAGGTCGCGGTTGGTGACGATGCCGACGACCGTGCGGCCTTCGACCACCGGAAAGCCCGACACGCCATGCTGGCGCGACAAGGCCATCACCTGTCGAACGGTGGCGTCGGGTGCCACGGTGATCGGGTCGCGCAGCAGGCCCGATTCGTAGCGCTTGACGCGCGCCACTTCGGCCGCCTGCTGCTTGGCCGTGAGGTTCTTGTGGACGATGCCGATGCCGCCCTCTTGCGCGATGGCGATGGCCAGCCGTGCTTCGGTGACCGTGTCCATGGCCGCCGAAACCAGGGGCAGGTTCAGCGTGATGTTGCGGGACAGCCGGGTGGCCAGACTGGTGTCGCGGGGCAACACCTGGGAGTACGCAGGCACCAACAACACATCGTCGAAGGTGAGCGCTTTGCCGAGTAGGCGCATGAGACGAGGCTCCAGACGCAAAACCAGATTATAGGGAGGGCCCTGCGGTCGCCCTGAATGCAGCGGGCTGCGACCCCGCCCGCGATGCCACGGGCCGCTGGCCGGGCCTACACTTCGGGCATGCGAAACGCAACCGTTCTATCGATGCGGCGCTGCGCCCCCTGGCTGGTGGCGCTGCCGCTGCTGGCCCTGGTCTTGCCCAGTCAGGCGCAATGGAAATGGCGCGACAAGGAGGGCAACGTGACCGTCAGCGACCGGCCGCCGCCGCGCGAGATCGCCGACCAGGACATTCTCGGCCGACCGGCAGCGACTCGGCGCAACGCCTTGCCACTGGGCGCGCCCGGGGCGACCGGCACGCCGGCTTCAGCGGCCTCGGCGCCGGCCGATGCCAAGGTGCCGCTCGAACGCGAGGTCGAGGCCCGCCGCCGCGCCGCCGAGCAGGAACAGGCCGCCAGGGCCAGGGCCGACGACGCGCGGACCGCCGCCCAACGCGCCGACAACTGCCAGCGCGCGCGGGCCCAGATCAGCACGCTGGAAGGCGGTCAGCGTCTGTCGCGGGTCAACGCCAGGGGCGAACGCGAGGTGCTCGACGACAAGGCCCGCACCGACGAACTGGCACAAGCCCGCGAAGCCGTGACGACGAATTGCCGCTGAGTCCCGCGCTCAGGCCGGGCCGGGGCGTTTGGGGCGGGCTGCCAGGCTTTGCTTGTGCTGCTGGTAGCGCTGCCGGCGGGCTTCCTTCGGGTCGACGGTGAGCGGCCGGTAGACCTCGACCCGATCGCGTTCACGCAGCAGGCTGTGTACTTCGCAAGGCTTGCACCACACGCCCAGGCGCAGCCCCGAGTCCGGCAGCCGGTGGCGCTCGGCCAACCCGCTGGCGGCCAGCGCATCGGCCACCGTGGCCCCCGCGGGCAGGTTCAGCAGCAGGCGGTCGCAGACGCCAGGCCCGGGGCAATAGACGACCTCGATGTTCATCGCCGCAGGCCCGGCTTCAGCGGGTGCCATAGACGGTTTCGGCCCGGCGCACGAAGCTGTCGACGAAGGTGTTCGCCACCCGGTCGAAGACCGGACTGACGACGGCTTCCAGCGCCTTGCTGGAGAAGTCGTAGCGCAGGTCGAATTCGATCTTGCAGGCGGCCTGCGCAGCGTCGGCGGCGCCCAGCGGCTTGAACTGCCAGTGGCCTTCGAGCAGCGAAAAGGGCCCGTCGATCAGGTGCAGTTGCACCGACTCGCCGCTGACGTTGTGGTTGCGCGTCGTGAACGACTGGCGCACGCCCATGTAGGCCAGGCCCAGCCGGGCGACGACGCCGTCGGCGTGCTGCTCCAGCACTTCGGCGCTCTGGCACCAGGGCAGGAAGGCCGGGTAGGCCTCGACCCCGACCACCAGGTCGAACATCTCGCGGGGCGAGTAAAAGAGCAGGACCGACTTGCGCACGTGCTTCATACAATGGCCGCATTGTAGAAGTGCAGTTCAGCCCCAGGTGACTGCCAGCCCATGTCCAAGACGCCCCGCCCCGCCCAGATTGCCAACATCGCCGAGAACCGCCGTGCCCGGTACGAGTACCACATCGACGAACAGCACGAGGCGGGCATGGTGCTGGAAGGCTGGGAGGTCAAGGCCATCCGCGCCGGTCAGGTCCAGTTGACCGACGGCTACGTGACCATCCGCGACGGCCAGCTGTTCCTGATCGGCTGCCGCATCAACGCGCTGCGCACGGCATCGACCCACATCCACCCCGAAGCCGACCGCACCAAGAAGCTCTTGATGCACAAGGAAGAAATCCGCCGCCTGATCGGCAAGGTCGAGCAGAAGGGTTTCACGCTGGTTCCGCTGAACCTGCACTACAAGGGCGGCCGCGTGAAGGCCGAGATCGCGCTGGCCAAGGGCAAGGCCGAGCACGACAAGCGCAACACCGAAAAGGAACGCGACTGGAACCGCGAGAAGGGCCGCCTGATGCGGCACAAGGTCTCCTCCAAGGCCTGAGCCGCGCGCTGTCAGCCGAAAGCGGCTGACAGCGCCTGCGCCAGGTCGGCCTGCAGGTCTTCGACGGCTTCCAGGCCCAGCGAGAAGCGCACCAGGTGGCCCTGCAGCCAGGGTGACTTCGCCAGCGCGGCAGCGTCGCGCATCGAGGCGGTGTCGTAGGGCACAACCAGGCTTTGCGGGCCGGCCCAGGAATAGCCGATGCGGAACAGCCGCAGGCCGTCGACGAAGGCGTCGACCTGGGCGGCGCTGTGTCGCGCATCGATCACGATCGAGAACAGGCCCGCCGCCGCGCTGCAGTGGCGCTGCCACTGGGCATGGCCCGGCGAGCCGGCCAGCGCCGGGTGCAACACGGCGGCGACTTCGCTGCGCTGCGCCAGCCACTGCGCCAGTGCACGGCCGGCGCGGTCCTGGGCGGCGTAGCGCAGCGGCATCGTGGCCAGCGAACGCAGCACCAGTTCGGCGTCGTTGCCGGCAATGCCGAAGCCGGTGTGCATCTGCGTGAAGGCCAGCTTCTCGTGCAGCGCGGCGTCGCGCGTGACCACCGAGCCCATCAGCACGTCGCCGCCGCCGCTGGGGTACTTGGTCAGCGCCTGCATCACGATGTCGATGCCGTGATCGAAGCCGCGCAGCGCGATGCCGGCGCCCCAGGTGTTGTCCAGCGCGGTGATCACGCCGCGCCCCCGGGCCACGACGGCCAGGCCGGCCAGGTCGGGGAATTCCATCGTCACCGAGCCTGGCGCTTCGAGCCAGATCAGCTTGGTCTGCGGGCCGATCAGCCCGGCCAGCGCCGCGGTGTCCAGCGGGTCGTACAGGCGGTGCGTGATGCCCCAGCGGGCCAGTTCGTGGCGCGCGAACTCGCGGCTCGGGCCGTAGACATTGGCCGGCAGCAGCACCTCGTCGCCGGCCGACAGCAGCGCCATGCCGACCAGCGCGACGGCGGCCAGGCCGCTGGGCAGCAGCAGGCAGTGGCTGCCGCCTTCCAGCGTGGCGATGCGGGCTTCCAGCGCGAAGGTGGTCGGCGTGCCGTGCAGGCCGTAGGTGTAGCCGTCGCGGCGCTTCCAGTCGCGGCTGCGCAGCGCCGCGGTGTCCTTGAAGATCACGGTGCTGGCCTTGTGGACGGGGCCTTGCGGCGCCTCGAAACCGGCCGGCGGCTGGTAGGGGTGGTGGATCAGGTCGGTGCTGAGGTCGCAGGCGGGCTTGAGGCTCATGGCGGCTGGTTTCAGATGGGCAGGGCGACGAGGTCGTGGCCGTCGGTGGCCACGATGCGGGCGCGCGTGAATTCGCCGACCTTCAGCGTCTTGCTCGCCTTCTCGGGCGGCAGCAGGCGCACCGTGCCGTCGATCTCGGGCGCGTCGGCATAGCTGCGGGCTATGCCGCCCTTGCGGCCCAGCGCCGGCGCGTGGTCGATCAGCACCTGCATGGTCGCGCCGACGCGGCGCTTCAGCTTGGCGATGGACACCGCCTCGGCGACGGCCATGAAGCGCGCCTGGCGCTCTTCGCGGACGGCCTGCGGCAGCTGGCCCGGCAGCTCGTTGGCGGTGGCGCCCTTGACGGGCGAATAGGCGAAGCAGCCGGCGCGGTCGATCTGCGCTTCGCGGACGAAGTCGAGCAGGGTCTCGAATTCAGCCTCGGTCTCGCCCGGGAAGCCGGCGATGAAGGTGCTGCGCACGACGATCTCGGGGCACAGCTCGCGCCAGCGGGCGAGCCGCTCCAGGTTGCGTTCACCGCTGGCCGGGCGCTTCATGCGCTTCAGCACATCGGGGTGGGCGTGCTGGAAGGGCACGTCCAGGTAGGGCAGGATACGGCCCTGGGCCATCAGCGGCAGCACCTCGTCGACGCTCGGGTAGGGGTAGACGTAGTGCAGCCGCACCCAGGCGCCGTGGTCCTCGGCCAAGGTCGCCAGGCGTTGGCACAGCTCGAACAGCCGGGTCTTCACCGGCTGGCCGTCGAAGAAGCCGGTGCGGTACTTGACGTCGACGCCGTAGGCGCTGGTGTCCTGGCTGACGACCAGCAGTTCCTTGACCCCCGATTCGAACAGCGCGCGGGCTTCGTTCAGCACGTCGCCGATGGGCCGCGACACCAGGTCGCCGCGCATGCTGGGGATGATGCAGAAGGTGCAGCGGTGGTTGCAGCCCTCGCTGATCTTCAGGTAGGCGTAGTGGCGCGGCGTCAGCTTGATGCCGGCAATGCCCCGTGATTCGGGCACCAGATCCAGGAAGGGGTCGTGCGGCTTGGGCACATGGATGTGCACCGCGTCCATCACTTCCTGCGTGGCGTGCGGACCGGTGACGGCCAGCACGCTGGGGTGCATCTGGCGCACCAGGTTGCCGCCGTCGTCACCCGCCTTGGCCCCGAGGCAGCCGGTGACGATGACCTTGCCGTTGGCTGACAGCGCTTCGCCGATGGTGTCCAAGCTCTCCCGGACGGCGTCGTCGATGAAGCCGCAGGTGTTGACGATCACGAGGTCGGCGCCCTCGTAGCTCTTGCTGGTCTCGTAGCCCTCGGCGCGCAGCTGGGTGAGGATGAGTTCGGAATCGGTCAGCGCCTTGGGGCAGCCTAGAGATACCATACCTATACGGGGAACCGCGATGATTTCTTCGGTCATGAGGGCGATCTATGTTGGTTTACAGCTACCTGCGCTTTTCGGATCCGCGCCAGGCCGGCGGGCACAGCGCAGAGCGACAGGCGGCCTATGCGG
>CANGHH010000021.1 GCA_947453725.1 Betaproteobacteria bacterium | reverse complement strand
CCACCACCACGGTGAACCTGGCCGCCGGCCTGGCCAAGCTGGGCCAGCGCGTGCTGGTGGTCGACCTCGACCCGCAAGGCAACGCCACGATGGGCTCGGGCATCGACAAGCGCGCGCTGGAACTGAGCGTCTACGACGTGCTGCTGGAATCGGCTTCGATCGCCGAAGCCCGTCAGACCAGCTCGAAAGGCGGCTACGCCGTGCTCGGGGCCAACCGCGAACTGGCCGGTGCCGAAGTCGAGTTGGTGCATCTGGAGCGCCGCGAAAGGCGGCTGAAACTGGCGCTGCAAGCCGTGGCCAACGAATACGACTTCGTGCTGATCGATTGCCCGCCCTCACTCAGCATGCTGACGCTGAACGGCCTGTGCGCCGCCCACGGCGTGCTGGTCCCGATGCAGTGCGAATACTTCGCGCTGGAAGGCCTCTCGGACCTGGTGAACACCATCAAGCAGGTGCACGCCAACCTGAACCCCGAGCTGAAGATCAGCGGCCTGCTGCGCGTGATGTTCGACCCGCGTGTCACCCTGCAGCAGCAGGTCAGCGAGCAGTTGAAGGCGCACTTCGGCGCCAAGGTTTTCGACACCGTGATCCCGCGCAATGTGCGGCTGGCCGAGGCGCCCAGCTACGGCCAGGCCGGCGTCAACTTCGACCCGGCCTCCAAGGGCGCGCAGGCCTTCATCGAATTTGCCAAAGAGGTGATCTTGCGGCACGGCTGAGGCCTCGCGGGCCTGCCGTCGAGGCCGCAGGCCCTCCGGCCTGCACCGACCTGAACCGGCCGGCGCCGGGAACTCAGAGGCCCAGGCCCTCGTCCAGCCCGAGGTGCAGGTTCATGGCCTGCACGGCGGCGCCGCTGGCACCCTTGCCCAGGTTGTCGAGCCGCGCCATCACGATGGCCTGGGTGTCGTTCGCGAAGACGAAGAGGTCCACGCGGTTGCTGTCGTTGCAGGCCTGCACGTCGAAGAAGCCCGACTCCAGCGTGGTCGGGTCCCGCAACGGCATCACGCGGATGAAGCGTTCGCCGGCGTAGCGCGTCTCGAAGGCCTGCTGCACCGCTTCGGCGGTCGTGCCCAACGCCCGCAGTTGCAGCGGCACCGACACCGACAGTCCCTTGTAGAAGTTGCCGACGATGGGCATGAAGATCGGCGGGGCGGTCAGGCCGGTGTGGGCCATCATCTCCGGCACATGCTTGTGGGCCAGCGTCAGCGCGTAGGGCCTCGGCGAAGTGAGCGCAGGCTGACCGCCGGCTTCGTAGTCCTCGATCATCTTCTTGCCGCCACCCGAGTAGCCGGTGATGGAACTGGCCGACAGCGCGTGTGCGGCCGGTACCAGGCCCGCATCGACCAGCGGACGCAGCAGCAGGATGAAGGCGCTGGCGTGGCAGCCCGGGTTGGCGATGCGCTTGCTGGCGCGCAGGGCATCGCGCTGGCCGGCGGCCAGCTCGGGCAGGCCGAAGACCCAGCCCGGCGCCGTGCGGTGCGCGGTGCTGGCGTCGATCAGGCAGGTCCTCGGGTTGGTGACCAGCGCTGCCGCTTCCTTCGCCGCAGCGTCGGGCAGGCACAGGAAGGCCACGTCCGCGGCGTTCAGCAGGCGGGCCCGCTCAGCGGCATCCTTGCGCTTCTCGGGCGCGATGCGCAGCACTTCGATATCAGGCCGCTGCGCCAGGTATTCGTGGATCCGCAGCCCGGTGGTGCCTTCCTGGCCATCGACAAAAACGGTGCTGCTCATCCGGTGCCTCATCCACAATTCCACCCTCGGGAACATGGAGGATACGGGAATGCTCGGGCATGCTGGCGGATAAGCGGATCTTGATCTTGCCGGGCTGGCGCGCTTCGGGTCCGGCGCACTGGCAGACCCGCTGGGAGGCCTTGCACGGTTTCGAGCGCGTCGAGCAGGCCGACTGGGACTGGCCGCGCCGCGGCGACTGGATGGCCCGGCTGGACGAGGTGCTGCTGCAGGGCAGCGCACCGGCGCTGCTGGTCGCGCACAGCCTGGGCTGCCACCTGGTGGCTGCCTGGGCCGCCCACACGCAGCACCCGCAGCGCGTGCAAGCCGCTCTGCTGGTGGCCCCGCCCGATAGCGAACGCGATGACTTCCCGCCGCAGTTGTCGACCTGGCGAACCAGCGTGCGGCGGCGCCTGCCGTTCCCGGCCCGACTTCTTTACAGCGAAGACGACGCCTTCTGCGCCCCGACCCGTGCGCTGCAGATCGCCGGCGACTGGGGCGCCAGCGCCGACAGCCTGGGCGCCGCGGGCCACCTCAACGGCGACAGCGGCTTGGGCGACTGGCCGGCCGGTCTGGCGCAGCTGCAGGCGCTGGCCCGGCCGCCGCAGCCGGTCCTGTGACCCGCTGACCCGATGAGCGGTGCCGCCAAACGCGCCTTGGTGAACGGCCTGCCGATCGCGGGCTGTCTGGCCTGGCTGCATGCGCTGGGCGTGGGCCTGCGCTGGGTCGACGAGCTGGTGCTGGACATCGAAGACGATGGACAGCAGCTGTGGCTGGACGGTGAAGGGCTGCAGCGCCGCCGTCAGACACAATCGGCCGATGGTCACCAAGAAACCCAAAGGACTGGGCCTCGGCCTGGAAGCGCTGCTCGGCCCCAAGGTTGCCGACGCGCCGCCACCCGACGGCGCGCCGCACACGCTGACGCTCGACCGCTTGCAGGCCGGCCGCTACCAGCCGCGCACGCGGATGGACGAGGGCTCGTTGTACGAGCTGGCCGAGAGCATCAAGAGCCAGGGCGTGATGCAGCCGATCCTGGTTCGGCCGCTGGCCGGCGGCCAGTACGAGATCATTGCCGGCGAACGCCGTTACCGGGCGGCCCAGCTGGCCGGGCTGGACGCCGTGCCGGTGCTGGTGCGGGAGGTGGCCGACGAGGCCGCCGCCGTGATGGCGCTGATCGAAAACATCCAGCGCGAAGACCTGAACCCGCTGGAAGAAGCCCATGGCCTGCAGCGTCTGGTGACCGAGTTCCAGCTCACGCACGAACAGGCGGCGAAGGCCGTCGGCCGTTCGCGGAGCGCCGCCAGCAACCTGCTGCGCCTGCTGCAGCTGGCTGAACCGGTGCAGCAGATGCTGATGGCCGGCGACCTCGACATGGGCCATGCGCGCGCCCTGCTGGCCCTGGCGGCTGCGGATCAGGTCATGGCGGCGCAGCAAATCAGCGCCAAGAAGCTCAGCGTGCGCGAAGCCGAGCGCCTGGTCGCGCGCAGCACCGGCCAGCGCGCCAGTGGCTCCGCCCGCGCCAAGCCGGCCAAGGCGCGCGACCTGGTTCGCCTGGAAGAGCGACTCGCCGATCTGCTGACGGCAGAGGTCGAGATCCGCCTGCACCGCCGGACCCAGCGGGGTGACCAGGGCGAAATCGCCATCCGGTTCGATACCCTGGACGAGCTGAGCGGCCTGCTCGACAAACTGGGCGCGACCGAGCGCTGAAAGCGTGCTGGCGCAGCGCGGCCGGCGCGTCAGACGGGTTGTACCGCGACCCGGACAACCGCCGCGCCACCCCGTCCGTTATGCTGGGGGAATGAGCCACCGAGGCAAGGGGTCGCCAAGGCGTGGCGCCTGCGGTAAACCCACCGCCGGGGCCGTGTTCGCAGATGCAAGCGTCGAAACAGCAGGGCTGAATGCCCATTCTTCCGCCCTTGCCGCGGCACCGGTTCCGTCATGCTGACGGAACGCCGCTGCCTTTGACGCAAGGTGGGTAGCCGGAAAGCTCTGATGGCGCCTGGGTCCGTACAGCCGGGACTCCATCAGAACTTCCCAGACGGGGTCAGGGTGAGGGTGGTCCTCCCCGCCGCGCGCTGGACACCGGAGGCCGCATGGACGTCATTGGTCACTTTGCCGCGCGCTACGAGCGCACCCGTGAGGAAGAGTTGTCCCTGGAGGACTACCTCGCCGAATGCAAACGCAACCCGCTGGCCTACGCCAGCGCCGCCGAGCGCATGCTCAAGGCGATCGGGGAGCCGGCCACCGTCGACACCCGCAACGACCCGCGACTGAGCCGCCTGTTCGCCAACAAGGTGATCAAGGTCTACCCGGCCTTCGCCGAGTTCTACGGCATGGAAGACGCCATCGAACAGGTGGTCAGCTACTTCCGCCACGCCGCGCAGGGGCTGGAAGAAAAGAAGCAGATCCTGTATCTGCTGGGCCCCGTGGGCGGCGGCAAGAGTTCCATCGCCGAACGGCTGAAGCTGCTGATGCAGGAAGTGCCCTTCTACGCCATCAAGGGCAGCCCGGTGAACGAGTCCCCGCTGGGCCTGTTCGACGCGGCCGAAGACGGTGCGATCCTCGAAAGCGAATACGGCATTCCGCGCCGCTACCTGAACCGCATCCTGTCGCCCTGGGCGGTGAAGCGCCTGGATGAGTACGGCGGCGACATCCGTCAGTTCAAGGTCGTCAGGCGCCACCCGAGCATCCTGAAGCAGGTCGGCATCAGCAAGACCGAGCCGGGCGACGAGAACAACCAGGACATTTCCAGTCTGGTCGGCAAGGTCGACATCCGCAAACTCGAAAGCTATTCGCAGGACGACCCGGACGCCTACAGTTACAGCGGCGGCCTGTGCCTGAGCAACCAGGGTCTGCTCGAATTCGTCGAGATGTTCAAGGCGCCGATCAAGGTGTTGCACCCCTTGCTGACGGCCACGCAGGAAGGCAATTTCAAGGGCACCGAAGGCTTTGGCGCGATTCCCTTCGACGGCGTGGTGCTGGCGCACAGCAACGAAAGCGAATGGAAGGCCTTCCGCAACAACAAGAACAACGAAGCCTTCCTGGACCGCATCTACATCGTCAAGGTGCCGTATTGCCTGCGGGTGTCCGAGGAGATCCACATCTATGAAAAGCTGCTGCGCAACAGCAGCCTGGCCAGCGCCACCTGTGCGCCAGGCACACTGAAGATGATGAGCCAGTTCTCGATGCTGACGCGACTGAAGGAACCCGAGAACTCATCGCTCTATTCCAAGATGCTGGTCTACGACGGCGAAAGCCTGAAGGACACCGATCCACGCGCCAAGAGTTACCAGGAATACCGCGACTACGCCGGCATCGACGAAGGCATGAGCGGCATCAGCACGCGTTTCGCCTACAAGATCCTGTCCAAGGTCTTCAACTTCGACAGTACCGAGGTCGCGGCCAACCCGGTGCACCTGATGTACGTGCTGGAACAGCAGATCGAGCGCGAGCAATTCCCGAAGGAGATCGAGGACAAATACGTCGGCTTCATCAAGGAACTCCTGGCGCCGCGATACGCCGAATTCATCGGCAAGGAAATTCAGACGGCTTATCTGGAAAGCTATTCGGAGTACGGCCAGAACATCTTCGACCGCTACGTCACCTACGCCGACTACTGGATCCAGGACCACGAGTACCGAGACACCGACACCGGAGAGGTCTTCGACCGTGGCAGCCTGAACAGCGAACTCGAGAAGATCGAGAAGCCTGCTGGAATTTCCAACCCGAAAGACTTCCGCAACGAGATCGTCAACTTCGTGCTGCGCGCGAGGGCCAACAACCAAGGCAACAACCCGGTCTGGACGAGTTACGAAAAGCTGCGCACGGTGATCGAGAAGAAGATGTTCTCGAACACCGAGGAACTGCTGCCGGTGATCAGCTTCAATGCCAAGGCCAGCGCCGACGAAGCCAAGAAGCACGAGGACTTCGTGACGCGGATGGTGGCCAAGGGCTACACGACCAAGCAGGTGCGTTTGTTGTGCGAGTGGTATTTGCGGGTGCGCAAGTCCAGCTAACTTTCAAAGGCCACGATGCAACAGATCATTGACCGTCGGCTGGCGGGCAAGAACAAGTCCATCGGCAACCGCGAGCGCTTCCTGCGTCGCCACAAGGACCAGATCCGCGAGGCGGTGAAACGCGCCATCGATGGCCGCGGCATCCGTGACCTCGAACGCGGTGACGACATCCACATCCCGAAGAAAGACCTTACCGAACCCGTCTTCGGCCATGGCCCGGGTGGCGTGCGTGAAGTCGTGCACCCGGGCAACCAGGACTACGTGCGCGGCGACAAGATCGAGCGGCCCAAAGGCGGCACGGGTGGCGGCGCTTCGGGCCAGGGCCAGGCCAGCGACCAGGGCGAAGGCGATGACGACTTCGTCTTCGCGCTGAGCAAGGAAGAATTCATGCAGGTCTTCTTCGACGACCTGGCCTTGCCCAACCTGGTGCGCACGCAACTGGCCGAGGTGCCCGAATGGAAAAGTCACCGCGCCGGCTACAGCAACGACGGCACGCCAAACAACCTGCACGTCGTTCGCAGCATGCGCGGCGCACTGGGCCGGCGTATTGCGCTGGGCAACGGACCGCGCCGCGAATTGCACGAGATGGAGGCTCGACTGCTCGAGATGCAGGCCGCGCTGCAAGCCGGCGATGTGCTGGCCGAGGCGGCGGTTCAGTCGCTGGCTGAAGAAGTCCGCGTGCTGCGCGGCCGCATCGAACGGATTCCTTTCCTCGATCCCATCGACCTGCGTTTCCGCAACCGTGTGAAGGTGGCGGTACCGACCAGCAAGGCGGTGATGTTCTGCCTGATGGACGTGTCGGGCTCGATGGACGAAGCGCGCAAGGAATTGAGCAAGCGATTCTTCATCCTGCTGTACCTCTTTCTCACGCGGCATTACGAGAAGATCGAACTGGTCTTCATCCGCCACCACACGCAGGCCCAGGAAGTCGACGAAGAAAACTTCTTCCACGCCCGTGAAACCGGTGGCACCGTGGTCAGCAGCGCCCTGGTGCTGATGGAAGACATCATCAAGGCCCGCTACAACCCGAGCGAGTGGAACATCTACGGCGCCCAGGCCAGCGACGGCGACAACTGGCACCACGACAGTGGCCGCTGCCGCCAATTGCTGGCCGAGAAGATCCTGCCCCTGGTACGTTACTTCGCCTACGTGCAGGTGGCCGAGGAAGAGCAGAACCTGTGGGACGAATACCTGCAACTGGCGGCATCGCACCCGCAGTTCGCGATGCGCAAGGCGGTCGATGCGGCGCAGATCTACCCGGTCTTCCGCGACCTGTTCAAGAAAGAGGGAGCGAAAGCCGCATGAAACCACGCCCGCTCTCACTCGACGCTCCCCTGCCACTGCTGCAGCGCCCCAGCGAACACCTGCCAGCCACCAGCGACTGGTCCTTCGAGCTGATCGAAACCTACCACCGCACGATCCGCGCGACGGCCGAGCGTTTCGGGCTGGACACCTACCCCAACCAGCTGGAAATCATCACCGCCGAGCAGATGATGGACGCCTATTCCAGTTCGGGCATGCCGGTGAATTACCGCCACTGGAGTTACGGCAAGGAATTCATTTCGACCGAGAAGAATTACAAGCGCGGCCACATGGGCCTGGCTTACGAGATCGTCATCAACAGCAACCCCTGCATCAGCTACCTGATGGAAGAGAACACGCTGGCGATGCAGGCCCTGGTCATCGCGCACGCGGCATACGGCCACAACAGTTTCTTCAAGGGCAATTACCTGTTCCGGATGTGGACGGATGCGGCGTCGATCATCGACTACCTGGTCTACGCCAAGCAGTACGTCGCGGCCTGCGAAGAGAAGCACGGCGTGGAAACCGTCGAAGCCTTCCTCGACAGTTGCCATGCCTTGAGCAACCACGGCGTCGACCGGTACCGCCGGCCCAGCCGCAAGACCCTGGCGCAGGAGATCAGCGAGCGCATCGACCGCGAAGAACACGCCCAGCGCCAGGTCAATGACCTGTGGCGCACGCTGCCACGGCGCGCCGAAAAGGAAGGCAGCGCGCCCGAGGCCAAGCGCTTCCCCGATGAACCGCAGGAGAACCTGCTGTATTTCATCGAGAAGAACGCGCCGCTGCTCGAACCCTGGCAGCGCGAGATCGTGCGCATCGTGCGCAAGGTGGCGCAGTACTTCTACCCGCAGCGCCAGACGCAGGTGATGAACGAAGGCTGGGCCACCTTCTGGCATCACAAGCTGCTGAACACCATGTACGACGACGGTTTCCTGACCGATGGTGTGATGATCGAATGGCTGACTTCGCACACCAACGTCATCGCCCAGCCGCCGGTCGGCCACCGAAACTACAGCGGCTTCAACCCCTATGCGCTGGGCTTCGCGATGTACACCGACATCCAGCGCATCTGCGACGCGCCGACCGACGAAGACCGGCAGTGGTTCCCCGACATCGCCGGCAAGCCCTGGCTGCCGGTGCTGGACCACGCGATGCGCAACTTCAAGGACGAGAGCTTCATCGGCCAGTACCTGTCGCCCAAGCTGATGCGTGACTTTCGGCTGTTCGCGATCTCCGACGACGAGAAGAAAAGCGAATACGAAGTCAGCGCCATCCACGACGACGCGGGCTACCGGCGCGTGCGCGAAGCCTTGTCGCGCCAGTACGACCTGGGCAGCCGCGAACCCAATATCCAGGTCTGGAATGTCAATCTGCGTGGCGACCGGTCACTGACCTTGCGCCACTTTCAGCACAACGACCGGCCCTTGCACGACAGTGGCCAGGAAGTGATGAAGCATGTGGCGCGGCTCTGGGGCTTCGGCGTTCACCTGGAAAGCGCGAATGCCCAGGGCGAGGTGACCAAGCGCTGGACGGTGCCCTCGCCGAGCTGAGGGCCCTGTCGGGCCGCTTCAGCTCTCGACGCGCACATTGCCTTCCTTGACCACCCGCGCCCATTTGAGCTGTTCGCTGGCGATGAAGGCCGCGAACTTCTCGCGCGTGCCGCCGCCGTCTTCGGCGCCGTAGTTGTCCATCTTTTCCTGCACGTCGGGCAGCGCCAGCACGGTGTTGACGTCGCGGTTGATCTTGTCGGCGATGGCGGCCGGCAGCTTGCCCGGACCCGCCAGGCCGTACCAGGTGGTGGCGTCGAAACCCTCGTAGCCCTGTTCCTGCATCGTCGGCACGCCGGGGTGACCTTTGGCGCGCTTCAGGCGGGTCTGGGCGACGGCGATGACCTTGCCGCTCTTCACGTGCGGCGTGGCGGCGGTCATGGTCTCGAAGCTGTACTGGATCTGCCCGCCGATCAGGTCGGTCAGCAGCGGGCCGCTGCCCTTGTAGGGAATGTGGATGGCGTCGACCGAGGCCCGCGTCTTGAACATCTCCAGCGCCAGGTGCTGGGCCGAGCCGGGGCCGGCCGAGCCGAAAGCGATCTTGCCGGGTTCGGCCTTGCACAGCGCCACGACGTCTTTCACGCTCTTGTTCGGCGCGCCCGGGTGGGCGATCAGCAGGTTGGGGGTGACGCCGACCAGCACCAGCGGGGTGAAGTCGCGCTCGACGCTGTAGCGCAGCTTGCCCGGCTGCAGCGCGGGCCCCAGCGCGTGGCTGTTGATGTGGGCCATCAGCAGCGTGGCGCCGTCGCTGGGCTGCTGGGCCACGTACTCGGCGGCCAGCAGGCCGGCCGCGCCGCCCTTGTTCTCGACAATGACCTGGTGGCCCCACATCACGCCCAGCTTCTGGCCGACCACGCGGGCCAGCGCGTCGGTGCCGCCGCCGGGCGGGAAGCCGACGATGATGCGCACCGGCCCGCTCGGCCATGTGCTTTGTGCCCAGGCTTGCGGCACGGCCAGCGCGGCGGCGGCGCCTTGGATCAGGGTGCGTCTTTGCATGCTTGTCTCCGGCATGGGTCTTCCGACAGGGCTCAGGCTGCGTGCGCGGCGAAGTGGTCCATCGCGGCCTGCACGCCGCTGCCGGCCAGCCGCACGCCCGCCAGCTTCATCCCCATCTCGCAGCCGGCCAGCGCGGCCAGCAGCGTCAGGTCGTTGCTGTCGCCGAGGTGCCCGATGCGGAACATGCGGCCTTTCAACTGGCCCAGGCCCATGCCCAGGGACAGATCGAAGCGCTGCAGGATCAGCCGGCGCAGCGCGTCGGCATCGACGCCGGCCGGCAGCACCACGCCGGTCAGTACCGGCGAATGCAGGGCTTCGTCGGCGCACTGGATGGGCAAGCCCCAGCCGCGCACGGCCGCCCGCACGCCGGCGCCCCAGCGCTGGTGGCGCGCGAAGACGGCGTCCAGGCCTTCTTCCTGCAGCATGTCCAGCGCCTCGTGCAGGCCATAGAGCAAATTGGTGTTGGGCGTGCTGGGGAAGTAGCCGGTCTGGTTCATCTCCAGCATCTCGTCCCAGCCCCAGTAGGCCTTGGGCAGCCGCGCGCTCCTGCTGGCCTCGATGGCGCGCGGCGACAGCGCGTTCATGCCGATGCCCGGCGGCAGCATCAAGCCCTTCTGCGAACCGGCGACGGCGACGTCGACGCCCCATTCGTCGTGGCGGTAGTCGGCGCTGCCCAGGCCCGAGACGGTGTCGACCATCAGCAGCGCCGGGTGGCCCGCAGCGTCGATGGCGCGGCGCACCGCGGCGATGTCGCTCGTCACGCCGGTCGAGGTTTCGTTGTGGACCACGCAGACCGCCCGGATCGCGTGGCCGGCGTCGGCCCGCAGCCGCTCTTCGATCAGCGCGGCCTGCACACCGTGGCGCCAGGCCAGCGGCAGGCCGGTGGCTTCGTCGGTGCCGGGCAGGCTGAGGAATTCGGCCTGGATGCCCAGCTTGACCGCGATCTTGTGCCACAGCATGGCGAACTGGCCGCCTGCGTACATCAGCACCTGGTCGCCGGGGCTCAGCGTGTTGCACAGCGCCGCCTCCCAGCCGCCGGTGCCCGATGCGGCGTAGATCACCACCGGGTGGCGGGTCTTGAAGACCGTGCGCATGCCGGCCAGCACCTGCAGGCCGAGCGCGCCGAATTCGGGGCCGCGGTGGTCGATGGTGGGCAGGCTCATCGCCCGCAGGATGCGGTCGGGCACCGGGCTGGGACCGGGGATATTCAGGAAGTGGCGGCCGGTGGGGTGGGCGTCGAGCTTGAGCATGGGGCGAGCAGGATGGATTTTCGGGACGCTTTGGGGCGGTCAGTCTGGCACGCGGCAGGGCTGCGGTGTCCGGTGAGTTTCCCTGTGCGCAGACCGGCCCATTGCGGCCCAGTGGCGCGGGCAGAATGTCGGCCGACATGAGCACCGAAGCCACCTCGAACGCCAGCCATCCGCACGCGGCCCTGCCGCCCAACGAGGTCTGCCACGCCTTGGCGCAGCGCCTGCGCCGCGAGACGCGGGGCGAGGTGCATTTCGACGCCGCCAGCCGGGGCCGTTACGCCACCGACGCGTCGATCTACCAGATCATGCCGGTCGGCGTCTTCGTGCCGACCACGCCGGAAGAGGCGGCCACGGCACTGGCCATCGCGCGCGAGCTGAAAGTGCCCGTGCTGGCGCGCGGCGGCGGCACCAGCCAGTGCGGACAGACGACCGGTGCGGCCCTGGTCATCGACCACAGCAAGCACCTGCGCCGGGTGCTGGACGTCGACCTCGCGGCGCGCCGCGCCACCGTCGAGCCGGGGCTGGTGCTGGACCACCTGAACGCGCAGCTGAAGCCGCACGGCCTGTGGTTTCCGGTCGATGTCTCGACCAGCGCGCAGGCCACGCTGGGCGGCATGGCGGGCAACAACAGCTGCGGCAGCCGCTCCATCGCCTACGGCAACATGGTCCACAACGTGGTCGGCGCGCAGGCCTGGCTGGCCGACGGCGACTTGCTGGACTTCGGCCCGGTCGCCGGCCTCAGCGGCCGCGCCGCGCAGATCGCGGGCTTCGTGCGCGGCCTGGCCGAGCATCACCGCGCCGAGATCGAAGCACAGTGGCCGAAGGTGCTGCGCCGCGTCGCCGGCTACAACCTCGACCTCTTCCACCCGCAGAGCGAGAAGCCCTACACCGCCGACGGCAGCGTCAACCTGGCCCATTTGCTGGTCGGCAGCGAAGGCACGCTGGCGCTGACCAAGACGCTCACGCTGCAACTGACCGAGCTGCCGCGTGCCAAGGTACTGGGCGTGGTCAATTTCGCGAACTTCCACCAGGCGATGGACGCCGCCCAGCACATCGTCAAGCTGGGGCCGACGGCGGTCGAGCTGGTCGACCGCACGATGATCGAACTGAGCCTGGCCAACCCGGCTTTCAGGCCGACGGTCGAGACCGCGCTGATCGGCCAACCGGCTGCCATCCTGCTGGTGGAATTCGCCGGTGCCGAGCGCAGCGTGCTGCTGCGCCAGCTGCGCGACCTGGTCGCGCTGATGGGCGATCTGGGCCTGCCCGGCAGCGTTGTCGAGATGCCCGATGAAGCGCCGCAGAAGAACCTGTGGGAGGTGCGCAAGGCCGGCCTCAACATCATGATGAGCCTGAAGGGCGACGGCAAGCCGGTCAGCTTCATCGAGGACTGCGCGGTGCCGCTGGTCCACCTGGCCGAGTACACCGATGCCCTGACCGAGGTCTTCGCCCGCCACGGCACGCGCGGCACCTGGTACGCCCACGCCAGCGTCGGCACGCTGCACGTGCGGCCGATCCTGGACATGCGCCAGGGCGGGCGGGAAGGCGGCGCGGCGAAGATGCGCGCCATCGCCGAAGAAGCCGCCGCGCTGGTGCGGAAATTCAAGGGCGCCTACAGCGGCGAACACGGCGACGGGCTGTGCCGCGGCGAATGGATCCAGTGGCAGTTCGGCCCGAAGCTGAACGAGGCGCTGCGCGCGATCAAGACCGAGTTCGACCCTTCGAGCCTGCTGAACCCCGGCAAGATCATCGACCCGCCGAAGATGGACGCCGGCGCGCTGTTCCGCTTCGCGCCGGCCGGCGCGCCGCAGCCCTACAAACGCATTGAAATCAAGCCGGTGCTGGACTGGTCGGCCTGGAACGTCAAGGCCGACCCCGTCACCGAGCAGACCACCGCGCCCGGCAGCGGCGGCGACCCGACCGGCGGCCTGGCGATGGCGGTCGAGATGTGCAACAACAACGGCCACTGCCGGAAGTTTGATGCCGGCACGATGTGCCCGAGCTACCGCGTCACGCGCGACGAGCAGCATGTCACCCGGGGCCGCGCCAACACGTTGCGGCTGGCGCTGTCGGGGCAGTTGGGCGCGGACGCGTTCACCTCCGACGCGGTCGCCGAAGCGATGGACCTGTGCGTCAGCTGCAAAGGCTGCAAGCGCGACTGTCCGACGGGCGTGGACATGGCGCGGATGAAGATCGAGTTCACCGCGCAGTACAAGGCGCGCCACGGGCACACGCTGAAGGACCAGCTGATCGCCAACGTGCCGCGGCAGATCCACGCGCTGGGGCGCATCGCGGGCCTCGCCAACTGGCGCAACCGCAGCCCGCTGCTGCGGCGGCTGGGTGAACGCTGGCTGGGCCTTTCGGCGCAGCGCAGCCTGCCCGCCTGGCGGGCCGATACGTTCTGGAAGACCCAGCCCGCCACACCTTTCGTGACGGCCGACGCGGCCATCGCCACCGCCCAGCGCGGCGGCAAGGTGGCGGTGCTCTTCGTCGACACCTTCAACGGCGGCTTCGAAACCGAAAACGCGCTGGCCGCCGCGCAGGTGCTGCACGCAGCCGGCTACCAGCTGCACACCGTCGAAAAGACCGGCGGCCACCACTGCTGCGGCCGCACCTACCTGGGCGCCGGGCTGATCGCCGAGGCCAAGGCCGCCCTCGGTGGGCTGCTCGATGCGCTGCTGCCGCTGGCCCAGGCCGGCATCGCCGTCGTCGGCCTGGAACCGTCCTGCCTGTTGACGCTGCGCGACGAAGCGCTGGTGCTGGGCCTGGGCGCCAAGGCCGAAACCGTGGCTGCGCAAGCGCTGCTGTTCGAGGAATTCATCGCCCGCGAAGCCAAGGCCGGGCGCTTCGCCGTGGCCTTCAAGCCGCTGAACCAGCCCTTGCTGGTCCACGGCCACTGCCACCAGAAAGCCTTCGGTGCGGTCAGCCCCATCCTCGATGTGCTGAAGCTGATTCCGGGCGCGCAGCCGCAGCTGATCGAAAGTTCCTGCTGCGGCATGGCCGGCGCCTTCGGCTACGAGGCGGCGCATTTCGAGGTCTCGATGCAGATGGCCGAGGCGGCGCTGCTGCCGGCCATCCGCCAGGCGCCCGATGCGGTCATCGTCGCCGACGGCACCAGTTGCCGGCACCAGATCGAAGACGGCGCACAGCGGCAGGCGGTCCACGCGGCGCGGCTGCTGGCGTCGCTGCTCTGACACGCTCCTGCCGCAGCCGCTGGGATGCAGTCGGCGCTCAGCAGCGCGCGCTGATCTCGTCGACCAGGCGTTGCACATCGGCGCTTGGCTCAGTCTCCGGCGGCGCTTGCAGCCCCTGCAGCTTGATCCGCGACAGTTCGTCGGTGCCCGCCTCATACATCGACTTCAGCACCTGCCAGTAGGCGGCGCTTTCGTTTGCCGCAAGCAAACCGGCTCGGGAGGCCGCCATCCCATACAACAGGCTCATCGATTCTTCGTGGCATCCGCGGGCGTCGCGCTGCAGAGGGCCTAGACCCTCAGCCACAGTTGCTTCCTCGTAGGGCGTCATCCGGGCCGTTTGGATCAGCTCGGCGGCCGTGCCGACAGGCCCGCTGCGCAGGGCAAGACGCATCAGCGGGTCCCATTGACCGCGGCTGTAGGCATCCAGGGCTTGGCACAGGCGCAGTTGGCTGTCGACAAAGGCCTCCATCTCCAACGCAAAAGCTTGGTCACGGTACAGGTCGCGCTGTTGCCTCCGCATCTCCGGCGTCTCCGAGTGGGCCCGGCTTTCCATCGTCGCGCACTGCCAGATGGTCATCGTGGCTTGGGCGGCGAGTTCAGGCCGGTGCCCGCTCAAGGCCGACTGAACCAGCTGCTGTTTGCTGGCGGGATCAAGGGCCAGTTCCTCCCACCAATGGCCAGCGCTGCGTCTGCCTGGGGGTGCTGGAAGCGCAGATGCGGCAGGGCGTGCGCCGGCGGCTGAGGCGCTTGCGATGCCGCCTTGGCGTGCTGCGCCGTTTGTCGGCGTGGCCGAGGCGGCCTGCGCCGATGCTTGTTTGGCCGCAGGCGCCGGTGCACGCTCGCCATGCCCCAGCCAGCCTGCAGCAGCGCATGCTGCCGTTGCGACGGCGATCAGCAGCCACCAGCGCCTGCTCGCCATCGCCTAATCCGGGCTTGCTCGAACGCAGCGGAGCGGCCTCAGGCCGCGAACACCTTGCCCGGGTTCATGATGTTCTTCGGGTCCAGTGCCTGCTTGATGCTGCGCATCATCGCCACTGCGCCGGCGCCCGCTTCTTCCAGCAGGTAGCCCATCTTGTGCAGGCCGATGCCGTGCTCGCCGGTGCAGGTGCCCCCCAGGCGCAGGGCGCGCTGCACCATCAGCACGTTCAGGCGTTCGACCTCGGCGATCTCCTGCGGGTCGTTCGGGTCCATCAGGTAGCTGAGGTGGAAGTTGCCGTCGCCCACGTGGCCGACGATCCAGTACGGGATGCCCGAGGCTTCGGCCTCGGCGATGCTGTCGTTGATGCTTTCGGCCAGCCGCGAGATGGGCACGCAGGTGTCGCTGCTCTGGCAGCGGCAACCGGGCCGCAACTGCAGCGCCGCGAAATAGGCCTGGTGGCGGGCGGCCCACAGGCGGGTGCGCTCTTCGGGTGTTTTTGCCCACTGGAAGTCTTCGCCGCCGTGGTCGCGCGCCAGCGCCTGCACGGTTTCGGCCTGCTCCTGCACGCTGGCCGCGCTGCCGTGGAATTCCATCAGCAGCATCGGCGCCTCGCGCAGCCCCAGCTTGCTGTGCCGGTTGACGGCGCGGATGGCGTGGCCGTCCAGCAGTTCGCAACGCGCGATGGGCACGCCCATCTGGATGAGCAGGATGGTGGTCTGCACCGCGGCATCGATGCTGGGGAAATGGCAGATCGCCGCGCTCACCGCCTCGGGCAGCGGGTAGAGCTTCAGCGTGATTTCGGTGATCACGCCCAGCGTGCCTTCGCTGCCGATCATCAGCCGCGTCAGGTCGTAGCCGGCTGCACTCTTCTTCGCCCGGCTGCCGGTGTGGATGACCTCGCCGCTGGCCGTGACCACCGTCAGCCCCAGCACGTTGTCGCGCATGGTGCCGTAGCGCACGGCGTTGGTACCGCTGGCGCGCGTGGCGGCCATGCCACCCAGGCTGGCGTTGGCGCCCGGGTCGATGGGGAAGAACAGGCCCAGGTCCTTGATCTCGCGGTTGACCTGCTCGCGCGTTACGCCGGCCTGCACGGTCACCGTCAGGTCTTCGGCGTTGACCTGCACGACGTGGTTCATGCGGCTGACGTCGGCGCTGACGCCGCCCTGCACCGCCAGCAAATGGCCTTCGAGCGAACTGCCCACGCCGAAGGGGATCACGGGCACCGCGTGCTGGTGGCACAGGCCGACCAGGAAGGCGACGTCCGCGGTGCTCTCGCAGAACACCACCGCTTCCGGCGGCGCGGCGTCGTAGACCGATTCCCCGCGCCCGTGCTGTTCGCGCACGGCAGCGGCGGTGCTGCAGCGTTCGCCGAAGCGCGCGCGCAGGGCGGCCAGCATGTCGGCGGGGATGGGGCGCAGCAGGTGGTGTTCGGGCGTGGGGGCGTTCATGGCAGGTTCGCTTTGCGGTTCGGCAGATCGGCGGGCAGGCAGCCCGTCATCTTGCCTGCTTTCCGCCCTGCGCTGCGCGAGCATGCCCCGACGCGGCGGGTGGTCCCGTGCTGGTGGTCCAATACGTGGCCGCCCACCACCGCCTGCCGCCACACGACCATGAGCAACCGCCTGACGCAAATCGCCACCCGCACCGGAGACGACGGCTCCACCGGCCTGGGCGACGGCAGCCGCACGCGCAAGGACGCGCTGCGCGTGCAGGCGATGGGCGATGTCGACGAGCTGAATTCCGGCCTGGGCGTGCTGCTGGCCGAACCGCTGCCGGCCGACGTCCGCGAACTGCTGGTGCTGATCCAGCACGAGCTGTTCAACCTGGGCGGCGAGCTGTCGATACCCGGCTTCGTGCTGCTGAAGGCCGAGGCCGTGCTGCGACTCGACGAGGCGCTGGCGCTCTACAACGGCCAGCTGCCGCGGCTGCAGGAATTCATCCTGCCGGCCGGCACGCGCAGCGCGGCGCTGGCCCACGTCAGCCGCACCGTGGCTCGCCGCGCCGAGCGCGCGGTGGTGGCCCTGGGCGCGCTCGAGGCGGTCAACGAGGCACCGCGCCAGTACCTGAACCGCCTGAGCGACCTGCTCTTCGTGCTGGCCCGGGTCCTGAACCGCGCCAACCTGGACGGGCTGGGCGGTGACGACGTCTACTGGCAAAGCGAACGCCTGAAGCGCTCGGCCGACTGAACGGTCGAGCGCCCGCGCGACTGCAAAGGCCAGCCGCGACGGCCGACGATCAGCCGGGCTTGCGCCGCGCCCGGACCGCTGCCGCCAGGCCGTCGAGCAGGCCCACGGTGTCGGCCCAGTCGATGCAGGCGTCGGTGATGCTCTGCGCGTAGGCCAGCTGGGCCGGGTCGTCCTTGCCCGGCGTGAACTTCTGCGCGCCGCCGTTGATGTGGCTTTCCACCATCACGCCGAAGATGCAGCGGTTGCCGGCTGCCATCTGCTCGCCCACGTCCTGCATCACCTTGATCTGGCGCTGGTGCTGCTTGCTGCTGTTGGCGTGGCTGGCGTCGATCATCAGGCGGCAAGGCAGCTTGGCGGCCTGGATTTCCTGGCAGGCCGCCGCCACGCTGGCCGCGTCGTAGTTCGGTTCCTTGCCGCCGCGCAGGATGACATGGCAGTCGGGGTTGCCGCGCGTCTCGACGATGGCGACCTGGCCGTTCTTGTGCACCGACAGGAAATGGTGCGGCCGGGCGGCGGCCTGGATCGCGTCGGTGGCGATCTTGATGTTCCCGTCGGTGCCGTTCTTGAAGCCGACCGGCGCCGACAGGCCGCTGGCGAGCTCGCGGTGAACCTGGCTTTCGGTGGTGCGCGCGCCGATCGCGCCCCAGGCGATCAGGTCGCCGATGTACTGCGGGCTGATCACGTCGAGGAATTCGCTGCCGGCCGGCATGCCCAGGCGGTTGATGTCGACCAGCAACTGGCGCGCGATGCGCAGGCCTTCGTGGATGCGGTAGCTCTCGTCCAGGTAGGGGTCGTTGATCAGGCCCTTCCAGCCGACCGTCGTGCGCGGCTTCTCGAAATACACGCGCATGACGATTTCCAGGTCGCCGGCGTGCTGCTCGCGCAGCACCTTGAGGCGCCGGGCGTAGTCGAGCGCGGCGACCGGGTCGTGGATCGAACACGGCCCGATGACCACCAGCAGCCGGTCGTCGGTGCCGGCCATGATGTTGCGGATGCCGGCGCGCGTGCTCGCGATCAGCGTTTCCACCGGCGTGCCGGCGATCGGGAAGAAGCGGATCAGGTGCTCCGGCGGGGGCAGCGGCGTCACGTCACGAATCCGCTGGTCGTCGGTCTGGCTGGTCTTCTCGCTGAGCGCATACCAACCCTCCGGATTGTTGGACTTGGTGGTCATGGCGCTGTCCTTTCAGGGGGGAAGGGGTGTAGGGGTGGTGCAGAAAGCAAAAAACCGCCGGGGTTGCCGGCGGTTGGTTGGGGTGCGGGTGTGTCGTCTTGACTTACGCGCTTGCCTCTCCAGCCGCCGTGCGGTGCGAGAACCAGTAGCTCGTAAAGTAAAACGATGCCTTGCGCATGGTCTGAATGTAGCACGCGCACCCGGTGCGCCCGCCGGCCCGCGTCTAGTTGCCGCCGCTGGCGCCCGCCGCGGCGTGGTCGCCGTCGGGCCGCCGCCACGGGTCGACGTGCGTCATCAGGTTCAGCACCCGGTGGCGTTGCAGCACCCGCTGCTGGGCCGCGACGGCGATGTCGTGCCCGGCTTCGACGGTGATGGTGGCGTCGACCTCGATGTGCGCATCGACGACGATCATGTCGCCCATCTTGCGGGTGCGCACGTCGTGCACATTGCGCACGCCCGGCGTCTCGCCCAGCGTGTGGCGGATGGCCTCGACCTCGGCTTCGTCGACCGCGCGGTCCATCAGGTCGTGCAGCGCGTCCCAGCCGAAACCCCAGCCCATCCTGGCGACCATGAAGCCGACGATCAGCGCGGCGATCGGGTCGAGGATCGGGTAGCCGGCCAGGTTGCCGGCGATGCCCAGGCCGACCACCAGCGACGAAGCGGCGTCCGAACGCGCGTGCCAGGCATTCGCCACCAGCAGGCTCGACTTGACCCGCTTGGCCACCGCCAGCATGTAGCGGAACAGCAGTTCCTTGGCGACCAGGGCGCCGCCGGCCACCCACAGCGCCATCGCGTGCACCTGCGGCACCGATTCAGGCGCCTCCAGCTTGTGGAAGGCCGAAGCCAGCATGCCGACGCCGACCGCCAGCAAGATCACGCCCAGCACCAGCGAGGCGGCGGTCTCGAAGCGCTGGTGGCCGTAGGGGTGGTCGTCGTCGGCGTCCTTCGCGGCGTGGTGGCCGGCGAACAGGACCACGAAATCGGCCACCAGGTCCGACAGCGAATGGATGCCGTCGGCGATCAGGCCCTGCGACTTCGACAGCACGCCGACCGCGATCTGCGTGGCGCTCAGCGCCACGTTCACGCCCACGCTGACCCAGGTGCTGCGCGATGCAGCGGCCTGGCGTTCGGCCGGCGTGTGGCTGGCGTGTTCGGGGTCGTCTTGCGGGATGTCGATGGGCATGGGCGTCGGGCCGTGTGGGGGGTCCATCTTCTCAGTAGACGCTGGCGTCGAAGCCCGCCGCGTGCAGGCTGCCCACCACGTCGGCGAGATGCGCCGGGTTGCGCGTCTGCACGACCAGTTCGACCTCGACGCTCTGCGCCGACAGCGTGGAAAAGGCGCGCTGGTGGTGGACCTCGTCAATGTTGGCGCCGGCTTCGGCCACCCGCGCGGTGATGCGCGCCAGCACGCCGGGCGTGTCGCGCGCGGCCACGCGGATGCGCGCCAGCCGGCCCGCGCGCACCATGCCGCGTTCCAGGATCGCGGCCAGCAGCAGCGGGTCGATGTTGCCGCCGCACAGCACCAAGCCGACTTTCCTGCCGGCGTAGCGCGCCGGTTCTTTCAGCAGCGCGGCCAGGCCGGCAGCGCCGGCGCCTTCGACCAGCGTCTTCTCGATCTCGAGCAGCATCACGATCGCCTGCTCGATGTCGCCCTCGTCGACCAGCACCAGGTCATCGACCAGGCGGCGGACGATCTCGCGCGTGATCTGCCCCGGCTGGCCGACGGCGATGCCTTCGGCGATCGTGCTGGCACCCTGGGCGTGCGCCGTGCCCTTGATTTCGTTGACCATGCTGGGGAAGCGCGTGGTCTGCACGCCGATGATTTCCACACCGGGTTTCAGCGCGCGCACCGCGGTGGCGATGCCGCTGATCAGGCCGCCGCCGCCGACCGCGATGACCAGCGTGTCCAGCGACGGCTGGGCCCGCAGCATCTCGATGGCGATCGTGCCCTGGCCGGCGATGACCAGCGGGTCGTCGAAGGGGTGGATGAAGGTCAGGCCCTGGGCCGCCGCGAGTTGCAGCGCGTGTTCGCGGGCCTCGTCGAAGCTGTCGCCGTGCAGCACCACCTCGGCGCCGAAGCCGCGCGTGCGTTCCACCTTGACCATCGGTGTGGTCTGCGGCATCACGATGACCGCGCGCAGGCCGAGACGCTGCGCGTGGTGGGCCACGCCCTGGGCGTGGTTGCCCGCTGAAGCGGCGATGACGCCCTGGATGGGCTCGCCGGCCGCGACCATCGCGCTCAACTTGTTCAGCGCACCGCGTTCCTTGAACGAGGCGGTGAACTGCAGGTTCTCGAACTTCAGGAAGACCTGGCAGCCGGTGATCTGCGACAGCGTCTTGCTCTCGACGCAGGGCGTGTCCAGCGCATGCCCGGCCAGCCGCTCGGCGGCGGCTTCGATGTCGGCGAACGTGACGCTCAAGCAGTCCCGCCCACGGTGAGGCCGTCGATGCGCAGCGTCGGCTGGCCGACGCCGACCGGCACGCTCTGGCCTTCCTTGCCGCAGACGCCGACGCCGGTGTCCAGCGCCAGGTCGTTGCCGATCATCGACACGCGCTTCATCGCTTCCGGCCCGCTGCCGACGATGGTCGCGCCCTTCACCGGGTAGAGGATCTTGCCCTTCTCGACCCAGTAGGCTTCGCTGGCGCTGAAGACGAACTTGCCGCTGGTGATGTCGACCTGGCCGCCGCCGAAGTTGCTGGCGTAGAGGCCGCGCTGGATGCTGGCGATGATCTCTGCCGGGGTGCGCTGGCCGGCCAGCATGTAGGTGTTGGTCATGCGCGGCATCGGCAGGCTGGCGTAGCTTTCGCGGCGGCCGTTCCCGGTGGGTTTGACACCCATCAGCCGGGCGTTGAGGCTGTCCTGCATGTAGCCGCGCAGGATGCCGTCCTCGATCAGCACGTTCTTCTGCGTCGCGTGGCCTTCGTCGTCGACGTTCAGGCTGCCGCGGCGGTCGGCGATGGTGCCGTCGTCCAGCACGGTCACGCCCTTGGCCGCCACGCGCTGGCCGATGCGGCCGGCGAAGGTCGACGAGCCCTTGCGGTTGAAGTCGCCTTCCAGCCCGTGGCCGACGGCTTCGTGCAGCAGCACGCCCGGCCAGCCCGGGCCCAGCACCACGGTCATCACGCCGGCCGGCGCGGGGCGGCTGTCGAGGTTGGTCAGCGCGGTGTTCACGGCATGCTGCACATAGCTTTCGATCACCGCGTCGGTGAAATAGGCCAGGCCGAAACGCCCGCCGCCACCGCCGCTGCCGACTTCGCGGCGGCCGTTCTGCTCGGCGATGACGGTGACGTTCAGCCGCACCATCGGCCGCACGTCCGCGGCGCGCGTGCCATCGGCGCGGGCGATCAGCACCACGTCGTACTCGGCCGACAAACCGGCCATCACCTGCACCACGCGCGGGTCCTTGCTGCGGGCGAGCTTCTCGGTCTTCTCCAGCAGCGCCACCTTCTGCGTGCTGTCCAGCGTGGCGATCGGGTCGGTGGGCGCGTACAGCGTGCGGATGCCCGCGATCTTCGGCTTGCGCTCCAGCTTGACGCGCTTGTTCTGCCCGGCTGCGGCAATGGTTCGCACGGTGCGCGCGGCGTCCAGCAGCGATTCGACGCTGAGGTCGTCGGAATAGGCGAAGGCCGTCTTCTCGCCGGCCACCGCGCGCACGCCGACGCCCTGGTCGATGCTGAAGCTGCCGCTCTTGACGATGCCTTCCTCCAGGCTCCAGCCTTCGTGGCGGGTGGTCTGGAAGTAGAGGTCGGCGTCGTCCACCCGGTGTTCGCGGATCGTCGCCAGGGCCTGCGACATCGAGGCCTCGGACAGGCCGAAGGGTTCGAGCATCAGCGACTGGGCGATGGCCAGGCGTTCGAGGGTGGGTTCGCGGGTGATCATCGGGGCGGCTTTCGGGTGGCGACAGCGGGGCGGTGATTGTCTCAGGGCAACGCTGCCGCCGCGGCCTTGTCCCCACGGTGCTCGCGCCGCGCCACCCACAGCGTGGCGCCGCTGATCACCACGCCGCCCAGCAGCGTGGTCTGGGTCGGCGCGTCGGCGAACATCAGCCAGCCCAGCGCCGACGACCAGATCAGGTCGAGGAACTTGACCGACTGGGTGGACGAGATGTCGGCCACGCTGAACGAGCGCGTCAGGCAGTAATGGCCGGCGCTGCCCAGCAAGCCGCAGACCGCGAAACCCAGCCACTGCACCGCACTGGGCGCCTGCCACACCCACAGCGCCATCGGCAGGCTGAACATGGTCACGCTGATGGCTTGCCATGCAACGATGACGCCGGCTGTTTCGGTGCGCGTCAGCACCTTGGTGATCAGGAAGGACGCGGCGAAGACCGGGGCCGATGCCAGCATCACCAGGTGGTAACTGCCCGTCGGCCCGCCGCCGCCCGTGCTGGCCAAACCCAGCTTGGGCCCGACCACCAGCAGCACGCCGCAGAAGCCGACGGCCGTGGCCAGCCAGCGCTCCCAGCGCATCGGCTCCTTCAGGAACAGCCAGGCGCCGATCATGATGAACAGCGGCCCGGTGAAGCCGATGGCCGTGGTGTCGGCCAGCGGGATGCGGGTCAGCGCCACGAACCAGAGCATCAGGCCGACGGTGTGCACCGCGCCGCGCGTGAACTGTCCGCCCAGGCTCTTCGGCCGCCAGGCCCGCCAGCCGGCGCGCCCGACCAGCGGCAGCATCACCAGCACGCCGAACAGGTAGCGCAGGAACTGCGTCTCCATCGGGTGCAACTGCTGCGCCAGGCCGCGCATGGTGGCGTTCAGCACGCAGAACAGCGCCCCGCTGCCGGCGGCCCACATCAAGCCGCGCACGGTGGGCGACAGATGCGCGGTGCGGCCGTGCAGCCAGGCGCTGGCGGCGTTCATCCCGGTGCGCTGCGCTGTTCGTCCAGCGCACGCTGGTAGAGCGCGTTGCGCGGCGCGCCGGACAGCTCGGCGGCCAGCGCCACGGCCTGCTTCAGCGGCAGCTCGCGCAGCAGCACGCGCAGGGTGCGCAGCGTGGCTTCGGGCAGGCTGGATTCATCGACCGCCAGCGCCGGCAGCCCGTGCAGCACCAGCACGAATTCGCCGCGGCCGTGGTTGGGGTCGGCGGCCAGCCAGGCCGGCCCCTCGGCCGCCGCCAGGGTGACGATGGACTCGAACTGCTTGGTCAGCTCGCGGCACACCGTCACCTGGCGTTCGGTCGCGTTGGCGGCCAGCGCGGTCAGCAGATCGGCGATGCGGTGCGGCGCCTCGAACAGGACTTGCGCGCGGCGGTCGGCCAGCAGCGCCAGCAGCGCCGTGCGCCGCTCGGCGCCCTTGGCCGGCAGGAAGCCGGCGAAGCAGAAGCCGCCGGCCTGGGTGTCGCCGGCGGCGCTCAGCGCGGCCAGCGCGCTGCTTGGGCCGGGCAGCGGCACGACGGGGTGGCCGGCCGCGGCGGCCAGCTGCACGACGACAGCGCCCGGGTCGCTGACTGCCGGCGTGCCGGCGTCGCTGATGCAGGCCACCGATTCGCCCGCCGCCAGCCTCGCCAGCACGGCCTGCGCGGCTTCGCGCTCGTTGTGCGCGTGCAGCGCCAGCAGCGGCTTGTGCAGGCCGAGGTGGCCGAGCAATTGCGCGCCGACGCGGGTGTCTTCGCAGGCCACGGCATCGACCCGGCCCAGAATGTGGATCGCGCGCAGCGTGATGTCGGCCAGGTTGCCGATCGGCGTGGCCACGACGTAGAGCGTGCCGGGCCGGTGCTGCTGGTGGCCGGCGGCCAGCGCGGCGGCGCGTTGCAACAAGGAGGGGTCGATGGTCACGAAGGGGGCGAAGGTGGCGACAGGGACGGCGGCCCGTGCCGATGGCGACATCGGCAGCCGGCCCAGCACCAAGACCCGCGGTGATGCCGCCGAAGACCGGGCGCTGGCCTGGTTGCAGGCGCGCGGCCTGCAACTGGTGCAGCGCAATTATCGGGTCGCCCTGGGTCCGTCGGCGCGCGGCGGCGAAATCGATCTGGTGATGCGCGACGCCGACGGCACCCTGGTCTTCGTCGAGGTGCGCGCCCGCGCCGCGACTTTGCAAGGGCAGGGCCACGGGGGCGCGGCGGCCAGCGTCACGCGGGTCAAGCAGCAGCGCCTGATCCGCGCCGCCCAGCATTACCTGCTGCGCCTGCCCGTCTTGCCGCCCTGCCGCTTCGACGTGCTGGCCATCGACGGCGACGGCGTCGACTGGTTGCAGGCCGCCTTCGATGCCGCCTGAAGACGGCCAGCTTGGCCAGCCACCCCCTGCCCTATCATCCAGCGACCATGCTTGAACAGCGCATCCAGCAGCAATTCTTTGACAGCGCCGACCTCAAGTACCAGGCCGCCGAGATGCTCGCGCGGCCGATCGCCGATGCCAGCGCGGCCTTGCTGGCCGCTTTGACCAATGGCGGCAAGGTGATGGCCACCGGGGCCGGTGCCGGCGCTGCGCTGGCACCCTACCTGGCGCGACTGCTGGCCGGCCGGTTCGAACGCCTGCGCCCGCCACTGGCCGCGCTGGCGCTGGAGCCGGTGGACGCCGTGCAGCAGCTGCGCGCACTGGGCCTGCCCGGCGATGTGCTGTTCTACATCGACGACGGTGAAGGCCACAGCAGCAAGGCCATTTCGGCCGCGCAGGCCAAGGACATGACCATCGTGGTGCTGGCCGGCCGCGGCGCGCAGGCTTTCGGCGAATTGCTCGCCGAAACCGACGTGCTGGTGGCGGTGCCCCACGAACGCCCGGCCCGCGTGGCCGAATTGCAGTTGCTCGTGCTGCATTGCCTGTGCGATGCCGTCGATTTCCAGTTGATGGGGGACCAAGACCCGTGATGAATGCCCAGTTTCCTTTTCGCCGCCGCCGCGCCGCATCGGCCGCCGTCCTGCTCTGTGCCGCGCTGTCCGGCTGTGCGCTGCCGCTGGTGCCCTTGATGGTCGGCGGCGGCATGGTCGGTGGCGGCCTGATCGCCACCGACCGCCGAACCACCGGGACCCAGATCGAAGACGAAAGCATCGAGCTGAAGGCCGCCGCCCGCGCGCGCGAACTGGCCACGCTGGGTCGCATCAGTGTGACCAGCTACAACCGGCTGGTGCTGATCACCGGCGAGGTGCCCGGCGAGCCTGAGAAGGCGGCCATCGAGAAGGCCGTGGCGCGCGTCGAGAATGTGCGTGGCGTGGTCAACGAGCTGGCGGTGGCCGACAATTCGACGATCCGCTCGCGCTCGTCCGACCTCGTGCTCAGTGCCAAGGTCAAGGCGACGTTTGTCGATGCCAAGGACCTGCAGGCCAACGCCTTCAAGGTCGTCAGCGAACGCGGCATCGTCTACTTGATGGGCCGCGTCACCGAGCGCGAAGCCACCCGCGCCGCCGAGCTGGCGCGAACGGTCGGCGGTGTCGAGAAAGTCATCCGCGTCTTCGACATCCTGACCGAGGACGAACTGGCCGCGCTGGGTCGGCCCGGCCCGGTGGTGACGGCACCCGTGACGGCGCCTGCATCGGTCTCCAGCGGCGCGGGCCGGTAGGCCGCCGCGACCGGCCGGCGGCCGGCCAGTTACTTCAGTCTGCGGATCAGGCTCGAGGTGTCCCAGCGCGCGCCACCCAGCGCCTGCACCTCGGCGTAGAACTGGTCGACCAGCGCGGTGACGGGCAGTTGCGCGCCGTTGCGGCGGGCTTCGTCCAGCACCAGGCCCAGGTCCTTGCGCATCCAGTCCACGGCAAAGCCGAATTCGAACTGGTCGGCGACCATGGTCTTGCCGCGGTTGTCGAGCTGCCAGCTTTGCGCGGCGCCCTTGCCGATGACGTCGAGCACCTGCGGCATGTCCAGCCCGGCGCGCTGACCGAAGGCGATGGCCTCGGCCAGGCCCTGCACCAGGCCGGCGATGCAGACCTGGTTGACCATCTTGGCCAGCTGCCCGGCGCCGGTTTCGCCAACGCGGGTGACGGCCTTGGCGAAGTTCATCGCCAGCGGCTTCATCGCCTCGAAGGGCGTGGCGTCGCCGCCGCACATCACCGTCAGGGCGCCGTTGACGGCACCGGCCTGGCCGCCCGACACCGGGGCGTCGACGAAGTGCAGGCCCAGGTTCTGCGCCGCCTGGTGCAGCTCGCGCGCGATGGCCGCTGACGCCGTGGTGTGGTCGACGAAGACCGCGCCGGGCGCCATGCCGGCAAAGGCGCCGTCGGCACCGAGGGTGACCGAGCGCAGGTCCTCGTCGTTGCCGACGCAGGCGAAGACGAATTCGGCGCCGGCTGCGGCCTCGCGCGGCACGGCCGCCGTACTGCCGCCATAGGCGGCCGCCCAGGCTGCAGCCTTGCTGGCGGTGCGGTTGTAGACGGTGACCTGGTGCCCGGCGCTTGCCAGGTGGCCGGCCATCGGGTGGCCCATCACGCCCAGGCCCAGGAAGGCGACGCGGCGTGGAGGTTGTGCTTCGTAGGTGCGGTTGTTCATGGTCGGAATGGTAATGGCCGTGCAGCGGGCCTAGCGCCCGCCCGTCACGTCCAGCACGGCGCCGGTGGTGTAGCTGGCCTCGTCCGACAGCAGCCAGACGATGGCCGCGGCGCATTCTTCGGCCGAACCAGCGCGCTGCATCGGCACCAGCGGCGCCATCCGCGCGGCGCGGTCGGGCTCGCCGCCGCTGGCGTGGATCTCGGTTTCGATGATGCCGGGGCGCACCGCGTTGACGCGGATGCCCTCGGTGGCCACTTCGCGGGCCAGGCCCAGCGTGAAGACGTCGATGGCGCCCTTGGCCGCCGCGTAGTCCACGTACTGGCCGCCGGCACCCAGCCGCGCAGCGGCCGATGACAGGTTGACGATGCCGCCGCCACGGCCCCCGGCGTGGCGGGTGCTCATGCGCAGAACAGCCTCGCGGGCGCAGAGCATCGAACCGATGACGTTGACGTTGAACAGGCGCTGCCAGCGCGCCACGCTGCCGCCCTCGATGCGCGCGGCCACGTCGACCACGCCGGCGTTGTTGACCAGGCCGCCGAGCCGGCCGAGTTCGGCGTCGATGCGGGCGAACATCGCCAGCACCGCCGCCTCGTCGGCCACGTCGGCCTGCAGTACCAGCGCGCGGCGGCCCATGGCGCGCACGGTCGCGGCGACGGCCTGCGCGGCGGCTTCGTCGCGGCTGTAGTTGATGGCGACATCCCAGCCGCGGGCGGCGGCGCGCAAGGCTGTGGCGGCGCCGATGCCCCGGCTGCCGCCGGTGACGAGAAGGACAGGGTTCATCTCCCGATGTTAGGCAGCCGCCGGCTGGGCTAGAGTGCTCGTCATCCCGAGGAGAAACCCACCGTGCACCGACGCGAACTCTTGCTGGCCGGCGCTGCGGCGCTGCTGGCCGCACCGCGATTCGCGCGGGCGCAAGCGCTGGAAAAGCCCAAGCTGACCCTGGCCGTCGGCGGCCGGAACCTGCTGTACTACCTGCCGCTGACCATCGCCGAGCAGCGCGGCTACTTCAAGGCCGAGGGTCTGGATGTCTCGATCGTCGACTTCGCCGGGGGCGCCCGCGCGCTGCAGGCCCTGGTCGGCGGCAGCGCCGATGTGGTCAGCGGTGCCTTCGAACACACCGTCAACATGCAGGCCAAGGGCCAGCGCCTGCGCGCCTTCGTGCTGCAGGGCCGCGCGCCGCAGATCGTGCTCGGCGTCAACCCCAGGACCATGGCCGGCTACAAGACCGTGGCCGACCTGAAGGGCAGGAAGATCGGCGTCACGGCGCCGGGTTCATCGACGCATGTGATGGTCAATTTCATCCTGGCCAAGGCCGGCCTGAAGCCCGGCGACGTCAGCATCATCGGCGTCGGCGCGGCCCAGGGCGCGGCGGCGGCGATGCGTGCCGGGCAGATCGACGCGCTCTCCAACCTCGACCCGGTGATCACGCTGCTGCAGCGCAGCGGCGACCTGAAAATCGTCTCCGACACGCGCATCGTGGCCGAAGCCGAACGGGTCTTTGGCGGGCCGATGCCGGCCGGCTGCCTGTACGCGCCGCAAGGCTTCATCGACAAGCACCCGGCGACGGTGCAGGCGCTGACCAACGCGCTGGTGCGCGCCGACCGCTGGATCCAGGGCGCCGGCCCCAGCGAGATCATCACCAACGTCCCCGAGGGCTATCTGCTGGGCGACCGGGCGGTCTACATCGACGCCTTCCTGGCCGCCAGGGGCGCGCTGTCGCCCGACGGCAGCTTCCCCGAGAAAGGCGCCGACACGGCGCTGCGCGCGCTGGCCAGCATCGACGCCGAGATCGGCAAGGCGCAGATCGACCTGGCCGCTGTCTGGACCAACGACTTCGTGAAACGCGCCAACGCCAAGTACCCGAAAGGATGACCGCCATGAGCAACGAACTGATCCTCGAACGCGTCGTGCCCTTGCCGCCGGCCGCGGTGTGGCGCGCCTGGACCGAACCCGAGCTGCTGATGCGCTGGTTCTGCCCGGCGCCCTGGCGCACCGAGGAGGCGCAGATCGACCTGCGCCCGGGTGGCCGCTTCAGCTCGGTGCTGGTCGGCCCGGAGGGCGAGCGCTTCGACAACGTGGGCTGCTTCCTGGAAGTCGACGCGCCGCACCGCCTGGTCTGGACCAGCGCGCTGGGCCCCGGTTATGTGCCGAAGGCCGACACCGGCGAATTCGCCTTCACCTGCACGCTGACCTTCGAAGCCGTCGACGGCGGCACGCGCTACACCGCGCGGGCCTCGCACGCCGACGTGGACAGCGCCAACCGGCACGCCGAGATGGGCTTCCACGACGGCTGGAGTCAGGCGCTGGACCAGCTGGTCGCGGCCGTGAAAGGCCACGTTGCCGAAGGCTGAAGCGCGATGACCGGTCGATGAATGCTGCCGCACTGGATCTGGTGGGCGTTTCCTGCACCTTCGTCAGTGCGGATGTGCCGGGCCAGCGCTACACGGCCGTGCGCGACGTGAGTCTGCAGGTCGGCGGCGGTGAATTCGTCGCCGTCGTCGGCCCCACCGGCTGTGGCAAGAGCACCTTGCTGAACATGGCCGCCGGCCTGCTGGCGCCGAGCAGCGGCACGGTGCAGGTCTTCGGCCAGCGGCTGGACGGGATCAACCACCGCGCCGGCTACATGTTCCAGGCCGAGAGCCTGATGCCCTGGCGCACCGGACTGGGCAATGTGATGGCCGGCCTGGAATTCCGCGGCGATGTCTCGAAAGCAGATGCCCGTGTGCTGGCCGAAGACTGGTTGCGCCGCGTCGGCCTGGGCGGTTTCGGCGACCGCTACCCGCACCAGCTGTCGGGCGGCATGCGCAAGCGTGTCAGCCTGGCGCAGACCCTGGCGCTCGACCCCGACATCATCCTGATGGACGAGCCTTTCTCGGCGCTCGACATCCAGACCCGGCAGCTGATGGAAAACGAGGTCCTCGACCTGTGGGCGGCGAAGAAGAAGGCCGTGCTCTTCATCACCCACGACCTGGACGAGGCCATCGCGATGAGCGACCGCGTGGTGATCCTGTCGGCGGGCCCGGCCAGCCACCCGATCGGCGAATTCGCCATCGATATCGCACGTCCTCGGGATGTTGCCGAGATCAAGACCAGTGCCCGCTTCATCGAGCTGCACGCCGCCATCTGGGCCGTGCTGCGCGACGAGGTCCTGAAGGGTTACGCGCAGCAACTGCAGGGACGACCCGCATGAAGCCGGCGGCTCGCGGCGGGCGCGTCATCGCGGCCTCGCAGCTGGCGCTGCTGCTGGCGCTGATCACTTTCTGGTGGGCCATGACCACGCCCGGCCTGCTGCCGAACGTCGTGTTCGACAACGACCGGCAGGCCGCCTTCTTCTTCGGCGAACCGCTGAAGGTGCTGGCCCGTGTCTGGGCCTGGTTCGTGCGCGACGCCGACATCTACCCGCACCTGGCGGTGACGATGGCCGAGACCCTGCTGGCCTTCGGCTTGGGCGCGACGCTGGGCCTGGGCGGCGGGCTGTGGCTGGCGCTGAGCCCGTTGGCCAGCGCGCTGCTCGAGCCCTACGTCAAGGCGCTGAACAGCATGCCGCGCATCATCCTGGCGCCGATCTTCTCGGTCTGGTTCGGGCTGGGCATGGGCAGCAAGGTGGCGCTGGGCGTGACACTGGTCTTCTTCATCGTCTTCTTCAACGTCTACCAGGGCGTCAAGGAAGTCAGCCCGGTGGTCCTGGCCAACGCCCGCATGCTGGGCGCCAGCGCGCGCCAGCTGCTGCGCCACGTCTACCTGCCCAGCGCCACCAGCTGGGTCTTCAGCAGCCTGCACACCAGCGTCGGCCTGGCCTTCGTCGGCGCGGTGGTCGGTGAATACCTCGGGTCCAGCCAGGGCGTCGGCTACCTGATCCTGCAGGCCGAAGGCAGCTTCGACATCAACACCGTGATGGCCGGCATCGTGGTCCTGACGGCCTTCGCGCTGCTGATCGACGCGGCCGTCGGGCGGGTCGAAAAGCGCTTGATGAAATGGCAACCGCGGGCCGGCGAGAGCGAGAAGCTGTAAGAGCCGGATCGGCGGCTGCGCGCTTCAGCCCGGTTGGCCGCTTGCCAACTCGACCCGGTTGCGCCCGTCGCGCTTGGCGCGGTACAGCGCTTCGTCGGCCCTGTGCAGCAGGTCGGCGACCTCGTAGCCGGGCGCTGCCGCCAGGCCGATGCTGACCGTCAGGGCCAGGCCGTCCTGCTCGGCGTCGGCCCAACGCTGAGCGGCCACGCCGGCCCGCAGGCGTTCGCAGACCTCGGCCGCGCTGTCCAGCGACAGGCCGGGCATCACCAGCACGAATTCCTCGCCGCCGTGGCGCACCAGCACGTCGCGGCTGCGGGTGTTGTCGCGCAGCAGCTGGGCCAGCATGACCAGCACGCGGTCGCCGGCGGCGTGGCCGTGGCCGTCGTTGACGCGCTTGAAATGGTCGATGTCGAGCTGCGCCAAGGCCAGCGGGCGGCTTTCCCGCTCGGCGCCAGGCAGCAGTTCGGCACAGCGGCGCGCCAGGTGGCGGCGGTTGCCCAGGCCGGTCAAAGGGTCGTGCTCGGCACTTTCGGCGAATTCGGCGGCGCGGGCGCGCTGGGCTTGCGCCTCCAGCCGCGCCTGTTCGGCCTGCCACTGCGCCTGCTGGCTTTCAGTGCGGGTGACGAAGAGCTGCGACTGCGCGCGCAGCTGCGCCGTGGCACGCCGCCTTTCGCTGCGTTCGACGATTTCGAAATGGCTCAAGGCTGCGGCGTAACGGCCCAGCGCGCGGCAGGCGCCGTAGGCAACATGGTGGGCGCGGATCACCGTCTGCTGCGGCGCGGCGGCACCGGCCTGCTCGATCAGCGCAGTCATCGCCGCCAGCGCCTCGTCGGACCGGCCTTGGGCCAGCAGCCAGTCGCCCAGCGTGGCCTGGATGCGCCAGCTGTGGGCCGGCAGGTCGCGCTGCGTGGCCAGCGCCAGGGCCTCGCGCAACAGCGGCTCGGCGGCAGCCGCTTCGCCCTGGTGCAGCAGCACCTCGCCCAGATTGCCCAGGATGCTGACTTCGTAGATCGGTGCCGGACAACGGGCCAGCAGCGCGCGGGCCTGTTCGCCCGACGCCCGGGCGCGCGCCAGCGCCTCGTGCAATTCGGCATCGGTATCGGCATCGGCAGCGGCGTCGACGCCGCGCAGGCGGTGCATCAGGCCGATGGCGACGGCGCACAGCGCGGTCAGCGCCATCAGCCGCACCGCGTCGGGCGCACCGGCACCATGGTCGTTCAAGGCCTGCTGCAGCATGCGGTTGGCCTGCCACGAATCGCCCATGCGCTCGAAGCAGACCGCCAGCCCGTAGGCCGCACTCAGCGCCGTCCCGTGGTCACCCAGGCCGGCGGTCAGTCGCACCAGTTCCTGGGCGGCATCCAGCGCGGCATCGTGGGCGCCCGTCTCGCTGCCCGACAGGGCCACCAGACGCAGCACCTCGCGCCGCTCGGCGGCCAGCTCGGCGCTGTCCAGCAGGGCCAGGGCCAGCGGCGCTTCGGCCAGCAACTCGGCGTAACAGCCCAGCCGCAACAGGTGGGTGCACAGCCAGGCACGGGCGCGGCCTTCGTCGGCGTGGCGCTGCAGCCGGGCCGCCAGCGCGCAGGCCTCACGGGCCGCCTGGCCGGCAACAGCCGGCAGCCCCGCCGCTGCCGGGTCGGCCAGCGTCAGACAAGCGTCCAGCCGTGCGCCGGCGTCGGCTTCGACGCGCGCCACGGCCTCATTCGTCACCCCCTGCATGGGACGGGTCACCCCGTCGTTCTCGGCCACAGACCCTGCTCCTTGAAAGCCGCAGGGGTTGATATCCCGGCGTTCGGCTCGCCGCCGATATTCAACGGCGCCGCTTAAAAACAGCTGAAGTCGGTACGCATGCCCGCTGCCCGCCGTCATCCCGTCTGACGATAAGCCGCGCGCGGGACGGCCGGGGCAATCACCGATCAGTCCGACCCTGGACCGCGCGCTGGCTAGAGCGGCGCCGGCCCGAAAGGCAGCGGCGACTGCGCCGCCAGCCAGGCCGTGACCGCCCAGCACGCGGTGTTCTGCGCCATCGCCGCCGGTTCGATGCGCGCCAGCGTGTCGTTCACCGTGTGGTGGATGTCGAAATAGGCCGTGCCGTCCTGGCTGAGCTGCAGCGTCGGCCACTTGTGGCGGCGCATCAGCACCGCCGCGTCGGGGCCGGGGCCGCCGTCGTTGAACGGCGCGCTCAATGCGACACCCAGCGGCGCCAGCAGCTGCCCGATCTGCTCGACCAGCGGCAGCGCGGCGGTCTGCACGCGGCTCTTCAGCTGCCAGACGCGGCCGGCGCCGAAGTCGCTCTCTGCGATCAGCTGGTGCGGCACGTCCTTGTAGCGGTCACCGTAGAGGCGGGCACCGTCGAAGCCGTTTTCCTCGTTGCCGTACATCACCACGCGCACGGTGCGGCGCGGTCGCTGGCCGGCCCCGGCGATCAGGGCAGCGGCGGCGGCCGTGATCGACACGCCAGCGCCGTCGTCGACCGCGCCGACGCCGAGGTCCCAACTGTCGAGGTGGCCGCCGATGCAGACGATCTCGTTGGCCAGATCGGTGCCGGGCACTTCGCCGATGACGTTCTGCGTCGTCGCCTCGACGTCGCTCTTCGAGGCCAGCGTGAACTGCAGGCGCAGGGTCTTGCCATCGGCATTCAAGGCCGCCAGGCGGTTGGCGTCGGGCACCGAGACAGCGAAGGCCGGGATGCGCGGCACGCCGATCTCGTAGCGCGTGGCGCCGGTGTGGGCGATGGGGTCGGTGTCGGTGCCGATGCTGCGGATGGCCAGCGCCAGCGCACCGCGCTTGGCGGCTTCGATCGGGCCCTGCGCGCGCGCCACCACGGCAGCGCCGTAGCCGCGGCCGTCCTTGAAGCGCTCGGTCTTCTGGTCGATGAAGACGATCCTGCCGCGCGCGCGGTCGCTGGTGTCGGCCTTCAGCGCGTCGAAGTCGGCGTACCAGGCGATGTCGGCTTCGATGCCGCCTTCGGGTGTCGCCACGCTATTGCCCAGCGCCACCATCACCAGCGGCAGGGCCTGCGGCGCCACCAGCCGGGCCGCTGCCGGGCCGCGCTGCCAGACGCGCAGGGCCGTGCTTTCGGCACGCACGTTCTGCAGGCCGAGGCGGCGCATCGCGGCCTGCGCCCAGACGGCCGCCTGGGCGTCGCCGACCGAGCCGGCCGGGCGGGCGCCGACCTCGTTGCACAGCTGCTGCACCAGCCCCCAGGCGGTGCCGTCGGCCAGGCCCAGCCCGCGCAGGCGGGCCGCATGCTGCAGGTCGTCGGCGCTGTAGGTCGCGGCGGCTTGCGCACGGGCCAGGCCGCCCAGGCCCAGACCCGCCAGAGCCATCAGTTCACGTCGTTTCATCGTCGGTCCCAGCTCGATTCAAGGTTTCACTTGGCGGTCGGCATGGCGAACTCGGCGCCCTTGGCGATGCTCGCCGGCCAGCGCTGCATCACGCTCTTCTGCTTGGTGTAGAAGCGAACGCCTTCTTCGCCGTAAGCGTGCATGTCGCCGAACAGGCTCTTCTTCCAGCCGCCAAATCCGTGCCAGGCCATCGGCACCGGAATCGGCACGTTGATGCCGACCATGCCGACCTGCACGCGGCGCGAGAATTCGCGGGCCACACCGCCGTCGCTGGTGAACAGCGCCACGCCGTTGCCGAATTCGTGGTCGTTGACGAGCTGCAGCGCGGCGGCAAAGTCGGGCACGCGCACGCAGACCAGCACCGGGCCGAAGATCTCTTCCTTGTAGATGCGCATCGAAGGCGTCACGTGGTCGAACAGCGTGCCGCCGGTGAAGAAGCCGTTCTCGAAACCGGCCACCCGGTGACCGCGGCCATCGACCACCAGCGTCGCGCCTTCGGCCGCGCCGATGGCGATGTAGCCCTCGATGCGCTCGAGCGCTTCCCGGGTCACGATCGGGCCCATCTCGGCGTCGAGCTCCATGCCGTTCTTGATCTTCAGCGCGCGGGCGCGTTCGGCCAGCTTGGGCACGATCTGGTCGGCCACGTCGCCGACCAGCACGGCCACTGAAATGGCCATGCAGCGCTCGCCGGCGCTGCCGTAGCCGGCGCCGATCAGGGCGTCCACGGCCTGCTCGATGTCGGCGTCGGGCATCACCACCATGTGGTTCTTGGCGCCGCCGAGTGCTTGAACCCGTTTGCCATGGCGGGCGCCGGTCTCGTAGATGGTTTGGGCGATCGGCGTGCTGCCGACGAAGCTCAGGGCCATCACGTCGGGGTGGGTCAGCAGCGTGTCCACCGCCAGCTTGTCGCCCTGCACCACGCTGAAGATGCCGTCGGGCAGGCCGGCCTGCTTCATCAGTTGGGCCATGAAGATGCTGGCGCTGGGGTCGCGCTCGCTCGGTTTCAGGATGAAGGCATTGCCGCAGGCGATGGCCACCGGGAACATCCAGCACGGCACCATGCAAGGGAAATTGAAGGGCGTGACGCCGGCCACCACGCCCAGCGGCTGGCGCAGCGTCCAGTTGTCGATGGCAGTGCTGACCTGGTCGGTGAAATCGCCCTTCAGCAACTGCGGCACGCCGCAGGCGAATTCGACGATGTCGATGCCGCGCATGACCTCGCCCTGGGCGTCGGTGAAGACCTTGCCGTGCTCGGCGGTGATCATCGCGGCCAGGGTGTCGCGGTGCTGGTTCATCAGCGCCAGGAAGTTGTTCATCACGCGGGCGCGGCGGATCGGCGGGGTGTCGCCCCAGGCCGGCTGCGCGGCCTTGGCGGCGGCCACCGCGGCGTTGACGTCGTCAGCGCTGGCCAGCAGCACCTGGCGGGCGGCAGCGCCGGTGGTCGGGTTCCACACCGTCTGGCTGCGTGTGCCGCCGCCGCGCTGCGGCTGGCCGGCGATCCAGTGCGTGATGTCGGCGGTCTGGGTGAAGGCTTCGGGTGCGGCCATGCTGCTTGTCTCCTGAAAACGGGTCGCACAGTCTATGCCGACGCCGGGGTGCCCAGCGCTTGCGCTTCCGGGCAGACGCCTACCGCGAAGCGATGTCGATCGAAGCCAAAAAAAAGCCCGCTGCGCGAGCAGCGGGCTGGGGAAAGCCCTCCGAGGAGGACATCGTTGGGCCTTTGGGTGCCGCGCTGCAGGACAATCCTGCTTTCGCGCCACCGATAGCCCTGAATTTATCGGCGGCCCTCCAGCCCGACCATCCCCAAACCTGGGGAAAATGCCGTGACATTCTCCAAGCCGCAAGCACCTCCCGCACCGCCGCTGACCGACGCCGACATCGCGCGCCTGGAAAGCCTGCTCGACGCAATGCCCGAGCCGCTGCAGGCGCTGGACGTCAGCGCACTCGACGGCTACTTGTGCGGCGTGCTGCTGCAACCGCAGCGCCCGCCGCCCACGCGCTGGCTGCCGCTGGTCACCGACATCGAAGGCCGCCCCGCGCCCGGCGGCCCCGCCGTGCAGGAACTGCAGGCGCTGGTGCTGCGCCGCCATGCCGAACTCGAGCGCGCCATCGCCGAACGGCAATGGTTCGACCCGTGGATCTATCAGCTCGACGACGCCGAAGCCGCCGACGCTGCCGATCACCCGGCAACGCCGGCCGAGTGCGTGCTGCCCTGGGTCGCCGGTTTCGCCGCCGCGATGGAAGCCTTCCCGGCGCTCATGGCGATGAGCAACCCCGAACTGGTCGAGCCGCTGGCCCTGCTGTTCATGCACTTCGACGCCGAAGACCTGGAAGACGCCGACGCGCTGCTGGCCGTCATCGAGACGCTGGAGCCGGCCAGCGACCTCGGCGAAGCGGTGCAGGACACCGTCCGCGCGCTGATGCTGATCGCCGACGTGTCGCGCCCGCGGCTGCCGGTGAAGCCCGCCTACCGCACGCCGCGCAGCAACCAGCCCAAGGGCCCGGCGCGACGCGGCTACCGGTAATCAGCGGCCAGGGCCAAATACCGCCCGGGCGTGCCAGCCCAGCCCTTGCGCGACGCTGGCGAAGCGGTCGCCGCGCACCCGCTCGGCGCCCGGAAAGCCGGCCGCGATGCGGTCGACCAGCGGCGTCAGGCCGGTCGAGCCGCCGGTGAAATACAGCACGTCCACCGCCGCCGGGTCCACGCCAGCTATCTGCGCCGTCTCGGTAGCGGCTTGCACGATGCGTTCCAGGTCGGCCTCGATGGCCGCAGCGGCCTGGGTTTCCTGCAGGCTCGCTTGAAGGCCGCGTTCCAGCAGGCCGAGGTCGATGTCGGCGCGGCCGGTCAAGGCCACGTCGATCTTGGCCTGCTCGGCGGCGGCGGCGAGCGCATGGCCCAGGCGCTCCTGCACCGCCGTGATCAGCCGCGCGTGCTGGCGCGGATCGGCGTACCAGCTCTTCATGCTGCGCAGCTCGGCGATGCGGCTGGGCGCATAGACGGTGTTGATCAGGTGCCAGGTGGCGAGGTCGAAATAGACGCCGCTCGGTACCTCGCGCGGTACCTCGCTGGTGTTCTTCGAATTGACCGGCGGGCGGCGTGCCCGGTAGCCCAACAGCGGCAGGATGCTGGCCAGCTCGACATGGCGGTCGAAGTCGGTGCCGGCCAGGTGTACGCCGTGGTTGCCCAGGATGTCGTCGCGCCGGTCGACCCGGCCGCGCCGCTCAGGGCCGACGCGAACCAGCGAGAAGTCGGAGGTGCCGCCGCCGATGTCGGCGACCAGCACCAGCTGTTCGCGCGTGACCTGGCTTTCGTGGTCCAGCGCGGCGGCGATCGGCTCGAACTGGAACTGCACCTCGGTGAAACCGACCGCCTGGGCGGCGGCTTCCAGCGCCGCCTGGGCCTGCGCGTCGCGGTTGGGGTCGCCATCGACGAAGAACACCGGGCGACCCAGCACGACGCGGGCCAGCGCATGGCCGGCTTCGGCTTCGGCCAGCGTCTTCAGGCGGCGCAGATAACCCGTCACCACGTCGCGGTAGCGCACCGAACGACCGGCGCCGATGTCGGTGCCCTGATCGAGCAGCGACGAGCCCAGGATGCTCTTCATCGACCGCATCAAGCGCCCGTCGAGTCCTTCGACATAGGCCGCGACCGCGGCACGGCCGTACAGCCTTTCGGCGTCGATCTGGTTGGACGGCGTGTCGGCACGGTAGAAGACCGCGGTCGGCATCGTCGGGTGGCCGGGTTCCAGTTCGACCAGGCGAACGCCGCCGTGGTCGGCGCCGCTGCCATCGCCGCCCGGCAGGGCCACCGCCGAATTGGAGGTGCCGAAGTCGATGGCGACGAAGCCCTGGTCGGCCTGGTCGGGGTCAACGGCCGGGCTTCTCGACGGCGTTTGCGGCGGCGTTTGCGGCGGGCTGCCGGTGGGAGCTGGTGCCTTGCGCGGGGATGGAGGCGTCATGCCGGTCCTGGAAGGCTGGAAGGGCCGGCATTGTATCGGCGGGGTCTTCACCACCCGCGCCGGGCCCATCACCGTGAACTGCCACACAAGAGCACCGCTGTTCTGGCGTGCGACGGCCCCATCCTGCCCTGACACTGCAGATACACACCGTCACACCCCGACACACGCACAGGCTGCCGACCCGGCACCCGAAAGGCAAGCGACATGAACAAGGCTGCCCCCGCGAACCGCTGGTTTTCAGCCTGGCGCGCCACCGGGCGCCCTGTGCAGGACGACCCGGCCGACCTCGGCACCGCCTTCGGGCTGGACCTGAGCCTGAACGAGATGATCCACGAGCCGCCGCCGCCAGCCCCGCCCGGACGCAGCGCCGGCTGGATGCAGCGGCTGGCTGGGCGCGGCAAGCCGGCGGCCTGATCGCCGGCGGGCTGGAACCGCGTCAAAACCGGCAGATAAACTCGGCGCATGGTCCGCCTTTCCTTCCGCGAACAGACCCTGCGCGTGCGCGAGGAAGCCATCGTCGCGTCGGTCAACCGCCTGCTCGCCGACAAGGGTTTCGACCTGATGACGGTGGACGAGGTGGCTGCCGACGCCGGCATCGCCAAGGCCAGCCTCTACAGGCACTTTCCGTCCAAGGAAGCGCTGGCCGCCGCCGCCATGGTGCGCTTGCTGGAGCGCACGCTGGCCCTGGTCGAGCAGCAGGCCGCGCGCAGCGACGCCAGCGCCTTCGAACGGCTGGCGGCCGTGGTGCGCTGGGCGCTGAAGCTGCAATTGGCCGGCGAGATGCCGGCCGTGCCGTCGCAGAACTCGTCGCTGCGCACCGAACTGTTGGCCAGCCGGGTCTACCTCGACCTGCTGATGGAAGTCAGCGAACACCTGGGCGGCTGGATCGTGCAGGCGCAGGCCGCCGGCGACATCGACCCCCAACTGCCGCCTGAAGTGGTGCTGTACACCGTCTTCGCGCGGGCCTGCGACCCGGTGCCGGCCTACCTGAAAGCCGGCGGCGCTTTCACGGACGCGCAAATCGTCGACTGGGTGGCGTCGACCTGCCTGAACGGTCTGCGGCGCCGCTGAGCGCCGCGCCGCAGACCGCGCGGCGGCCTCAGCGGATCAGCAGGACCGGCGTCTTGCACAGCGCCAGCACCCGGGTGGCCACCGAGCCCGTCACCAGATTGACCAGCGCGCCGTGGCCGTGCGAGCCGAGCAGCAGCAGGTCGTGGCCGCCTTGGGCCGCCGTGCTGGCGATCACCTCGGCCGGCGACCCCACGCGGGCCACGAAGGTGGCGTTCAGGCCCTGTTTCTTGAAGAAAGTCCGCAGCGGCTTGAAGACCTTCTCCGCGCTTTCGTCGTGCCAGGCCTGCAGCGTGGCCTTGTCGATGGCGGCGGCGGCGCGCAGCGGCAGCGCCGGCACCACGGTCAGCAGGGTGTAGGCGTGGTGGTCGCCCAACCATTCATCGTGCGCGGCCAGGTAGGCCAGCATGCGCTTGGTGTAGGCACTGCCATCAACGGCGGCGAGGATCTTCATCGTCAGGCTCCTGTCGCGGGCCGGCGTGACCCGCAAGGGCAGTGTGGCACCGGGCAAGCGGGTCGATTTGACGCCGCTCAGAAGTCGATCAGCAGCAGCGGGTCGTGGCCTGCCTGTTCGCCCTTCCCGGCCAGGCCCCGCGGGTTGCAGACGACGCGGCTGGGCAGGCGGCCGGCGCGGTCGATGCGGTAGTCGTGGCGGCAGTGCAGGTGGCCATGCAGCCACAGGTCGGCGCGCGGGATCAGGTCGTCGTCGGCGTTGCAGAAGCTGGCGGTGCCGGGTTGCTGGCCGTAGCGGGTGTCGGCGCTGCGCAGGCTGGGGCCGAAGTGGGTGACCACCAGGGTCTTGTCCCAGCGGCCCTGCGGGGCGCGCGCCAATTCGGCATCGAGCCAGGCGCGGCAGACCAGCGCCTCGCGGCGCACGGCGGCGGCGTCGAAGGGCTGCCCGCTGCGGCTGGTGCCCATGACGCGCATGAAATAAGCGGCGGCGCGCTCGGCGCGCGGCCGCTGCGCTTCGCCGAAGAGGTCGAAATCGCTCCAGCGCGTGGTGCCCAGCACGCGGATGCGGCGGCCGTCGGCGGCGGTGACCAGGGTGCTTTCGCGCTCCAGGAAGGTGAAGCCCAGCGCGGTGCAGACGGCACGGACGCCAGCCAGGGCCGCGTCGAAATCGCGCCCGTCGAACTCGTGGTTGCCGGCCACGACGATGACCGGCACCGGCCAGCCGGCAAAGCGCTGGTAGCCGCCCCAGCCGCTGTCGACGTCGCCCGCCAGCACCAGCAGTTCAGCGCCCGGCGCGGGCTGCGGGTCGAAGGTCTCGGTTTCGAGGTGCAGGTCGGACAAGAGTTGCAGTTTCACGCGCCGACTCTAGGGCCTGCCGACCTGCAGGCCAGCAGGCCACCCGCCTCAGGCCTTTTCCAGACGGGCCTCGATCTGTGCCTTGATGGCCGGCAGCTCGGCGGGCAGGTGGTGGGCCAGCGTCTTGAACAGCTCGCCGTGCAGCGCCAGTTCCTTCTGCCAGTCGGCCTTGTCCAGGCTGGCGACGCTCGTGTACTGCTCGCGCGTGAAGTCCAGGCCGTCCCAGCGCAGGTCGTCGTAACGCGGGCTGACACCGAACAGGTGGTCCTCGCCGGCGGCCTGGCCTTCGACGCGATTGACGATCCATTCCAGCACGCGCATGTTGTCGCCGTAACCGGGCCAGACGAACTGGCCGTCAGCACCCTTGCGGAACCAGTTGACGCAGAAGATGCCCGGCAGCTTGGCGCCTTCGCCAGCCAGCTTGCCGCCCAGGTCCAGCCAGTGCTGGAAGTAGTCGGCCATGTTGTAGCCGCAGAAGGCGATCATCGCGAAGGGGTCGCGGCGAACGACACCGATCTGGCCGGTGATGGCGGCCGTCGTCTCGCTGCCCATGGTGGCGGCCATGTACACGCCTTCGTTCCAGTTGCGGGCCTGGGTCACCAACGGCACCGTGGTGCTGCGGCGGCCGCCGAACAGGAAGGCGTCGATCGGCACGCCGGCCGGGTTGTCCCACTCGCTGTCGAGCGCCGGGTTGTAGCTGGCAGCGACGGTGAAGCGCGAATTCGGGTGGGCGGCCTTGGCGCCGGTTTCCTTCGCGATCGCCGGCGTCCAGTCCTTGCCCTGCCAGTCGATCAGGTGGGGCGGCGGCACCTCGGTCATGCCTTCCCACCAGACGTCGCCGTCGTCGGTCAGGCCGACATTGGTGAACACGGTGTCGGTACGCACCGAGTCCATGCAGTTCGGGTTGGTGTGGACGTTCGTGCCTGGGGCAACGCCGAAATAGCCGGCTTCGGGGTTGATGGCGTACAGGCGGCCGTCGTCGTGCGGCTTGATCCAGGCGATGTCGTCGCCGATGGTCGTGACCTTCCAGCCTTCGTAGCCGGCGGGCGGCACCAGCATGCTGAAGTTGGTCTTGCCGCAGGCGCTGGGGAAGGCCGCGGCGACGTGGTACTGCTTGCCGGCGGGCGAGGTCACGCCGAGGATCAGCATGTGCTCGGCCAGCCAGCCCTTGCCGTCGTTCTTCACGGCGTCACGGCCCATGTTCGAGGCGATGCGCAGCGCGAAGCACTTCTTGCCGAGCAGCGCGTTGCCGCCATAGCCCGAACCGTAGGACCAGATTTCGCTGGTTTCCGGGTAGTGGACGATGTACTTGGTGGTGCTGCAGGGCCAGGGAACGTCCTTCTGGCCGTCAGCCAGTGGCGCGCCCACGGTGTGGACGCAGGGCACGAAGTGGCCGTCGGCACCCAGCACGTCCAGCGCGCCCTTGCCCATGCGGGTCATGGTGCGCATGCTGACGGCGACGTAGGCGCTGTCGGTCAGTTCGACACCGATGTGCGCGATGTGGCTGCCGAGCGGGCCCATGCTGAAGGGCACGACGTACATCGTGCGGCCCTTCATGGCGCCGCGGAACAGCGCGGTTTCACCGGTCTGCAGCAGGGCGCGCATCTCGGCCGGGGCCATCCAGTTGTTGGTCGGGCCGGCGTCTTCCTGGTTCGCGCTGCAGATGAAGGTGCGGTCTTCGACGCGCGCCACGTCGGCGGCGTCGCTGCGCGCCAGGTAGCTGTTGGGACGCAGCTCGGGGTTGAGCTTCATCATCGTGCCGGCGGCAAGCAACTGCGCGCACAAGCGGTCGTACTCTTCGGCGCTGCCGTCGCACCAGTGGACGGCGGCGGCCTCGGTCAGCGCGGCGACCTCGGCCACCCAATCGACGAGGCGCTGGTGTTGGACATCAGCGGGCACATTCAGGCGCAGGCCTTCAAGCGAGGGACGGTTCATGGAAGCTCCAATCAAGGCAAAGTCAAAACGCGATTGGGTGAGACCCGCAAGCCTGTCGGCCTTCAATCTGAGGCCACAGGAACGGGGCTCACCCAATACCGCCCCCGGCCGAAAATGCCGGCATGTGATGCAGGGGGGCCGATTGTGGGCGCAATGTAATCGCGTGGTAACCACTTGCCTGATGGGGTTCATGCGTTTTCGTCATGACGTGATGCACAAGGCGGCGAGGTGCCGCCGGCGCAAGGAAAGGTCGTATGCAGGTGATCCGGGTCAGTAAGGGGCAGGCGCGAGAAGCGCTGATCAGTGGGCGCAAGGTGCTGACGGCCACGGCCAAGCTGCCGGTGACGGGGCCCGTCGCGGTCGGCGCGATGGGGCTGGCCGGCGATGAGCAGGCCGATCTCACGGTGCACGGCGGGCTGGCCAAGGCCGTCTACGCCTACCCGGCCGAGCACCTGCCGTTCTGGCAGACGGTGCGCGCGCAGGCGCAGGTCGGCCTGTGGGACGAAACCCTGCCGCCCGGCTTGATGGGCGAAAACCTGCTGCTGCAAGGCCTGTTGGAAACCGACCTGTGGGTCGGCGACCAGCTGGTGCTGCCGCACTGCACGCTGGCTGTCAGCGAGCCGCGCTACCCCTGCTTCAAGTTCAACGCTGCGCTGGGCTTCCAGCAGGCGGCCCGGCTGATGGTGCAGTCGGGCTTCTGCGGCAGCTACCTGGCGGTGCTGGAGCCCGGCAGCGTGCAGGCCGGCGACGCCATCACGCTGCGGCCCGGGCCGCGCCAGGTGAACATCCGCGAGCTGTTCCGCAGCCGGGCGCGGGCCTGATCAGCGCTGCGCGCGGCGGCGCTTGGCGGCCGTCAGCAAGGCCAGCACGCCGCCGCCCATCAAGGCGCTGGTAGCGGGTTCGGGCACGGCTGCGGCAAAACCCAGTTGCTCGGCGGCGACGGCTTCCAGCGCCAGCACGACGCTGGCGCTGATGCCCAGGTCGGCGCCGGCCAGCTCGCCCGCGCCCAGGCCGCGCGGGTCCAGCCCGGTGATGCGGCCGAAGGTGGTCAGCGCGCTCAGGTAAGAGCCGTACACGCTGGCGTGCGTGCGGTCCAGCCACCACAGGTTGATCGTGCCGTTGGTCGGCTCGACGAAGGTGCCGTCCGCCTTGTAGAAACCGCTGCCCAGCACCAGGCCCTGGTCCACGGCGCGCTGGAAGGCGTCGCCGACCGGGATCACGCCGGTGATGCCGCTGTTCGCCGCGGCCAGGCCGTAGAAGGCGGCGTGCATGTCGGCCGTCATCGCCGCCAGGTTGGCCGCCGTGCTGGCCGCGCTGGTGTAGTACAGCGTGGCCGCCGTGCCGCTCGCGCCGCCAGTGCCGGTCGTGTCGACGATGGGCGCGCCGTTGGCGCTGTTCAAATCGGGCGTCGTGACCTTGTGCGCCTCGACCATGTCTGGGCGCGCCCAGGTTTCCTCGACGTAGACCTTCGTGCTGGCGTTGAAGTTGGCGTTCAGCGGGACCACGCGGCTTGTGCCACAACTGCCCGATGTCAGGCCGGTGCTGGTGCAACCGGCCAGAGAGCCGAACAGCTGGGTCTCGGTATAGCTCACGGTGCCGTTGGCAACCGACAAGGTGCCGTCCACGCGCCCGGTGTGGATGTACTTCTCGAACTGGTTGGCATAGGCCGCAAAGGTCAGCGGGTTGGCGTTCTTGCCCTTGCCCAAAGGCAGCGGCTCGTCGCTCTGGGCCTGCAGCACCACGCTGTCCCATTTCTGGCTGGCGACGTTGCCGCGCAGGTCCCAGGCGGCATTGGCCGTGTTCAGGAACTGGCCACGCAGCGTGGCCGCGTTGCGCGTGGACAGCGACACGTCATAGTTCAACCCGGCCTCGTCGGTCATCTTCTTGAAGATGCCGGGCACGCCGCCCCAGGGGTGCTGTTCGAAGGAGCCGAAACCCACCGTGCCGATGGGGTAGCTGTTGGTGCCGGTGGGACTGATGTCGTTGAAGGCCTTGGTCAGGTCGTGTACCGCGGCGGCGTTGTAGCTCATCACCGGGTCGACGCGGCCGAAGGTGTAGCTGTTGCCCACGAAGAGGATCTTGGTGGCTGGCAGATCGGCCGCCGCAGCGGGCCAGGCAGCCGCCAGCGGCAGCAGGGCGATCAGGGCGGCGCGCATCACCGGGGTCCAGGTGTTCATCGGTCTTGTCTCCGGCCCGTGAGCGGGCTGCTTGTTGCGTGTGGGCGGTACCTTAGGTAGCGAAGTTACGAATGTCAAACATTCGTAACAGGTACTTTCCATGGGCCACTCAGTCCAGTACCGGGTAGTCGGTGTAGCCGGCCGCGCCGCCGCCGTAGAGTGTCTTGGTGTCCAGCGCGTTCCACGGCGCGTCCTCGCGCAGGCGCCGGCCGAGGTCGGGGTTGGCGATGAAGGGCTTGCCGAAAGCCACCAGATCGGCGCGGCCGCTGGCCACCGCGTCCAGCGCCATCTGACGCGTGTAGCCGTTGTTCACCATCCAGGCGCCGGTGAACCGGGCGCGCAGCGCGGCGTAGTCGAAAGGCGCGATGTCGCGCGGGCCGCCGGTGGCGCCTTCGACCACATGCAGAAAGGCCAGCTTCAGCGGCGCCAGTTCGGCCACCGCGTGGCCGTACAGCGCCTGCGGGTCGCTGTCGGGGCCGGCGTCGTTGGCCGGCGTGACCGGCGACAGGCGCAGGCCGGTGCGGTCGCCGCCGATGGCATCGGCCACCGCGCTCATCACCTCGCGCAGCAGGCGGGTGCGGTTCGGGATGCTGCCGCCGTAGCCGTCGGTGCGGTCGTTGATGCTGTCGCGCAGGAACTGCTCGATCAGGTAGCCGTTGGCGGCGTGGACCTCGACGCCGTCGAAGCCGGCTTCGATCGCCAGCAGCGCCGACTGGCGGTACTGGGCGACGATGCCCGGCAACTCGTCGCTGCGCAGTGCGCGCGGCGCCGAGACGTCGGCGAAGCCGCCGGCGATGTAGGTCTTGCCCTTGGCCGCGACGGCCGTGCTGGACACCGGCGCCTGGCCGTTCGGCTGCAGCGAGACGTGCGAGATGCGGCCGACGTGCCAGAGCTGGATCACGATGCGCCCGCCCTCGGCGTGCACAGCCTCGGTGATGCGCCGCCAGCCGGCAACCTGTTCGGCGTTGAACATCCCTGGCGTGTCGAGGTAACCCTGGGCTTCGGGGCAGATCTGGCTGGCCTCGGTGATGATCAGGGCGGCGCCGGTGGCCGGGTTCGCGCGCTGCTGGTAGTACTGGCGCATCAGGTCGTTGGGCAGCTGGCCAGGACTGGCGCGGTTGCGCGTCAGCGGGGCCATGCAGATGCGGGTGGCCAGGTCGATGCGGCCGATGCGGATGGGGTCGAAGATGGTGCTCATGCCGACTAGCCTAATCCACACCCGCCGGGCCCACCGTTCGCCAGGACACCGCGGCGGCGTCGCACAATCCGCCCATGCTCGCCTACCGCCACGCTTTCCACGCCGGCAACCACGCCGACGTGCTCAAGCACACCGTCCTCGCTGCGGTGTTGCACCACATGAACCTCAAGGACAAGGGTTGGCGCTACATCGACACCCACGCCGGCGCCGGCGGCTACAGCCTGCAGGGCGACTACGCCAAGAAGCGCGCCGAGTTCGAACAGGGCATTGCGGTGTTGATGGACAAGACCGATCTGCCCGCGCCGCTGGCCGAGCTCGTGCGCCTGGTGCGCGAATTCAACGGCAACAAGGGCCTGATCCAGTACCCGGGCTCGCCGGCCATTGCGCGCGCGCTGATGCGCCCGCAGGACCAGTTGCGGCTGTACGAGCTGCACCCGACCGACCACAAGATCCTCGACAGCTACATGGCCGAGGTGCCCGGCGTCGAGGTCAAGCAGGGCGACGGCTACGCCTCGCTGAAGTCGCAGCTGCCGCCGACCACCAAGCGCGGCGTGGTGCTGATCGATCCGCCCTACGAGATCAAGACCGACTATCTGCGCGTGCTCGGCGCGCTGCGCGAGGCGCTGGAACGCTTCCCCGACTGCGTGGTGATCATCTGGCTGCCGCAGCTGCAGCTGGTCGAAGCGGCGCAGCTGCCGCAGCGCCTGAAGGCCGCCGCCGACGCCGGCGCCAAGAAGGGCTGGCTCAACGCCCGACTGACCGTCGCGCAGGCTGACGCCCGCGGCTTCGGCATGCTGGGCAGCAGCGTCTTCATCGCCAACCCGCCGCACACCCTGCACGACGAGTTGCAGCCCGTGATGCCCTACCTGGCCCAGGCCCTGGCGCAGTTCGACGGCGCGCGCAGCGCGCTGGAGCGCTCGGCCAAGGCCTGACCGGCGCGCCCACCGATGGCCGGCTTGGACTTCAGGCGCGCGGCGGTCGTGCGCGCAGCGCCTTTCGCGGTTTTCATGGCCCTGCTCTTCCTGCGCCAAAGGGCGCCGCTCGACGCCAGCTGGGGCTTCGACACGCGCTGGCTCTACGGCCTGCAGGTCTTGCTGGTCGGCGGCCTGCTGCTGGCCTGGTGGCGCGACTACGGCGAACTCGGCCGGCAATCGCTGCCCACCTTGCGCGAGGCGCTGGCCGCCGTGGCCGTCGGTGCCGCCGTGTTCGGCCTGTGGATCCAGCTCGACGCCCCGTGGATGAAGCTGAGCGTGGACGCCGCGCCGGCCTTCGTCGGCCGCGGCGCCGACGGCCAGCTGGCATGGCCCTTGATCGCCGTGCGCACGCTGGGCGCGGCGGTCCTGGTGCCGGTGATGGAAGAGCTGTTCTGGCGGTCCTTCCTGATGCGCTGGGTGCAGGACCCGGTGTTCGAAGGCGTGCCGCCGGCCACGGTGGGCCCGCGCGCCATCGTCATCTCGACCTTTCTCTTCGTGCTGGCCCACACGCTGTGGCTGGCGGCCATCGTCGCCGGGCTGGCCTACGCACTGCTCTACATCCGCAGCGGCAAGTTGTGGCTGCCGGTGATCGCCCACGCGGTCACCAACGGCGCGCTGGCGGCCTGGGTGGTCGCCACCGGCAACTGGCAGTTCTGGTGACAGGCCCGCGGCGGGCTCATCGCCAGTCGCGCAGGGCCTGGCGCACCCGGTCGGTCACGGCGTGGGCCCAGCGCCAGGCTGGCATGTGGTGCACCCAGTCCAGCAGCCCCGTCTTCCAGGCCATCCAGCGGCCGTGCAGGCGGGCGAACCAGCCCAGCTGCATCAAGGTGGGCTGGGTCAGCGCGAACAGGCGGGCCAGCACGGCCGTGCCGATGACCTTGACGCCGATGATCAGCGCCAGCCCCAGCAGCGCCTTGCCGCGGGCGATCAGCCACACCGCCGCCAGCTTGACCGGCACCGCCAGCAGCACTGGCGCGAAGGTCACGACCAGCGCGACATAGGGCGGCAGGCGGGCGATGCGCCGCTCCAGGCGGTCCAGCTTCAGCGCGCGGATCAGCCGCGCGATGCCGGCCTGCAGGGGCTCCCAGCCCCATTCCTCGAACAGGATGACCAGCGCCGCCAGGAAGGCGAAGAGCGCGCGCAGCCAAGGCATGCCGGGTCCTAGTCGATGCCGCGTGCGCGGTCGGCCTTGAACTGCGCGCGGAAGGCCTCGAAGCGGTCTTCGTCCAGCGCCAGCCGCACCTCGCGCATCAGGTTCACGTAGTAGTGCAGGTTGTGGATGCTGGCCAGCATCGGGCCCAGCATCTCGCCGCAGCGGTCCAGGTGGTGCAGGTAGGCGCGGCTGAAACCGCCCGACGCCAGGCCGCCGGGCAGGGTGCTGGCCTGGCAGGTGTGGCAACTGCAGGTGGTATCCAGCGGGCGCTCGTCGCTGCGGTGCTTGGCGTTGCGGATCTTCAAGTCGCCGAAGCGCGTGAAGAGGTGGCCGTTGCGGGCATTGCGCGTCGGCATCACGCAGTCGAACATGTCGACGCCCTGGGCCACGCCTTCGACCAGATCTTCCGGCGTGCCGACACCCATCAGGTAGCGCGGTTTGTCCGCCGGCAGGCGGTGCGGCGTGTGCGCCATGATGCGCAGCATCTCGTCCTTCGGTTCGCCGACGCTGACGCCACCGATGGCGTAGCCCGGGAAATTCATCTCGACCAGCGCGTCCAGCGATTCCTGGCGCAGGTTTTCGAACATGCCGCCCTGCACGATGCCGAACAGCGCGTTCGGGTTGGCCAGCTTCGTGAATTCATCCCGGCTGCGCTTCGCCCAGCGCAGGCTCAGTTCCATCGACACGCGGGCTTCCCGCTCGGTCGTCAGCTGGCCCTTCAATTCGTAGGGCGTGCACTCGTCGAACTGCATCACGATGTCGCTGTTCAGCACGGTCTGGATCTGCATGCTGACCTCGGGCGTCAGGAACAGCTTGTCGCCGTTCACCGGCGACGCGAAGCGCACGCCTTCCTCGCTGATCTTGCGCATCTCGCCCAGGCTCCAGACCTGGAAACCGCCGCTGTCGGTCAGCATCGGGCGCTGCCAGCCTTCGAAGCGGTGCAGGCCGCCGAATTGCTGGATGACGTCCAGCCCCGGCCGCATCCACAGGTGGAAGGTGTTGCCCAGGATGATCTCGGCGCCCATCTCCTCCAGGCTGCGCGGCATCACGCCCTTGACGGTCCCGTAGGTGCCCACCGGCATGAAGACCGGGGTCTCGACGACGCCGTGGTTCAGCGTCAGGCGGCCGCGGCGGGCGTGGCCTTCGGTTTTCAGCAGATCGAATTGAAGCATCCGGCAGATTGTCGCCGCCTGCCTTCAGCGGCTGCGGCGCAGGAACATCGCGTCCCCGTAACTGAAGAAGCGATACCGCGATTCCACCGCGTGGCGGTACAGCGCCCGCACGTGGTCGTGGCCCGCCAGCGCGCTGACCAGCATCAGCAGCGTGCTCTTGGGCAGGTGGAAATTGGTGATCAGCGCGTCGACGACGCGGAAGGCAAAGCCCGGCGTGATGAAGATGTCGGTCTCGCCCCGACCGGCCTGCAGGGCACCCCCGCGCGCGGCCGATTCCAGCGCCCGCAAGGTCGTCGTTCCCGCCGCGACGACCCGGCCGCCGGCGGCCTGCGTCGCCTCGATGGCGGCCACCGTGGCCGCGCTGACCTCGAACCACTCGCTGTGCATGCGGTGTTCGGCGATGCGCTCGGCGCGCACCGGCTGGAAGGTGCCGGCGCCGACGTGCAGCGTCACCGCCGCGCGCTGCACGCCGCGCGCCGCCAGCGTGGCCAGCATCGCCTCGTCGAAGTGCAGCGAGGCCGTCGGCGCGGCCACCGCGCCGGGGCGGGCGGCGAACACCGTCTGGTAGCGCGACACGTCGTCGGCCGTGTCGGCGTGCGTGATGTAGGGCGGCAGCGGCACATGGCCATGCGCTTCCAGCAGCGCCAGCGGGTCGGCCGGGAAGCGCAGGTGGAACAGCGCTTCCTCGGGTCCGGCGCGACCCAGCACCTGGGCGTCGAAGGCGTCGGCGAAGCGCACGATGGTGCCGGCGCGCGGGCTCTTGCTGGCGCGCAGGTGGGCCAGCACCTCGAAGCCCGGCAGCACCCGCTCGACCAGCGCCTCGACCGAGCCGCCGGTCGGCTTTTCGCCGCGCAGGCGGGCCTTGATGACGCGGGTGTCGTTGAAGACCAGCAGATCGCCGGGCAGCAGCAGGCCGGGCAGGTCGGTGAAGCGGCGGTCCACCGGCAGCGCGCCGCTGCCGTCGAGCAGGCGCGAGCCGCTGCGCTCGGCCGCCGGGTGCTGGGCGATCAGCTCGGGCGGCAGCGTGAAATCGAAGTCGGCGAGGGTGTACTCGCGGTCGGGCGGCTGGTTCATGTCGCGACAGGGTAAGGCTGCGGGCGGGCGGACGCCAGCGAAGGTCAAAATTGTTCCATGCCCCGAGACCAACCCGCGCACGACCCTGCCCCAGCCCGCGTCGCCACGCCGGCCGCGAAGCTGTCAGGGCCGGCCAAGGCGATGCACAAGCTGGGCTTGAAGCGCGACATCGACCTGGCGCTGCACCTGCCGATGCGCTACGTCGACGAAACCCGCATCGCGCCCATCGGCGGCGTGCGCGACGGACTGAGCGCGCAGGTGCAGGGCCGGGTGCTGGAGAGCCGCATCGAGGCACGCGGGCGGCGCCAGCTGGTCGTGCGCCTGGCCGACGACAGCGGCGAACTGGTGCTGCGCTTCCTGAACTTCTACCCGGCGCAGCAGAAGGCGCTGGCCGCGGGGCAACTGGTCCGCGCGCGCGGCGAGGTGCGCGCCGGCTTCTTCGGCCGCGAGATGGTCCACCCCGAGTGCCGCGCGGTCACGCCCGACACGCCGCTGCCGCGCGCGCTGACGCCGGTCTACCCGAGTTCGGCGCAGCTGCCGCAGACCTACCTGCGCAAGGCCGTGGCTTCGGGCCTGGCGCGCGCGCCGCTGCACGAACTGCTGCCGGCCGGCGTGGTGCCCGCCGGCCTGCCGCCGCTGCGCGAGGCGCTGCGCCTGCTGCACCAGCCGGGCGCCGACCAGGCCGTCGAGGCGCTGGAAGATCACAGCCACCCGGCCTGGCAGCGGCTGAAGTTCGAGGAACTGCTGGCCCAGCAGATCTCGCAGCTGCAAGCCCAGGCCGAACGCGCCACGCTGGCCGCGCCGTCGCTGCAGCCGGCGCGGGACGGCCTTGCCGTGAAACTGCTGGCCGCACTGCCTTTCAGATTGACCGGCGCGCAGCAGCGCGTGGTGGCCGAGATCGAAGCCGACATCGCGCGGCCGATTCCGATGCACCGCCTGCTGCAGGGCGACGTCGGCTCGGGCAAGACGGTGGTCGCGGCGCTGGCCGCGGCGGTGGCGATGGACGCCGGCTGGCAGTGCGCGCTGATGGCGCCGACCGAAATCCTGGCCGAGCAGCATTTCCGCAAGCTGATCCAGTGGCTGCAGCCGCTGGGCGTGACCGTGGCCTGGCTGACCGGCAGCCGCAAGGGCCGGGCGCGCACGGCGATGGTCGATCAGGTGGCCAGCGGTGAAGCGATGCTGGTCGTCGGCACCCACGCCGTGATCCAGGGCGACGTCGCCTTCGCCCGGCTGGGGCTGGCCATCGTCGACGAGCAGCACCGTTTCGGCGTGGCGCAGCGGCTGGCGCTGCGGCAGAAGCTCGAAGCCCAGCGGCCGGAGCCTGGGGGCCCGGCTCTGGAACCCCACCTGCTGATGATGAGTGCGACGCCCATCCCGCGCACGCTGGCGATGAGCTACTACGCCGACCTGGCCGTCAGCACCATCGACGAACTGCCACCGGGCCGCACGCCGATCGTCACCAAGCTCTTCGCCGACGGCAAGCGGCTGGGCGTCATCGACCGCATCCGCGACGAGGTGCAGCGCGGCCGTCAGGTCTACTGGGTCTGCCCCTTGATCGAGGAGAGCGAACACCTCGACCTGCAGAACGCCACCGCGACCCACGCTGAACTGAGCGCCGCGCTGCCCGGCGTGGGGGTCGGCCTGCTGCACGGCCGCATGGCCAGCGCCGAGAAAGCGGCGGTGATGGCCCTGTTCACGGCCGGCGAGATGAAGTTGCTGGTCGCGACCACCGTCATCGAGGTCGGCGTCGACGTGCCCAACGCCAGCCTGATGGTCATCGAACATGCCGAGCGCTTCGGCTTGGCGCAGCTGCACCAGCTGCGCGGGCGCGTCGGCCGCGGCGAGGTGGCCAGTGTCTGCGTGTTGCTCTACGCGACGCCGCTGTCGCCGACCGGCAAGGCGCGGCTGCAGGCCATGGCCGAGACCAACGATGGCTTCGAGATTGCGCGTCGCGACCTGGAGATCCGCGGACCGGGCGAATTCATGGGCGCGCGCCAGAGCGGTGACGCGCTGCTGCGCTTTGCCGACCTGACCGAAGACAGCGGCTTGCTGCAACAGGCCCGCGCCGCCGCGCCGATGCTGATGCAGCAGCACCCGCAGGCCGCAGCGGCCCACGCCGCGCGCTGGCTGGCCAGCCGGGCCGATTTCCTGAAGGCCTGAGCCGCCCTGTCAGTCGACTGCCCCGGGGCCGGTCACCCCGAAGGTTTCGCCCCAGCAGCTGCGCAGGCGAAAGAGTTCGGCGACCAGTTCGGCAGGCAGCGCCGTCAGGCTGAGGGCGCGCACATCCAGGCCGGCGTGCAATTCGTCGGACGACAGGCGATAGCCCTGGGCACCCGCTCCCGGCGCAGGGGGGCGGCTGGTGGCAGGCGGGAAGGGCGGGATGTTCACAACGAGACCTCGGCATAGGCAGCCCCAGGGGGCTGCGGGCGGCCGAGCATGCCTGCTTCATCCTTTGCTCGGGGCCTGCACACCCCCCGCGAACCAGGGGCCCCCAGCCCGTAAGCCAGCCTGAAGCGTGCATATGCCACGCGCCAGACCGCCAAGGCGACGGGCGCTGAATAATCAGCGCCATGACCCTGACCGAACTGAAGTACATCGTCGCCGTGGCGCGCGAGAAGCATTTCGGCCGCGCGGCCGAGGCCTGCTTCGTGGCGCAGCCGACGCTCAGCGTGGCCATCAAGAAGCTGGAAGACGAGCTCGACGTGAAGCTCTTCGAACGCGGCGCCAGCGAGGTCAGCGCCACGCCGCTGGGCGAGCAGATCGTCCGCCAGGCGCAGCTGGTGCTGGAACAGGCGCAGGCCATCCGGGAGATCGCCAAGACCGGCAAGGACCCGGTCTCCGGGCCTTTGCGCCTGGGCATCATCTACACGATCGGACCCTACTTGCTGCCCGACCTCGTGCGGGTGGCCATCGACCGCGTGCCGCAGATGCCGCTGATCCTGCAGGAGAACTTCACCGCCCGGCTGCTCGAGATGCTGCGCAGCGGCGAACTCGACTGCGCCATCATGGCCGAACCCTTCCCTGACACCGGTCTGGCCATCGCGCCGCTCTACGACGAGCCCTTCCTGGCCGCCGTGCCTGCCAAGCACCCCTTGGCGCAGCGAACGAGCATCAGTGCCGAAGAGCTGAAGCAGGAAGCCCTGCTGCTGCTCGGCACTGGGCATTGCTTTCGCGACCATGTGCTCGAGGTCTGCCCCGAATACGCCCGCTTCGCCAGCCCGGCGGTCGAAGGTCGCGAAGGCATCCGCAAGAGCTTCGAGGGCAGTTCGCTGGAGACCATCAAGTACATGGTGGCCTCGGGCATGGGCGTGACGGTGGTGCCGCAGCTGTCGGTGCCGGCCGAACAGCAGACGCACATCCGCTACGTCCCCTTCAGCGCCCCGGTGCCCAGCCGCCGCGTGGTACTGGCCTGGCGGCGCACGTTCCCGCGCTACGAGGCCATCGCCGCGCTGCGCAACTGCATCGTCGCCTGCCCCTTGCCCGGTGTGGTGCGCCTGTCGTCGGTGGCGACGGGCTGATCGGATGCAAAGCACAGGCAGCCTGCGCGCAAACGATGAGTGGCGGCCCGACAGCCTGTGCTAACTTGCCGGCATGGTGAATCGGACCCCTGAACAACCCGGCTGCTGGCGCTCCTGACCGTGGACAGCCCTGCCTTCGGCCAGGCCGATCTCACCAACTGCGAGCGCGAACTGATCCACCTCGCGGGCTCGGTCCAGCCGCAAGGCGCGCTGCTGCTGCTGAGCCTGCCCGGCCTGCTGGTGATCCAGGCCAGCGCCAACACCCAGGCGGTGCTCGGTCACGCTGCCGCAAGCCTGCTGAATCAGCCGCTGAACGCCCTGGGTGGCGACCTGTTGTCGGTGCTGACACGCGCGCTGCCGAACCTGGGCGTCGAGCCGCTGCCGCTGCAGTGTTGCGTTGGCGAGGGTTCCACCCGGCGCACGCTGGAAGGTGCCGTGCACCGACCGCCCGGCGGCGGCGTGGTGATCGAACTGGAACCGGTCGATCCACCGCCCCGTGGCACGCCGGCGCTGGCGCTGGAGCCCGACACCTTGAAGCGCGTGCTGGCCGCTGGCGTGCAGCGATTCACGGCGTCGGCCAGCCTCGAAGCGCTGCAGGACAGCATCGTCCAGGTGCTGCGCGACATGACCGGCTATGACCGCGTGATGGTCTACCGCTTCGACGCCGAAGGCCACGGCAAGATCGTCGCCGAGGCGCGCAACCCCCGGCTGGAGTCGCTGCGCGGCCACCACTACCCGGCCAGCGACATCCCGCAGCGCGCGCGCGCGCTCTACCTGCGCAACCGCGTGCGCGTGCTGAGCGATGTCGACGACGAACCGCAAGCGCTGTGCCCCGCGCTGCGCCCCGACTCGGGCGCGCCGCTGGACATGTCGCTGTGCCAGCTGCGCAGCATGTCGCCGCTGCACCTGCAGTACCTGCGCAACATGGGCGTCACCGGCACGCTGGTGGCTTCGCTGGTCCGCGAAGGCAAGCTGTGGGGGCTGATCGCCGCCCACCACTACAGCCCGCGGCGGCTGCGGCTGTCGCTGCGCTCGGCGGTGGACCTGCTGGCCGAGGTGGCTTCCACGCGCATTGCCGCCATCGAGAACTACGCCCACGCCCAGGTGGCTCTGATGGTGCGCCGGCTCGAGCAGCGGCTGATCGAGGCCACCGCCACCGAAGGCGACTGGCGGCTGGCGCTGTTCCGCAACCCGCGAACGCTGCTGCAGCCACTGGCGGCCACCGGCAGCGCGCTGTTCCACGGCGACGAGATCCTGACCACCGGCGAGGTGCCGTCCTCCCCCGAACTGCGCGCGCTGTTGCGCTGGGTCGAAGGCCAAACCTTCGAATCGCCTTTCGACTGCTATGCCATTGGCAAGGATGAGCCCAGCCTGGCTGCGCTCACGCCGACGGCCTGCGGCGTGATGGCGGTGAAGCTGTCGACCTCGCGGCCCGACTACCTGATGTGGTTCCGCAAGGAACAGCTGCTCACCGTCACTTGGGCCGGCGACCCCTACAAGCCGGCCGAGGGCAAGGATCCGCTGCAGCTGTCGCCCCGGCGCAGCTTCGAGGCCTGGTCCGAGCTGGTGCGCGGCACGGCGCTGCCCTGGACGCCGGCCGAGCGCGTGATGGCGCGGGCCATCGGCGTGGCGCTGGTCGACATCATCGTGCAGGTGCACGCGGTGCGGCTGCTGATCGCCGAGAGCCAGCTGCAGGAAATCCGCGCCACCGTGGGCAGCTCGCGCGAGCCGGTGCTGGTGGTCAACCCGCGCGGCGAGCTGTTGTTCGCCAACGAGGCCTGCGCGGCGCTGCGCGGCGGCGCCGTCCCGCCGCCCGAGGCGGGCATGCCGGTCACCGAGTTGTTCCACGAAGCAGGCGGCGTGCGGCGCGTCTTCGACGGGCTGGGCGTGCAGCCCTGGCGCGGCGAATGGGCGCTGCGCATGGCGCAGGGCGGCAGTCTGCCAGTCGCCGTTCGTGCCGAGGCCGTGACGGGGCGCGACGGCCAGCTGCTCGGCTACATCGTGGCCCTGGCCGACCTGAGCGACGTGCACCGTACGGCGCAGGCGCGGCAGCAGCTCGAGGCCTCGCTGCGCATCACCGGCGCCGAGGCGCGCCAGACCGACGAGGTCATCGGCGCCATCCTCAGCAATGCCAGCCTGGCCGCGATGGACATCGCCGATGCCGGCGCCGGCCCGGCCGTGCCGCGCCTGCTGGAAGAACTGGAAGTTTCGGCCCAGCGGGCGGCTGCGCTGTACGCGCAGATCCGCAGCTTCTCAGGCTGAGGCCGGTAGCGCCGGCTGGGCCGACGCCGCCAATTCGGCGAACAAGGCGATGTGCCGGTCGAAGGCCCAGCGCGCCTCGGCCACCAGGCGGTCGGCGTCGGCGGCGTCGACCTTGATGCGGGCCAGGCCGGCGCGAAAATCCGCGCGCAGGGCCAGCACCTGGGCCGGGCTGCCGAAGTCGTAGAAACGCGTCGCACCGTGCGGCACGGCGTCGGCGCCGCTCAACAGGCTGCGCTCGACCAGTCGCTTGAGCGCCTGCCCGCCGTGCAGATCGCCGAGGTAGCGCACATAGGCGTGGGCGGCCAGCAGGACCGGGTCACGGTCGGCCAGTGCCTGCAGACGCTGGGCATAGGCCTGGGCGCTGGGCGCCAGCGGCAGCGTCTCGGCCCAGCCCGGCCCGCCGAGCGCGGTCAGGTCGGCCGCCAGGGCCGACGTGCGGTGCAGCGGCGCCAAGGCCAGGGCCAGCAGGGCCGGTTCGTCGGGGTGGCGCGCCAGCGCCGCCTCCAGCGCCGCGTAGAGGGCGTGCAGGTTGCGCAGCAGGGTCACGTAGGCGCCGCGCGACAGCCGCCCGTCCAGCAAGTCGGCCATCACGCCGCTGCGCTCGCTCAGCCCGTGCAGGTCGCGGGTTTCCAGCCGCAAGCGCTGGGGCAGGTCCCGGACCGGGGCGGGTGGAGGCAATGGGTTCGGGGACTGCGGCACGTTCGATTCATCATAGCGGCGCCAGCCGCCGGCGCGGCGCCGCGATAATCGTGCCCTTCCCCTGCACACCCCTGCCGCAACGGCCCCCGCGCGCTGCGGCTGCTGCCATGTCTGCCGATCTTGCCAACCAGGTGCGCCGCCGGCGCACCTTCGCCATCATTTCCCACCCCGACGCGGGCAAGACGACGCTGACGGAGAAGCTGCTGCTGTTCTCGGGTGCGATCCAGATTGCCGGCAGCGTCAAGGCGCGCAAGGCCACCCGCCACGCCACCAGCGACTGGATGGAGATCGAGAAGCAGCGCGGCATCTCGGTGGCGTCCAGCGTGATGCAGATGGAATACCGCGACTGCGTGATCAACCTGCTCGACACGCCGGGCCACCAGGACTTTTCCGAAGACACCTACCGCGTGCTGACCGCGGTCGACGCGGCGCTGATGGTCATCGACGCCGCCAACGGCGTCGAGCCGCAGACGCGGCGCCTGCTGCAGGTCTGCCGCGCGCGCAACACGCCGATCCTGACCTTCGTCAACAAGATGGACCGCGAGGTGAAAGACCCGCTGGCGCTGATGGACGAGATCGAGCGCGAGCTCGGCATGGAAGTGGTCCCCTTCACCTGGCCGGTCGGCATGGGCAAGGCCTTCCACGGCGTGATGGACCTGCGCGAGCAGCAGATGCGCGTGTTCAGCCCCGGTGAAGACCGCGCGGGCGCGGCCGACGAGATCCTGCTGGGCCTGCACAACCCGGCGTATGCCGAGCGCTTCGGCATGCAGTACGAGCAGGCCGAGGGCGAGATCGACCTGCTGACCGACGCCGCGCCGCCCTTTGACAAGGCCGCCTTTCTGGCCGGCAAGCAGACGCCGATGTTCTTCGGCTCGGCGGTCAACAACTTCGGCGTGCGCGAGGTGCTGGACGCGCTGGTCGACCTGGCGCCGCCGCCCGGCGATCGCACGGCCATCCAGCGTGTGGTGCACCCGGACGAGCCCAAGTTCACCGGCGTCGTCTTCAAGATCCAGGCCAATATGGACCCGGCCCACCGCGACCGCATCGCCTTCCTGCGCGTGGCCAGCGGCCGCTTCGAACGCGGCATGCGGCTGAAGGTGGTGCGCAGCGGCAAGGAACTGCGGCCGAACACGGTCGTCACCTTCATGAGCCAGCGTCGCGAACTGCTGGAAGAGGCCTTCGCCGGCGACATCATCGGCATCCCCAACCACGGCGTGCTGCAGCTGGGCGACACGATCACCGAAGGCGAAAGCCTGCAGTTCACCGGCCTGCCCTTCTTCGCGCCGGAGATGTTCCGCAGCGTGGAAGTGGCCGACCCGCTGAAGACCAAGCAGCTGCGCGCAGGGCTGACACAGCTGGGCGAAGAAGGCGCCATCCAGGTCTTTCGACCGGTCGCCGGCAGCGTGCTGCTGCTGGGCGCCGTCGGCCAGCTGCAGTTCGAGGTCGTCGCCCACCGGCTGGAACATGAATACGGCTGCAAGGCCCGCATCATGCCGGCGCGCTACAACGTGGCGCGCTGGGTGACCTGTGAAACCGGCGCCGGCGCGGCGGCCGACGAGCGCGAGTTGCAGCGCTTCATCGACGGCAACGCCCACCGCGTGGCGCTGGACGCGGTCAACGCGCCGACCGTGCTGCTGGAATTCGCCGGCGAGTTGCGGGCGATGCAGGAAAACTGGCCGAAGATCAAGTTCCATGCGCTGCGCGAGCACGCTGGGCTGGTGTTCCAAAAGCAGCTGGAAGGGTGAACGCGGGCAGCGCCACCGCCGCCCGCTTGGATAATTCAGCGCTGTGAACACCATCGCCGTCACGCCCGGCCGCCTGGGCCTTTACCTCGACCTGGTTCGCTGGAACCGCCCCGCCGGCTGGCTGCTGCTGCTGTGGCCCACGCTCAGCGCGCTGTGGATCGCCGCCGACGGCTGGCCGGGCTGGCACCTGCTGATCGTCTTCACGCTGGGCACCATCCTGATGCGCAGCGCCGGTTGCTGCGCCAACGACGTCGCCGACCGCGACTTCGACCGCCACGTCAAGCGCACCGCGCAGCGGCCGGTCACGCGCGGCGCGCTGCGCGCGCCCGAGGCGATGGCGCTGGGCGCGGTGCTGGCGCTGGCCGCCTTCGCGCTGGTGCTGAGCACCAACCCCAGCGCGATCGCGCTGTCCTTCCCGGCGCTGGCCGTCACGCTGCTCTACCCCTACGCCAAGCGGGTGCTGGGCATCCCGCAGGCGGTGCTGGGCCTGGCCTTCAGCTTCGGCATCCCGATGGCCTTTGCCGCCGCGCTGGGCGGCGCCAGCTTCGGCTGGCAGGCCCTGAACGCCGCGGTGCCGCTGCAGGCCTGGGGACTGCTGCTGTCCAACGTGTTCTGGGTGCTGGCCTACGACACCGAATACGCGATGGTCGATCGCGACGACGACCTGCGCATCGGCATGAAGACCTCGGCCATCACGCTGGGCCGCTGGGACGTGCGCGCCGTGATGGGCTGCTACGCCGTCTACCTGCTGAGCTGGGCGCTGATCGGCCGTTCGCTGGGCCTGGGCTGGCTGTTCGGCGCCGGCATCACCGCCGCAGCCGGTCAGGCAGTCTGGCACTACCGGCTGATTCGCCAGCGCAGCCGCGACGGCTGCTTCAAGGCCTTCCGGCTCAACCACTGGGTGGGCTGCGCGGTCTTCGCCGGCACCGCCGCCGACTTGGCGCTGCGCTGAGCGGCGCCGGCCTTCAGCCCGCGGCGCGCCCCAGTTCTTCAGCCCGCGCACGGGCGGCGTGCAGCGCCTTCACGAAGGCCGGCCCGACGCCCTGTTCCTGCAGCGACGTGATGGCGGCGTGGGTGGTGCCGCCCTTGCTGGTGACCTGCTCGCGCAGCGCGGTCGGCGACAGGGGCGACTGCTCGGCCAGCGCCGCGGCGCCCGCGAAGGTGGCCTGCGCCAGTTGCCGGCCCTGTTCAGCGCTGAGGCCCATCTCGGTGGCCGCCTGGACCATCGCCTCGATGAAGAAGAAGACATAGGCCGGGCCCGAGCCGGACAGTGCGGTGACGGCGTCGAGGTCGTCCTCGCGGGCCACCCAGAGGGCCTGGCCGGTGGGCGCGAACAGTGCCTCGACCTCGGCGCGGTCGGCGACACCGACTTCGGGCCGCGCATACAGGCCGGCGATGCCCTGGCCGATCAGCGCCGGCGTGTTGGGCATGGTGCGCACCACACGCTCGCTGCCGCTGGCGCCAACGACAGCCTGACTGCGCACGCCGGCCATCACGCTGACCTGCAGCGCGGCGCTGACGTAGGGCGCGCAGGGCGCCGCGGCCTCGGCGAACAGTTGCGGCTTGACGGCCCAGACCACCAGGCCGGCGGCGGCCAGCCGCGCGTCGGCGCTGGCCTGGGCCTGAACGCCGAACTGCCCGGCAAGGCGCACACGCTGGGCTTCAAGCGGCTCGACGACGACGATGTCCTGCGCCGATCGCCCGGCCCGCAACAGACCGCCGATGAGGGCCGACGCCATGTTGCCGCCGCCGATGAATGCCACGCTGCTCTTCGTCATGCGCGGCAGTGTAGCCAGCGCCCCGGCGGAAGCCGGCGATGACGCGCGGGCGCAGCCCGCATGCAAAGGTGGCATGGCCCGCCGCGACACAGCCGGCCGCTGCCGACCTAGAGTGGTCACCCAGGCCGCAACGACGCCGTCACCCTCCAAGGAAGACCATGTCCAACCCGCACCAGCCCTCGCCCCTGTCCTACGTCCAGCCCACGGCCAACAGCCCCTGGGGCACCTACCTCAGCCAGGTCGACCGCGTGGTGCCCTACCTGGGCCATCTGGCGCGCTGGGTGGAGACGCTGAAGCGGCCCAAGCGCGCGCTGATCGTCGACGTGCCGATCGAGCTGGACAATGGCGACGTGGCGCACTTCGAGGGATATCGGGTGCAGCACAACCTGAGCCGGGGCCCGGGCAAGGGCGGCGTTCGCTTCCACCCCGACGTGACGCTGGAGGAGGTGATGGCGCTGAGCGCCTGGATGACCGTGAAATGCGCCGCGGTGAACCTGCCCTACGGCGGCGCCAAGGGCGGCATCCGCGTCGACCCCAAGCAGCTCAGCCACAAGGAACTGGAGCGCATGACGCGGCGCTACACCAGCGAGATCGGCATCATCATCGGCCCGCAGCGCGACATCCCGGCGCCCGATGTCAACACCAATGGCCAGATCATGGCCTGGATGATGGACACCTACTCGATGAATACCGGCACCACCGCCACCGGCGTGGTCACCGGCAAGCCCATCCACCTGGGCGGCAGCCTGGGCCGCATCAAGGCCACCGGCCGCGGCGTCTTCGTCACCGGCCGTGAAGCGGCGCGCCGCCTGGGCCTCGACCTGAACGGCGCCCGCATCGCGGTGCAGGGCTTCGGCAATGTCGGCGCCTCAGCGGCCGAGCTGTTCGCACAGGCCGGCGGCCTGATCGTCGCCGCCCAGGACCACACTGGCACCATCTTCAACGCCCATGGTTTCGACATGGCCGACCTCATGGCCCACGTCAAGGCCAGCGGCGGAGTCGGCGGTTTCCCGGGTGCCGATGTGGCCACCTTGCCCATCGACCACGAGGCCTTCTGGGATGTGGCCTGCGACATCCTGATCCCGGCCGCGCTGGAAGGCCAGATCACCGCCGCGCGCGCCCAGCGCATCCTGGCCCGGCTGGTGCTGGAAGGCGCCAACGGCCCGACGGTGCCGGCCGCCGACGACATCCTGGCCGACCGCGGCATCCTGGTCGTGCCCGACGTGATCTGCAACGCCGGCGGCGTGACGGTCAGCTACTTCGAGTGGGTGCAGGACTTCAGCAGCTTCTTCTGGAGCGAAGACGAGATCAACCTGCGGCTGGACAAGATCATGGCCGGCGCCTTGAAGCACATCTGGGACACCGCCGACCAGCACCAGATCACGCTGCGCACCGCCACCTTCGCGGTGGCCTGCGAACGCATCCTGACGGCACGCGAAGAGCGCGGCCTTTACCCGTGAGCGGAAAGGAGGGGCTGCGCCGGGCAAGGGGCGACGCAAAGGCGCGGTCGGCACGGTGCAGCCGGCGTGAAGGCCTGTTGCGCAGGGCGACAGCCACGCCACCCTGGCGTCAGCGCAGCGGCAGCGTCAGCACGATCGCGAAACGCCCGTCGGCATCACGCTGCACCCGCAGCTGCCCGCCCAGCTGACGGGCCATCTGCGCCACGATGGCCAGACCCAGCCCGCAATGACCCAGTTCGCTGCGCGCGTTCGTCAAGCGCACGAAGGGCTGCTGGGCACGTTCGAAGTCTGCCGGCGACATGCCGGCACCGTGGTCGAGCACGCACAGCGCCGCGCCCCCGGGCGTGGCCCGCAAGCTGACTTCCACTGGCGCCTGGCCGTAGGCCAGCGCGTTGTCGATCAGGTTGACCAGCAGGCGCTGGACGACCAGGTCGGGCAGCGCCAGGGTCACCGGTTCGATGTGCGCGCTGACCGCCTGGCCGCTGGGCGCATAGCGCAGCACCACGTCGCGCACGGTGCGGTCCAGCGGCTCGGCCGTGCCCAGCGCCGCGCCGCCGTCGCCCTGCACATAGGCCAGGAACTGGTCCACGATGCGGCCCAGCGCGTGCAGGTCGGCGGTCAGGGCTTCGGCCACCGCCGGTTCGCACTGCGTTTCGGCGCGCAGTCGCAGGCGGGCCAGCGGCGTGCGCAGGTCGTGCGAGACACCGGCCAGCAGCTGCTGGCGGGCCTGCGCGGCGGTGCTGACCTGCTGCGCCAGGCCGTTGAAGGCGCGCACCAGCGACTGCAGCTCGGCGCTGGAATCCTTGCGCTCGGGCAGCGGCACCAGCTGCGCGTGGTGCTGCGAGGTCTGCTGCGTGATCGCGTCGGCCAGCCGGCTGATCGGGCGCGCAATCAGCCGCACCGAGACCAGCAGCGCGCCCACCGTGGCCAGCGCCAGCATCAGCAGCCACACCGCCAGCGTGCCCGACACCGCGCCCTGCGCCGCGCTGTATTCGCGCACCAGCCACCAGTCCTGGCCGTCGACTGGCAGGCGGAAGACGGCGGCGAAGGTCTCGCCGACGCGGCCCTGGAAGCGCGCTTCGATGACCGGGCCCGAGCGACGCTGCAAGGTGATCTCGCCCTCGCCCGACGCCGGCGGCGTACCCATCAAGGCCTGGGCACCGGGCGGCGGCTCGGCGGTCACCCGCACGCGGCCCGAAGACAACTGGGCCGCGAGCTCGGCGCGCTGCCCGGGCGGCACCGCCGCCAGCGCTGCCTGGGCAGCCAGTGCCTGCTCGGCTGCCAGGCCGGCCATGTCTTCGGCCACGGGCGACAGCCACAGGCCCAGCACGATGGCCTGGGCGCCGAAGGCAGCCACCGCGATCAGCGCCACGCCGCCGGTCAGCCGCCGCACCAGCGACCAGGGCCGGCGCGGCCCGAACAGGCCCATCTCAGGCCGCCCGCGTCGGGGCCTGGGCCTGCGGCACGAACATGTAGCCGTGGCCGCGCACGGTCTGGATGTAGCGTGGCATCGCCGGGTCGGGCTCGACGATCTTGCGCAGTCGCATCACGGCCACGTCGACGGTGCGCGTCAGCAGCGCATCGCCGCGTTCGTGCGAGACGGCGAGCAGGCGCTCGCGCGAGATCGGCACATTGGGGCTGGTCACCAGTTCGGCCAGCATCGCGTATTCCACGGTGCTCAGCACGCGCGTCACGCCGTCGCTGCTGTGCAGGCTGCGGGTCGCTGGCACGAAGGTGTGAGGGCCGATCGGCACGTCGCGGTCGAAGGCGATCGGCACGCCGGGCGTGCTGCTGACTCGGCGCAGCACGGCGCGGATGCGGGCCAGCAGTTCGCGCGCCGAGAAGGGCTTGCCCAGGTAATCGTCGGCGCCCATTTCCAGGCCCAGCACGCGGTCGATCTCCTCGGTGCGCGCGGTCAGCAGGATGATGGGCACGCGGTCGCCGTCGGCGCGCAGGCGCTGGCAGGCGCTGAGGCCCGATTCGCCGGGCAGCGACACGTCGAGCACCACCAGGTCGGGGCGCAGGCGGTGGATGCGCCGCATCAGGTCCTCGGCGCTGGGCATGCTGGTCACCGCCATGCCCTGCTTTTCGAGGTAGGCGCTGAGCATGTCGCGCATCGCGGGGTCGTCTTCGACGACGAACAGGTGGTAGGGCTTGGTGGACTCCATGCCCTGAGCGTAGCGCCGTGCCGCGCCCCTGGGCACGCCTGTCCTGTGTCGGCACATGACGCGGCATGACGCCACAAACAAGGGGCGGCAGGGCCCGTGAGGCTCGCCGGTTGCGGCGTAACGCATCGGCTGCCACCCCGCGGTCACGCCAAGTCATAATCCAAAGCCGGGCGGAAACCGTGCATGACGAACCTGGCGCTGCAATCCCGTCCTGAACCGGCACCCTCCAAGGACCTTCGATGACATCTGCTTTTCTCACCCGCCGGCTGGCCCTGCTGGCCACGGTTGCTTCTGCTCTCGTTCTGGCTGCCTGCGGCAGCAGCGGCAGTGGCAGCAGCGGTCAGACCACGATCCGTACGCTGAACGCCACCAACGACCTGGCCACCATCGACCTGTACACGGGCGACACCAAGCAGTTCAGTGCCGTGGCCATCGACGCGGTCACGCCGGCCACCAGCTTCGAAGCCAACACCTACACGCTGAACGTGAAGGCCGGGGGCGACGGCGCCACCCTGCTGACGGGCTCGTATTCGCTGTCCAAGGACGCGCACTACACCGCCGTGGTCTGGGGTCGCCAGACCTCCCTGCGCCTGTCCACGCTGCCGGAAGACGAAGACAGCACGACCATCGCCAGCGGCAACACCCGCGTGCGCATGTTCAACGCCACCACCGACACCGGGGCCCTCGACGTCTACATCACCGCCGCCACCGCCGACCTGGGCGAAACGGCCGCCACACAAAGCGCGCTGGCCTCCGGCGGCCTGAGCGGATTTCGCGAGATTTCGGCCGGCACCTACCGCCTGCGCATCACCGGCGCCGGTGACCCCAACGACCTGCGCCTGGACATCGCGTCCATCGTCCTGGCCAGCGCCAAGTTCAACACCATCGTCCTGACGGCCGGCAGCGGCGGTGTGCTGGTCAACGGCACCCTGGTCGAACAGCAAGGGCCCGTCACCGCGATGAAGAACACCAAGGCCCGCGTGCGGGTGGTGGCCAGCGTCGACAGCGCCGGCAATGTGTCGTCCAGCTTCGGCGCCACCACGCTGGTGGGCAGCCTGCGTTCGCCCTCGGTCGGCCCTTACGCGTTGGTCGACGCCGGCTCGAACACGCTGACGATGCGGATCAACGGCAACCCCTACAGCACCGGGTCACGCACCTTTGCCGCGGGCGCCGACTACACGCTGCTGTCCTACGGCACGGCCGCCAGCGGCCAACTGCTGGTGCTGACCGACGACAACCGGCTGCCGAGCGCCACCACCCGCGTGAAGGTGCGCCTGGTCAACGGCATCTTCGGTTCCGACCCCCTGACCCTGTCGGTGGACTACCTGGCACTGGCCTCCAACGTCACTGCCGGATCGGCCTCGATCTACGCCACCGCGAACTCGAATTCCTCGGTGCAACTGCAGGTGACCTCGGCCACGGCGTCCGACCCGCTGTACCAGACCACCAGCACGACACCGTTCAACCTGGTCGGCCAGGGCGTTTACACGGTGTTCATGCTGTCGGGCAACAGCACGCCGACCGGCATCCCGCGTCGCGAGCGTTGAGCGCGCGGGCCATCGCGCCCAGCCACAATGCCCCGCCCAGCGGGGCATTTTTCATTCCCCATCCAGAGCAAGCCCATGCAACAGCAGCCTGAAGAACCCGTCCTCAGTTTCGACGTCACCGAAGCCGACTTCGAAGCCGCCGTCCTGGAACCGTCGATGCAGGTGCCCGTCCTGCTCGACTGCTGGGCGCCCTGGTGCGGCCCCTGCAAGTCGCTGGGGCCGGTGCTGGAAAAGCTGGTGCAGGCCTACGGCGGCCGCTTCCTGCTGGCCAAGCTGAACACCGACGAGGCGCCGCAGATCAGCGCCGCGCTGCGCATCCGCAGCATCCCGCTGGTCGTGCTGTTCATCGGCGGCCGGCCGGTGGACCAGTTCACCGGCGCGCTGCCCGAGGGCCAGATCCGTGCCTTCCTCGACAAGCACCTGCCCGCCGGTGCGCCGGAAGCGGCCGAAGGCGTCACGGTGGACGCGCTGCGCGAGCAGGCCGCGCAGGCGAGCGACCACGAGACCGCGCTGGACCTGCTGAGCCAGGCGCTGTCGATCGAGCCCGAGCACCCGGCGGCCAACCTCGACATGGCCGAGCACCTGATCGCGCTGGGTGCCTTCGACCAGGCCCGCGGCTTGCTGGACACCCTGCCGGCCGACGCCGGTCCGCGCCACAGCCAGCTGCTGGCGCGCATCGCACTGGCGGCCAACCAGCCGCCGGGCGATGCGGCGGCGCTGGCCGCGCGCATCCAGGCCAACCCGCGTGACTTCGAAGCCCGGTTCCAGCTGGCCGCCATCCAGGCCTGGACCGGCGATTTCGACGCCGCCTTCGAACAGCTGCTGGACGTGGTGATGCGCGACAGGGCCGAAGGCAAGCCCGACCGCGAGAAGGCCCGCTTGCAGCTGATCGCCTGGTTCGAAGCCTGCCCCGACCCGGCCGCCGTCAGCAAGGGCCGGCGCTACCTGGGGATGTACTTGAATTGAACCCCGCCAGCAGTTCGGCGTTGCCGCCGGCTGCTGCGGTGTTGATGGTCAACGTCTGTTCGCTGCAGAAGCGAAGCAGGTAGTGCGGCCCGCCGGCTTTCGGGCCGGTGCCGCTGAGGCCTGAACCGCCAAAAGGCTGGACGCCGACCACCGCGCCGATCATGTTGCGGTTGACATAGACGTTGCCCACCCGCGCCGCGTCGGCGATGCGCTGGGCGCGGCTGTCGATGCGCGTCTGGACACCCAGTGTCAGGCCGTAGCCCAGCGCGTTGACCTGGCGCACCACGTCCATCACCTCACCCCCCCAGCGGACGACGTGCAACACCGGGCCGAAGATCTCGGCCTGCAGGTCGGCGATGCGGTCGATCTCGAAAGCCACTGGCGCGATCAGGCGCGGGAAGCTGGCGCTCACGGCCGTCTCGCCGAGCAGCCGGGCGCTGCCGCGCAGGCGCCGGAGATGCGCGCTGATGCCGGCAAAGGCCTCGTCGTCGATGACCGGCCCGACGTCGGTGGCCCGCTCGGCCGGGTCGCCGACGACCAGCTCCGCCAGCGCGCCGCGCAGCATCCGGATGACGCCATCGGCGATGGCCTCGTGCACGCAGAGCAGGCGCAACGCGCTGCAGCGCTGGCCGGCACTGCGGAAGGCGCTCTGCACGACGGCGTCGACGACCTGCTCGGGCAGCGCGGTGCTGTCGACCACCATCGCGTTCAGCCCGCCGGTTTCGGCGATCAGCGGCACGATCGGACCGTCCTTCGCCGCCAGCCTGCGGTTGATCAGCCGCGCCACCGGCGTGCTGCCGGTGAAGCAGACGCCGGCCGTGCGCGGGTCGGCGACCAGCGCGGCGCCGACGGTTTCGCCCAGGCCATGCAGGCAGGCCACGGCGTCCAGCGGCACGCCGACCTCGTGCAGCAACGCGACGAAGCGCCGGGCGACGACGGGCGTCTGCTCGGCCGGCTTGGCGGCCACGGTGTTGCCGGCGACCAGTGCGGCCACGAGCTGGCCGGCGAAGATCGCCAGCGGGAAGTTCCACGGGCTGATGCAGACGAAGACGCCGCGGCCATGCAGGCGCAAGCGGTTGCTTTCGCCGGTCGGGCCGGGCAGCAGCTGATCCTGCAGACCTGCCTCGGCCTGGCTGGCGTAGTAGCGGCAGAAGTCCACGGCCTCGCGCACCTCGGCGACGGCGTCGCCCAGGGTCTTGTGCGCTTCCTTCACCAACAGACCGCAGAACTCGGGCCGGCGGTCGTCCAGCGCGTCGGCGGCGCGGCGCAGCAGGGCCGCGCGTTCGGCCACCGGGCGGGCGTTCCAGGCCTCGAAGCCAGCTTGCAGGCGGGCCATCGCGGCGCTCACCTCGGCGCTGCCAGCCATCGCCACGGGCGCCAGGCGGGTGGCAGCGACGGCGGTCTCCAGCGGCAGGCGCATCGCCAGGCAGGCCAGGTCGGCCCCGCTGGCGTTGGCGCGCGCTTCGCCGTAGAGCGCGGCCGGCTGGGGCAAGGCCGGTTCGGCGCGGGCCGCCAGCGGCGACGCCAGCAGCGCCTCGGCGCTGACCGTCGCGTCGACCAGCTGGTGGACGAAGGACGAGTTGGCGCCGTTTTCCAGCAGCCGTCGCACCAGGTAGGCCAGCAGGTCGCGGTGCTCGCCGACCGGCGCGTAGACCCGGCAGGTCAGGCTGCCGTCCTTCAGCACCTCGCGGTAGACGCCTTCGCCCATGCCGTGCAGGCGCTGCAGCTCGAAGCCGGCACCGCAAGCCCGGGCCATCTGCAGCACGGCCGCGATGGTGCCGGCGTTGTGGGTGGCGAACTGCGGGTAGAGGACCGCGCGGTGGTGGATCAGCCGCCCGGCGCAGGCCAGGTAGGCGATGTCGGTGTGCTGCTTGTGGGTGAACACCGGGTAGCCCGGCAGGCCGCCTTCCTGCGCGCGCTGGATCTCGCCGTCCCAGTAGGCGCCCTTGACCAGCCGCACCATGAAGCGCAGGCCGTGGCGCTGGGCGATGCGCGCCACCTCGTCCACCACCGCCAGCGCGCGGGTCTGGTAGGCCTGCACGGCGAGGCCGAAACCTGGCCATTGCGGCCAGTGCACGGCGATGTGGCGGGCAGCCGCTTCGAAGAGGTCCAGCGACAGCTCCAGCCGGTCGCTTTCCTCGGCGTCGACGGTGAGGTTGAGGTTGGCCTGCGCCGCCTGATCGACCAGCGACAGCAGGCGCGGCAGCAGTTTGGCGAGGACGCGTTCGCGCTGGGCTTCCTCGAAGCGGCTGAACAGCGCGCTGAGCTTGATGCTGATGCCGTCGGCCGTCACCGGTGACAGGGCCACGCGCCCGCCGGCGATCGCGGTGATGGCATCGCGGTAGCTGGCCAGGTAATGCGCAGCGTCGGCCTCGGTGCGCGCGCCTTCGCCCAGCATGTCGTAGCTGTAGCGCAGCGCCGCAGCGCCCTGGCGTGCGGCGTCGGCCGCGCCCATCGCGGCCTGGATGCTGCGGCCCAGCACGAACTGCCGGCCCAGCAGCTGGAGGGCGCGCACGGACGCCGCCACCACGCCGCGTGCACCCAGGCGCTGCAGCAGCCCAGGCGGGCTGGCGCTCGAATCGGCGCCGTCCGGCAGGAAACGCTTGCTCAGCGAGATGGCGGTGGCCGACAGCTGCGTCAGCAGCGGGTGCAGGCTGCCTGCGCCGCCGCTGCCGTCGAAGTCGCCACGGCCGAGCTGGTCGGCGGTCAGCGCGATGGCCGTCTCGGCGTCCGGCACGCGCAGCAGCGCCTCGGCCAGCCGCATCAGGGCCAGGCCTTCGGCGCTGCTGATCGGGTATTCGCGCAGCAGCGACTCCATCGCCCAGAACGGCGCCGGCTGTTCACGCACGGCCTGCACCCAGGGCCGGGCGGCGGCCCGTGCCGCCGGCCCGTCGAGCCGGCCCTGCAGGGCGGCCAGGGCCTCGGCGACGGCACTGGCCTCG
>CANGHH010000020.1 GCA_947453725.1 Betaproteobacteria bacterium | reverse complement strand
TGGTCGTAGGCCTTGGCCTCGCCACCGAACTTCGCCGCCAGCACCGACGTGATCGCCGCCGTCAGCGTCGTCTTGCCGTGGTCCACGTGACCGATCGTGCCCACGTTCACGTGGGGCTTGGTCCGTTCGAATTTACCTTTTGCCATTTGAAATCGCTCCTGGCTAAAACTAATGTCAAGTCGACTGAATTGGTGGTGCCCATGGCAGGAATCGGACCTGCGACCTCCCCCTTACCAAGGGGGTGCTCTACCACTGAGCCACATGGGCATCGTTACGGGTCTGGCGACGCTGGCACCACATGGCCAGACCCGTAACGACGATGCTGAAAACAACCTTCCTTGGAGCGGGAGACGGGAATCGAACCCGCGTCATTAGCTTGGAAGGCTAGGGTTCTGCCATTGAACTACTCCCGCCACGCCCCGGCACTGATGCCCCGGCACAACACCCTGCCAAGCGTCCAACTTGGCAGGGTCTCTCTGGTGGAGGAGGGTGGATTCGAACCACCGTAGGCGTAAGCCAACAGATTTACAGTCTGCCCCCTTTAGCCACTCGGGCACCCCTCCGGAGAGCCCGCCACTATAGCACGAACGGCGATTCGTCCAAGCCCCCCAGTTTGCCGCAGCGCCCGGCGGCAGCCAGGAAGGCCGTTGCGCGGCTGAAATGCTTGCAGCCGATGAAGGGCTGCGGCGGCCGCAAGGCCGACAAGGGCGACGGGTGGTTGGCGGACAGGACGAGGTGTTGGGCGCCAGCGGCAGGCCGGCGCGACAAGCGGGCCTGTGCATGCGCGCCCCACAGCAGGAAGGCCTTCGGTGCCGCGTCGGACCACAGCGCCTGGCAGACCGCGTCGGTCAGCACCTGCCAGCCCAGCTTGGCATGGCTGGCGGCCTGGCCGTCTTCGACAGTCAGCGTGGTGTTCAGCAGCAGCACGCCGTGTTCGGCCCAGGCCACCAGACTGCCCGACGCCGGGACCGGCAGACCGAGGTCGCGCTGCAGTTCCTTGAAGAGGTTGCGCAGACTCGGCGGGATGCGCTGCCCCGCCGGCACCGAGAAGGCCAGGCCCTCGGCCTGACCAGGGCCGTGGTACGGGTCCTGACCCAGGATCAGCACGCGGGTGCGGGCCAGCGGCGTCAGCGCGAAGGCACGGAAGACCTGCGCCGGGTAGACGACGGCGCCGTCGCTGACGCGCTGGTCAACCGCCTGGATCAAGGCCTGCCCTGCCGGGCTGCGGCGCCAGGCGTCGAGCAGCGGTTGCCAGTCGCCGAAGTCGGCGTCCAGCTGCGCGGCCAGCGGCCCTGACAGGGGCAGCGCCGCTGGCACCGCCACAGGCAGCCGCTTCAAGTGAACAGCTGGCCCAGCGCGGCGCCCGGGTCGGCGGCGCGCATGAAGGCCTCGCCGACCAGGAAGGCGTGGACCTCGGCCGCGCGCATGCGCTGCACGTCGGCGCGGCTCAGGATGCCCGACTCGGTGACCAGCAGGCGATCTGTCGGCACACGCGGCAGCAGGCCGATGGTGGTGCCCAGCGTCACCTCGAAGGTCTTCAGATTGCGGTTGTTGATGCCCAGCAGCATCGTCTTCAGTCGAAGCGCGCGGTCCAGCTCGGCGCCGTCGTGCACTTCCACCAAGACGGCCATGCCCAGGCCGTGGGCGCAGGCTTCGAGGTCGGCCATCTGCGCGTCGCCGAGGCAGGCGGCGATCAACAGGATGCAGTCGGCGCCGAGCGCCCGCGCTTCGACGACCTGGTACTCGTCGACCATGAAGTCCTTGCGCAGCACCGGCAGCGCGCAGGCCGCACGGGCCTGCTGCAGGTAGGCCGTGCAGCCCTGGAAAAAGCGCTCGTCGGTCAGCACGCTCAAGGCAGCCGCACCGCCGCTTTCGTAGCTGGCCGCGATCTCGGCCGGCACGAAGTGCTCGCGCAGCACGCCCTTGCTCGGGCTGGCCTTCTTCACTTCGGCGATCACGGCGGCCTGGCCGGCGGCGATCTTGGCGCGCAGCGCCCCCTCGAAGCCGCGCACGTCACGCCGGGCTTCGGCTTCAGCCCTCCAACTGGCCAGGCTGCGCGCGGCCTTGGCGACGGCCAGTTCCTCGTGTTTGACGGCGACGATGCGCTGGAGGATGTCGCTCATTTCAGACCGCCTTGAACCGCTTGCTGACCGCGACGAACTGGCTCAGCTTGGCCGCCGCCGCGCCCGAGGCCACAGCCTCGCGGGCCAGCTTGACGCCGTCGGCCACCGTCGCGGCCACGCCGGCGCAGTGCAACGCGGCACCGGCGTTGAGCAGCACGATGTCGCGCAGCGGACCGTCTTCGTTGGCCAGCACGCGCCGGATGCATTGCACCGACTCGTCCTTGTTGGCCACCTTCAGGACGCGGCTGTCGTAGACCGGCAGGCCGAAGTCGCTGGGGTGGACGGTGTATTCGCGGACCTCGCCGTCCTTCAGCTCGCCGACGGCGGTCTCGCCCGACAGCGAAATCTCGTCCATGCCGTTCATCCCGTGGACCACCATCACGTGTTCGCTGCCCAGGCGCTGCAGCACGCGCACCAGGATGCCGACGAGGTCGGGGTGGAAGACGCCCAGCAACTGGTTGGGCGCGCCGGCCGGGTTGGTCAGCGGGCCCAGGATGTTGAACAGGGTGCGAACGCCCAGTTCCTTGCGCACCGGCGCGGCGTGCCGCATCGCGGCGTGGTGGTTGGGCGCGAACATGTAGGCGATGCCGGTCTCTTCCAGGCATTGCGCGACCTGGCCGGGCGTCAGCATGATGTTGGCGCCCAGCGCCTCCATCACGTCGGCCGAACCCGAGGTCGACGACACGCTGCGTCCCGCATGCTTGGCCACGCGGGCCCCGGCAGCGGCCGCGACGAAGACGCTGGCGGTGCTGATGTTGAAGGTGTGCGAGTTGTCGCCGCCGGTGCCGACGATGTCGACCAGGTGGCTGAGGTCGGCGACCGGCACCGGCGTCGCGAACTCGCGCATCACCTGCGCGGCAGCAGCGATCTCGCCGACGGTTTCCTTCTTCACGCGCAGCCCGATGGCCAGCGCGGCGATCATCACCGGCGACATCTCGCCGCTCATGATGCGGCGCATCAGCGCCAGCATCTCGTCGTGGAAGATCTCGCGGTGTTCGATCAGGCGGGTCAGCGCCTCGCTGTCGGTCATGGTGCTGTTCAGGGCGGGCATGTCGGGCGTGCTCACAGGTGTTGACGCAGGATGAGCAGCGCGCGGGCGATGTCGTCGGCACTGACGTCGAGGTGAGTCACGAAGCGCAGCTTGTAGAGGCCGGTGCACAGCACGCCGGCGGCGCGCAGGCGGTCGACGACGCCGACCGCTTTTTCGGGTGCCAGATCGACGAACAGGATGTTGGTCTGCGGCGGCGTGACCGTCACGCCGGGCAGCCCCTGCAGACCTTCGGCCAGCGCGCGGGCATTGGCGTGGTCGTCGGCCAGGCGCTCGATGTGGTGGTCCAGCGCGTAAGTCGCCGCCGCAGCCAGCACGCCGGCCTGGCGCATGCCGCCGCCCAGCATCTTGCGGATGCGGTGGGCGCGGGCGATCAGCGCCCGGCTGCCGACCAGGGCCGAGCCGACCGGGGCGCCCAGGCCCTTGCTGAAGCAGACCGAGACGCTGTCGAAATGCTGCGCGATGGCCAGCGCCTGGGCCTGCGGATCGCCGCCGCCGGCCACCGCCGCGTTGAACAACCGCGCACCGTCCAGGTGGGTCGCCAGGCCCTTGCTGCGCGCAAAGGCCGTGGCCTGCGCGATGTAGTCCAGCGGCAGCACCTGGCCGCCCCAGGTGTTCTCCAGCGCCAGCAGCCTGGTGCGCGCGAAGTGCGCGTCGTCGGGCTTGATGGCCGCGGCGATGTCGGCGATCGGGATGGCCCCGTCGGCCTGCTGCAGCAGTGGTTGCGGCTGGATGCTGCCCAGCACCGCCGCGCCGCCGCCCTCCCAGCGGTAGGTGTGGGCCATCTGGCCGACGATGTATTCCTCGCCGCGCTCGCAGTGCGCCATCAGGCCGCACAGATTGCTTTGCGTGCCGGTCGGCACGAACAGCGCGGCTTCCTTGCCCAGCATCGCGGCGATGCGGTCCTGCAGCGCATTGACGCTGGGGTCGTCGTGGAAGACGTCGTCACCGACCTCGGCCGCGGCCATCGCCGCGCGCATCGCGGCCGTCGGTTGGGTGACGGTGTCACTGCGCAAATCGATAGGTTTCACTGCACCTGCTCCAGGAAGTTCTTCAACATGGCGTGGCCATGCTCGCTGAGGATGGATTCGGGATGGAACTGCACGCCCTCGATGGCCAGGCCGCGGTGGCGCACGCCCATGATCTCGCCGTCTTCGGACGTCGCGGTGACGACCAGGTCGTCGGGCAGGCTGGCCCGCTCGATGGCCAGCGAGTGGTAGCGGATCACGCTGAACTGCTGAGGCAGGCCGTGGAAGACGCCCTGCTGGTTGGTGCTGATGGTGCTGGCCTTGCCGTGCATCTGCACCTGCGCGCGGACGATCCGGCCGCCCATCGCCTCGCCGATGGCCTGGTGGCCGAGGCAGACGCCGAGCAGCGGCAGCTTGCCGGCGAAGTGGCGGATGGCCGCGATGCACACGCCGGCGTCGGCGGGCGAACGCGGCCCCGGCGACAGCACCAGCCGTTCGGGCTTCAGCTCGGCGATGCCCTGGACCGTGATCTCGTCGTTGCGGAAGACGCGCACGTCTTCGCCCAGTTCGCCGAAGTACTGCACCAGGTTGAAGGTGAAGCTGTCGTAGTTGTCGATCATCAAGAGCATGTCATGCCTCCTGCCGGGCCGTCCCAAAGGAGGCGTGCGCCCCCTCGGGGGGCAGCGAACGAAGTGAGCTTGGGGGCATCAGAACCCTTCCTCGACGAGTTCTGCGGCGCGGATCAAGGCACGCGCCTTGTGCTCGGTTTCTCTCCATTCCATCTCGGGAACCGAGTCGGCCACCACACCCGCCGCGGCCTGCACGTACAGCGTGTTGTTCATGACGATGCCGGTACGGATGGCGATGGCCACATCCATGTCGCCAGCAAAACTGAGATAGCCGCAGGCGCCGCCGTAGATGCCGCGCTTGACCGGCTCCAGCTCGTCGATGATTTCCATCGCGCGGATCTTGGGCGCGCCGGTCAGCGTGCCGGCCGGGAAGGTGGCGCGGAGCACGTCGAGGTTGCTCATGCCGTCCTTCAGCAGGCCCTCGACATTGCTGACGATGTGCATGACATGCGAGTAGCGCTCGACAACGAAGGACTCGGTGACCTTCACGCTGCCGGTCTTGGCGATGCGGCCGATGTCGTTGCGCGCCAGGTCGATCAGCATCAGGTGCTCGGCGCGCTCTTTCGGGTCGGCCTTGAGTTCGACTTCCAGCGCCTTGTCCAGCTCGGGCGTGGCGCCGCGCGGGCGGGTACCGGCCAGCGGGCGGATGGTCACCTTGGCGCCCTCGGGCGTCTGCTCTTGCCGCACCAGGATTTCCGGGCTCGCGCCGACGATCTGGAAGTCGCCCATGTCGTAGAAATACATGTAGGGGCTGGGGTTCAGCGAACGCAGCGCGCGGTACAGGCTGAGCGGGCTGGCCGTGTAGCGCTTCTGCAGCCGCTGGCCGATCTGCACCTGCATCATGTCGCCGGCCGCGATGTAGTCCTTGCTGCGCTCGACGGCGGCGATGTAGGCCGCCTTGTCGAATTCGCGCTCCACCGCGTGGCTGGGACCGGGCTGCACCGGCGGCGCGGTGACGCTGACAGCCAGCTTGTCGACCAGCTCGCTCAAACGTGCTTTGCCCTTGGCGTAGGCCTCGGGCCGCGCCGGGTCGGCGTAGACGATCAGGTACAGGCGCCCCGACAGGTTGTCGATGACAGCCAGCTCTTCGGTCTGCAGCAGCAGGATGTCGGGGGTGGCGATGCCGCCCGGCTTCCAGGTGTCGGCCAGCTTGGGTTCGATGTAGCGCACCGCGTCGTAGCCGAAGTAGCCGGCCAGGCCGCCGCAGAAGCGCGGCAGGCCGGGACGCAGGGCCACCTTGAAGCGCTGCTGGTAGGCCTCGATGAAATCCAGCGGGTTGCCGTGGTCGGTCTCGGTGACGACGCCGTCGGTGACGACCTCGGTCTTGAAGCCGTGGGCCCGCAGCAGCGTGCGGGCCGGCAGGCCGATGAAGGAGTAGCGCCCGAAACGCTCGCCACCGACGACGCTTTCCAGCAGGAAACTGTGCCGGGCGCCGCCGGCCAGCTTCAGGTACAGCGACAGCGGGGTTTCGAGGTCGGCGAAGGCTTCCGCCGTCAGCGGTATGCGGTTGTAGCCCGCGCCGGCCAGGCTTTGAAATTCAAGTTCAGTGATCACGCTTGCACCTGTACACATCGGAGCCGGCGCTGAAACGGCGTTCAGGCGCGTGTCGGCTGTTCATGAGGCTGGCGGGGTCAAATCCCCGCCGCATCGGGCGACCGCAGCGCAGCGCTCAGGCGCCGTTGCGGCTCTTGTGCGAGCGACGCCAGGGCCAGGCTCCCCGGTCACTGGGACCGGGCCGGCGCGCGTCGGCGGGGGCGTGGGTGGCTGGGAAAAACATGGCCTCGAAGTCTAGCTCAGCCCTCAGGCACCCCAGCGCAGGGCGTCCAGTCGGTCGAGCACCGCGTCGGCGCCCGCGGCGGCCACCGGCTCGCCGTGGTTGTAGCCGTAGCTCATCAGCACCACCGGGCAGCCGGCGGCGCGGGCGGCCTGGGCGTCGTTGCTGGAATCGCCGACCATCAGCGTGCGCGCCGGCTCGCTGCCCAGCGCTTCGCAGGCCTTCAGCAGCGGCAGCGGGTGCGGCTTCTTGTGCGCGAAGGCGTCGCCGCCGAAGACATGGTCGAAGTAGCCGTCCAGACCCTTCAGCGCCAGCAGCGGCCGGGCGAAAGAACCCGGCTTGTTGGTCAGACAGGCCAGGCGCAGCCCGGCCGCGCGCATCGCCTGCAGGCCTTCGACGACGCCGGCGAAGACCGCCGAATGCTGGCCGTTGATCTGCAGGTAGTGGTGCTGGTAGCGGTCCCAGGCGGCGGCGTAAAGATCGTCCGGCGCGCCGACTTCGACCAGCGCGCGCGTCAGCAGGTGTTCCGAGCCCTTGCCGACGGTGCGCGCAATGAAGGCGCGGCTGACCGGCGGCCAGCCCAGGTCGGCCAGCGCCCCGCGCAGGGCGACGTCGAAGTCACCGACGGTGTCGACCATCGTGCCGTCCAGATCGACGATGGCCGCCGTCATGCCCAGTGCGCTCACATCCATCGTCAACCCCTTTGAAGTCATCGGTTTCGGGAAGCCCGGAGCGCCGTGTGCTGCACGATCCAAGCCGTGAATTCACGGTACCACTGCTGCGAATTGCGCGGCTTCAGCACCCAGTGGTTCTCGTCGGCGAACCACAGCAGCCGGGCCTCGACGCCGCGCGCCTTGAGGGTGTTGTAGTAGGCCAGGCCGTTGCAGTCGGGCACGCGGAAGTCTTGCGCGCCGTGGATGACCAGGGTGGGCGTTTGCATATGGCCCGAGCTGGCGTGCGGGCTTTGCGCCAGCACGCGCGGCATGTCTTCCCAGTACAGCGCGGCCAGGTCTTTCGGCCGGGTGGCGTAGGAATCGGCGCTGAAGGTGGCGACGCGGTCGAACACGCCGGCGTGGCAGACGTAGGCGCGATACCGCCCCGGCGCCACATGCCCGTTCATCCACGCCACCAGGAAGCCGCCATAGCTGCCGCCCGTGGCCGTGACGCGCCGGGCGTCGGCCCAGCGCTGCTGCAGCAGCCAGTCGGTGCCGGCCTCGATGTCCTGCAGTTCCAGTTCGCCCTGGCGGCCGATCAGGCTGTGCTTGAAGGCCTGGCCGAAACCGCTGGAGCCGTGGTAATTGACCTGGGCAATCACCTGTCCAGCCGAGGCAAAGACCTGCGCGTTCCAGCGGTAGGAAAAAGTGTCGCCGGCGGCGGCAAAGGGCCCGCCGTGGATGAGCTGCATGACCGGGTGCTTCTTCTTCGCGTCGAAGCCGGCCGGGAAAGTCAGCCACATCTGGACGTCCTCACCCAGCGCGCCTTTGAAGAAGACTTCGCGCAGTTCGCCCAGCGCGATGCCCCGCAGGCGCTGGTCGTTGAAGGTTTCCAGCCGCAGCGGCGCGGCGCCGGGGCACAAGGCGAACACGCGCGCCGGATGCCGGGCGCTGTCAGACGCCAGGGCGATGAGCCCGCCGGCGACGTCGAAGCCCTGCACCCAGGCCCCCGGCTGTTCGACGGTGGTCGAAGCGTCGTCGAGGTGGTGGCGCCACAGGTGGCAGCGCCCGCGTTCTTCGGCCGTGAACAGGATGGACCGCCCATCAGTGGCCCAGCGCAGCGGCGCGTTGACCGAAAAGTCCCAGCCGGCGTCCAGCAAGCGCCAAGCGCCGTCGCGCTGGACCAGCGCCAGCTGGCTCGGTGCGGTGTGCTGCAGGCCGACGTGGGCGGCGGTCACCGCCAGCAGCTGGCCGTCGGGGCTGTAACGCGGCGCGCCGAAGTCCCAGGCCGCGTCGTCGACCAGGCTGGTGATGTCGCCGCCGCGCAGGCCGATGTCGGCCAGCGCCAGCCGGTTGCCGGTCTGCTGCACCCTCGCCGGGTCGTGGACGAAAGCGATGCGCCGGCCGTCGGGCCGGACGTCGTAGACCTCGTTGCCGACCGCGTCGCGCGGCAGTTCGCAAGCCGTGCCTTCGAAGAGGTCGCGCACCTGGCCGCTGGCCAGGTCCAGCAAGTGCAGGTGCAGCACCCGGCCCTGCGGGATCTGGTGATCCCAGTGGCGGTAGTAGGCCTCGCTGGTGGCGTAGCCACTGTCCTTGCGGTTGGCGTTCGCCTGGTGCGCTTTCGCCTGTGCGGCAAGGCCCTTCAGCCCGGGCCAGACCCAGGCCGCGAAGACGATGCGCCGGCCGTCGGGCAGCCACTTGAAGGATTCGATGCCGGGCGCGAAGTCGCTGATGCGCCGCGCTTCGCCACCGTCGGCCGCGATCACATAGAGCTGGGCCGTGGTGTCCCGGCGGCCTTGCTGGTCGCGCTTGGCGACGAAGGCGATGCGCTCACCGGTCGGCGACCAGGCGGGCTGGCCGTCCTTGCCACCGGTGTTGGTCAGGCGGCGCGGTGCGGCGCGGTCGGTCGGCAACAGCCACAGCTGCGTGGCCGCGCTGTTGTCGGCCATCGAATGGGTGGTCACGGCGCAAACGACGCGCTGGCCGTCGGGCGACAGCGCCAGGCCGCCGATGCGCTCGAAGGCCCACAGGTCTTCGACCGTGATCGACCGGGTCTGGGGCGACGACTTGAGGGTCTTGCTCATCCCCCCAGTGTCACCCAGCCGCCGGCCACTGCCGTTTCAGCCTATCGATTCGACCTGGCGCGACTGCCGGTAGGCGCGGCCGAAACGGTTGGCCAGGAAGTCGGGCAAGGCCACCTGTTCCTGGCGGATGAAGCCGCGCTGCGGCAGCTTGCCCTCGCGGAACAGGTCCACCGCCGCGCAGATGCCGGCGGCGGTGGTGATCTGGATCGCCGACAGCGGCGCTGTTTCGCTGCGGTCGGCAAAGATCTTGCGCGCGAACACCTCCTGCACCAGGCAGCCATCGCGCAGGCCGCTGACGGTGACGAAGACCAGCACCACGTCCTGCATGGTGCTGGGAATGCTCTTGCGCAGGATCGCCTTCAGCGTCTCGGTGTCCTTGTTCAGCTGCAACTCCTCCAGCAGCAGCTTCATCAGATCGCGGTGGCCGGGGTAGCGCACGCTCTTGTAGTCCAGCGTCTGCACGCGGCCGGCCAGCGTGGTGCACAGCGTGCCCAGGCCGCCGCTGGTGTTGAAGGCCTCGTACTCGGTGCCGTCGAGGCTGAAATGCTCCAGGCCCTCGAGCGCCAGCACCTCGATGTTCTGGCCGTCGCGGATGGCTTCGCAGGGGTGGCAGTACTCGTTGATCAGGCCGTCCACGCTCCACGTCAGGTTGTATTTCAAGGCATTGGTCGGGAAGGCCGGCAGCGCGCCGACGCGCATCTTCACCTCGTGCAAGGCGTCGAAGCGCTGCGCCAGGTGGTGGGCGACGATGCCGATGAAGCCCGGCGCCAGCCCGCATTGCGGCATGAAGGCGGTGCGCGCGCCGCGCGCCAGGTCCTGGATGGTCCTGGTTGCAGCAACGTCCTCGGTCAGGTCGAAGTAGTGGCAGCCGGCATCGCGCGCGGCCGTGGCGGCCAGCGTCGCCAGCTGGTAAGGCAGCGCGTTGATGACGGCGTCCTGACCGCGCAGCGCGTCCATCAAGTCGGCGGCCTGCGCGGTGTCGGCGACGCGGGTCTGGATGCGCGGGCCCGTCAGACGGGCCAACGCTGGCGCGCTGCGGTCGACCACGGTGACCTCGTAGTCGCCGTGGTCGGCGAGCAGGCGGGCAATCGTCAGTCCGATGTGGCCGGCGCCGAGCAGGGTGATGCGCATGGGTGTCTTCCGTCACGGTGTTGAACTGACACCGAGTCTGGAATCCCTGCGTGACGAATGACAGCCCCGATCTGTCGTATCCGCTTACGACTTCGACGATTCGACGATTGATCTCGCCGAATCGACCAAACCACTGCGCTGCGTCAGGCGGTGGTCAGGGCCTTGGCCTCGCGGACCTGCTTCTTGTGCTCGCGCGCGCCGGCGCGCCGGGCCCTCGTGGTCGCCACTTCGTAGGCTTCTTCGGCCTCGGTGCGCATCAGGATGGCCTTGGCCAGCGCGGCTTCGAAGCGCGCTTCGGTGTAGGTGTTCTCGGTGCCGATGTAGACGGTACGGCGGCGCGGCTTCTGGCCGAAGCGCGGAATCAGCACCGACAGGCTGCAGTCGTGCGTGCGACCGCCGCGGCGCACCCGCAACACCGGGCCGCTGATGCCAACCGGCAGGTCGCTGGTCTTGCTGACGCTGGGCGCGCGCTGCAACAGCGAAGGCGCGGGCAGCAAAGCGATCCGCTTCAGCAATTCCTTGGTGGCCGCTTCCAGCGAAGCGGCAGCCCCGCTGCCATCGTTGCTGTGGTCGGAGTACAACTTGGTGCCGCCATAGCGCAACTGCCAGCCGTGCGTGGCGCGGTGGTCGATGCGCTGTATGCATTGAGGCACCTCGAAAGTGGCCCCGGTGAAAATGGCGATGGTGCGGAGTTTCATGAAATTCCTCGAGCCCCGGGCCGCGCTCGCTCCCGGACTGGACCTGTCGTGGACCCCCCTTGAACAGGGGGGTGCAGTTCCAACTCTAGAGTACCTGCGGGGCTCAGCGGGGCCGTTGAAGTGCACCGGACGCACAAGCCACCGACAATGCGGCACTATGCCGCGCCCTCGGCGCCCACCCCCCGGAATACATGGCCCTGGACCCCCTCGACCGCAGACTGCTGGCCTTGCTGCAGGCCAACGCCCGCAGCACCGCCGCCGACCTGGCGCGGCAACTGGGGGTGGCGCGGACCACCGTGCTGGCCCGCGTGGCGCGGTTGGAACGCAGCGGCGTCATCGTCGGCTACACGGTGCGGCTGGCGCAGACCGAGGTCGGCGCCGGTGTCGAGGCCTATGTCGGCATCACCGTGGCGCCACGCGCCGCACCGCTGGTCACGCAGCGGCTGGCGTCCTTCCCCGAACTGCGCCAGCTGTGTTCGGTCAGCGGTGAGTTCGACTACCTGGCGCTGCTGCGCGCCGAATCGACCGCCCGGCTGGACCAGCTGCTGGACGAGATCGGCGCCATCGAAGGCGTGTTGAAGACGACGACGGCCGTCGTCCTCGCCCGGCGCATCGACCGCCAGGCCTGAACCGCCATCAAGCCAGTTCGCGGCGCATCGCGTCGATGACGCTTTGGTAGTCGGGCTGGTTGAAGATCGCGCTGCCAGCGACGAAGGTGTCGGCGCCGGCGTCGGCCACGCGGCGGATGTTGTCGACCTTGATGCCGCCGTCGACTTCGAGCCGGATGTCGCGGCCCGTCAGCTCGATCAGCCTGCGCGCCTTCTCGATCTTGCGCAGCGCGCTGTCGATGAAGCTCTGGCCGCCGAAACCAGGGTTGACGCTCATGATCAGGATCAGATCGACCCGGTCGATGACCCACTCCAGCACGTCCAGCGGCTCGGCCGGGTTGAACACCAGGCCGGCCTGCTTGCCCTCGGCCTTGATCAGTTGCAGCGTGCGGTCGACATGGCCGCTGGCGTCGGGGTGGAAGCTGACCAGGTCGGCGCCGGCCTTGCAGAAGGCCTGCGCCAGCGCGTCCACCGGCTGGACCATCAGGTGCACATCGATGGGCACGCTGCTGTGCTGGCGCAGCGCCTGGCAGACCATCGGCCCGAAGGTCAGGTTGGGCACGTAATGGTTGTCCATCACGTCGAAGTGGATCCAGTCGGCACCGGCGGCAATCACGTTGCGCACCTCTTCACCGAGGCGGGCGAAGTCGGCTGAAAGGATGCTGGGGGCGATGCGGTAGGTGGTCATCCACAGATTCTAGGTTTGGCGACAGGCCGGCGCCTAAACTCGAGGGCATGGTCAAACCCGAGTTCCAGTGCGAGGTAATCGCGCGCTACCTGCCCGAGCAGTCGAACCCTGCCGAAGGGCCCTATGCCTTCGCCTACACGGTCAGCGTCCGCAACACCGGCAACATTGCCGCGCAGCTGGTGGCGCGCCACTGGGTGGTGACCGACGCCAACGGCGACATCGAGGACGTGCGCGGCTTGGCGGTGGTCGGCCACCAGCCCTTGCTGAAGCCTGGCGAGCACTTCGAATACACCAGCTGGACGCGCATCGCGACGCCGGCCGGCAGCATGCGCGGCACCTTCTTCTGCATGACCGAAGAAGCCCGGCCCTTCGAGGCCACGGTGGCCGAATTCGCCCTGGTCTTCCCGGGCGCGCTGCATTGACGGCGCCTGGCGCAGCCCGCCAAGCGGCAGCAGCCGGTCACTGAACTTCAGATGGCGGCCTGGGACCTCACCGCACTGATCAACGCCGCCGACCCGAAGGCGGGACTGGCAGAACGCCACCTGTGGCTGGTGCGCCTGATGGAGTGGCTGCGCCACGCGCCCACTGCATTGGACGGCGGCGGCGATCCGCGCACGCCGCTGGCGGTGCTGCGACTGCGCCACCTATTGAATCAGCTGGACAAGCAGGCCGCCTTGCGCGACCAGGTGCGCGGCTTGATGCAAGCCTTCTGGCGCGACATCGACGCCGCCGCGCTCCACGCCGACCTGGGCTTCGGCGCGCGGCGCTCTTTCGCCAGCGAGTTGCTGACGCGGGTGCAGAACGAGGTGCTGCCCGGCACGCCCGAGACGCGCGACCTGGCGGCGCTCTTTCGGCTGCTCTTCAAACCCGCCGACTCGGCCTGGGTCAGCCTGCTGGACGCGCCCACGCTGAGCCGCGCGGTGGCCCTGTTCGGTGCGGGGGCGGTGGAGGCACAGGCCGCACTGCTGGACGCCATCACCATCCTGGTCAGTGCCGTGCACGCGGGCGGCTACAGCCCGGCCTTGCGCCTGCGGATGGACGCCAGCGCGCTGCAGGACGAACCGTTCCGGCAGATCACTGCCGCTGCGGCGTCCCTGCGTGCCGCCGTGCTGGAAGGTCGCCGCGAAGCGGCGCTGCAGGACGGCGCCTACCTGCGTGCGTCGCTGGACGCCTGTCGCCGGGCAGCGAACAGCGTGATGCCGCACCTGGAAGAGTTCGGCGTGTCGGTGAACATCGTCTACGACCTGGAACAGTTGCAAGCCCGCACCCACCGCATCGACCAGCTGATCGGCTGCGTGCTGGCACCCGACCCGCAAGCCGAGGCCCGCAGCCTGCTGCTGGCGCTGCTGCAGGCGCTGGGCGAAGAGCGCGGCGTGCGCGCCCTGCTGGCACAGCACTATTCGCTGCTGGCCCGGCAAGTCACCGAGCGCAGCGCCGAAACCGGCGAGCACTACATCACCCGCGACCGCGGCGAATACCGCGACATGCTGAAGCGCGCAGCCGGCGGCGGCGCGGTCATCGCGGCGACGACGTTTGCCAAGTTCGCGGTGCTGGCCATCGGCCTGTCGGCCTTCTGGACCGGCTTCTGGTCGGGCGCGAACTACGCCTTCAGCTTCGTCGTCGTGATGCTGCTGCACTGGACGGTGGCCACCAAGCAGCCGGCAATGACGGCGCCGGCCATGGCCGCCAGCCTGCCCAGCTCGAACAGCCCGGCGGGCGCTGACAGCGACGCGGCCATCGAGGCCTTCGTCGACCGCGTGGCGCAGCTGATCCGTTCGCAGGCGGCCGGCATCTTCGGCAACGTGGTGGTGTGCGCGCCGCTGGTGCTGCTGGTGCAAGGGCTGGCCACGGCGCTGCGGGGCGCGCCGCTCGTCGGCCCGGCGGAAGCCGATCACGTGCTGCACAGCCTGACGCTGCTGGGACCCAGCGTGCTTTTCGCAGCCTTTACCGGCGTGCTGCTGTTCGTCAGTTCACTGATCGCCGGCTGGGCCGAGAACTGGTTCGTCTTCCACCGGCTGGACAGCGCCATCGCCTGGAATCCGCGCATCGTCGCGCGGCTGGGTGCGCCGCGCGCGCAGCGCTGGTCGCGCTGGTGGCGGGCCAACGTGTCGGGGCTGGCCGCCAACATCTCGCTGGGCCTGCTGCTGGGCCTGGTCCCGGCCCTGCTGGGCTTCGTCGGTCTGCCGCTGGAGGTGCGGCACGTCACGCTGTCCAGCGGCCAGCTGGGCGCGGCGCTGGGCGCTCTGGGCACGCCGCTGCTGCACGAACCCGCCTTCTGGTGGTGCGTGGCCGGCATCGGCGTCACCGGGGTGCTGAACCTGACGGTCAGCTTCGGCCTGGCTTTCACGGTGGCGCTGCGTTCGCGCGGCGTCCGCTTGAAGCAGACCCGGCGCGTGCTGAGGGCCATCCTGGGTCGGCTGCGCCGTCATCCGCTCAGCTTTCTGTGGCCACCGAAGGGCGGCGGCGCGACCGCCTGAGCTTGAAGTTCAGGGCGGCGGCTCGTCCCGCCGCTCGCCCCGGCGGCGGCCGGCGAACATCGTCCACCAGATGATGAACACGAACAGGCCACCGGCCAGCAGCGCTTCGAGGACCAGGAACCACATCGTCGTCAGACCTTGGCCAGCAGCAGCGACGCCTTCAGGCCCGACCACCAGAGATTGAGCGCCAGCCCGGCCAGCACCAGCGCGGCGGCCAGCAGCTTCCAGGCAGGCAGGGGTTCGCCCAGCACCAGCGCCGAAGACGCCATGCCGAAGACCGGCACCAGCAGCGCCATCGGCACCACAGTGGCCGCCGGGTGGCGGGCCAGCAGCCAGCCCCAGACGGCGTAGCCGAACAGGCTGTTGCCGACCGCCTGCCACAGCACCACGGCCCACACCGTGGCGTCGGCCGAGCCCAGCGCCTGCGCGATGCGCGCCGGGCCGTCGACCCACAGCGTCAGCAGCAGCAGCGGCGGCAGCGCGAAGGCGCTGGACCAGACCACCACGCCGAGCATGTCGACGCGGCCCATGCCGCGCGCCACCGTGTTGCCAGCCGCCCAGCACAGCGCTGCGGCCAGCACCATCAGCAGGCCCAGCGGCGTGGTCGAGGCGTCGGTGTGCCCGGCAATGACCGCCACACCCGTGCTGGCCAGCACCAGCGCCAGCCACTGGAAGCGGCGCAGCCGCTCGCCGGCGGTGAACATCGCCAGGCCGATGGTGAAGAAGACCTGGGTCTGGATGACCAGCGAAGCCAGCCCGGCCGCGATGTGGCCGCCGACCGCCAGGTAAAGCAGGCCGAACTGGCCGGCGCCAATGAGCACGCCGTAGGCCGCCAGGCGGCGCCACGCCACCGCCGGACGCGGCACGAAGAAGGCCGCCGGCAGCAGCACCAGCGCGAAGCGCAGCACCGCCAGCAGCAGGGGCGGCAGCGTGCCGAGCGCCAGCTTGAAGATCGGGAAGTTGGTGCCCCAGACGGCCACCACGGCCAGGGCCAGCAGGGCGTGGCGCGCCGGCAGGCGCGACCCCGGGCCGCCCGCAGCGGCGGCCGTCAAGGCGCCACCATCACGCGGTCGCGACCCTGTGCCTTGGCGCCTTGCAGCGCACTCAGCGCGCGTTCCAGCGTCTGCGCCACCGTCTCCCCGGCATGGTGTTCGGCCAGCCCGCCGGACAGGGTCACGCCCAGCGCGTCGGCGCCGTGGAGGATGCGCAGCGCACCCACCCGCTGGTGCAGCCGTTCCAGCCCGCCGCGGGCCAGCGCCGCGCGGGTGTCAGACAGCATCAGCACGAATTCCTCGCCACCCCAGCGCGCCAGCGTGTCGGACACGCGGACATGGCGCTGCGCTTCCTGCGCCACGGCGCGCAACACGGCGTCGCCGACCGCATAGCCGTGCGCTTCGTTGACCGGCTTGAAGTTGTCGATGTCCAGCACGGCCAGGCAGAAGGTCCGGCCGGACCGCACGCAGCGCTGGTGTTCCTGGTCCATCAGCGCCTGCATGTGGCGGCGGTTGATGAGCCCGGTGAGTTCGTCACGCGTGGTGTGTTCGCGCAACCGCGACAGGGCCTGCGCCAGTTCGGCCCGCTGCTGGCGCGAGCGCTGGCGAAGTCGGGCCAGCCGGCCGGCCAGGATAGCCACGCCCGGCACCATGGTGGCCACCAACAGGAAGTGGCCGGCTTCGATGACCGGCGGGTAGACCGCGGGGTTGGCCAGGGCCAGCGTCAGCATCACGCCGCCGAACAGCAACACCGTGTACAGGCTGATCCAGCGGATCTGCGCCGGCGAGGCCACGAACATGCCGAACATCAGGATCACCATGACCATCGGGAAGACCGCGCCGCGCCCGGCGCCCACCAGGGTGTAAGCGACTGCCGCGCTGCTCAGCGCGAAGACCATCTGCGGCACGGTCAGCGAAGGCTCGCGGCTGCGGCGCGACCAGCCGCTGCGGATCAGCCCGAAGAAGCCCAGCATGCCGGCGAAGGTGATCCCGGCCCACCACGCCACCGGCACGGCGCGTGCCGCACCGATCAGCACGAAATAGGCCATCGCGGCCACGCCACTGCCCAGCAGCAGCAGGGCCAGGCCGGCTTGCGCCAGCCGCACCCGCTGCAGGGGTTCGGTACTGAGCAGTGCGTCGAGCAGGCGGCTCATTCGGGGTTTGGGTCCGGCGGCTGAAGAGGGCGCGAGGGTAGCGCAATCCGGCCGCTTGCCGCGCCGCACGGCTTCAGCGAACCGGCTTCAGATGGCCCAGCGGCAGCGCGGCGCCGGCCTTGACCTCGCCCAGCGAAAAGCTGGTGTGCAGGTCCTTCACGTTCGGCAGCTTGAACAGCGTGTCCATCGCCCAGCTCGAATACGCGTCCAGGTCGGTGCAGACCACCTGCAGTTCGAAGGTGCCCGCGCCGCTGATGTAGTGGCAGGCGACGACCTCGGGCAGTTCGCGGATCGCCGCTTCCAGCGCGCGCGTGGCCTCGGCGTTGTTGCGCTCGGCGTCGATGCGCACGAAGGCCAGCACGCCCAGGCCGACCTTGCGGCGGTCGATCTCGGCGCGGTAGCCGGTGATGTAGCCCTGCTCTTCCAGCCACTTCACGCGCCGCCAGGTCGGCGCGGCCGACAGCCCGATGCGCGCGGCCAGCTCGGTGTTCGACAAGCGCGCGTCGGCCTGCAGTTCGCGCAGGATGGCCGCGTCGTAGCGGTCGAGCGTGGCAGCGTGGGCGTCGGCCGGTTCGGCACCTCCGGACGAACCTGCTGTTTTCCCTGATTCAGCCTGTTTGGGCGCGATCTGTTTTTTCGTGGCCATATTTGAGCAATATCCTTTCTTTGAGCATGCATCAGCGGGCATCAAAAGAAAAGACACCCCCGCGCTGTTTCCCTACACTGACTACGGCCTGTTCGGCCCGTCCTTCTGGAGTCACGCCCAATGAATGCCCCGCTGCCCGATGCCGTCCGCAAGGCCCTGGAAACCGTCACCCTCGATGACAAGTACAGCCTGGCCTCGGGCCGCGCCTTCATGAGCGGCGTGCAGGCCCTGGTACGGCTGCCGATGCTGCAGCGCGAACGCGACTTGGCGGCCGGCCTGAACACCGGCGGCTTTGTCAGCGGTTACCGCGGCAGCCCGCTGGGCGGCTACGACCAGGCGCTGTGGGCGGCCAGGGAGCACCTGGCTGAGAAGCAGATCGTCTTCCAGCCCGGCGTCAACGAAGAGCTGGGCGCCACCGCCGTGTGGGGCACGCAGCAGCTCGACCTCTACCCGCAAAGCAAGAAGTACGACGGGGTCTTCGGCATCTGGTACGGCAAGGGCCCCGGCGTCGACCGCTGCAGCGACGTCTTCAAGCACGCCAACATGGCCGGCACCGCGAAGCACGGCGGCGTCATCGCCATCGCCGGCGACGACCACGTGGCCAAGAGCAGCACCGCCGCCCACCAAAGCGACCACATCTTCAAGGCCTGCGGCCTGCCGGTGTTCTTCCCGTCCGACGTGCAGGGCATCCTGGACATGGGCCTGCACGCCATCGCGATGAGCCGATTCTCGGGCCTGTGGAGCGGCATGAAGACGATCCAGGAGGTCGTCGAATCGTCCAGCTCGGTGGTCGTCGACGCGGGCCGCGTGAACATCGTGATGCCCGAGGACTTCGCGATGCCGCCCGGCGGCCTGCACATCCGCTGGCCCGACGGCGCGCTCGAGCAGGAAGCGCGGCTGATGGACTACAAGTGGTACGCGGCGCTGGCCTATGTGCGCGCCAACCGGCTCAACCACAACGTCATCAGCGGCCCGAACGACCGCTTCGGCATCATCGCCAGCGGCAAGGCCTACAACGACACGCGGCAGGCGCTGGCCGACCTGGGCCTGGACGAAGACACCTGCCGCGCCATCGGCCTGCGCCTGCACAAGGTCAACGTGGTGTGGCCCCTGGAGGCCACCATCACGCGCGACTTCGCGCAGGGGCTGCAGGAAATCCTGGTCGTCGAGGAGAAGCGTCAGGTCATCGAGTACCAGCTGAAGGAAGAGCTCTACAACTGGCGCGCCGACGTGCGGCCGAACGTGCTGGGCAAGTTCGACGAACCAGCGGGCGACCACTCGGGCGGCGAGTGGAGCATGTCCAACCCGAGCCAGAACTGGCTGCTGCGCGCCAAGGCCGACCTGACGCCGGCGATCATCGCCAAAGCCATCGCCAAGCGCCTGAAGAAGCTGGGCCGCGACGGCAGCATCCCGGCCGAGGTCTTCGAGCGCATGGACGCACGCCTGGCCATCGTCGCGGCGCGCGAACAGCAGCTGACGGCGCTGCAGGTCGACACCGGCGAGCGCCAGCCCTGGTTCTGCAGCGGCTGCCCGCACAACACCAGCACCCGCGTGCCCGAGGGCTCGCGCGCGCTGGCCGGCATCGGCTGTCATTTCATGGCCACCTGGATGGACCGCAGCACCAGCACCTTCAGCCAGATGGGCGGCGAAGGCGTGGCCTGGGTCGGGCAGGCGCCCTTCACCACCGACCAGCATGTGTTTGCCAACCTGGGCGACGGCACCTACTTCCACAGCGGCAGTCTGGCCGTGCGCCAGAGCATCGCGGCTGGCGTGAACATCACCTACAAGCTGCTCTACAACGATGCGGTCGCGATGACCGGCGGCCAGCAGGTCGGCGAACGACCCGAGGGCCATTCGGTGCTGCAGATCATGAAGAGCCTGCTCGCCGAAGGCGTGGCCCGGCTGGTCATCGTCACCGACGAGCCGGCCAAGTACGACGGCGTGCAGTTGGAGACCGGCGTCAGCGTGCACCACCGCGACGAACTGGACGCCATCCAGCGCCAGTTCCGCGAGATCCAGGGCACCACGGTCATCATCTACGACCAGACCTGCGCCACGGAAAAGCGCCGCCGCCGCAAGCGCGGCAAGCTGGCCGACCCCGAGAAGCGCGTCGTCATCAACGAGGCCGTCTGCGAAGGCTGCGGCGACTGCAGCGTGCAGAGCAACTGCCTCAGCGTCGAACCCGTCGAGACCGAATTCGGCCGCAAGCGGCGCATCAACCAGAACAGCTGCAACAAGGACTACTCCTGCGTCAAGGGTTTCTGCCCGAGCTTCGTCACCGTTGAAGGCGGGCAGCTGCGCAAGCCGAAGCAGGACCCGCTGGCCGACCCGCGCCAGCTGCCGCCGCTGCCCGATCCCAGCCTGCCGGCAGCGGAGCGCGCCTGGGGCATCGTGGTCGGTGGCGTCGGCGGCACGGGCGTCATCACCATCGGCTCGCTGCTGGGCATGGCCGCCCACCTGGAAGGCAAGGGCGTGGTCACGCAGGACGCCGGCGGCCTGGCGCAAAAGGGCGGCGCGACCTGGAGCCACATCCAGATCGCCCACCGCCCCGAGGCCCTCTTCACGACCAAGGTCGACACCGCGCAGGCCGACCTGGTCATCGCCTGCGACAGCATCGTCGGCGCGATGAAGTACACGCTGACGGTGATGCAGCAGGGCCGCACCTTCGTCGCGCTGAACACCCACGGCACGCCGACGGCGGCTTTCGTGAAGAACGCCGACTGGCAGTTCCCCGGCGCCCATTGCGAAGCCGCGGTGCGCGACAGCGTGGGCGCCGGGCTGGTCGGCGCCTTCGATGCCGAACAGGTGGCCGTGCAGCTGCTGGGCGACAGCATCTACACCAACCCGCTGCTGCTCGGCTACGCCTGGCAGCAGGGCCGCATCCCGCTGGGCCGCGCCGCGCTGATGCGGGCGATGGAACTGAACGCGGTGCAGGTCGACAACAACCAGCGGGCCTTCGAGTGGGGCCGTCGCTGCGCGCACGACCTGGCGGCCGTGCAGGCGCAGTTCAAGGCTGAGGGCGCGCTTGCGCGACCGGGCAACAGTTCGGCGGTGATCCAGTTCGTCAGGAAGCCGGGGCTGGACGAAACCATCCGGACCCGCGTGGACTTCCTCACCGGCTACCAGGATGCGGCCTGCGCGGCGCAATACCAGGCCTTCGTCGAGCAGGTGCGGGCGCAGGAAGCGAAGCTGGGCGGCGGCAGCGCGCTGACCGAGGCCGTGGCCCGCTGCCTGTTCAAGCTGATGGCCTACAAGGACGAGTACGAGGTGGCGCGCCTGCACACCGACCCGGCCTTCACCGCCCGGATCGCCGAGATGTTCGAAGGCGACTACAAGATCGTTCACCACCTGGCGCCGCCGCTGATCGGCAAAGTCAATGCCCAGGGCGAACCCGTCAAGCAGCCCTACGGCCCTTGGGTGCGCAGCGCCTTCGGCGTGCTGGCCCGGCTCAAGGGCCTGCGGACCCTGGCCGGCGGCGCGCTGGATGTCTTCGGTCGCAGCGCCGAACGGCGGACCGAACGCGCGCTGATCGCCGAGTACCGCGCCTGCATCGAGGAACTGCTGCCGGCGCTGAAAGCCGACAACCGCGCGCTGGCCACCGAGATCGCGCGGATCCCGGAAGAGATCCGCGGCTACGGCCCTGTGAAGCACCGGCACCTGGTAGCGGCGAGGGCCAAGTGGCAGGCGCTGATGCAGCAGTGGCGGTCGGGCGCCAGTTCCCGCAGGGCAGCCTGAACAGGGTCCGGCAGCCCGGCCGCGGCGCGCTGTTCGCAGCGGCTGTTCTCGGCCATCAAACGGCTTGAATGCCAGCGGCGGGCGGGGCTTCCATACTCCATCCGCCATGAACGCCATACCCACCGCCAGCCGCTACAGCGGCGTCGCCATCGCCCTGCACTGGTTGCTGGCGCTGCTGATCGTCGGCACCTTCTGCGTCGGCCTCTACATGCACGAGCTGCCGTTATCGCCGACGCGCCTGAAGCTCTACAACTGGCACAAATGGGCCGGGGCGACGATCCTGGCCTTGTCGGCGGTGCGCCTGCTGTGGCGCCTGACGCACCGCCCGCCGGTCGATCCGCCGCTGCCCGCCTGGCAGCGCTGGGCGGCGCATGGCGCGCACGGCGCGCTGTACGGCCTGTTCTTCCTGGTGCCGCTGGCCGGCTGGGCCTACAGCTCGGCGGCGGGCTTCCCGATCGTGGTTTTCGGCGTGCTGCCGCTGCCCGACTTCGTGGCCCCCGACCGCGCGCTGGCCGAGGTCCTGAAACAGCGCCATGCAACGCTGGCCTTCGGGCTGGCCGCCGTCGTGGCCCTGCACATCGCCGCCGCGCTGAAGCACCACTTCATCGACCGCGACGGCCTGCTCGACCGCATGCGACCGGCCCGCCGCTGAAACATCACACGATTGAATTTCGAAAGCCCGACATGACTTCCCGCACCCTGTACGCCCTGGCCCTCGTGGTGGCGCTCGTCGGCGCCAGCGCCACGCCGGCGCTGGCCCAGCCCAGACCTGCCATGCTGCAGGCCGCCGCCAGCGAAATCGCCTTCACCACCAAGCAGATGGGCGTGCCGGTCGAAGGCAGGTTCAGTCAGTTCACGGCCGTGATCGCGCTGGACCCGAAGAAGCCCGAGACGGGCAGCGTCGCCTTGACCATCGACACCGGCAGCGCGCGCTTCGGCAGCCCCGAACTCGACGCCGAAGTGCCCAAGGCCACCTGGCTGAACGTGCCCAGGTTCCCGCAGGCCCGCTTCCAGTCCAGCAGCGTCAAGGCCGCCGGCCCGGGCCGGTTCGAGGTGGCCGGCCAGCTGACCATCAAAGGCGCGGTGCAGAACGTCGTCGTGCCGGTGCAGCTGACGCAAGCCGGCGCGGCGAGCACGGCCAGCGGCGTCTTCACGATCAAGCGTCTGGCTTTCAAGGTCGGCGAAGCCGAATGGGCCGACACCTCGATGCTGGCCGACGAGGTACAGGTCCGGTTCAAGCTGCAGCTGACCGGCCTGGGCCCGCTGTGACGAGCGCTTTCCCGTCCACCCTCTCAACCACCCGACCATGCCGACCATGAACCAGTTCCTCCTCACCGCCCTGTTCGGCGCCGCAGCAGGCGTCGCGCACGCCGCCCCGGCCCCCTACGCCATCGACCCGACGCACACCTTCGTCACCTTCGAGATCGGCCACTTCGGCACCTCGACCAACCGCGCCCGCTTCGACAAGAAGGAAGGCAGCGTCCAGTTCGACCGCGCAGGCAGGGCCGGCAAGGTGGACATCACCATCGACATGGGCTCGATCAACAGCGGCACCCCCGCTTTCGACAAGCACCTGCAAAGCGCCGAACTGCTGGACGCCGCCAGGTTCCCGACTGCCCGCTTCATCGCCGACCAGTTCAGCTTCACTGGCGACAAGGTCAGCGAGATCAGCGGCAGCTTGACGCTGCTGGGCAAGACCAAGCCGGTCACCCTCAAGGCCTTGAACTTCAACTGCTACGTCAGCCCGATGATCAAGCGCGAGGTCTGCGGTGGCGACTTCGAGACCACCTTCAACCGCAGCCAATACGGCCTGTCCTACGGTCTGGACTGGGGCTTCCCCGACGCCGTCAAGCTGATCATCCAGGTCGAAGCGATCAAGCAATAGGCCCGGCAACGGACCGGCGACGCAGGCAAGATGGCGGCATGACCGCCGCCGTCCCGCCTGCCCCCTCACGCGCCGTTTCCTTCGCCGCGCTGGCGCTGCTCGCCGCGCTCACCGGCGCGGCCCGGGCCGGACCCCAGACCTACACCCTGGACCCGGCGCACAGCTGGGTGCAGTTCGAGTTGCGGCACTTCGGCACCTCGACCATCCGCGGCCGCATCGGCCCGCTGCAGGGCAGCGTCACGATCGACCCCCAGGCCGGCAGCGGCGAGCTGGGCCTGCGCATCGCCACCGCCACGGTCAGCACCGGGCTGCGGGTGTTCGACGCCCGCATCCGGCAAGACGATCTGCTGGCCAGCGGCCCCTGGCCGGAAGCCTACTTCGTGGCCAGCCGCTTCCGCTTCGAACAAGGCCGGCTGGCCGAAGTGCGCGGCGAATTCACGCTGCGCGGCGTCAGCCAGCCGCTGTCCTTGATGGCGCTGCGCTTCAGTTGCCGCGCCCCGGCTGCGCCCGAGCCGCCAGACGCCAGCGAAGTCTGTGGCGGCGACTTCGAAGGCGAAATCCGGCGCAGCGACTTCGGCGCCACCTTCGGCCTGCCTTTCGTCGGCGACCGCGTGCGCCTGCAGGTCCAGGTCGAGGGCCGCCGCTAACGGCAAGCCCGGCCGTTCAGCGTCTCAGGCCGCGAAGGAATTGCCGAAGGCGAACACCGAATTCGGCGCATTGCACCGCAAGGGCAGTCGCGTCACGTTGGAGGCGGGAAGCGCCGGCGGCACCGGCCGCGGCGCGGCCGCTTCCAGCGACCGGCCACGGGCCGCCTGCTGGTCGAGCAAGTGCTGCAGCGTGATGGTGGCCAGGTGGGCGACGACCACCGCGTCCAGCTCGCGCCACAGCGGGTCGCAGCCGGCATCGGCCACACCGGTGCGCGGCGCCGCCTTGTCGGCCGTGTCGACCGCGGTCACGATGTCGGCCACGGTGATCTGCGCCGCCGGCCGGCCCAGCGTGTAGCCGCCGCCGGGCCCGCGCGTGCTCTCGACCACGCCCTGGCGGCGCAGGCGGCTGAACATCTGCTCCAGGTAGGACAGCGACACCCGCTGACGCTCGCTGATTGACAGCAAGGCCACCGGGCCGGCGCGCTCACGCAGCGCCAGATCGAGGAGGGCGTGGACGGCCAGACGGCCTTTGGTGCTCGTGTGCATCGAATTTCTCCAAGTCGCCCGGTGAAAGGCAGGCGACGGGGTGAATCTAGAGAATCCGACACTTCGCGTAAATTCGAACTTTGCAAATTTTCAGTTCGTATAAACCGAATGATGAACTTCAAGCACCTGCACTACTTCTGGGTCGCGGCGAGGGCCGGCGGGATCGTCAAGGCCGGCGCGCAACTGCACACCACACCGCAGACGCTGTCGGGCCAGATCAAGCTGCTGGAAGAGCGGCTGGGCAGCGCGCTGTTCCGCAAGAGCGGCCGCCAGCTCGAGTTGACCGACGACGGCCGAGTAGCCCTGCGCTACGCCGACGAGATCTTTGCGCTGGGCAGCGAGATGGAAACCGCGCTGCGCCAGCACGGCCGGGCGCGGGGCACGGCGCAGGTGCCCGACTTCCGCGTCGGCATCGAAGACGCCGTCGACAAGACCGTCGCCTACCGCCTGCTCGAGCCGGCGCTGCAGTTGGCCCAGCCCGTGCGGCTGGTGTGCAGCGAAGGGCAATTCCCCGACCTGATGGCCCAGCTGGCGCTGCACCGGCTGGACCTGGTGATCGCCGACGAGCCGCTGACCAGCCGGCTCAGCGTCAAGGCCTTCAACCACAAGCTGGGCAGCTCGCCCTTGAGCTTCATGGCCGCGCCGGCGCTGGCCGCCACGCTGCAGGGGCCCTTCCCGCAGTGCCTGAACGGCGCCCCGCTGCTGGTGCCGGGCGGCAGTTCGTCGGTGCGCCCGCAGCTCGATGCCTGGCTGACGCAGCAGGGGCTGACGCCGCGCGTGGTGGGCGAGTTTGCCGACGGCGCACTGATGCAGGCCTTCGGGCGCCAGGGCCGCGGCGTCTTCCTGACGCCGACGGCGGTGGCGGCCGAAACGGTCGCGCGGTTCGGCGTCCAGCTCATCGGCCGCAGCGACCAGCTGGTCGATGACTTCTACGCCATCAGCGTGGAACGGCGCATCACCCACCCCGGCGTCGCCGCGATCACCCAGGCCGCGCGCACCGAGCTGTTCAACGCGGCCGGGTGAACGTCCTGTCGGGCTGGATTGCAGCCTGTCGGGCCCGGGCGGCGGCGCGTCGACAGGCGCTGGCCCGGCGCCGCCGGCTGGCTACAGTGCGCAGCATGTGCCCTGATTCGAAGTCCCGCCTGCCGCCATGACCGCACCCGACAACACACCGCCCCGCAGCAAGCAGAACGGCAGCCCGTGGGCCGACCGCTGGCAGCGCTCCGCGGCGGCTTCAGTGCGCTTCTTCCACGCCTATGCCAACTGGCTGGTCGGCATCAGCTGGCGCCGCTTCATCGGGCTGTCGCTGCTGCTGCTGGTAGCGGTGGGCGTGGTGCACGACTCGCCGCCCTTCACCTGGCGCATCACCGAGCAGATCGAGACCCCGGTCAAGTCCCGCGTGATGGTGCTGCCCCGTGCACCGCGCGCGCCCGCCGCCCCCGCCGCACCCAAGACATCCGACGCGCCCATCCGCATCGAGACGCCGGGCAAGGGCGAAGGCCTGGACATCAACATCGGCAAGGACGGCATCCACATCACGTCCAAACCGGCGCACCCGACGGGCAGCGCTTCGGCGCCGGCCCTGGCGGCTTCGGTGGGCGAGGAAGGCGTGCACATCAAGCTGCCGCCCGGCGTGGCCAGCGAGGCGGTGCGTGAGGCCGTGGCCGAGGCCAAGCGGCAGATCGAGGACAGCCTCCGCGAGGCCAAGGCCGATGCCGAACAGGCCGCACGCGACGCCGAAGAAGCCCGCCGCGACGCCCAGGCGGCCATTGACGAGCTGAACCGCGAGCAGGAAACCGTGCGCCTGACCAAGCACACCACGCGCGTGGGCATCGGCGACTTCATGATGCAGTTCGCCACGCTGTGGGTGCTGGCCTCGGCGGTTCTGAAATACACCTACAAGGGCCGCATGCAGGCCGAGGTGAAGGCCGCGCAGGCCACCGAAACGGCCGAAGCCGAGTCGCTGAAGCGCCAGGTGGTCGAAGCGCGGATGGCGGCGATGCAGGCGCAGGTCGAGCCGCATTTCCTGTTCAACACGCTGGCCAGCATCGACCACCTGATCGAGACCGACCCGCCGCGCGCCAGCCAGATGCAGAAGAACCTGATCGCCCTGCTGCGCGCCAGCATGCCGACGATGCGCGAAGCCAACGGCAGCACGGGCGATGGCAAAAGCGCCGGTGTGCGCGACCTGGGGCGCGAGATCGCGGTGATCCGGCCTTACCTGGAGATCCTCAAGGTGCGGATGGAAGAGCGCCTGGCCACCGAGGTGCTGGTGCCGGACGGCCTGCTGTCGGCCGAGTTCCCGCCGATGATGATCCAGACCCTGGTCGAGAACGCCATCCAGCACGGCCTGGAACCCAAGCCCGAGGGCGGCGCCCTGCGCGTCGCGGCCGAGATCGTGCACGGCAAGTTGCAGGTCACGGTGGCCGACACCGGCCTGGGCTTTGGCAAGGCGGCCACGGCGGGCACCGGCGTCGGCCTGGCCAACATCCGCGAACGCCTGCAACTGCTGTACGGTCCGAAGGCCACGCTCACCGTCAGCGCCAACCAACCCAGCGGCACCGTGGTGACCATCACCGTGCCCTACAAGACCGTGGAAGGGACGCCAACATGAACACGCCGCCCGTCGCCCACCCGGCCAACGCCGACCACCACGTCACGACCGCCGTGCTGGCCGACGACGAACGCCTGATGCGCGAGCAACTGCGTGCCCGGCTGGCCGAAGTCTGGCCGGAACTGCAGATCGTGGCCGAAGCCAAGAACGGCCTGGAAGCCGTGCAGCTGGTGGACCAGCACCGGCCCGACATCGTCTTTCTCGACATCCGCATGCCCGGCCTCACGGGCGTGGAAGCGGCCCAGCAGATCGCCCAACTGGCGCCGCGTTCGCCGCAGGAAGGTGACGCCAACGCCGCTTCCGACCCCGACGACGACGAGCTGCTGCCCGAGATCGTCTTCATCACCGCCTACGACCAGTACGCGGTGGAAGCCTTCGAGCAAGGCGTGGCCGACTATGTGCTGAAGCCGGCCGAGCGCGACCGCTTGCAGTTGACGGTGGACCGCATCCGCAAGCGCCTGGCCGCACGCCGCTACGGCCCCGGTTCGGCCGAGGCCGAGGCCGCGCCACCGGGGCCCAACATGCAGCAGCTGCTGCACCAGTTGAGCTCGCGCCTGAACCCCGGCAGCACGCCGAACTACCTGCAGTGGATCCAGGCCACCGTGGGCCCCGCCATCCAGATGATCCCGGTGGACGAGGTGCTGTTCTTCATCAGCGACGAGAAGTACACCCGCGTGCAGACGGCGCAGGTCGAGGCGCTGATCCGCAAGCCGATCAAGGAACTGGTCGACGAGATCGACCCGCAGCGTTTCTGGCAGATCCACCGCAGCACCCTGGTCAACGTGAAGTGCATCAGCGGCGTGACGCGCGACTTCCGCGGCCGCCAGATCGTGACCGTGCGCGGCCACAACGAGAAGCTGGAAGTCAGCCGCAGCTACACCGGGCTGTTCAAAGGCATGTAGGCGCCCGGTCCGGCGCCGCGCTTCAGGCCGGCGCTGCCGGCGCCACGCGGGCGGCCAGTTCGGCGCGCAGCTTCTTCAGCCGCTCCCGCGGGTCGCCCTTGTCGACGGCTTCTTCGAGCTTCATCTCTTGGATGAAGCGGCTGGGGATGCCCTGCACCGTGTCGCGGCCCTTCTTGCGCCGGCGCAGCGTGCTCACGGCCAGCGTGATGCGGGCCCGCGTGATGCCGACGTACATCAGGCGGCGCTCTTCCTCGATGCGCTCGGCGGTGATCTCTTCGTCGCCGCTTCGGAACGGCAACAGACCCTCGTTGATGCCCACCAACTGCACATGCGGCCATTCCAGGCCCTTGGCGGCGTGCAGCGTCGACAGCGTCACCACGTCCTGCTCGTCGCCGCGCTCGGCCAGGCTGATGATCACGCTGATGGTCTGCGCCACCTGCAGCACGGTCTGCTTCTCGGCCTCGAGGGTGACGCCGCCGTCCTGCGTGATCTGGCCGCCGCAGCGCTTGGCGATCCAGTCGACGAAGTCCAGCACATTGCTCCAGCGCGCCGCGGCCACCTTGGGGCTGTCCTCGCCATCGAGCAGGTGCTGTTCGTAGGCGATGTCCTTCAGCCACTGCAGCAGCAAGACCTTGGCGTCTTCGCCGCCGCTGGTGGCCGCCGCACGCTGCTCGAGTTCGTTGACCTCGCGGCCGAATTCGTGCAGGCCATCGACGGCCTTGCCCTTCAGCGCGCTGCCCAAGGAAGGCGAGAACAGCGCGTCGAACAGGCTCAGCTTCCACTTGCTGGCGAACTCGCCCAGGCTGGCCAGCGTCTGGTGGCCGATGCCGCGCTTGGGCGTGCTGACGGCGCGCAGGAAGGCCGGGTCGTCGTCGGGGTTGACCAGCAGCCGCAGCCAGGCGCAGAGGTCCTTGATCTCGGCGCGGTCGAAGTAGCTCTGGCCGCCCGAGACCTTGTACGGGATCTGCGCCGCGCGCAGCTTCTGTTCGAAGACGCGGGACTGGTGGTTGGCGCGGTAGAGGATGGCGAAGTCGGCGAACTTCACGTCGCCGCCCTGCGCGCGCAGGGCCTGGATGCGCGACACCGCGCGCTCGGCCTCGTGCTCTTCGCTGTCGCAGTCGATCAAGCGAACCGCTTCGCCGTCGCCCAGGTCGCTCCACAGCTTCTTCTCGAAGATCTTCGGGTTGCCGGCGATGACCGCATTCGCCGCCCGCAGGATCTGCCCGGTGCTGCGGTAGTTCTGCTCCAGCGCGATGACCTTCAGCTGCGGGTAGTCCTGCGGCAGGCGGCGCAGGTTCTCGATGGTGGCGCCGCGCCAGCCGTAGATGCTCTGGTCGTCGTCGCCCACGGCCGTGAAGATGCCGTCGTCGCCGACCAGCGCCTTGAGCAATTCGTACTGAACGGCGTTGGTGTCCTGCACCTCGTCGACCAGGATGTGCCGGAACATCCCCGACCATTTCGCGCGCGCCTCGGCATCGTGCTGCAGCAGCTTCAGCGGCAGCTGGATCAGGTCGTCGAAGTCGACCGCCTGGAAAGCCAGCAGGCGTTCGCCGTACAGGCGCATGACGCGGGCGGCCACCAGTTCGTCGGCATCGGCCGCGATGCCGGCTGCGCTTTCGGCGTCCAGCCCCTGGTTTTTCCACAGGCTGATGGTCCACTGCCACCGGCGGGCCAACGCGGCGTCGGTGGTGCCGCCGGCTTCCTTCATCACCCCCAGCACGTCGTCGCTGTCGAGGATGCTGAAGTTCTCCTTCAGCCCGATGCGCGGCCCATCAGCACGCAGCATGCGCACGCCCAGCGAGTGGAAGGTGCTGACGGCGAGGTCTTTCGCCGCGCGCGGGCCGACCAGGGCCTTGGCCCGCTCGCGCATCTCCTGCGCGGCCTTGTTGGTGAAGGTGATGGCCGCGATCTGCCTGGGCAGCAGCCCGGCCTGCAGCAACCGCGCGATCTTGTGGACGATGACCCGCGTCTTGCCGGAACCCGCGCCGGCCAGCACCAGGCAGGGCCCATCCAGCTGGTGCACGGCCGCCATCTGGGCCGCGTTGAGGGAAGTCGGCTGGGCCGGCTTCAACCCAGCGCCGGCGCCAGCAGCCGCCTTGCGATGTCGGCCGTGAAAGCCTGGCGGTCGGCCCAGTCCTGCAACTGGTCTTCACCGATGCGACCAACGTTGAAGTAGCTCGCCGCCGGGTGCGCCAGGTAGAAGCCGCTGACGCTGGCGGCCGGCGTCATGGCCATGCTCTCGGTCAGGGTCATGCCGATGTCGCCGGCCTGCAGCACCTCGAACATCGCGCGCTTCACGCTGTGGTCGGGGCAGGCCGGGTAGCCCGGCGCCGGGCGGATGCCGCGGTACTGCTCGGCGATCAGCGCCTCGGTGCCGAGCGCCTCGTCGGGCGCGTAGCCCCAGAAGTCGGTTCGCACGCGCTGGTGCAGGCGCTCGGCGAAGGCTTCGGCCAGCCGGTCGGCCAGCGCCTTCAGCATGATCGCGCTGTAGTCGTCGTGGTCGTCAGTGAACTGCTTTTCCTTCTTCTCGATGCCCAGGCCCGCTGTCACCGCGAAGAGGCCGATGTAATCGGCCTTGCCGCCCTGCTCGACGCGCGGCGCGACGAAGTCGGCCAGGCTGCGGTTCGGCCGCTTCACGCCGTCGACCACCGGACGCTCGGTCTGCAGGCGCAGCGGGCTCCAGCGCAGCGCCACGGTGCTGCGCGTCTCGTCGGTGTAGACCTCGATGGTGTCGTCGCCCACGGTGTTGGCCGGCAGCAGCGCGATGACGCCGCTGGCCTGCATCCAGCGCCCTTCGATGGCCCGCTGCAGCAGCCGCTTGCCGTCGCTGAAGACGCGCACGGCCTCGGCGCCGACGACCTCGTCCTTCAGGATCTCGGGGAACTTGCCGGCCAGGTCCCAGGTCTGGAAGAAAGGCGCCCAGTCGATGCTTTGCGACAGCTCGGCCAGGTCGTAGTTCTTGAAGACACGGCGGCCGATGAACTTGGGCACCGGCGGCGTGTAGGCGGCCCAATCGATGGTCGCCTTGTTGGCCCGCGCGGCGGCCAGCGTGACCAGCGGCGCGGCCTTCTTGGCGGCGTGCAGCACGCGCAACTGTTCGTAGTCGGCACGCAGTTCGACGATGTATTTCGCGGCGCGCTCGTCGCTGAGCAAGTCGCTGCACACGCCCACGCTGCGCGAGGCGTCGGGCACGTAGACCACCGGGCCTTCGTAGTGCGGCGCGATCTTCACCGCCGTGTGCACGCGGCTGCAGGTGGCGCCGCCGATCAGCAGCGGCGTGCCGCGGCTGCGGAAGTAGTCGTCGCGCTGCATCTCGGCGGCCACGTGCTGCATCTCTTCCAGGCTGGGCGTGATCAGGCCGCTGAGGCCGATGATGTCGGCGCCCTCTTCCTTGGCCTTCTTCAGGATGTCCTGGCAGGCCACCATCACGCCCATGTTGACGACTTCGAAGTTGTTGCACTGCAAGACCACGGTGACGATGTTCTTGCCGATGTCGTGGACGTCGCCCTTCACGGTGGCGATGACGATCTTGCCCTTGGGCTTGGCCTCGCCACCGCCGGCGATCAGCTGCTTCTTCTCTTCCTCGATGTAGGGCAGCAGGTGGGCCACCGCCTGCTTCATCACGCGGGCGCTCTTGACGACCTGCGGCAGGAACATCTTGCCCTGGCCGAAGCGGTCGCCGACGACGTTCATGCCGGCCATCAGCGGGCCTTCGATGACGTGCAGCGGGCGCCCGCCACCGGCCGCAATGGCCTGCCACGCCTCTTCGGTGTCGGCGTCGATGAATTCGGTGATGCCGTGGACCAGTGAATGGCTCAGGCGTTCGTTGACATCGCCGGCGCGCCAGGCCAGGCGGGCGCTGTCGTCTTTCGTCAAGCCTTTTGCCGATTCGGCGACTTCCACCAGGCGTTCGCCGGCGTCTTCACGGCGGTTCAGCACCACGTCTTCGACGCGCTCGCGCAGCGTCGGTTCGAGGTCGTCGTAGACGCCGACCATGCCGGCGTTGACGATGCCCATGTCGAGACCCGCCTTGATGGCGTGGTACAGAAACACGGTGTGGATGGCCTCGCGCACCGGGTCGTTGCCGCGGAAGCTGAAGCTCACGTTGGACACCCCGCCCGAGACCTTGGCGCCCGGCAGGTTGGCCTTGATCCAGCGCGTGGCCTCGATGAAATCGACGGCGTAGTTGTTGTGCTCTTCGATGCCGGTGGCGATGGCGAAGATGTTCGGGTCGAAAATGATGTCCTCGGCCGGAAAGCCGACCTCATCGACCAGGATGCGGTAGGCCCGCTCGCAGATCTCGATCTTGCGGGCGTAAGTGTCGGCCTGGCCTTTCTCGTCGAAGGCCATCACGACCGTGGCCGCGCCGTAGCGCCGCACCAGCTTGGCCTGGCGGCGGAATTCGGCCTCGCCTTCCTTCATCGAGATGCTGTTGACGATGCCCTTGCCCTGGATGCATTTCAGACCGGTTTCGATCACCGACCACTTCGACGAGTCGATCATGATCGGCACGCGCGCAATCTCGGGTTCGCCGGCGATCAGCTTCAGGAAGCGGTCCATCGCGGCGGCGCTGTCCAGCATCGCCTCGTCCATGTTGATGTCGATGACCTGGGCGCCGTTTTCCACCTGCTGGCGGGCCACGCTGAGCGCGTCCTCGTAGCGACCTTCCAGGATCATCCGCGAGAAGGCCTTGCTGCCGGTGACGTTGGTGCGCTCGCCGATGTTGACGAACAGCGAACCAGGGCCGATGAGCACGGGCTCGAGGCCGGACAGGCGCATCGGCTGCACGGCGCGAGCAGGGGCAAGGACGGGACGGGTGGTGTCGTTCATGGCGCAGATTCCTTGATTCCCGGGCGGGGGAGATCGAGCGCCGTTGCCTGCCGCGCGGCAAGGCCGGCGCAGCGCTTCGAGCCTGGCGGTGGGCCTGGGGCTGGCCACCGTCGCAACGCTCCTCGAAAGCCCGCCAATTCTAGGGCGCCGCGCTCGCGCCGGCCGGCGCGCCCCCCTAGCGGCTGTGTGAAGTCAGCCGCGCCAGCGGCCCGGCGCTGCTGATGCCCGGGGCCACGCGCTGCGCGGTGGGCGACGCAGTGCGGGCAGCTGTCGATGCGACCGCGTCGTCGAGGTCGGCCGCGGCGATGGGCAAGGGGGCGCCGGCCTGCTGCCCGAGCTTCATCGCCACACCGACGGCCAGGATGTCGATGACCAGCAGGTGCAGGATGCGGCTGACCATCGGCACGTGCGTGGCCAGGTCTTCCTGGTGGTCGACGATCAGGGCCACGTCGGCCTTCTTCGCCAGCGGGGTGTGGCTGGCCGTGATGGCCACCACCTTGGCGCCGCGCGCCTGCGCGAGGTCAACCACGGCCAGCAGGTCGTCGACGCGCCCGCTGCTGCTGACGATCACCGCCACGTCGCCGGCGCGCATCACCTGGGCCGCCAGCACCTGCAGCCGCGGGTCGGTGTAACTGGCGCTGGGCACCCCGAAGCGCAGGAACTTGAACTGCGCGTCGTCGGCCACCACGCCGTAGTGGCCGACCGCGAAGAACTCGATGCGCGGCGCCGCGGCCAGCAAATCGATGGCCCGGGCCAGGGTGTCGCGGTTGAGTTGCTCGCGCACCTGCAGGATCGCGCTGGCGGTGTTGCCCAGGACCTTCACGCCCAGCTCGAGCATGCTGTCGGACCCGGTGACCTGGGTGTGGGTCAGCGGGATGCTGCCCGACAGGCCCGAGGCCAGCCGCAGCTTGAAGTCGGACAGGCCTTCGCAGCCCAGGCTGCGGCAGAAGCGGATCACCGTCGGCTGGCTGACCTGCGCCGCCTTGGCGATCTCGGCGATCGGGTCGCTGAGCGTCGAGCGCGGGTGGGCCAGCACATGGTCGGCCACCCGGCGCTCAGCCGGCGACAGGCCGTCGCGGCTGCGCTGGATCTGGCTCAGCAGGGCCGATTCCTGGTCACCCTGGCGGGCCTGCAACTGGGCAGCCAGGATCGCCGAGACGCCCAGGAAGGTGGCGTGTTCGGCGGTCACGACGTAGGTCGGTATGCCCTTCAGGTAAGCGCTGAAACGGCCCTTGTCCTCGAAGCGGGCGCGGAAGGGCGAGCGGTCGAAGTAATCGCCCAGCCGCGGCACGATGCCGCCGCCGATGTAGATGCCGCCGAAAGCGCCCAGCGTGACCGCCAGATTGGCCGCTGCGGTGCCGAGCACGGCGCAAAAGGCCTGCAGCGCTTCCACGCACCAGGCGTCGCCGCCGGCCAGCGCCTCGCGGGTGATGTCGGGCGCGGTCCGGGGCTGCACCGGCAGGCCGGCGTGGGCGCGCAAGGCCTCGTGGATCAGTTCCAGCCCGGGGCCCGACAGCAGGCGCTCGAAAGAGACATGCGGGTGGCGCGCCAGGCCGTGACGCAGGATGGCGATTTCGCGTTCGTCGCGCGGCGCAAAGCTGGTGTGGCCGCCTTCGGTGCCCAAGGCCACATAAGCCAGGCCGGCGGCATCGCCGACAGGAATCAGGCCGCTGACCCCCAGGCCCGAGCCGGCGCCGAGCACGCCGACCACGCTGTGCTCGCGCGGCGCGCCACCGCCAACCTGGCGGCGTTGTGCGGCCTGCAGCCGCGGCAAGGCCATCGCCAGCGCGGTGAAGTCGTTGACCACCACCAGCGTCAGCAGTCCCAGGCGCTGGCGCATGGCTTCACTGGAAAAGTGCCAGTGGTAGTTGGTCATCCGGACTTCGTCGCCCTCGACCGGGTTGGCAATCGCGACCGCGGCATGTTCGATGCTTGCGGCCAGTCCGGCGGGCAAGCCGGCCAGGTAGGCGGTGACCGCAGCCTGGAAGTCGGGGTGGTCGGCGCTGCGCAGCGAAACCGTCTGCTCGAAACGGCCCGGCGACACCTCCAGCGTGAAGCGGGCATAGGTGCCACCGATGTCGGCGAGCAGGCGTGGGCGGGAATGCGGAGTCATGAATACCCTGGGCGGAAGCGACGCCAGTCGACATTGTGCACATCGCCAAGTGCTGTAGCTAGGCTACAGACGCACGGGCATTTTGAAGGTTCTCTCTATTTGTCATGGGCTTTGATCTTCGTTCACAGCCCTTGTTGGAATTTGGTAGTTTTGCTACCGTCACGCGCCATCGCCCCCCGGCTGGCGCATCCATGGCAATGACTTGAACGGCATGAACGAGCACAGCCTTTTCCCAGCACAACGCTACCCCGACAACCGTCGCGGCGATCTGGCCCGCCCCTGGCTGGTGGCCGACATCGGCGGCACCAATGCGCGCTTCGGCTGGCTGGCCGAAGGCGCCGACACGGTGCAGCATGTCCTGACCTTGAGCGTGGCCGACCACGCCGACCCGGCGGCGGCGGTGCGGTCCTACCTGGCGCAGCTGGCGACCACGCTGGGCACCGAGGCCGTGATGCCGAAGGCGGCGGCCCTGGCCGTGGCCACGGCCGTCGGGCAGGACCAGATCACCTTGACCAACAGCGGCTGGGCTTTTTCGCGCCGCGCCTTGCAGCGCGACCTGGGGCTGGACGGCTTGCTGGTGCTGAACGACTTCGAGGCGCTGGCCCTGTCGCTGCCGCGGCTGGGCCCGGCGCAGGTGCGGCCGATCACCGCCGAAGGCACGACCGGTGCACCGGCCGGCAGCGTCAACGGCGGCCTGGCCGTCATCGGGCCGGGCACCGGCCTGGGTGTGGCCGGCCTGCTGCCGACGCCGCACGGCTGGGTGGCCGTGCCGGGCGAAGGCGGCCACGCCACGCTGGCTGCCAGCGATGACTTCGAAGCCGCGCTGCTGGCCGCCGTGCGCTGCGATTTCCCGCATGTCTCGGCCGAACGGCTGCTGTCGGGCATCGGCCTGCCGGTGCTGCATGGCGCCGTGGCCCGCGTTCTGGGCCAGCCGGGCGGGCCGGGCACGCTGTTGACGGCGGGTGACATCGTCGAGCGCGGCCTGGCCGGCACCGATGCCGCCTGCCAGCGCAGCCTGGACAGCTTCTGCGCGCTGCTCGGCAGCTTTGCCGGCAACGTGGCCCTGGTGCTGGGTGCGCGCGGCGGCGTCTACATCGGCGGCGGCATCGTGCCGCGGCTGGGCGAGACTTTCTTCAGCTCGCGCTTCCGCGAACGTTTCGAGGCCAAGGGCCGCTTCCAGGCCTACCTGCAGGCGGTGCCGACCTACCTGATCACCGATACGCTGGCCGCGCTGAGCGGCGCGGCACTGGCGCTGGAACAGCACGGCCAGTGAACAGCGCCACGGCGCCGCAGTGCGGCGCTCAGAACGGCAGCAGCTTCAGGTTGAAGGCGCGCTCGACCAGCCAGGCCGTCGCCACCGCCGCGATCAGCAGCGAGCCGCCGAGCAGCACCGCGCGGCGGTAAAAGGCGCTGCGCCGCAGCGGGTAGGCCAGCAGCAGGAAGGCCGCGACGATGGCCAGCTGCCCGGCTTCAACCCCCAGGTTGAAGCCCAGCAGCGCCAGCGCCAGCGCGCCCTGCGGCAGGCCGAGGTCGACCAGCACGCTGGCGAAGCCGAAGCCGTGGATCAGGCCGAAGGCGAAGGCCACCATCCAGCGCCGGCCGTGGAAGACCGGCCAGACGTTGTTCAGCGCGGCCAGCACCACGCTGGCGGCGATCGACGATTCGACCAGACGCGACGGCAGCGAGACGAGACCCAGCGTGGCCAGCGACAGCGTGATCGAGTGCGCCAGCGTGAAGGCCGTGACGATGCGCAGCACGTCCCACAGGGCCTGCCGGAAGGTGTCCACCGGCTGCCAGCGCTGGCGCTGCCAGATGCCCACCGCCGGCAGCAGCAGCGACAGCAGGAACAGGATGTGGTCGAAGCCGACCCAGATGTGCCAGACGCCTTCGCGGCCGTAGTCCAGCAACTGCTTCCAGCGGCTGATTTCGGTCAGCGTGAAGGTCTGCTGCGCTTCCTGCGGGCCGAACAGCGCGCTGCGCGTGGCGCCGCCAGCCTTCAGGTTCAGCAGGCCGCGGTGCTGCGGGTCGATGTCAGCGAACAGGGTGTAGCGCAGCGTCAGCGCTTCGGGCTTTGCGTCCTTGGCGCAGGCGAAGCGCAGCGGCATCACGGTGTAGGCGCCGTCGGTGTGCTCGTCGACCTGCTGGCTGCCGATCTCGATCGGGCAGTCCACGCCGTCGGCCTGCAGCTGCAGGCGGGCGGCGGCGTAGGCCGCGATAGCCCGGTGTTGGGCGCGCACCTCGCCCCAGGTGATGTCGCCGTCGCCGTCGGCGTCCAGCCCGATCGCGAAGTCCAGATCGCGCAGGGCGATGTCCCAGCGGCCGCTGATCTGCCCGTCCTGCACGCTGATCGCCAGGTAGCTGTCCGATGGCTTGTGGGCCTGCGCGGCGGCGCCGGCCAGCAGGCCGAGCAGCAGCGCGATGAACCAGCGCAGCGGCTTCAAGGGCGGCCTTTCAGTCGGTCGGCGAGCGGCTGCAGCGCCACACTCTGGATGCCCGACGCGGCCAGCCAGTCGAGCGCCGGCCGCGCCGCCGCCATGTCGTGCGCTGCCACCGCAGCTTCCAACAGGATGCGGGCGTCGATGGGCTCGCGTTGGACGGCGAAGTTGTCCTTGGCCAGCGCCAGCGCACGCGCGACGTCGCCCTGCACGGCCAGCGTGAAGCGCGACTCTTCCTTGCGGTGCGTGGTGTCGCCGCGCCGCCGCGCGGCGTCGAAGCGGGCGGCCATCTCGGCGGCCAGGCTGGCGGCGTTGGGCTCGCCCGTCGCCTTGGCCGCCTGCGCCAGGCGCAACAAGAGCACGTCGGCGCGGCCGCGGTCTTTCAGCAGCACCAACACCTCGGCCGGACGGCCGCGGTCCAGCAGGAAATCGGCGTAGGCGGCCTGCAGGTAGACGTCGGGGATGCCGAGGGCCAGGGCCTCGCGGAATGCCGCCTCGGCGCCCGCGAAGGCGCCGCGGCGCTCGTCGGTTTCAGCCAGCCGCGTCAGGCACCAAAGGCGCTCGTCGGCGCCAGCGGCCGGGGCGGCCTGCAGCGCCGCGCGCAAAGCGGCAGCGGCCGGGCCGGCCTGTCCGGTGGCGGCGTCGACCTGGGCCCGGCAGGCCACGGCGACCAGCGGGGAGGTGAATTCGGCCAGCCGCGCGCAGCTCAGCCGGGCTTCGCCATATCGGGCCTGGACCATCAGGATGGCGGTGCGCCAGGACCAGGCGGCCGCGTTGCGCGGGTCGGCGACCAGGACGGCGTCCAGGTCGGCCAGCGCCGCGTCGAAGCGGTGGTCAAACTGCCGCAGCATCGCGCGCAACACGCGCACCGCCAGCGGCGGGTCGGGCAGCGCCCACCAGGGCTGCAAGGCGGCCTGGGCGTAGCCCACATAGCGCGGGTCGCCTTCCGCGGCGACCTCGTCGAAGTAGCGCTCGGCCAGGCGCACGGCGGTCTGCACGTCGTCCGGCCGGGCACGCCAGGCCGCACGCAGGGCGACGATTTCGCGGGCTCGGGGGTTGCTGGCGCGGGCCGGCACGGTGGCCAGCACCTGGCTGTCGGCCGCCGGCAGGTAGGGCTCCGCCCAGGCCGGCGCCCAAGGAAGCAGCAGAGCGAGAAGCAGGGCCGGCAAGCCGACCGGCAGGAAGCGGCGCACGGGGGTGATCTTAGCCACCTGGACCGCAAGGCCCGGGCGGCGCAGCGGATGCTCGGGCGGCGGCGACGCCGCCGCAAAGATCGCTGTCAACCGTTCTTGCCGTCGGGACGTTGTTGACGGGTCGGCAGACGCAGCGGCTTACCGCAGACCCCAGCCGACCGCTTGATATCCGCGGGTTGACCCGGGTGGCAAGTGAGCACCAGAAGTTTTTTGCCACACATCCAAACCCCCGAGAGATTCAAATGACCAAGCTCCTGAGCGCCCTGATCCTGTCCGCCTTCGCTTTCAGCGCGCAAGCCGCTTCGCACGCCGGCGCCGCCCCGATGGCCGCCAGCAGCGCCAAGGCTGCCAAGGCCGCCAAGGCCCCGGCCTCTGCCGCCAGCGCTGCCAAGAAGGCCAAGGCCGCCAAGAAGGCCGCTTCGGCCGCCAGCGCCAGCAAGTAAATCTTCGGTTTCGAAGTCTGAGAAGGGCCGCAGCCTCGCGCTGCGGCCCTTCTTGCGTTTTCAGGGCAGCACGATGACCACGCTGTCGTCCATCACCTTGGCGCCGCCCGCCGCGCCCCCGCCGAAGGCGTAGGACTGGGCCTGCGGGCCCAGCGCGCGGTAGCCGCCGTCGTAGTCCCAGGTGGTGACATAGACCTTGGCGCCGCTGAGGCTGGGCAGCCCGCCGAGAACCGACGCCGGCAGCGTGAAGCGGACCGTCTTCGCATCGCGGTCGACGCGGATCGTCGCCGTCGGCGTCACCGAAGTGCCCTCGTTCGTGGCCGAAGCGCCGGCCGACGAGAACAGCGCGTTCGACCAACCGCCGGCCCGCAGGCGCAGATGCCAGCGCATGCCCGCCGGCAAGCTGGCGTTCTGCAGCGGCATCACGGTGGCACCACCTTCGCGACCCGGCAATTCGATGAAGACGGTGAAAGCCACCCGGTCGAAACCATTCGCCGGGCTCCAGCCGGTGCTGATGCCGGCCATCTCCAGGTCGAGTTGCAGCGCGCCGCCGGACTCCGAGACGCGCACCCGGCGCAGGTCCAGCTGGCGGTCGCCCCAGCCCGGGTCCTCGGGATAGCGGTACTGGCCGTTCGGGCCGGCGTCGTCACCGGCAGGGTCGGCGACATCGGCGCGCAACTGCCAGGCGCGGACGACCTGGAAATCGCGCGACACGGCGGCACCGGGGCCTGCGGCCCACAGCGTGACGCTGTGGCGCAGCTCGGGCTCGACCATCCGGCTGGTGTCGACACGGGCCTGCCAGCGGCCGTCGGCCGCGACGACCACGGGCACGCTGGCGGCCAGGTCGCCGTCGGTCACCAGCCGCCAGCCCGAGCCGGGCGGCACGCGGCCGGTGACGGTGAAATCGCCGCTGACCGCAGCCCCGGACAGCGGGTCCAGCCACGGCGCCGCTGCGGCTGGTGCCGCCGCCGCCCGCGCCGCGGGCCTCGCCGTCACGCCCCAGACCTGGCCGCTGCGCGGCGGCAGGCGCAGCGTCAGGCGGCCAGCGGCGCCGACTGTCAAGGTCTCGGGCCGGCCGCTCAAGCCGTACCAGCCGCGCAGCACGGTGCCGGCGGGCAGGCCGGTGGCCATCTGCGGCAGCAGCGTTTCGCTGTCGGCGGTGTTGAAGACGACCAGGGCCGACGTCCCCTGGTGGGTCTCCAGGACCTGTGACATTGCCGCTTTCCGGGATCTCCTTGGGGGCGTGCTGGCTGCGGCCGGCCTTGGGGCACTCATCAGCCAGGCCAACGCGCCGGGCTGTGCCGTCTGCCCAGCCAGCACCGTCGGCGTGCCGCGCGTGAACAGCTTGTGGCTGCGGCGCAGCGCGCTCATCGCGGCGATGGCCCGATACAGCGGCGACGCGGTGTCATAACGGTCGCGCCCGCCGGCGGCAAAGCCGGCCGCGAACATCGCGCCGCGCTGCTCGGTGAAGGCCTGCTCGGTGCCGTAGTAGATGACCGGGATGCCCGGCAAGGTCATCATCGCCAGCAGCGCCTGCTGCAGCCCGGCGACGTTGCCGCCGGCCAGGAAGCGGTCGACGTCATGGTTGTCGACGAAGGTCGGCATGAGGTGCGGCCGGGCGTGCAACTTCATCATCTGCGTGATGCGCTGGCCCAGTTCGGCCGGCGGCCTGCCGCGGGCGAAGGCGTCGCCCAGCGCCGCGTAGAGCGGGAAGTTCAACATGCCCGGCAGCAGCGGCCGCCCCTGCGCATCGCGCATGTAACGCTCGATCTTCAAGGCGGCCTGGTCCTGCCCAGGCGGATCGAAAGCGAAGCCCTCGCCGAAGACGTGGAACTGGCGCCGCCCGGTGCGCCGCGCCACTTCGGCGATCCCCGGGGCCTGCGGGTCGCGGGCGCGCAGGAAATCCAGGAAGTAGTCGGGCGGCACGTAGAAGGCCGTGTCGACGCGGAAGGCGTCGACCCCGACTTCGCGTATCCAGTGGGCATAGCTGCGGCGCAAGGCGCGGCGCACCGACGGGTTCTCGGTGTTCAGGTCGTCCAGGCCCGACATCTGGAAGTTCAGCTGCTGCTGCGGGTCGCTGTAGTCGACCACGTCCGGCGTCCAGTGGTAGATACCTTCCGCCTGCTGCGCTGGGTCGCGCGGGTCGTTGCGGTCGAAAGGCGGCTGCGACGGCCGCGGCACGGGCGCGCTGCGGTCGTGCGCCTCGTAGCCCTGCGCCGGGTCGAGCGGGTTCCAGCGGTCGCGGTAAGTGAAATAGTTGCCGGTGTGGTTGACCACGATGTCCTGCATCAGATACATGCCGGAGCGGTGCAGCGCGCTCGACAGCCGCTGGAGGTCGGCCAAGGTGCCCAGGTGGCGGTCGACCTGCAGGAAATTCTCGGCCCAGTAGCCGTGATAGCCGGTGTAGCTGCCTGCCGGATCGACCCACTGGTTGGCCACCGGCGGCGTGATCCACAGCGCCGTGGCGCCCAGGCCTCGGATGTAGGGCAGGCGCTGCGTCAGCCCGGCCAGGTCGCCACCGTTGTAACGCGTGCCGTCACCGGCCTTGAACTCGCCGGCGCCCTGGTCGTTGTTGGCCGGGTTGCCGTCGGCGAAGCGGTCGGTGAGCGCGAAATAGACGATCTGGTCGCGCCAGTCGGGCGAAGGCACGTGCAGCCGCAGGCCGGCCGGCGCCGCAGCGGCCGGCGCAGCCGCCCACAGCGTGCCCAGCGCCCAGGCAAGACGGCCAAACAGACTGGGTTTGTTGTTTTTTAACACTGTAGTTTCGCTACAAACATGGCTGATTGACGCCAACAAAGCCCCACCGCGGTGCGGATATGCAAGTGTAGGACCCAGAAACAGCCGCCTACAAGCCGAAATTGTCCCCCGAGCGCCACTGCCGTGCACCGATCTAGGGTTTTCGCAGGGTGCCGGAAAATCTAGTTTTGGTACACATTCGTTTCTGAACCGGCATCCATTCACCGAGAGCCTCAGGAGACCTCCATGAAAAGCTTCAAGCCCACGCGCAACCGTTCGCGTCAAGCCCTGCGCGCCACCCCGGTGGCCGCCGCCGTCGCCGCGCTGCTGTGCGCCAGCGAATTCGCCCACGCCCAGCAGGCCGCGACCGACAGCGGCACGCAGACCGTCACCGTCACCGGCATCCGGCGCGGCATTGAAAGCGCGATCAGCGTCAAGAAAAATTCCGACTCCATCGTCGAAGCGATCTCGGCTGAAGACATCGGCAAGCTGCCCGATTCCAGCATCGCCGAATCACTGGCCCGGCTGCCGGGTCTGACGGCCCAACGGGTTGCCGGGCGTGCGTCGGGCATCAACATCCGCGGCATGTCACCCGATTTCAGCACCGCGCTGCTGAACGGCCGCGAACAGGTCAGCCCGGGTGACAACCGCGGCGTGGAATTCGACCAGTACCCATCTGAACTGCTGAGCGGCGTCGTGGTCTACAAGACGCCGGACGGCACGCTGGTGGGCCAAGGCCTGTCGGGCACCGTGGACCTGCAGACGGTGCGCCCGCTCAACTTCAGCGGCCGCACCGTGGCGGTCAACCTGCGCACGGAGAAGGATGGCGTCGGCACAGCGTTCACCGGCAAGGGCACACGTTTCAATGTGTCCTACATCGACCAGTTCGCCGACCGCACCATCGGCGTGGCGCTGGGCTTTGCCCGCTTGAAGTCGAACCTCACGACGTCGCGCAGCGAGACCTACAACAACGACTCCACCGAAACCCTGAACGGCACCACGTTCAAGTTCACCGGCGGCTTCAAGTTTTTCAACGAGCAAACCGAGCAGACCCGCGACGGTGCCATGGCGGTCTTCGAGTTCAAGCCCAACAAGGACTTCAGTTCAGTCGTCGACCTTTACTACTCGAAGTTCGACAAGGACGTGGTCAGCCGCGGGCTGGAACTGCAGCCCGACGATAGCTGGAAGGGAGCTGGCAGCTACCAATACCCCAGCCTGATCAACCCGGTGTTTCAGGGCGGCAAGCTCATCAGCGGCACCTGGACCAACGTCAACCCGCTGTCGCGACACATTTGGCAGCCGGTCAAGGACGAACTGCAGTCGGTGGGCTGGAACAACAAACTGAAGTTCAGCCCGAAGTGGACCGCCCTCGCCGACCTCAGCTACTCGTCGGCCAAGCGGCTGGAGCGCACCTCGGAAATGGAGGCCGGCTTCTACGACACGGTCAACAAGCGCCCCCTGCCCGAGACCGTGACCATCGCCAACTACAACCAGGTGACGGCATTCCAGTACGACCACGGCGATGCCTCGAAGATCCGCCTGACCGACCCGGAGTCCTGGGGCCAGAACGGCTACGACAAGGTCTTCACGACCAAGGACACCCTCGGGGCCTTCCGCCTGACCGCCCAGACCGAACTGGATGGCAATTTCTTCAGAAACCTCGACTTCGGCTTCAACGGCACCGACCGCAAGAAGACCAAGACCTCGGTCGAGCAGTTCCTGCGCCTGCCCGGCGGCACCAGTTCGGGCGGTGCACTGCCCGCCAACACCGGCGTCGTTGCGTTGCCCGGCGGCTTCAACACCATTTCATTCGCGCCGCAGGACGTCTTCCCGGCGGCCTACAACCTGGTGCCCAACGTCAACGGCGACATCCTGCAAAAGGGCTGGGAAGTGCGCGAGAAAGCGGCCACCGGCTTCGTAAAGGCCGGTGTCGACTCGACGCTGTTGGGCATGCCACTGCGCGGCAACGTCGGCCTGCAGCTGATCAACACGGACCAAGCGTCCACGGCGCCGTCGCTGGACAACGCCCAACAGGGCAGTTTCACGCTGGTCACCCGCGGCAAACAGTACAACGACGTGCTGCCCAGCGCCAACTTCAACCTCGACCTGGGCAACAGCCAAGCCCTGCGCGTGGGTGTGGCTGAAGTGATGGCCCGCGCCCGCATGGACCAGCTCAGCGCCTGGCAGCGGACCGAGATCAGCAATGGGAAATGGACCGGCAGTGGCGGCAATCCGCTGCTCGACCCCTTCCGCGCCACGGCGCTGGACGTGTCCTACGAGAAGTACTTCGGCAACAAGGGCTACGTGTCGGCCGCCGCCTTCTACAAGAAGCTGAAATCCTACATCTTTGACTTCAAGGACACGGGCTACGACTTCTCGCAGCTACCCGACCTGAAGGGCAGCGGCATCAAGCCAGGCACCTTCATCGGCGAGTTCTCGCAGCCGCGTAACGGCGCGGGCGGCAAGATCAGCGGCGTGGAATTTGCAGTTTCGGTGCCGCTGGACATGCTGACCCCCGTGCTGGCAGGGTTTGGCGTGGTGGCCAGCTACGCCAACACCAGCAGCGCCATCAAGCCCTTTGGCGACGCCGACTCGCGTTCCTTGCCGGGCCTGTCCAAGCAGGTGTCAACCTTGACCGTCTATTACGAGAAGGCCGGCTTCTCGGCACGGGTCGCCCAGCGCCAGCGCTCCGACTTCCTCGGCGAAATTCAGGGTTTCGGTGGCAACCGCGACTTGGGCAAGTACATCAAGGGCGAAAGCATCGTCGACGTTCAGCTGGGCTACGAGTTCCAGACAGGCTACGCCAAGGGCTTGTCCGTGCTGCTGCAGGTCAACAACGCCAACAATGCGAAGTACCAGGAATACACCGACCCGACCACCAAACTGGTGACGAACACCAACGAGTACGGCAAGACCTACTTGTTTGGCGCGACCTACAAGTTCTGATCGGGCCTCGGCAACCCCACCACCCTCGCCGGCCCTGCGTCGGCGGGGGTTTTTCGTTTCTGCGGCGGGCTCTAGAAAATGCGGACGTCAGTCCCCGGAGGGAGGCTCAGGCTTATGGATGGTGAACATATCAGGAGCGTCGTCATCGTCGGCGGTGGGACGGCAGGCTGGATGACCGCGGCCGCCTTGGCCAAGGTGCTGACGGGTCCCTGGGACATCACGCTGGTCGAATCCGAAGAGATCGGCACCGTGGGAGTCGGTGAAGCCACCATCCCGTTGATCAACACCTACAACACGGCGCTGGACATCGATGAAGACGAGTTCATGCGGGAAACCCACGCCACCTTCAAATTGGGCATCGAGTTCGTCAACTGGGGCCGCCAGGGCGACAGCTACATCCACGGCTTCGGCCCGTTGGGGCCGGACATCGGCATCACGCGCTTCCACCAGTACTGGCTGAAGATGCATGGGGCAGGCGTGGCCGCGCCGTTGGAGAACTATTCGATCAACATCGCTGCGGCTCGAGCCAACAAGTTCATGCGGGCACGCAAGGACATGGGCAATTCGCCCATGTCCGAGATTGCCCACGCTTTCCACTTCGACGCTGGCCTGTACGCGGCCTTCCTGCGCCGCTACGCCGAAGCCCGCCGGGTGCGGCGCATTGAGGGCAAGATTGCCGGCGCGACGACCCGTCCGGTCGATGGCTTTGTCGACGCCGTGGTGCTGGAGGACGGGCGCCGCGTCGAGGGCGACCTGTTCATCGACTGTTCGGGTTTTCGCGGCCTGCTGATCGAGCAGACCCTGCACACCGGCTACGAGGACTGGTCGCACTGGCTGCCCTGCAACCGCGCACTGGCCGTGCCCTGCGCATCGGTCACACCGCTGACGCCCTACACGCGCGCCACGGCACGAGCAGCAGGCTGGCAATGGCGCATACCGCTGCAGCACCGCACAGGCAACGGACACGTTTACTGCAGCGACTTCATTTCCGATCAGCAAGCCGCCGATGTGCTGCTGGCCAATCTCGACGGCAGGGCCCTGGCCGACCCACGGCCGCTGCGGTTCGTGACCGGCAAGCGCAAGAAGTTCTGGAACAAGAATGTGGTGGCCATCGGCTTGGCCAGCGGCTTCATGGAACCCCTGGAATCGACCAGCATCCACCTGATCCAGTCGACGATCGCGCGGCTGACCACTTTTTTTCCGGACCGTGAATTCAGCGCCGCCGACACCGACGAATTCAATCGCCAGGCCGACTTCGAGATGGAGCGCATTCGCGACTTCCTGATCCTCCACTACAAGGCCACGCAGCGCAACGACAGCGCCTTCTGGGATTACTGCCGAACGATGACCATACCCCCCACGCTGCAGTCCAAGATCGAACTCTTCGAGCACCACGCCCGCGTCTTCCGCGAAGGCGCAGAAATGTTCTCGGAAGTCAGCTGGGTGGAAGTGATGCTGGGCCAGCACGTGCAGCCGCGCGGCTACCACCCGCTGGTGGACGCGCTGGACCCGCAGAAGATCGCCGACTTCCTGCACAGCGTCGAAGCGACGATGAAGCGCTGCGTGGATGCCATGCCCACGCACGCCGAATTCGTTGCCCAGCATTGCGCGATGGCACCGCGCCCCTGAGCCCGGGCTCACGCCGTGTTCCATCCGTCGCCGCGCATCCAGGAACAGGTTTTTCCGGGCGGTCGCTGCTGGGTGGTCGACGGCGCCCTGCTCGAACCCGATGCCCTGGTGCAGCGCGCTGCGGCCGGCCGCGCCCGGTTTGCGCCGGCGCCCTTCAATGCCTACCCCGGCCTGGAGTGGCACATGGGGCCGGACGTGGCCGCTCCGCTGGCCGACTTCTTCCTGCTCCACTTGCGCCAGCGACTGGGCGCTCGGCGCACGCTGGGGCACTACAGCCGGCTGTCGCTGGCCACTTTACAGCCGCACGCATTGGGCCCGCTGCAGCGCTTGTGCCACCGAGACCGCTTTGGCGTGCCATCTGGCCAGTGTGCCATCGCCTGCACGCTCTATCTCTTCAAGGATCCGGCTTTGGGCGGCACCAGTTTCTACTCGCCGCGTCAGCCCATCGAAGAGACCGATTCGCTGATGCGGCGCTGGCATGCGATGGACCGGGACACGCTGACCCACGAGTTGGGCACAGCCCCCGGCTACATCACCGATGGCAACCGGTACTTCGAACGCGTGGGCGTCGTACCGGCCGCCTTCAACCGGGCGGTCTTCTACGACGGCAGCCAGTTCCACAGCAGCCACATCACCGAGCCGCAACGGCTAACCGACGACCCGACCCGCGGACGGCTGACGCTCAACGGATTTTTCATCTGCCGTCGACTCGCTGCCTGAGGCCGTCGGGCCTGGGCAAGCGCCCGGCGAGTCCGCTGCGCCGACGCTCAGCCACCACCCTCCGGCCGCAGCCGCCGGTGTGAAGCCCGCGCATGCGGCACCCAGGCCAGCGTGGCCCAGCGCCGCCACATGATCAGGCCGCGCAGCCACTCGTCGGCGATGTAAGCGATCCAGACACCGACCAGCCCGAGCCCGAAATGGCTGCCCAGCAGCCAGCTGCCGCCAGCCAGCACGACCACCATGCTGGCCGCACCGGCCACCACCGGGAAGCGCGCATCGCCAGTGGCGCGCAGGGCGTTGATGACCACCAGATTGAAGGTGCGGCCCGGCTCCAGCAGCACCGTCAGCCAAAGGAGCACGGTGGCGACTTCGATGATCTGCGGGTCTTGCGTGAACATGCGCAAGGTCCACGGCCCGGCCAGCGCCGCCAGCGTAGCCACAGCCACGCTCACCGCCAAGCCACGTGCCAGGGCCCGGCGGACCAGTGTGTGCGCTTCGTGGAGCTGGCCCGCGCCGATCAGGTGCCCGACCAGCACTTCCACCGACAAGCCAGTGGCCAGGCCGAACAGCAGCACGACCATGATCATCTGCATCGCGTAGGCATGCACGGCGAGCGCGGCCGCACCCAGGCTGCCGACCACCGCCACGCTGACCATGTAAGCCAGCCGGTAGACGATGTTCTCGGCCGCGCCGGGCAGGCCGATGCGCGCCACCGCGGCCAGTTCACCGCGCGGCAGGCGCCAGGCATCGGACCAGCTCGGCCGCAGGCCCAGGCGCACGCGCCACAGCCACAGGTGCAGCACGACGGCCAGCCCCCGCGCCACGATCACCGCCACGGCATAGCCTGGCAAACCCAGCGCCGGGAAGGGGCCCCAGCCGAACATCAGCGGCCCCATCAAGGCCAGGTGCGTGAGCTGCATCGCGACCATCACGGCCAGCGTGTCGCGCGCCCGCAGGTGGGCGCGCATCACGGCCGTCATGCTGGCGTTCCAGGCGTCGAGCAGCATCGCGGGGGCCAGCGCGATCAGCAGCGGCACGGCCAGCGGCAGCACCTCGGCCGGCGCGTTCAACAGGCGCAGCAGGCCCGGCGCGCCGAGCGCCGCGGGCAGCGCCACGGCCAGACCGATCCAGGTGCTGGCGCCCAGCACGGCGCGGGCCACGCGGTCGGCGGCGTCGCGGCGGCCAGCACCCAGGGCCTGCGTCAGCACCACGCCCACCCCGGCACCGACGATGCGGAAGACGATGAACAACGTGCCGAAGACATGGTGGGCCAGCGCGAAGGCCGCGCCGGAGGTGTCGGACAGACGCGCGGCCAGGGCCGTGCCGACGATGCCCACCGCCATGCCCAGCAGCAGTTCGACCAGCAGCGGCCAGGTCAGGCTGAACAGGCGAGGCGCTGGCCAGGGTGGGTGGCTCGGCTTGTCGGCGGCGGTGGCTGTCATCGCAGGATGTTGCCATCGCTGGCGACGACCCCGGCCCTGGCTACGATGCCCGCCATCCGCAGTCCCGGGGCCTGACCATGGCACGCAGGTCGCCACGCCTTGAAAACCCTCGCGATCGCGTCCGTGGCCAGCCTCATCGGTCTGCTGTCTGACCGGTCCCGCGCCCAGGGCACGCCCCCCCCCCCCCGGGAAACACGAGATCAGCGCCGACGATGCGCAGCGCGACCTGCGGATCCTGAAACGGTCCCTGACCGATCTGCACCCCGGTCTGACGCGCTACACCACGCTGGCGCATATCGATGCCGGTTTCGATACTGCCGGCGCCCGACACGGCGTGGACCTTCCGCGTTGAAGGCGACACCGGCATCTTGACGCTGCCGACCTTCGCCTTCTGGCGCAGCGATTTCAAGCCGCAGTCCTTCCTGCAACAGCCCTTCGACGCGCTGCGCGGGGTGCCCTTCCTCATCATCGACCCGCGCGACAACGAAGGCGGCGACGACGCCATCGGCCGCGCGCTGCTCAGCCACCTGCTGCGCGCCCGGGCCGCAACTGGTTGCTGCCCGACCAGCCAGGCGCGCGACATCCAGCGCAGCGGCGTGGCAACCCTGTTGGGCGAGCCCACCGGTGGGAACCTGCGCGGACTGAACGGCGGCGAGCTCTGCGGGATCACCTTGCCGGCCTCGGGCGTCGGCGTGGACACCGGGATGCAGGCTGCGCGACGGCTGATCGCCAGCTGGCGTTGAAAGGTGGGGTCGAGGGCCTGCGCTACGATCGATCAAAGGGCTGACAGCCCCCCCACCAACCCGAATTCCATCGACAGGATTCCGATTCATGAGCCAGATCCATTTCATCGGCGGCGAAAAAGGCGGGGTCGGCAAATCGCTGCTGGCCCGCGTGCTGGCCCAGCATTTCATCGACCACCACCAGCCCTTCATCGGCTTCGACACCGACCGCTCGCATGGCGCCTTGCTGCGCTACTACGCCGACTTCGCCGCGCCGATGCCGCTGGACGCCGACCACAGCCTGGACCGCGTCATCGAAGCCGCGGTCGAGCAGCCCGAGCGCCGCGTGCTGGTCGATCTGGCAGCCCAGACACAGACCGACCTGGTGCGCTGGCTGGACGAAACCGGCGCCGGCGACGTGGCCGCGGAACTGGGCGTGGCGCTGACCTACTGGCACGTGATGGACAACGGCCGCGACGGCACCTTCCTGCTCGGCCGCTGGCTCGACGGCCCGGGCGCGCGGCTGCCGCTGGTGGTGGTGCTGAACGAGGTGCGCGGTGAACGCTTCGACATCCTGCACGCGTCGGGTCTGCTGGACCGCGCGCTGGCCCAGGGCGCGCGCGTGCTGCACCTGCGCAAGATGCCCGAGCTGCCGCTGCAGAAGATCGACGCCGACGGCGCCAGCTTCTGGGCCGCGCTGCACCCCGGCACCAGCAGCCTGAAGCTGCTCGACCGCCAGCGCATCAAGCTGTGGCTGCAACGAACCAGCGCCGAACTGGACGCGCTCGGCGTCTAGACCAGGCACCGTCAGGCCCCGCACCGCTTTCCCCCCGATCACCACCCACCACGGAGCAATGAGATGGACTACATCTGGACCACCGTCATCGGCATCATCGCCGGCCTGATGGCCCAGGACCACGCGCGGGGCAACGAAGCCCTGAGCTACTGGTTTCCTGCCCTGCTGGGCGTCCTGGGCGCCACCGCGGGCTACCTGCTCGCGGGCTGGGCCGGCTGGGCGCGCAGCGGCCAGGCACTGGGCTATGGGGCCGCCGTGATCGGCGCTTCGATCGTGCTGACCGCGCTGAACACCGCGCGCCGCCTGCGCGAGCGCTGAGCCTGCGCGCCGTCAGGGCGGGCCCAGCAGGAACAGCAGCGGTGTCTCCAGCCGTGCGGCCCAGGCTTGCTCGTTGTGGCCCGCGCCCTCGAAGACCCGGCTGACACTGTTGGCGGCCGTGTAGCCACGGTCCTTGACGATCTGGTCGATGATGGCCTGGTAGGGCGCATACAGGGCGTCGAGCTCGGTCGTGCCGTGGTCCAGGTACAGGCGGTGCGTGGCCGGGTCGGCCAGCCGGGCCTGCAGGTAGTTGAAGGCCGCCAGCGGCAGGGCCGCGTTCGGCTCGAAGCTGCCGACCCAGTGCGTCGACAGACCGGCCGCGCCGCCGAAGACCTGGGGGTACTCGCTCATCGCGTAGACGCTGATCAGCCCGCCCATGCTGGAGCCCATCACGAAGGTACCGTCGCGACCGGGCCGCGTGGGATAGCGCGCATCGATGGCCGGTTTCAGCTCTTCGACCAGGTAGCGCAGGTAGGCGTCGGCACGCGACCGACCCTGCAGGGCTTTGTCGATGAAGGCGGCGCGCGTGGCTTGCGGCACGAAGGGCAGAAACTTCTCGGGGTAGTACTCGCTGTGGCGGAACTTGCCGTTGTTCCAGATGCCGACGACCAGGGTCTCGGGGATGCGGCCGGCCAGCAGCAGACGGCTGATCGCCAGATGAACGTCCCAGGCCTGGTGGTTCCAGGTCTTGCTGGCGTCGTAGAGCATCTGGCCGTCGTGGAGGTAGAGCACCGGATAGCGCCGGTCCGGGCTGTAGCCGGCGGGCAGCCAGACATCGACCGGGCGCGCGTCGACGAATTTCGAGGCGATGGCCGGCAGGCGCTCGATGCGACCGACGCTGACTTCGGGCAGCGGCTGGGCGAGGGCCGCCAGGCTGCAAGCCGTGACCGCCAAGATGGCGAGTGCTTTCATCGTGAGGGCTCCGCGGTGACGAAGACGCGGCCGCCCAGCGCCGGCACTTCAAAGCTGAGGCGGCCGGCGTCGAGGCGCCAGGTGGCGGGCGGGCGAGGGACATCACCCGGGGCAGCATCCGGCATAGCGGCCAGCGCATCGCGCAGGGCGGCGCCAGGCAGTCCCTCCGGCAGGGCCACGCTCACGGTCTGGGGCTGCAGGCCGTTGTTTGTGGCGGTCAGCGCCCAGCTGCTGCCCAGGCGGCGCACCAGCACCATCAGGTGGACGTCGGCGTAGAGCGGCGCGTCCAGGCTGCCGCGGCGCAGCACCGCATGCCGGTGGCGCAGGGCCGTGAGCTGCTTGAACGCGGCCAGCAGTTCGGTGTCGGGCTGGCCGCCCTGGTCCGCCCAAGGGTAGGTGGCCCGGTTGTAGGGGTCGTCGCCGCCAGTCACGCCGACTTCGTCGCCGTAGTAGATCGCCGGTGCGCCTGGGAAAGTCATCTGGAAGAACACGGCCAGCTTGAGGCGCTGCTTGGCCAGCGCCTGGGCCTGCGCGTCGGCCAGGTTGCCGCGTTCGGCACTCCAGCCGAAGTGGTGCAGTGCGCGCGGCGTGTCGTGCGACGACAGCAGGTTCATCAGCGCGTGGAAGGCCTGCGGCGGGTAGGCCTCGCGCGTCAATTCCAGGTTGCGCACCAGTTCGGCCGCGTTGCCACCGGCCGCATAGTCCAGAACCGTGTTGCGGAAGATGTAGTTCATGGTGCTGTCGAACATGTCGCCCAGCAGGAACTTGCTGGCGTCGAACCAGGTCTCGGCCACGGTCAGCGCGTCGGGTTGCCTGGCCTTCACCGCGGTGCGCCAGGCGCGCCAGAAATCGTCGGGCACCCAGGGCGCCACGTCCATGCGCCAGCCGGCGGCGCCGCGGTCCAGCCACTGCTGCATCACGCCCTGCAGGTCGCCGAAGAAGAAGCGGCGCAGCGCCGGGTTGGTCTTGTCCAGCTCGGGCAGATCGGGGCCACCCCAGCCGGTGTACTGCGCGTCGGGGTCCGTCTTCGTGGTGTCGAAGCGGTACCAGCCGGCATAGGGCGATTGCGAGTTCACGCGGCCACCGGCGAAGGCCCCGGGACTCTGCGCACCGCCCTGGTTGCGGTAGCGGTCGAAGTAGACCGAGTCGGCGCCGGTGTGGTTCAGGCTGGTGTCCAGGATGATGCGGATGCCGCGCTGCGCGGCCTCGCGCGTCAGGCGCAGGAAATCGGCGTCGCTGCCGAAGCCGGGGTCGATCTGCAGGTAGTCGGCGGTGTCGTACTTGTGGTTGCTGGCGGCCTTGAAGATCGGCGTCATGTAGATCGCGTTGGCGCCCAGGGCCTGGATGTAGTCCAGCCTCTGGATGATGCCGGCGAGATCGCCGCCGAAGAAATCGTTGTTGTGCGAGGCGTCGCTGCCGTCGCCACTGCCCGGACGGAAGGGGCGTTCGGTCCAGCGGGCGTGGCCTTCCACGGTCTGGTCGTGGTAACGGTCCACGCCGGGCTTCGGGTCATTGCCCGGTTCGCCGTTGCGGAAGCGTTCGGGGAAGATGCTGTAGAAAACGGTGTCAGCGGCCCAGTCGGGCACTTTGAAGTCGGGCGCGTAGACCGTCTGCCGGAAGCGGCGGGTGGCGCCGAGTTTGGCCGGCAATTCGATGACGGCACCGAGGCCACCGCTGCCTTTTTCGCGCGTCCAGAACACCGCATCGGCGTTGTTCTGCAAGGCATAGTGCCGCCCGGCGATTTCGGCCTCGAACCAGTAGCCGTAGACGGCGATGTCGCTGAAGGTGTAAGCGGCGCGCCAGGCGGCGCTGTCGCCCTGCTGCGTCTGCACCATCGGCACGCGCGCCACTTCGCTGTAGTCCAGCCCTTCCTGGTTGCCTTGCAGGCGGCGCTTTTCGACCACCAGCGTCAGGCGCGTCACGCCGGGCAGCGAGGTGACGGTGAAGTCGAAAGCGGCCGGCGCCGGCTGCGCGCCGAAGGGGCGCTTGTGCGCCCCGGCGCGGCTGTCGAAACGCAGGCTCAGCGCCACGGGGTCCTGGATGGCGCGGGCCGCCAGGTCGCCGAAGGTCTTGGGCCCCAGCGTGAGTTGCGGCTGGCCGCCTGGAAAGGCCAGGCGCAGGGTGTGTTCCCCGGCGAAGTCGTAGCGGTAAGGCGCGCTGTTGGCGCCCGCCGGGAAGGTGGTGGCGGCTTTCCAGGCGGCATCGGCGACCTTGAATTCCTGGGGGCCGGTGGCCTTCACGTTCAGGTAGTAGGCGTCGCAGCTGTACTGGAAGGCGTATTCGTCCTGCGCCACCCAGTTGGTCAGGCCGCCGCGCAGGTACAGCGTGGCGTCACCCCAAGGCGCTGCGGCCGGGCAGTCTTGCACCGCCAGCGTCGCACCCCCCGCGCCAGGCGTGACGGTGTAGCGCTGCACCCCGTTGAAGCGGCGCGTGAAGTCGGGGCCACGGGGCAGCAGCCGGGTGCCGTCGCGGCTGCCGAAGTCGGCGTCGGCGCTCCAGGCCTCGTCACCGATCTTGAAGCGGTGCTCGCCGGTGATGCGCGCCACGCCCTGCCAGCGCGTGCAGGCCCAGGTGAGCTGGTGGGCCTCGCTGGCGGCCCAGCCGTTGAAGCTGCCGCGCAGGTAGAGCGGCCGGCCCTGCAGCGGGTCCGCGGGGCAGGCCGGCGGTTCGGCGGCCAGCGCTGGGCCGGCCCAACAGGCGAGCAGAAGCAGCCAGGCCTTCACGGCACGGGCTCAGCCACGGCAGCGGCCTGCGCCGGGCCGGGTTGATGGACAGCCAGCATCCCCTCAACCCTTGACGCCGCCGGCTGTCAAACCCGAAACGATCCACTTCTGCGCCAGCAGGAAAACCAGCGTGATCGGCAGGCCGCTCAACACCGCGGCCGCAGCGAAATCGCCCCACAGGTATTTCTGTTCGTAGAGATAGAACTTGCTGCCCACCGCCAGCGTGAGATTGGGCTCTTCGCGCAGCAGGATCGACGCCACCGGGTATTCGATGATCGTCCCGATGAAGGCCAGCACGAAGACCACCATCAGGATCGGCACGGCCATCGGCAACAGCACCAGCCGGAAAGCCTGCAAATGCGTGGCGCCGTCGACCTTGGCGCTTTCCTCGATCTCGACCGGGATGCTGTCGAAATAGCCCTTGATGGTCCAGATGTGCATGGCCACGCCGCCCAGGTAGGCGACGATCAGGCCGGCGTGGGTCTCGATGCCAAGTGCCGGCACGGTGCTGCCGATGCCTTCGAAGATGGCGTAGATGGCCACCAAGGCCACTGCCACCGGGAACATCTGCAGCAGCAGCATGCTGTTCAGGATGAATTGCTTGCGCGCGAATGGCATTCGGGCGAAGGCATAGGCTGCGGTCGTCGAAATGGCGACGATCAGCACCGCCGAAATCGTCGCAATCTTGATGCTGTTCCACAGCCACAGCAGCACCGGAAACGGCGGCTGCACCACACTGCCGTCGGCCTGCTTGACGGCCATGCCCAGCGCCAATTGCCAATGTTCGAAACTGATGGTCGACGGAATCAGCGAACCCGTGGCGAAATTGCCCGGCCGCAGCGAAATGCTGATGACGGCGAGCAGCGGAAACAGCGTGAGGGCCAGCAGCACCCACAGGCCCACGTGGGCGCCGATGACGCGCCAGCGGCCGCTCTTGCCCGTCACGATCGCCATCTCAGCGTTTCCCTTCCGCCCGCTGCGTGATCTTCAATTGCACCATCGCCATGATGGCCACCATCACGAAGATCAGCGTGCTGATGGCGGCGGCCAGGCCGAAGTTCTGCCCGCTGTCGGTGAAGGCGATTCGGTAGGTGTAGCTGACCAGGATGTCATTGGTGCCGGCCGGCAATTTGGTGTTCAGGTAATCGGGCCGCCCGTCGGTGAGCAGGCTGATCAGCACGAAATTGTTGAAGTTGAAGGCGAAGGCGCTGATCAGCAAAGGCGTCAATGGTTTGGCGATCAGCGGTGCCGTGATCTTGAAGAAATTCGTCAGCGGCTGGGCACCGGCGATGGCCGAGGCTTCGTAGAGGTCGGCCGGGATCGCCTTGATCAAGCCGGTGCACAGAATCATGATGTACGGATAGCCCAGCCAGGTGTTGACGATGAGGATCATCACCTTGGCCAGCAGCGGGTCGGCGAACCAGGCCGGGCGCACGCCGAACAGGGCGTTCAGGATGCCGTTGATCTCGCCGAAGTTCTGGTTGAACAGGCCCTTGAAGACCAGGATGCTGATGAAGCCGGGCACCGCGTAGGGCAGGAACAGCAGCGTGCGGTAGAGCGCGCGGTATTTCAGGTTCTGCCATTCCAGCAACACCGCCAGCGTCATGCCCAACGCGGTGCTGAAAAGCACCGTCAAACCGGCGAAGGCCACGGTCCAGACGAAGATGCTGAAGAAAGGGCCGCGGAAGTCGGCGTCCAACAGCATGCGGCTGTAATTGGCCAGGCCGATGTTGACCTTGAAGCCGGGCTGCATGCGTTCGCCATTCGCGGTTTCGAAATAGCCGCTGGCGCGGTTGGCGCGGTAGGTATTGCCGGTGATGCGCTGCGTCAAGGCGCCGTCGGCTTCGGCTTTCCACAGCGGCGCGATCGGACCGAATTCGCGCAGGCCGGCGTAACGGATGACGCGGCCGTCGGGCATTTGCAGTTGCAAATGGGCCAGCGCGTCGCGGTGGCTGATCAATTCGCGCAGGTTCAGCGGTGCGGCCAGCATGGTGGCACCCAAGGGCTGCATGGCGACAGGCGCCGTGGCCCTGACGGCCTTCAGGCTCAGCGGCAGCGACACCAGCACTTCGTCGGACGCGCCCTCGTGCGCCGCCAGTTTCAGGCGGAAGGCGCTGCCCTCGGCGTGCAGCGTGTAGGGCCGCGCCTGCGCTTCGTCGGCGATGGTCTGGTCGAGCAGGTAGGCTCGCGCCCGCGCTTCTTCGAGCAGGTTGTTCGACGAGTAATTCGTGAAGCCGATCTGCACCGTGTAGAGCAGCGGAAAGGCCACGAAGACCAGCATGCCGGCGACACCCGGGAACAGGTATTTCCAGGCCACGGTCCGCGCCGAGGCGTAGACGAACAGCGCGCTACCGCCCAGGGCCAGCACGCCCACCGCAGCCAGGGCCTGGCCGGCCGTCCACAGGCTGAAGACCAGCCACAGCAAGGCCAGCGCCGCCAGCGCGGTGATCGCGCGACCGAGCCAGGTGGTGGCAGTTCGGGTGGCGCTCATGTCACTGCGTCAGCATGCGCGCGGCGGCGCCATTCAGCGCCTCTTTCGGCGATTGACGTCCATTGCTGATCGCCTCCAGCGCCGCATCCATCGCCGGGAAGAAACGGCCCATCTCGGGGATGTTCGGTATCGGCTCGCCACGCTGCGCATTGGCCATCGTGGCGACGATGCGCGGGTCGCCGCTGAGTTCCTGGAAGTAGGCCTTGTTGGCCGGCGTTCCCAGCGGCACATCGGCGGCAATCAGCTTCAGGCTCTCGACCTTCAGCAGGTGGTTCTCGATGAACTCGCGGGCGATGTCCTTCAGCTTGCTGGGCGCGCTGACCATGCAGCCGAGCACGCCGACGAAGGTCCTGCTCGGCTGGCCCGGCACCACGGCGGGCACCGGGGCCACGCCGAAATCGATGCCGGCCCTTTTCGCGTTCTCCCAGGACCAGGGCCCGCTGATCATCATCGCCACCTGACCGCGCGCGAAGCCGGCTTCCATCTCGGCATACCGCGCGCCTCTGGGCATCGTGCCGCCAGTGATCAGCTTGTCCAGCATCTCGGCGCCCTTCAGTGCGCCGGCGTTGTTCACGCCTACCGCCTTGCTGTCGAGTTCGCCCTGCGCGTTGCGGCCGAAGACGTAGCCGCCCGGCCCGGCCAGCAGCGGCCAGCTGAAGAAGGACTTGTTGTAGTCCCACAGGATGGCGCTGGTCTTGCCGCTGCTGGCCGCCTTCAGCCGTCTGTCCAGCGCGATGAGTTCGTCGAAGGTGGCCGGCGGCGTCGGCACCAGGGCCTTGTTGTAGATCAGGCCGATGGCCTCGATGGCCAGCGGGTAGCCCCAGATCTGACCCTTGTAGGTGTAGGCCTGCCAGGCGCCGGCCTCGATCTCGTCGCGCACCCGCGGCGACGGCTGGATGGGCACGATCAGGCCCGAGCGTGCCCATTCGCCGGTGCGGTCGTGCGGCCAGCAGAAGATGTCCGGACCCTTGCCGGCCGCGGCGGCGGCGCCGAACTTGTCGGGCGCGCCTTCCGGGTGCTGCACCACGACCTGCACGCCACTTTCTCGGGTGAAGGCGTCGCCGACTTTCTGCAGGCCGTTGTAGCCCTTGTCGCCGTTGATCCAGACCAGCAGGCGCAGCGCTGCACCCTGCTGGGCCTCAGCACGCTCGGCGAAAGGCACCAAGGTGGCAAGCGCCACGACAACCCCGAGCAGCCGCCGCGGAACCGGCTTTGCCAGGCCGCTGGGGGCGCCCCCCTGCGGGGGATCTCCGTCAAGCCGCATGCCGGTGTTCGACCGTACCCAGACGCTGGAAAGCGTGGCCTTGCGCGTCGAAGAGGTAGGTCTTCTCGGGCGGGACGGCCAGCGGCAGGGCCGAGCCGGATCCGATGCGGCGGTCGCCTTCGACGGCACAGGTGATGACCTCTTCCAGCCCCGGGTTGCTGCAGTAGGCGTAGGTCATGCTGCCCAGCGACTCGACGAAGGTCACCGTGGTGTTCAGCGCGTTGTCGGCCACGCCGGCGCGCAGGTGTTCGGGACGCACGCCCAGCGTGACTTTGTCGCCGACTTTCGCGCTGCCGGCATCGACGGCGCAGCGGATGCTTTCGCCGCCACCCAGGCGCACGGTGGCGCCCTGGCTGGATGCAGCCTGCACCGTCGCGGCGATGAAATTCATCCCCGGGCTGCCGATGAAGCCGGCCACGAACAGATTGCACGGGTGTTCGTAAAGGCCCATCGGCGTGCCGACCTGCTCGATACGGCCGGCCTGCAGCACCACGATGCGGTCGGCCAGCGTCATCGCTTCGACCTGGTCGTGGGTGACGTAGACCATGGTGGTCTTGAACTGCTCGTGCAGCTTGGCGAATTCGTAGCGCATCTTGACGCGCAGCGCGGTGTCCAGGTTGGACAAGGGCTCGTCGAACAGGAAGACCTCGGGCTTGCGCACGATGGCGCGGCCGATGGCCACCCGCTGGCGCTGGCCGCCCGACAGGTCCTTGGGCTTGCGCTTCAGCAGGTGTTCGATGTGCAGGATCTTCGCGGCCCGGTTGACCGCGGTCTCGATCTCGGCCTGGGGCACCTTGGCCAGCCGCAGGCCGAAGGCCATGTTCTCGAACAGGTCCATGTGCGGGTAGAGCGCGTAGCTCTGAAACACCATGCTGATACCGCGCTCGGCCGGTGGCACGTCGTTGACGACCCGGCCGCCGATGCGCAATTCGCCTTCGGTGATGTCTTCCAGGCCGGCGATGGTGCGCAGCAGCGTGCTCTTGCCACAGCCGCTGGGGCCGACGAAGACCATGAATTCGCCATCGTGGATCTCAAGGTCGATGCCCTTCAGGATCTTCACGTCGCCGTAGGCCTTGCCGACCCCGGTCAGTTTCACATCAGCCACAAATGTCTCCCAGGCGGGCACCCGAATATGTACTGAATATACAAGCCGCAACCGCGAGAAACAAGGCGGATCCGTCCGCGGTTCACACAGGCAAACCCTTAAAAATCATTGACTTAGCCTGTTTGCAGCCAATGCTGAAGTAGCAAAACTACACCAACATCTCCAGTCGGGCAGGGCGCAGTTTGGGCCAAGCCCCAACCGCCATCGCGGGACTCGGGCCGGCCCGGGCAAGCCCCCTAGTTCGACCCCGCGCAAACCAGGCTTGTGGGGAGTGCAGCGGGCTGGGCCGGCGCGCACATTGCAGGCCACACCACCACCGGAGACTTCGCCATGGCCAATGTCCGCAGCACCTGGGCGACCAGCCCCGTCCTTCTGAACGGCGCGCTGTCCGGCCCGGAATGGGCCGGCGCGGGCGTGATGCCGATACCGGCCGGCTTCCTGCTGGTCAAGAACGACAACAACTTCCTCTACATCGCGCTCGACCTGGTCGGCGACCGAAGCGCCGACGCTGGCGTGGGCGATTATTTCTGGCTCAGTTTCGACAACAACGGCAACCACAGCATCACGCCCAACCTGGACGTGAACTACGGCATCTACCCGACGCTGCCGATCCGCATCGGACGCCAGATGTACCTGGGCCCGGGCACCTGGACGGGCCTGCTGAACACGCCCAGCCCGGCGCTGGTCGCCAGCGGCTTCGGGCCTTCGCCGAATTCGCCGCTGCCCCACCGCGTCTGGGAGATGCGGCTGCCGCTGAACGAGATCGGCATCAGCAACCTGGGCAGCAGCCACAACCCGGCGATCGGCTTCGGGCTGCGCGTGGCGTCCAGCACGCCAGCCTTCACCTACGATTTCCCGGCCAATTTCTACGCCGACTTCAGCAACCTGCACAACATCCTGCTGGCTCGCACGCCGCCGCTGCCGGCGGGTGTCGGCGGGCCGGTCATCGGGTCGATCGGCCTGATTCCGGCCGCCGCGCCGCAGTTGGTGGGCGGCTACGCCACCACCGCGCCGGGTTACTACATCTTCGTCGACGAAGCGGCCTTCGGCGGCACGCTGAACGTCATCGGCAACGGCATCACGCTGCAGAACCTGTGGGCGGCCGGCGCGCGCAAGTACCGCGTGATGCACCGCGCCGGGTCGGTCGGCGCCTACACGCCGCTGCTGCAGAGTTGGCAGAACTACCGCTGGAACGGCAGCGTCTACGCGCTGGAAAGCTTCGCCTGGGACGCCGGCAGCATGTACCCGATGACCAACCCGGCCGACGACTACGCGATCGACGACCTGCTGATCCAGTGGAACACCGTCGGCGCGGTCGGCATCCACGAGCTGCAGGTCGAATTCCACCGCGCCGACGGCACGCTGGTGGCCTCCGCGGCGCAGACGGTGCAGTTGATGATCGACAACAACCTGCCGATGGTGGCCATCAACCAGGTGCTGCACAACGGCGTGCCGACCCTGCCCTGCGCGATGGAGACCATGACCGACGCCAGCGACGGCGTGCGCTTCAACCTCAGCGCGCGCGACGGCGAAGGCAACCTCAACGCCTGGACGCTGGCCGCCTACTGGGGCGCCGGTTCGTCGGCCACCGTGGCCTCGGACAGTTATCCCGCGCACCGCAACCCGGCGCACCAGTGGACCGGCGTCAGCAGCCAGGTGGTGCCGGCCGGCGAATGGGTGCCGCCGGTCACCTGCGCCTACCAGTTCAGGTTGTCGGCCACGGCGCGTGTCACCAATGGCTACGGCTACATCGGTGATGTCGAAGCCAGTTACCACGTGACGCTGATCAAGCCGCAGACAACGCCCGCCTACGCCGTGCGCGCGGCGCCCGAGCGCCTGCCGCACGGCCAGGCCGCCGCCGGCATGCCCCCGGTGCCGGGCCTGACCCCGCAGAAGCTGGGCGCCGGGACGCTGAGCCCGGGATGAGCGTGTGACTGCCGCGCAGCGCCGGGGCGCACCGCTTCAGCGCTGCACGCGCAGCACCCGCACCGACTGCGGCTCCAGGACGACCAGCGCGCGGCCGGCGCTGTTGACGCGCAGCGGCGCGTCGTCGGCCGGGTAGGCGGCCAGCAGCCGCGCCCGCGCCGGCAGGGATTGCAGTTCGGCTTCGGCGGCCTGCAGACCGTAGTTGATCAGCACCACCGTGGTCTCATCGTCCAGACGGCGCTGCCAGCTGAGGACCTGGCCATCGGCCACGCTGGCCTCAAAACGGCCCCGCGCGAGGCTGGGAAAGGTGTTGCGCAAGGCCAGCATGGCCTTGTAGAAGTTCAGGATTGACCGCGGGTCGGCGGCCTGCGTCTGCACATTGTGGGTAGCGACGTTCGGCGCCACCGGGCGGAAGGGCCGGCCGGTGGTGAAACCGGCGCGGGCGGCATCGGGCACCCAGCTCATCGGGCTGCGCAGCGGCTCGTCGCCAGGCAGGTCGGCCACGCCGGCCTGGCCGACTTCCTCGCCGTAGTAGATGTAGGGCGTGCCCGGCAGCAGCAGGTAGGTGGCGGCGGCCAGCTTGTAAGGCGCGATCTGGCCGCCGAACTGGTCCCACAGCCGACGGCCGGCAAAGATGTCGTGGCTGGACAGGAAGCTGGCCATCGTCGGTGGGGCCTGACGGTAGTAGGCCGCCACTGCCTGCACGGCGGCCGGCTCACCGCGCGCCGCGGCGACGATCTGCTGCTCGAGGCCGAAGGCGAAGGCGCCGCCGCAGACCGCCGGATCGCCGTAGGCCTGCGGCGCGGCGGTGGCTTCGCAGACCACGCTGCGGCGTTCGTAGCCCTTGATCAGGTCCTGCAGCTGCTTGGTCAGCGCCCGGCTTTCGGGCTGGTCGTTCCAGGCGGTGGCGCTGTTCTCGATCAGGTGGGGCACGGCGTCGAGCCGGAAGCCGTCGAGCCCGCGGTTCAGCCAGAAGCGCAGGCTGCTCAGGTGGTAGGCCAGCACCGCCGGGTTCCTGAAGTTGAAGTCGGGCATGTGCGGCCCGAAAGTGCCGAAATAGAAGTCCCTGGTGCCCGGCGGCGCCAAGGGCAGGTCCTTGACCTCGCCGGTCCATTTCCAGGGCTGGGCGGACACGGCGTACCAGGGGTACTTGCCCCAGATGTCCCAGCCGGCCGGCGCGGTCTCGCTCCAGACGTACCAGTCGCGGTAGGGCGCCGCCGGGCCCTGGCGCGCCTGCTCGAACAGCGGGTGCGAGGCCGCGCTGTGGTTGATCACGTAATCCATGATCACGCCGATGCCGCGCGCATGCGCCTGGCGGATCAGTTCGTCGAAGTCGGCCAGCGTGCCGTACTCGGGCGCGATGTCGCGGAAGTCGGTGGTGGCGTAGCCGTGGTCGCCGTCGGCGTTCCTGGTGATCGGCATCAGCCAGATGCCGCGCACGCCCAGGCTCTGCAGGTGGTCCAGGCTCTGCGTCAGGCCGCGCAGGTCGCCAATGCCGTCACCGTCGCTGTCGCGGTAGGCGCGCACGAAGATTTCCATGAAGGCGCCTTGCTCCCAGCCCGCTGGCAGCGCGCTGCGACGGTCGCCAGCGGCCACCTCGCGGGTGTCGACGGGGGTCTGGGCGGTCTGGGCGATCGCCAGCCCGGCGCAGGCCGCCGCTCCGAGCAAGGCTGTAATTACGTTACAGATTTTCATAGGCTCTGGATGATGAGCACTTTGGCATAGCCCATCTTCATCGCTATCCCTGAGGCGGCAGACGATGTAGTCTGGATACATTCCGGTCATGATCGACCGCTTCCGCCCCCATCTCTTTCTGGCTGCTGCCATGGTCGGTGCCGCGGGCAGTGCCAGCGCGGCTGCCCCCTGGCCACAGGCCCGACTGGCCGACTGCGACAGCGCCGGCTTCGCCAGCGTGCTGCAGCCCGCCGCCGACACGCCAGCAGCCGCACAGTGGTTCAGCCGCAACCGGCTGCGCTGGCCCGCCGCCAGCGCAGCCGCCGACGGCAGCAGCCGCTACCTGATCGCCGCGGCGGCGCCGGGTGCCGTGCTGCGCGCCGAGCCCGGCCAGCCCCTCAGCGGTCACAGCAGCCGGCTGCCGCTGACACCGAGCCGCGCGGCGCTGCCGGCCGATCTGGCGCAGCGCTTCGGCTTCGTCGCAGCAGGCGCCGACCTGCAAGCGCCACGCGCAGCGGCGGCGCAGTTGCCGGCCCTGCTGCGCCAACAGCTGCTGCTCGTCGAAACCGATGACCAGGGCCTGGTGCGCCGCGCCACCGGGCTGCAGACCCCCGGTGTGCTGGACGATCTGTACGCCAGCGCCGAGCGCCTGCCCGACCTGGGCGTGCGCGTCGCTGGCGGGCGCACCGCTTTCAAGGTCTGGGCGCCCACCGCGCAGGCCGTCAGCCTGTGCCTGTATGCCGATGGCCAAGCCCGGGCGCGGGCCCATCTGCCGATGCGGCGCGACGCCACCACCGGCGCCTGGTCGGCCACGCAGGCCGGTGACCTCAGCGGCGGCAGTTACCGCTACCTGGTCGATGTCTTCGTGCGCGGCAGCGGCTGGGTCCGCCAACTGGTCACCGACCCCTACAGCATCAGCCTGAACACCGATTCGGCGCGCAGCTGGATCGGCCAACTCGACAGCCCGGCGCTGCAACCGCCCGGCTGGGCGCAGCAGGCGCGGCCGGCGGCGCTGGGCGCAGCCACCGACGCCGTGGTCTACGAACTGCACCTGCGCGACTTCTCGGCCAGCGACGCCAGCGTGCCGGCGGCCGACCGCGGCCACTACCTCGCCTTCACGCACCGCACGTCGCGCGGCATGCAGCACCTGCTCGCGCTGGCGGCGGCCGGCATCACCGACCTGCACCTGCTGCCGATCTTCGACCTGGCCACCGTACCCGAAAGCGGCTGCGTCACGCCCGACGCCAAGGCCCTGGCCGCCTGGCCGCCCGACAGCGCGCAGCAGCAAGCCGCCGTGCGCGCGGTAGCCGAACGCGATTGCTACAACTGGGGCTACGACCCCTGGCACTACAACGCGCCCGAAGGCAGCTACGCCAGCAGCGCCGAAGACGGCGCGGTGCGCATCGTCGAGCTGCGTCGCTTGGTGCAGGCCCTGCACGCCGCCGGGCTGCGCGTCGGCATGGACCTGGTCTACAACCACACCGCGGCCTCGGGCCAGCAGCGCAAATCGGTCCTCGACCGCATCGTGCCGGGCTACTACCAGCGCCTGAACGCGCAGGGCCAGGTCGAAACCAGCAGCTGCTGCGCCAACACGGCAACCGAGCACCGAATGATGGCCAAGCTGATGATCGACTCGGCGGCGCTGTGGGCACGCGACTATGCCATCGACAGTTTCCGCTTCGACCTGATGGGCCACCAGCCGCGCGCGGCGATGGAGCGCCTGCAGGCTGCCGTCAACCGGGCCGCCGGCCGGCCGGTGAGGCTGATTGGCGAGGGCTGGAACTTCGGCGAAATTGCCAACGGCGCGCGCTTCGTACAGGCCAGCCAGGCCCGCCTGAACGGCAGCGGCATCGCCACCTTCAGCGACCGCGGACGCGACGCGGTGCGCGGCGGCGGCTGCTGCGACGACGCGGAAGCCACGCTGTCACGCCAAGGCTGGCTCAACGGCCTGCACCACGACCCGAACGGGCGCAAGCAGGCCAGCCGTGACGAGCTGCTGCGCGCCGCCGACCTGGTCCGCGTGGGCCTGGCCGGGACGCTGAGCGGCTACCGCATGACCACGCAAGACGGCAGCGTCAGGACGCTGGCGCAGATCGACTACGCCGGGCAGCCCGCCGGCTACGCCAGCCAGCCCGATGAGGTCGTGAACTACGTCGAGAACCACGACAACCCGACGCTCTTCGACCTCAACGTGCTGAAGCTGCCGCTGGGGACGAGCCGCGAAGACCGCGCGCGGGTGCAGGTGCTGGGGCTGGCGGTCACGGCCTTCAGCCAGGGCATCGCCTACTTCCACGCGGGCGTCGAACTGCTGCGCAGCAAGAGCTTGGACCGCAACAGCTTCGACAGCGGTGACTGGTTCAACCGCCTGGACTGGACGGCCAGCGACAACCACTACGGCAGCGGCTTGCCGCCCGAGGCCGACAACGGCCCACTCTGGCCGGCGATGAAGCCGCTGCTCGCCGACCCGGCGATCAAGCCCGGCCCGGCCGAGATCGCCTACACGCGCGACGCCTTCTTCGACCTGCTGCGCATCCGCGCCAGCAGCACGCTGTTCCGCCTGCGAACGGCCGACGAGGTGGCGGCCCGGCTGACGCTGCACAACACCGGGCCGGCGCAGGAACCGACGGTGGTGGTCGGGCAGTTGGACGGGCGGGGGTTGGCTGGAGCCGGCTTTGCCGAGGTGCTTTACGCCATCAACGTCAGCCCGCAGGCGGTGGTGCTGCCGCTGCCGGCGCTGCGCGGGCGCAGCTACCGCTTGCACCCCGCTCACACGGCGGCCAGCGCCGCCGACCAACGACCCGTCGAAGCATCACGTTGGGACGCAGCGACGGGCACGCTGACGCTGCCGCCACGCACGGCGCTGGTCTACGTGCTGGACTGAAACGACAACGGCGCCTCTGAGGCGCCGCTTTCAATCAAGCCCGCGTTGCTTTCAATGCGAATGCAGGTGTTCGCCCGCTTTGAGTCGGTAGACCGTCCCGCAATACGGGCACTTGCCCTCGCCGGTGCTGGCCACGTCGATGAAAACCTTGGGGTGGCCGCTCCACAGCGTCATCTTGGGGTTGGGGCAGAAGGCGACGCCGGGGCCGGTCAAGTCGGCGGCCAGCAGTTCGACGACGGCTTTGGGTGAGGGGGTGCTCATGGTGATCAGGCCTTCAAACCGCGGTCAGCCAGCCGGCGTACTTGGGGTTGCGGCCGTTGACGATGTCGAAAAAGGCGGCCTGGATTTTCTCGGTGATCGGGCCCCGCGAACCGGTACCCAGCTCGATGCGGTCGAGTTCGCGGATCGGCGTGACTTCGGCGGCGGTGCCCGTGAAGAAGGCCTCGTCGCTGATGTAGACCTCGTCGCGGGTGATGCGCTTTTCGACCAGCTTCAGACCGAGGTCCGTGCAGATGTTGAGGATGGTGTCGCGCGTGATGCCGTTCAGCGCGCCGGCCGACAGGTCGGGCGTGTAGACCACGCCCTTCTTGATCACGAAGATGTTTTCGCCGGCGCCTTCGCTGACGAAGCCGGCGGTGTCCAGCAGCAGCGCCTCGTCGTAGCCTTCGTCGGTGACTTCCATGTTGGCCAGGATGCTGTTGGTGTAGTTGCTCACCGCCTTGGCCTGGGTCATCGTGATGTTCACGTGGTGGCGTGTGTAGCTGCTGGTCTTGACACGGATGCCGCGCTTCAGGCCTTCCTCGCCGAGGTAGGCGCCCCAGGGCCAGGCCGCGACCATCAGGTGGATGTCGTTGCCCTTGGGGCTGACGCCCAGCTTCTTGTCGCCGATCCAGACCAGCGGGCGCAGGTAGCAGCTTTCCAGCTGGTTTTCGCGCACCACGGCGCGCTGCGCTTCCATCACCTGTTCCGGGCTGAACGGGATCTTCATGCGCAGGATCTTGGCGCTGTTGAAGAGGCGTTCGGTGTGTTCCTGCAGGCGGAAGATGGCCGTGCCGTTCACCGTGTTGTAGGCGCGCACGCCCTCGAAGGCGCCACACCCATAGTGCAGGGTGTGGGTCAGCACGTGGATCTTGGCGTCGCGCCAGTCGACCATCTGGCCGTCCATCCAGATCTTGCCGTCGCGGTCGGACATCGACATGGGAATTCCTTGTTCTCGAAGCGGGGTGGGAAGCCCGATTCTAGGCAGCGGCCCGCTGCAGTTCCCAGCGCGTGACGCGGCCATCGCGCAACTCGACGTGCACCTGGTCGCCGCCGGCGTCGGTCCAGCTGTAGCCCTCGGGGGCGCCGGCCGCTTCCTCGCTGGTTTTCAGACCCAGGCTGCGCGTGATCTTCAGGATCGCCGGCAGGCGCATGCCGACCTGCAGCCGGGCGTGCAGCATCACCGCGTTGGGCACCTGGCCGACCGGCTTGCCGCTGGCCTCGCGCAGCACGCGCACCGCGCGGCTGAACTGCAGCAGCAACCAGAACACGGTGATGGTCAGCGCCAGCGCCAGCCCGCGCCAGCCGTAGCCGATGTAGCCGACGACCACCGCCGCCACGGCCAGCGCCCAGCCCGAGGCGGCGTTGATGCGGCTGCGGACCCGGTCGACGAGGCCGGCCTTCAAGGCTGCCTCCGGGCCGCGGCCGGGCGGGCGCGCTGCAGCAGGGGCGGGAGGACGGGATGGAGGACGGGCTTCGCGCAGAATCGCATCGATGGTGAATGGCTTGCAAACATGGGTGATCAACCTCGACCGGGCGCCCGAGCGGCTGGCGCGCATCGCCGCGCAGCTGCAGGCTTTGGGCTTGCCGTACACGCGCCTGCCCGCCGTCGATGCCCGCGCGCTGACGCCCGGGCAGCACCGGTCGCTGGACGAGGCAGCCTACCGCCGCAAGCACGGCATGACACCGGTGCTCGGCGAGCTGGGATGTTACCTGTCGCATGTCGAGGCGATGCGGCTGTTCCTGGCCAGTGACGCGGCCTTCGCACTGATCCTGGAGGACGACGTGCTGCTGCATGACAGCCTGCCCGCGGTGCTGCAGGGCCTGCTGGCCAACCCGGGCCGCTGGGACATGGTCAAGCTGTCGGCGGTGCACTCGGGCACGCCACAGCGCGTGCTTCAACTCTCACCGGACCTGGCGCCCCAACACCACCTGGCGGTGATGCTCAGCCGCTGCACCGGCAGCAGCGCCTACCTCGTCAACCGCCGCGCGGCGCAGGCCTATCTGCGCGAACACCAGGGTCTGCTGCCGATGCAGCTGCCCTACGACCACGTCTTCGACCAGGGCTGGCGCTTCGGCCTGAAGGTGCGGTTGGTGACGCCCACGCCCTGCGGCCACGACAGCGAGATCGCCAGCACCATCGTCGCCCCGGCCGGCGGGAGCCGCAAGTTCAAATGGACGCAGCGCCTGCCGACCTACGCCTACCGGCTGGGCAACGAAGCGCGGCGGCTGGCTTACGGCCTGACGCAGACGCTGCGCGAGAAGTTCAGCGGCTGAACCGTGCCGCGCCCACTCACTGGCCGGCTCGGCTGCCGGGTCAGGTGCCGCAGTTCAGCTTCGAGCCGCGCAAGGCGCACACCGCCAGCGGCCGGCCCTGCGTGTCGAACTCGGTGATGCGCCAGCCGTCGGCTTCGCGGTCCAGCGTGGCGTAGCCAAAACCGTCCTGCGTGGCGTAGGCCTTGACCACCGCGCCGGGCGCGGGCTGGGCGCGCAGGGCAGCGGCGGGATTGACGGTACCCTCCATCGCCGAGCCCGAATTCCCGAGGTCCAGCGCGGCCGGGTGCGGCGTCGCGAAACTCAAGGCCTGAAAGAGGTGGACGTGGCCGCTCAGCACCGCCTCGACGCCGTCGGCATACAGCCGTGCCGGATGGGCCGCCGCCATCACCGAAAGCAAGCCCGCATTGCCGGGCTTGGGCTGGCCCGATTCGCTGCCACCGAAAGCCAGCACCGGGTGGTGGTTGAGGAAGAAGTTGTGCGCCTTGTTGCGCGCCAGTTCAGCCACCCGCTGCAATTGCGCGGCGTAACGCGCGGCCACCGGGCTGCCCGCCGGGTAAGCCTTGCCGGCCGCGAAGGCCGAGTCGAAGACGATCAGTTGCGTGTCGGCTGACAAGGCCACAGCGTAGGGCTCGGTGAACTCGGCGGCAGCGTCCTGCTCCGGCGTTTCGCAGGCCGCCTGCGCCGACCAGGGACGGGCGTCGAGGTAGCGGAACCAGCCGACGCCGGCGCGGCCGCAGGACTCGTGGTTGCCGCGCACGAAGACCCAGGGCGCGGCGACCAGCAGCGGCGCGGCGGGGCGGAACAGGTCGGCTGACCAGGTGTCGTGGCCGTAGCCCCAAGGGCTGCCGGCGCAGCCGGGCTTGTCGGCCGGGCAGGGGCTTTCGCGGTAGTGGAAGTCGCCCAGGTGGATGACCAGATCGGGGGCCATGGCCGCCGCACTGCGGGCCACGGTGGCGTAGGGCCAGCGCAGCGCGTCGTTGCAGTCCTGGAAGGCTTGTTCCGAGGCCTTCATCCGGCAGCCGGTGTCGCCGATCAGCACGATGTGGCGCGGCGCGGCCACGGGCCGCTTCAGCAGCTGGCCGTTGACGCGCAACTCGGCAGCAGCGGCGGGCCAGGGCGCTTCGCAACTGCGGCGGTCGAAGACGGCAGACTTGGATTCGGGCTGGGCCGCGTTGCCGCGCGGCGCCACGGTGGCCGGCGCGGTGCGGGTGTTCATCGCGGCCTGGCCGCCGGCCCAGGTCAGGGTCGGGCAGGCCGCGGCCTGCGTCAGCGCGCGCACCGCCCAGCCACCATCGGCGGTGGCCTGGACCCAGGCCGGTTCGTTGGCGCCAGGCCCTACCGGTTGGGCCTGCTGGGCCACGAGACTGCAGCCGCTCAGCGCGACCAGGGCCACCGCCGCGGCGGCGGAAAGGGAAGAAAGCGAAACAAGGGACATGGCAGAGTGGGCTGGAAAGGGCACCGCGAACGCGCGGCCTGTGCAGACGAAAAACCCCCAACTTTCTTCGCCGCAGATGACAGCAGCGTGACAACAGCAGCGGCGCCGTGGGCCGCACGCCACGACCATCGGCCCTCGATGCGACCCCGAGCGCCACGTTAAAGTTGGGTGTGAACGATTCATTGAAGCACTCCAAAACCGTCGCCCCGGCGCCCGCCACAGCGCTGCCGCGCCGCATCCTCGCGGTGCAATGGCTGCGCCGCACCCACGGCTGGATCGGCCTGTGGGGAGCCACGCTGGGCCTGCTGTTCGGCACCAGCGGCATCTGGCTCAACCACCGCGCGGTCCTGAAGCTGCCACCGATGGCGCAGCAACGCGTCAACACGCAGATCGGGCTGCCCGACCCGGCGCCGGCCAACGCGGAAGCCTTGGCGCTGTGGCTGCAGACGGCGCTGAAGCTGGACGAGCCGGCGAGTTCGGTGAAGACCGACGCCGCGCGGCCGGTGGCCTGGACCGAGAAGGGCGACAAGTCGGCGCCGGTGCTGATGCAGCCCGAGCACTGGACCATCACCTACGGCGGCCCGCGCCACAGCGTGCAGGCCGAGACCTGGGCCGGCAACCGCTCAGTCAGCGTGCGCACGCTGGACAACGGCCTGATGGGCACGCTGACCAATCTGCACAAGGGCACCGGCATGACGGTGCCGTGGATCCTGCTGGTCGACACGCTGGCCGGCAGCCTGATCCTGCTCTCGCTGTCGGGGCTGACGCTGTGGACGCTGACGAACCGCAAGCGCGTGGTCGGCGGAACCATCTTCGGCACCGCGCTGGCCGTGACGGCCGCGCTGGCGATCTCGTCGCTGTAGGCCGACCGCTCGGGATTCGGCGCCAGCCCGTTCGGGCTTCGTCGCTGCTCTGCACTCAACAGCGGCGCGCCGAACTGCTGGCCTTGGCACGCAGGCGCGGCGTCACGGGTGTCAGGGTCTTCGGCTCGATGAGCCGAGGCGAGCTTGCACCCTGCGCTGCGCAAGCGCGTATTGGCAAGCGCCGTGACGCTGTGAACCCAGGCCCTGAGGCCGACCGGGTGCTGCTGTCCGAACGCCGGCGCCTGTGAGCGACCGCAAGCCGGCGCGCCACCGGGGCGGCCTGATTGCCTTATGTCAGCCCGCGCACCGCTTCGATCGCCTCTTCGACGCGTTCCACCGCGTGGATGGTCAGCCCTTCGATGGGCTTCTTCGG
>CANGHH010000019.1 GCA_947453725.1 Betaproteobacteria bacterium | reverse complement strand
TGACCATGGTGTTGGTCTTCTTGATCGTGGCGGTCAACTTGCGCAGCGCCTGGCTCATCAGGCGGGCCTGCAGGCCGGGCAGGCTGTCGCCCATTTCACCTTCGAGTTCGGCCTTGGGCGTCAGCGCGGCCACCGAGTCGATGACGATCAGGTCGATGGAACCCGAGCGCACCAGCGCGTCGACGATTTCCAGCGCCTGTTCGCCCGTGTCGGGCTGGCTGATCAGCAGTTCCTGCAGGTTGACACCCAGCTTCTGCGCGTACTGGATGTCGAGCGCGTGCTCGGCGTCGATGAAGGCGCAGGTGCCGGCCTGCTTCTGCATTTCGGCGATGACCTGCAGCGTCAGCGTGGTCTTGCCCGACGACTCAGGGCCGTAGATTTCGATGACCCGGCCGCGCGGCAGGCCACCGACGCCCAAGGCGATGTCCAGACCCAGCGAGCCGGTGGAGACCACCTGGATGTCCTCGATCACCTCGCCTTCGCCCAGGCGCATGATCGAGCCTTTGCCGAACTGCTTTTCAATCTGCGCCAGGGCGGCCTGCAGGGCCTTGGCTTTTTCGGTGTTCAGCGCTTTGACGGGTGCGTCCATGGGGTTCTCCTGGGTTCCGGAATTTGGCGCCATTATGCTGCAAGGGCTGGATAGACGTACAGTCCTTTCGGGGTAACTCCTGGGGGCCACCCGCTTGGGGGTTTCCAGGAGAAGGGCCGCATCGCCGGCCGGCAAGGGCGGCGCCTCCCTAGAATTCGCCCACCACCGAGGCTAGGCCTCCGCCCCGCCTGCACCGGAGAGATGTCGATGCGCATTCTGATTGCCGAAGACGACCAGGTTCTGGCCGACGGGCTGCTTCGTTCCTTGCGCGCCTCGGGCTATGCCGTGGACCAGGTTGGCAACGGCAGCGAGGCCGACGCGGCGCTGGCGGCGCATGAATTCGATCTGCTGATCCTCGACCTCGGCCTGCCCAAGCTGCACGGCTTCGAGGTCTTGCGCAAGATGCGTGGCCGCGGCAGCAGTGTGCCGGTGCTGATCCTGACCGCCGCCGACAGCGTCGAGCAGCGCGTCAAGGGCCTCGACCTGGGTGCCGACGACTACATGGCCAAGCCCTTCTCGCTGCAGGAGCTGGAAGCCCGCGTCCGGGCGCTGACGCGGCGCGGCCTGGGCACCGCCTCGAACCTGCTGAAGCACGGGCCGCTGACTTTCGACGCCACCGGCCGCGTGGCCTACCTGAACGACCAGATGGTCGAGCTGAGCGCGCGTGAGCTGAGCCTGCTGGAGGTGCTGCTGCAGCGCGCAGGGCGCCTGGTCAGCAAGGACCAGCTGGTCGAGCGCCTGTGCGAATGGGGCGAGGAAGTCAGCAACAACGCCATCGAGGTCTACATCCACCGGCTGCGCAAAAAGATCGAGCAAGGCCCGGTGCGCATCGCCACCGTGCGGGGCCTGGGCTACTGCCTGGAAAAGATATCGGCTTGATGCGGTGACGGTGGCGTCGGGCGCTGTCAGCGCGGCGCAGGGCGGTCCGCCCACAATCGACGCCATGCCCGCCGAACAAAACGAACAGCGCTCGCTGTTCGGCGAGATCCTCGACTGGATGCTCGCCCCGCTGCTGCTGCTGTGGCCGATGAGCCTCGGCCTGACCTGGGTGGTGGCGCAGACCATCGCCAACCGTCCTTACGACCGCGAGCTGGCCGATCTGGTGCGGGCGCTCTCGCGCCAGGCGACGCTGCAGGTGGCCACCGGCATGCAGCCGGCCACGCAGGTCAAGTCCGAGCTGGAACGCACCGCCGCCCTGCTGGCGCGCGAGGACGACGACGACCGCACCTACTACCAGGTGCTCGGCCGGCGCGGCGAATTGCTGGCCGGCGAGGCCGGGCTGGTGGTACCCAGCGATGACAGGGCGCTGGCTGTCGATGGCCGGGCGGCCGACCCCAACGTGCGCTTTCGCGACGACATGATCGGCGACGAGCCGGTGCGCGTGGCCTACCTGTGGGTCGGCGCCTCGGCGGCCGGGCCGGGCGGCAACGAAGCGCTGGTGCAGGTGGCCGAGACGCTGGGCAAGCGCTCGCAGCTGGCCACCGAAATCATCAAGGGCGTGATCCTGCCGCAGTTCGTCATCCTGCCGCTGGCGGTGGTGCTGGTGTGGTTCGCGCTGGCCCGCGGCATCCGCCCGCTGGCCGATTTGCAGCAGCGCATCCGGCGCCGCGAGAGCACCGACCTGAGCCCGATCGCCGAAGGCAATGTGCCCGACGAGGTGGCGCCGCTGGTGCGCGCCATCAACGACCTGCTGCAGCGGCTGGACCACACCATCGCCGCGCAGCGCCACTTCCTGGCCGACGCCGCGCACCAGCTGAAGACGCCGCTGGCCGGGCTGCGCATGCAGGCCGAGCTGGCGGCGCGCGAGATCGACAGCGGACGCGGCGACCCGGTCTCGATGAAGCACTCGCTGCGCCAGATCGCGCTGTCGACGCAGCGCGCCGCGCACATGGTCAACCAGCTGCTGGCGATGGCAAGGGCCGAGGACACCGGTCAGGTCGCACGCCACCAGCTGGTCGACATCGCGGCCGTGACGCGCGCCGTGGTGCGCGACTTCGTGCCGCGCGCCATCGAGCGCCGCATCGACCTCGGCTACGAAGGCCCGGAAAGCAAGGCCGCGTCGGCCGGCACGCGGCTGATGGGCGAACCGGTGCTGCTCACCGAGATGATCCGCAACCTCGTCGACAACGCGCTGCAGTACACGCCGCAAGGCGGCACGGTGACGGCGCGCGTGTTGCCCGACGCGCTGGGCCTGCACGTGGTCGTGCAGGTCGAAGACACCGGCCCCGGGATCGCGCCGGCCGAGCGCGAAGCGGTGTTCCGGCCCTTCTACCGGGCCCTCGGTACGCAGGTCGACGGCAGCGGCCTGGGCCTGGCCATCGTGCTCGAAGTGGCGCAGCGCCACGGCGCCAGCGTGACGGTGACCGACGCAAGGCCGCGCAGCGGCGAGACAGCCCAGGCGCCGGGTACCTTGTTCACGGTGCGCATCCCGCTGGCGCCACCGCCGGCCAGACCGCCGACGGCAACGGTCTAGCTCTGCATCAACCGGCGGCTGCGGGCCACCGACATCAGGATGCCCAGCCCCAGCCCCAGCGTGACCATCGCCGTGCCGCCGTAGCTGATGAAGGGCAAGGGCACGCCGACCACCGGCAGGATGCCGCTGACCATGCCCATGTTGACGAAGGCGTAGGTGAAGAAGCTCAGCGTCACCGCGCCGGCCAGCAGGCGGGTGAAGACGGTGGGCGCTTCGGCGGCGATCATCAGCCCGCGGAAGATCAGGAAGATGAAGCTGCTGATCAGCAGCAGCACGCCGGCCAGGCCGAACTCCTCGCTGAAGGCGGCGAAGATGAAGTCGGTGGTGCGCTCGGGGATGAATTCCAGGTGGGTCTGCGTGCCCTGCATGAAGCCCTTGCCCGACAGCCCGCCCGAACCGATCGCGATCATGCCCTGGATGATGTGGAAGCCCTTGCCCAGCGGGTCGGTCGTCGGGTCGAGCAGCGTGCAGACGCGGTGCTGCTGGTAGTCGCGCATCAGCGGCCATTTCACACCGGGCTCGCAGATCCGGTCGGCGGTCAGCACGACGGCGGCGATGGCGATGGCGCCGGTCACCAGCACCGGCACCACCAGCTTCCACGACAGGCCGGCGAAGAACATCACGTAGAGGCCGCTGGCCAGGATCAGCAGCGCTGTACCCAGGTCGGGCTGCTTGACGACCAGGGCCACCGGCAGCAGCAGGATCACGCCGGCCAGCACGAAGTCGGACGCGCGGAGCTGCCCTTCGCGCTTCTGGAACCACCAGGCCAGGATCAGCGGCATGGCGATCTTCAGGATCTCGCTGGGCTGGATCACCACGCCGACGTTGAGCCAGCGCGTCGCGCCCTTCTTGGTGACGCCGATGCCGGGCAAGGCGGTCACGATCAGCAGCGCCAGCCCGAACAGGTACAGCGGCACGGCCAGCTGCTGCAGCTTCTGCGGCGAGACCTGCGAGGCCAGGAACAGCACCAGCAGGGCCAGCAGCATGTTGCGGCCATGGTCGACGAAACGCGTGCCATGGTCGTAGCCGGCCGAGTACATGGCCAGCAGGCCGATGGTGGCCAGCAGCAGCACGGCAATCAGCAGCGGCAGGTCGAAGTCACCGAAGACCCGGCGCACCCAGGTCCAGCGCGAAGGCTGGTCGAAGGCGGTGTTGCGGTTCATGGTCGCGCCACGGTCATCGCGGCCAGCCGCGGCGGCAGGGTGGCCGCCGCCGCAGCAACCGCGGCCGCCGATGCCGCAGCGGCGGGCGACAGGGTCTGCCCCGGCAGCGGCACGTCGGCGGCGCGGCGCGGCGTGCCGATCGGCGCCTTGGCCTTGCCCTCGCGCATCGCGGCCAGGTCTTCCTCGCTCGGGTACTGGCCGAGCAGCAGGTAGTCGAAGACGCGGCGGGCGATCGGCGCGGCCGAGTCCGAGCCCCAGCCGGCGTTCTCGACGATCACGGCCAGCGCCACCGTCGGCGCGTCCATCGGCGCGGCGGCGACGTAGAGCGCGTGGTCGCGCCGGGTCTCCTCGATCTTGGACGCGTTGTACTTCTCGTTGGCCCGCGCACCGACCGCCTGCGCCGTGCCGGTCTTGCCGCCGCTGACGTAGCCGGCCCCGGCGAAGGCCGCGCGCGACGTGCCTTCGGCGGCCACGCCTTGCAGCGCGCTGCGGATGACCTCGACGTCGGCCGGCTTGTAGGGCAAGGGCGCCAGCGCGTCGCTGGCCACGCGCTGGCGCTGGCCGCTGATCACGTCCTCGATCTCGCGCACCAGCCGCGGCTTGTAGCGCTGCCCGCCCGAGACCAGCGTGGCCGTCGCGGTGGCCATCTGCAGCATCGTGAAGTTGTTGTAACCCTGGCCGATGCCCAGCGAGATGGTCTCGCCGGCGTACCACTTCTGCTGCTCGGGCTTCCTGAAGCGCTTCTTCTTCCACTCGGTGGACGGCAGGTCGCCGGTGACTTCGCCTTCGACGTCGATGCCGGTCTTGCGGCCGAAACCCATCGGGTAGAGCTGCTCGTGGATCAGGTCCACGCCCATCTCGTTGGCCAGGCTGTAGAAATAGACGTTGCTCGACTGCACGATGGCGCGGTGCATGTCCATGATGCCGCCGCGCTCGGTCTCGGGGCTGCCGAAGCGGTGGCCGCCGAAGTTGAAGACCAGGGTGTCGTTGATCAGCGTCGTCGGGCTGCGCTTGCCGCTGTTCAGCGCGGCCATCGCCATGAAGGGCTTGTAGGTCGAACCCGGCGGGTAGGTACCGCGCAGCGCCCGGTTCAACAGCGGCTTGTCGATGCTTTCGTTCAGCTCGCGCCAGCTGTCGACGTCGATGCCGTCGACGAAGAGATTCGGGTCGAAGGTGGGCTTGCTGACGAAGGCCAGCACTTCGCCGGTGCGCGGGTCCAGCGCCACCAGCGCGCCACGGCGGTCGCCGAACAGGTCTTCGACCAGGGCCTGCAGCTTGATGTCGATGGCCAGCACCAGCTTGTCGCCGGGTGTCGGCGGGTGGCTCTTCAGGCGCCGCACCGCGCGGCCGCCGGCGCTGGTCTCGACCTCTTCGAAGCCGGCGGTGCCGTGCAGCACTTTCTCGTAGCTCTGCTCGAGGCCCAGCTTGCCGATGTACTCGGTGCCCTTGTAGTTGCCCTGCTCGGCCTCGTCCCAGTCGTCCATCGCGGCCTTCTCGGCCTGGTTGACGCGGCCGATGTAGCCCAGCAGGTGGGCACCGGTCTCGCCCAGCGGGTAGTTGCGGAACAGCCGCGCCTTGACCTCGACGCCCGGGAAGCGGAAACGCTGCGCGGTGAAACGCGCCACTTCCTCGTCGCTCAGCCGGGTGCGGATCGGCAGCGAGTCGGCGCCCTTGAGCTCTTCCTGCAGGCGCCTGAAGCGGCGGCGGTCCTTGGCTTCGATGCTCACCACGGCCGACAGCTCGTCGATCAGCGCGTCAAGCTCGACGCTGGCGTTCTTGCCGCCGTCCTTGCCGCGCCGGGGCGCGATCTCCAGCGTGTAGGCCGAGTAGTTGGTGGCCAGCACGACGCCGTTGCGGTCGACGATCAGGCCGCGGTTGGGCACGATGGGCACCACGGCAATGCGGTTGGCCTCGGCCTGGGTCGCCAGCTCTTCATGGCGGATGACCTGCAGATAGACCAGGCGCGCAGCCAGCAGCGAAAACGCCAGCAGCACGAAGCCGGCGGCGGCCAGCAGGCGGCTGCGGAAACGGCCGAGTTCGCGCTCGAGGTCCTTGAGTTCGGTCACAGCGGCCGATTTTGATCCGGGTCGGGCGCGCGCCGCTGGGGCGCGAGCAGCAACAGGGTCACCAGGGGCCAGAGCAAGGCTTCGAAGACGGGCGCCAGCAGCAGCGCCCAGCCCGGAAACATGCCGCCCGCCAGCATGCGCACGGCCAGCGCCACGCCGTGCGCGGCAACGAACACCGGCAGGATATGCAGGGCCTGCTCGATCACGCCGAACCACAGCAGCCGCCGGTGGATGGTGATGGCGACGAAGCTGAGCAAGGTGTAAGCCAGCGCGTGCTGGCCGAGCAGCGCGCCCTGGTGCACGTCCATCACCAGGCCGAACAGGAAAGCGACGCCAACGCCGACGCGCCGCGGCTGGTGCACGTTCCAGAACACCAGCGCCACGGCCAGCAGGTCGGGCATGGCCGGCTGGCGGCCCAGTGGCAGCAGGTCGCAGGCCATGGCCAGCGCCAGCGTGAAGGCGATGAAGGCGGGTTTGACCGGCAGCAGCAGTTGGTCGGAACCGCGCGGCATGATCATGGCGCGGCCCTCATGGCGTGGCCGTGCCCTTGCGGCCCGGTGCATCGCCCTTGCGCTCGGGTTTGGCCGGCTCGGCCGCTGGCGCCGGGCGCGGCGGCAATTGCACGCTCAGCGGCTCCAGGATCAGCACGTGGCGGACGCCGTCGGGGTTGGCCGTCGGCCGCAGGGCGATGCGCGCGAAACCCGATTCGACGCGGCGTTGCACGGCCGCCACCTGGGCCACCGGCAGGCCCGGCGGGTAGATGCCGTCGAGCCCGCTGGTCTGCAGCAGGTCGCCGACCAGCACGTCGGCATTGGCCGAGGTGAAGCGCAGTTCCATGCCGCCCGGCGTGCCGCCGCCGAAAGCCGCACTGCGCTGCTGGGTGCGCGTGTTCAGGACCGGAATCGCCGCGTCCTTGTCGGCCAGCAGCGTGACTTCGGCGCTCAGCGCGTAGACGCGCGTCACCTGGCCCAGCACGCCGGCTTCGTTGATCACCGGCGAGCCCAGCAGCACGCCCTGGGCGCTGCCGCGGTCGATGAAGACCTTGCGGGTGTAGGGGTCGGCGGCTTCGTACAGGACCTCGGCGGGCTGGGCGCGGCCGACCAGCGCCGGGCGCAGGTCGAGCAGGGCGCGCAAGCGGGCGTTCTCCTGCGCCAGCGGCTCGGCACGCAGCATGCGCTCGGCCTGCGCAGCCAGCCGGGCCTGTGCCCGCGCCTCGCGCTGCAGCGCCTGGCGCAGGCCGCCGAGGTAATCGCTGCCGCCCTCGACCATCTCGACGGGCACCGCCAGCGTGCGCTGCACCGGCAGCAGCAGCACGGCCAGCGTGGCGCGCACTGGCACAGCCAGCTTGAAGCGGGTGTCGGCGACCATCAGGAAGACGGCCAGCGCCGAGAAGAAGACGAGCTTGGTCAGGGCCGACGGGCCCTGGCGGAAGAATGGCGGCGGTGTGCGGTCGAGCGTGCCCAGGGCCATGGCAGCGTCAGGGCGGTGCAGCGCGCGCGGCTCTAGCGGCTCTGGCGGCAGCTGCGCCGGCTCACTCGGAGGTGAAGATGGAGCCCAGGCGTTCCATGCGTTCCAGCGCCATGCCGCAGCCGCGCACCACACAGGTCAGCGGGTCTTCGGCCACCAGCACCGGCAGGCCGGTTTCTTCGGCCAGCAGGCGGTCCAGATCGCGCAGCAGAGCGCCACCGCCGGTCAGCATCATGCCGCGCTCGGCGATGTCGGCGCCCAGTTCGGGCGGCGTCTGCTCGAGCGCGTTCTTGACCGCGCTGACCATCTGGTTCAGCGGGTCGGTCAGGGCTTCCAGGATCTCGTTCGACGAGATCGTGAAGCTGCGCGGCACGCCTTCGCTGAGGTTGCGGCCCTTGACTTCCATTTCCTTGACTTCGCTGCCCGGGAAGGCGCTGCCGATGTTCTTCTTGATCATCTCGGCGGTGGGCTCGCCGATCAACATGCCGTAGTTGCGGCGGATGTAGTTGATGATCGATTCGTCGAACTTGTCGCCACCGACGCGGATGCTGCCCTTGTAGACCATGCCGCCGAGCGAGATGACACCGACTTCGGTGGTGCCGCCGCCGATGTCGACCACCATCGAGCCGCTGGCTTCGGAAACCGGCAGGCCGGCACCGATGGCCGCGGCCATCGGTTCTTCGATCAGGTAGACGTCCGAAGCGCCAGCGCCGAGCGCCGATTCGCGGATCGCGCGGCGCTCGACCTGGGTCGAGCCGCAGGGCACGCAGATGATGATGCGCGGGCTGGGCCGCAGGATGCCGCGCGGATGGACCATCCGGATGAACTGCTTGAGCATCTGCTCGGTGACCGTGAAGTCGGCGATGACGCCGTCTTTCATCGGCCGGATGGCCTCGATGTTGCCGGGCACCTTGCCCAGCATGGCCTTGGCCTCCTTGCCGACGGCCTGGATGGTCTTCTTGCCCTGCGGGCCGCCTTCGTGGCGGATGGCAACGACCGAAGGCTCGTCGAGGACGATGCCTTTGCCGCGCACGTAGATCAACGTGTTGGCGGTGCCCAGGTCGATGGCAAGGTCGGTGGAGAAATAACGGCGCAGGGAAGCAGCGAACATGGCGGGGGAGAGGGCAAATGGGCGAAGCGATGAACGCTTGCTGGGGGACCGCTGGCTGGGGCCAAACCGGAATTGCGCCAGTGGTAGCCGCGAGGGGCCAACGGGCTGCCGGGTAACCGGGGATAATACCGTATCCACCCCATGCCACCGAGGTAGCCAGCTGCTTTACTCAGCCAGCCCCCGGACCCGGTGACAACAGAAACGGCTCTTCAGACGATGGCGCTGACCCCACAGGACGTGAACCGCATCGCCCACCTCGCGCGGCTCGAACTCTCGGCCGCCGAACAGGCGCAGATGCTCGACCAACTCAACGGCTTCTTCGGCATCGTCGAACAGATGCGCGCCGTCGACACCCGCGGCGTCGAGCCCCTGTCGACCCCGTTGTCGGCCCTGCATCCGGTGCAACTGCGGCTGCGCGATGACCTCGTCACCGAAGGCAACGACCGGCCGGCGAATCAGAAAAGCGCACCGGCCGTCGAGGGCGGCCTGTTCCTCGTGCCCAGGGTGATCGAATGACAGCGGTCCTGAAACTCGGCGTGGCCGGCCTGTCGCGCGCGCTGGCGGCCCGCGAGATCTCGAGCGTCGAACTGACCCAGGGCCTGCTGGCCGGCATCGACGCCCACAGCGACCTCGGCGCTTTCCTGTGCACCGACGCCGACCACGCGCTGGCCGAGGCCCGCGCTGCCGACGCGGCCATCGCGGCCGGCAGCGCTGGCCCGCTGACCGGCGTGCCGATCGCGCACAAGGACATCTTCGTCACCGACCACGCGCGCAGCGGGCTGCCCTCGACAGCCGGCTCGAAGATGCTGGCCGGCTACGCCAGCCCCTTCGATGCCACCGTGGTGGCGAGGCTGGGTGCCGGTGAGGCAGGCCCCGCCGGGCGCGGCCCGGGCGCCGGCATGGTCACGCTGGGCAAGCTGAACTGCGACGAGTTCGCGATGGGCTCGTCGAACGAGAATTCGGCCTTCGGTCCGGTGCTCAACCCCTGGGACCGCCAGCGCGTGCCCGGCGGCTCGTCGGGCGGCAGTGCCGCGGCGGTGGCCGCGCGCCTGGTGCCGGCCGCCACGGGCACCGACACCGGCGGCTCGATCCGCCAGCCGGCCAGCTTCACCGGCATCACCGGCATCAAGCCGACCTACGGCGTGTGTTCGCGCTACGGGATGATCGCCTTCGCGAGCAGCCTGGACCAGGCCGGTCCGATGGCGCGCTCGGCGGAAGACTGCGCGATGCTGCTGTCGGCGATGAGCGGCTTCGACGCCCGCGACGCGACCAGCGCCGAGCGCCCGCCGCAGGACTACGCGGCGCTGATGCGCAAGGCACGCGCCGGCGCCAGCGCCGCGAAGCCGCTGCAGGGTTTGCGCGTCGGTCTGCCGAAGGAATTCTTCCCGGCTGCGCTGGCCGCCGACGTCAACGGTGCGGTGCGCGCGGCACTGGCCGAGCTGGAAAAGCTCGGCGCCACGCTGGTCGATGTCAGCCTGCCGCGTACCGAGCTGTCGATCCCGGTCTACTACATCATCGCCCCGGCCGAGGCCAGCTCGAACCTGGGCCGCTTCGACGGCGTGAAGTTCGGCCACCGCGCCGCGCAGTACGCCGACCTGATGGAGATGTACAAGAAAAGCCGCGCCGAGGGCTTCGGGCCCGAGGTCAAGCGCCGCATCATGATCGGCACCTATGTGCTGTCGCACGGCTACTACGACGCCTACTACCTGCAGGCGCAGAAGTTGCGCCGCATGATCGCCGACGATTTCCAGGCCTGCTTTTCGGCCGGCGCCCAGGGCTGCGACCTCATCGCCGGGCCCGTGGCGCCGACCGTGGCCTGGAAGCTGGGCGAGCAGGGCGACGACCCGCTGCAAGCCTACCTGGCCGACATCTTCACGCTGCCCGCCAGCCTGGCCGGTCTGCCCGGCATGAGCGTGCCGGCCGGACTCGGCGCCCACGGCATGCCGGTCGGCCTGCAACTGATCGGCAACTACTTCGACGAAGGTACCCTGCTGCACACCGCCCACGCGCTGCAGCAGGCCACCGATTTCCACCTGCGCACGCCGCAGGGGTACTGACATGCCGACCCACTCACCCCTCGTACGCGGTTTTGAAGTCGTCATCGGCCTGGAGACGCACGCCCAGCTGTCCACCGCCAGCAAGATCTTCAGCGGCGCGTCGACCAGCTTCGGCGCAGCGCCCAACACGCAGGCCTGCGCCGTCGATCTGGCCTTGCCGGGCACGCTGCCGGTGATGAACCGTGGCGCCGTCGAACGCGCGATCCGGCTGGGTCTGGCGGTCGGCGCGAAGGTGGCGCCGGTGTCGATCTTCGCGCGCAAGAACTACTTCTACCCCGACCTGCCCAAGGGCTACCAGATCAGCCAGTACGAGACGCCGGTGGTGCAGGGCGGGCGCATCGAATTCGTGCTCGACGGCGCCGCGCGCAGCGTGCGCCTGACGCGCGCCCACCTCGAGGAAGACGCCGGCAAGAGCCTGCACGAGGACTACGCCAACCAGACCGGCATCGACCTCAACCGCGCCGGCACGCCGCTGCTGGAGATCGTCTCCGAGCCCGACATCCGCAGCGGCGCCGAGGCCGTCGAATACGCCAAGGCCCTGCACGCGCTGGTCGTCTGGCTGGGCATCTGCGACGGCAACATGCAGGAAGGCAGCTTCCGCTGCGACGCCAACGTGTCGGTGCGCCGCCCGGGCGCTGCTTTGGGCACCCGGCGCGAGATCAAGAACCTGAACAGCTTCCGCAACATGCAGGCGGCCATCGAGTTCGAAGTCCAGTGGCAGATCGACCGCCTCGAGGACGGCCTGCCGATCGAACAGGCGACCGTGCTGTTCAACCCCGACAGCGGCGAAACCCGGGCCATGCGCAGCAAGGAAGACGCGCACGATTACCGCTATTTCCCCGACCCCGACCTGCCGCCGCTGGTGATCGCTGCGGACTGGATCGAAGGCGTGCGCGTGTCGATGCCCGAACTGCCGGCGGCGATGGCCGCGCGCTTCGTGCGCGACGACGGCCTGTCGACCGACGACGCGGCGCTGATGACGCAGAGCCTGGCTTTCGCGCGGTACTACGAAGCGCTGCGCAGCGCTTGCGGCAACGCCAAACTGGCCGCCAACTGGCTGATGGGCGAAGTCTCGAAGCGGCTGAACGCCGAAGGTCGCGACATCACGGCGGCCACGCTGCGGCCGGCCACGCTGGCGCAACTGATCGTTCGGGTGCTCGACGGCACCCTGTCGAACAACAGCGCTCGCCAGGTCTTCGAGGTGCTGTGGATCGACGCGCTGGCCGAGGTCGACGCGGTCATCGCCGCCAAGGGCCTGAAGCAGATGAACGACAGCGGCGCGCTGGAAGCCATCGTCGATGCCGTGCTGGCGGCCAACGCCAAGTCGGTCGAAGAGTTTCGCGCCGGCAAGGACAAGGCCTTCAACGCGCTGGTCGGCCAGGTCATGAAGGCCAGCCAGGGCAAGGCCAACCCGGCGCAGGCCGGCGAACTGCTGCGCCGCCGCCTGGGCTGAAGGCGCCAGAGGGCCAGCCGGCGGCTGGCCCTAGGGGGCGGGCTTGGCTGCCGACGCCGACGCCGCCAACGGCTTCAGCTGGACCGGCGGCAAGGGGCCCAGCGAGCCGGCCGGCGCGCCCTGCCAGAGGGCGCGCAGCCGCACCAGCTCGGCGTCGTAGAGGCGGTTGATGCGCTCGAGTTCGGCGGCCTGGTTGCCGACCGACGAACGCTGCGCTTCGATCGCCGCATCATTGGCGTCGATCGCCGCGCGCAGCTTGCCGGGCAGGGCCTTGCCGACGTAGAACTCGGACTCGGTCTGCAGCGGCTTGCGCTCGGCAGACAGGTCGCGCAGGCGCTGTTCGGTGGACTTGATGGCCAGGCGCACCGTGTCCAGCGCCGCCTCTCGGCTCCGGTTGTGGGCGACCTCGGTCGGGTAGCGCGCCATCAGGTTGCGGTCGCGGCGCCCCGCGTCGGCCTGTGCCGCACGCGCTTCGACGACCGCGCGGTCGCGGGCTTCCTTGTCGGCGCGTTCTTCGGCGGTCAGGGTCGGCGGCTGCACCGCACGCACCGAACCGTCGCGGTTGAGCAGCCGCTGTTCGCGGTTCGTGCACTCGGCGATCGGGCGGTCGGCCGTGACCTGCCGGCCCTTGTCGTCGACGCAGGAATAGATGGCCGCAGAAGCCGCAGCGGCCGCAGCGACGGCGCCCTGCATCCCCGCCAGCCCCAGCGCAGCCGCCAGCAGCGCGGGCAGGAAGGCGGGCGACAGCGGGCGCACGGCAGCGTGGGCTGCCATTCAGACCCCGAAGCGTTCGCGGTAGGCCTGCACCGGCCCGGCGTAAGCGGCCAGCTCGGGTGCATCGGCGCGGCGCAGGTAGTGCAGCAGGTCGGCCAGCGTCGCGATGGCCACCACCGGCAGCTTCAGCTGCTGCTGGACGAACTGCACGGCGCTTTGCGCGCGGCCGCCGGCCGCATCGTCGGCTTCGGTGCCCGTGCGTTCCTGGCGGTCCAGCGCGATGGCCACGCCGCAGGGCGTGCCGCCCGCCGCCTGGATCATCGCCACCGAGGCCCGCACCGAGGTGCCGGCCGAGATCACGTCGTCAACGATCAGCACGCGACCCTGCACCGGCGCCCCGATCAGCAGACCGCCTTCGCCATGGTCCTTGGCTTCCTTGCGGTTGAAGGCCAGCGGCACGTTGCGGCCGCGGCGGGCCAGCTCGACGGCCAGCGTCGCAGCCAGCGTGATGCCTTTGTAGGCCGGGCCGAACACCATGTCGAAGGGCGGCGCGCCGGCTTCCGGCGCCAGCAGGCGGCGTGCATAAAATTCGGCCAATCGGCCGAGCTTGGCACCATCGTCGAACAGGCCGGCGTTGAAGAAATACGGCGACAGGCGTCCGGCCTTGGTCTTGAATTCGCCGAAACGAAGCACGCCGGCTTCGACAGCGAACTCCACGAATTCAAGCGCCAAAGTGGAATCGTCTGCGTTGCTCATGGTCCTGACTGGGGGTTCCCTTGGCTTTTCGGCTCGTTACGCTCAACCTGAATGGCATCCGGTCGGCCGCCCGCAAAGGCTTCATCAAATGGGCCGAAAACGGCGCTTTCGATTGTATGGGGGTGCAGGAACTCAAGGCCCAGACCGAAGATGTGACCGGTTGTTTCGACGCGATCGCCGGCATGCACGCCCACTTCCACTACGCCGACAAGAAGGGCTACTCGGGCGTCGGCCTGTACAGCCGCCAGGAGCCCAGCGAAGTGGTGATCGGCTGGAACAACGCCGAATTCGACCCCGAAGGCCGCTGGGTCGAATGCCGCTTCGACAAGCCCGGGCGCAAGCTCAGCCTGATCAGCTGCTACTTCCCCAGCGGCAGCAGCAGCGAGGAACGGCAGGCCGCCAAGTTCCGTTTCCTGGCCGCGATGTACCCCTACCTGATGCAGCTCAAGGCCGAGCGCGAATTCATCCTGGTCGGCGACATCAACATCGCGCACCACGAGATCGACCTGAAGAACTGGAAGGGCAACCGCAAGAACAGCGGCTTCCTGCCCGAAGAGCGCGCCTGGATGACGCGGCTGCTGACCGATGGCGGCCTGGTCGACGTCTTCCGCACGCTGAACCAGCAGCCCGAACAATACACTTGGTGGAGCGCGCGCGGCCAGGCCTGGGCCAAGAACGTCGGCTGGCGCATCGACTACCACCTGGCCACGCCGGGCTTGGCGGCGCTGGCCCGGCGCGAGTCGATCTATCTGGCGGAGCGCTTCAGCGACCATGCGCCGCTGATCATCGATTACGACTTCGACCTCTGACCTCTCCCTGAACTTCTGAACGCTCGCTGGCGGTCGAACCGGTCATGCACCCCTGCCGGGCGGGCGACAGGAACTGACCCATCAGCGACATACGCTGCCATGAACTCACCCGTTGGGCGGTCGATCTGCGGTGAGGGCCAGGCGAAAAACTCATGGCAGCTGCAAAGAAACGCGTCTGGACAGAGGGCCAGCGCCACTCCTAGCATGCAAGCAGCCTTCAACGAGTATTCAACGCAGAGCCCATGCCGGAGACCATCGATGTCCGAGTCGCTCACCGGTACCGGGTTGCTGAAGACATCATCTGCCTTGAGCTGACGCCGCTTTCGTCGCCCGCGCTACCGGCGTTCCAGCCCGGCGCGCATATCGACATCCACTTGGTCTCAGGCGCGATCCGGCAGTATTCGCTGTGCGGCGACCCCAAGAGCACGAATCGGTATCGGCTCGCGATACTGCTGGACGCTGCGGGGCGTGGTGGGTCTCGAGAGGTGCACGAATCGCTGCTCGAAGGCTCGACCGTCAAGATCGGCATGCCGCGCAACGCATTCCCCTTGGTTGAGGGTGCTGCGCACTCGGTGCTCATTGCCGGCGGAATCGGCGTCACCCCCTTGCTGGCCATGGCGATGTCCTTGCGCGATTCAGGCCTGTCCTTCGAGTTCCATTACGTCACGCGCTCGAAAAGCCGCGCCGCATTCGTGAACGAACTCATCGACTGTTGCGGGCTGTCGCGCTTCAGGCTTTACAGCCGCGATGCGCAGGGCGGGATCGGGTTCAGCGCCTCGTCGGTCATTCCGCCACCCGAGGACGGCACACATCTCTATGTTTGCGGCCCGCAAAGGCTGATTGCAAGCGTGGTGGCGACGGCCAGGGAAAAGGGATGGAACGACGCCCACATCCATCTTGAAGTCTTCGCCACGAGCACGCCACGCACGGGCGCAGCGTTCAGGGTCGTCGCGAACCGCAGCAACAAGTCGATCGACATCGGACCGGAGCAGACCATTGCCGATGCCCTGCTCGACGCCGGCATCGATGTGCCCCTGTCTTGCGAAGCGGGCATCTGCGGGACGTGCATCACGTCCGTGCTCGAAGGCATTCCGGAGCACCGCGACAGCTTCCTGACCGATGAGGAGCGCGAGCAGAACCAGAAGATGGCGGTCTGCTGCTCACGCTCACGGTCCAGCACCCTGGTGCTCGACATCTGAAATTCTCAGGCCCGGACTTCGACACCGGCCATGACCCCAACGAGCGCGATGGAAATGGAGAACGTTCATGTTTCTTAGAAATGCCTGGTACGTGGCGGCCACGAAGGCCGAGGTGGCAGACAAGCTGGTCGCTCGAACCATCATGAATGAGCCTGTCGTTGTCTTCTTCAACGGCCGCGGCGAAGTCTGCGCGTTGGAGGATCGGTGCTGCCATCGGGGCGCGCCGCTGTCCTTGGGTTGTGCGACCGAGACGGGCATTCAGTGCGGCTACCACGGGATGATGTTCGAACGGGATGGATCCTGTTCCCACATTCCCGGTCAGACCAAGATTCCGCGCAATGCCAAGGTGAAGAGCTACCCCGTCCAGCAGAAGGGGGACTACGTGTGGATCTGGATGGGGGACCCGCAGGCGGCAGACGCGGCCGGCATCGCGGACTATCCGCCCGATGACCCCGTCGCTTGGCCGCGGGCCAACGACATGCTCCACCTCCGCGCCAGCTACGTCATGGTGCTCGAAAATCTGATGGACCTGTCGCATCTGTCCTACCTGCACAAGTCGAGCATCGGCAGTTCGGAAAGCGACAGCGCGAACGCGTCGATGGACGTCAGCCGGACCGAGCGGGGCGTCAAGTTCCTGCGGGTCATGCGCAACGCCGACGCCCCCGCCAATTGGCGCAAGCGCTACCCCACAGGGCAGAAGGTCGATCGCTGGTCCGATTTCGAGTACCTGGCGCCCAGCGTGATCCAGCAATTCAGCGGTGGCGTGAATGCGGGCGACTACGACAAAGGTGTGCGTGAAGGTGCACACCTCGTGCGCACGCTGCACGCCATCACGCCCGAGACGGAAAAGTCCTGCTTCTACTTCTTCAACAAGGCGGACGGCTACGCCCGCTTCGAGGCGCCCGGTACGCCACGCACCTGGGCTTCGACCAGCGACGTGTTCAAGGAGGACGCCCACATGCTCGAGCAGCAACAGCTTCGGCTGGAGAACTTCGACGCCAGCAGGCTCATCGACATCAACACGGATGTCGCTCGGGTGCAGATGATCCGCGCCCTCAAGGAGCGAATCCAGAAGGAGCAGGCGTCGAAGGAAGAGCGCCTGTCCGAACCAACCATCCAGCAATGACGGAGGCCTTCGCCATGGAAAAGGGCAGATTGGACGGGAAGGTCGCCGTGGTGACCGGGGCGGCGCAGGGCATCGGCGCCGAGTACGCGCGGGCCATCGTCGCGCAGGGGGGGTCGGTCGTGGTGGCCGACTTGTTGGACACCGCTGCGGTGGTCGCTGAAATCAACAGCGAGTCGCCGCGCGCCTTGGGGGTGCAATGCGACGTGACCCGGGCAGAGTCGGTAGCGGCCATGGTCGATGCCGCGCTGACCCGGTTCGGCAAGATCGACATCCTGGTGAACAACGCCGCGCTGTTTGGCAACATCACCCGCAAGCCCTTCGAGCAGATCGGCTCGGAAGAATGGGACCGCATGATGGCGGTGAATGTCCGTGGCGCTTTCGAATGCATCAAGGCCGTGGTCCCGGGCATGCGGACCCAACAGTACGGAAAGATCGTCAACGTCGCTTCGGCCACGGTGTTCAAGGGTCAGGTGGGGTTCCTGCATTACGTCACTTCGAAGGGCGCCATCGTCGCGATGACGCGCAGCCTGGCGCGTGAACTGGGCGACGACGGCATACGCGTCAACACCCTCGCGCCAGGGTTGGTCACCAGTGACAACGTGCGCAAGAACTGGTCAGCGGACAAGATCAACACGACCATCGGCACGCGCGCGATCAAGCGCGAGGTGCTGCCCGCTGATCTTTGCGGAACCCTGGTCTACCTTTGCTCTGCCGAAAGCGACTTCATGACCGGCCAGGTCATGGTGGTCGATGGCGGGGCTGTGATGCACTGACATGCAGAACATCGACCCGATGCAGATCATCGAGCAGCCGATGTGGATCGGCGGCAAGGATGTGGTGTCCTCCGACCGCTTCCAGATCCGCGATCCTGGCCGCCTGACGGACACGGTGGGATGGGTCTCGGCCGCCTCGGCTGCAGACGTCGATGCCGCGGTGCGGGCGGCCCATGCCGTTTTCGCGGACTGGAAGGCGCAGAGCGTGCCGGACCGGCTTGCCGGCATCCGGAAGGCGGCCGACCTGATCGAGCAAAGTGCCGCGGCCTTGTCGGTGATCCTGGTGCGCGAACAGGGCATGCTGCTCGCCGAGACCCGGCGGGACGTGGCCAATGGCGCCCGGTCACTGCGCGAAGCCGCCAAGCTCGCAGAAGGCTTTCTCGTCCATGAAGAGTTCGAGGACGACGAAGCGCTGATCCAGATTCACAAGGTGCCGCACGGCGTCATCGCGGTGATCGTGCCTTGGAATGCCCCTATCGGGCTCACCATGGGCAAGGTGGGGCCGGCTTTGTTGACAGGCAATACCGTCGTCGTGAAGCCCTCCGAGCGTGCGCCCCTGGCCACATCGCTGGCGCTGCGACTGCTGGCGTCGTGTCTGCCCGCGGGCGTGTTGAACATCGTGCACGGCGACGCAGGAACTGGTACTGCTCTGGCTCGCCATCCACTCGTGCGCAAGATTTCCTTCACCGGCGGAACGCTGGCAGGCCGGTCTGTGATGCAGGCAGCGGCCGAAACAGTCAAGCGGCTGAACCTCGAACTCGGTGGCAACGACCCAGCCATCGTTCTGGACGACGCCGAACCGGAGACCCTCGCGGCCGAGATGGTCAAGGGCATCTTTCCGCGATCGGGCCAGGTTTGTTACGCGATCAAGCGCGTGTATGTGCCGCGACCGCTGGCCGGCAGGCTGCTCGACGCCCTGGTCGCGCAGATTGACCGGTTCCGGATCGGACACGGCTTGAATCCGCAAGCCACGCTGGCACCCGTGAACAACGCGCACCAGTTCGATTTCGTCAGCCAGCTCATCGCCAGCGCCAAGCCGTGCGCGCGGGTTGTCCTTGAATTGGGCGCGCAGCTGGAACCCGATCAATGGAGCAACGGCTACTACATCCGACCCACGGTGGCTTTTGACATCCCGCCCGATCACGTACTCGTCGTCAGAGAACAGTTCGGGCCGGTCATCCCGATCGTGCTGTACGACAGCGTGGAAGAGGTGCTGGCCATGGCCAATTGGACCGAGTTCGGACTCGGATCGTCCGTGTGGACACGCGATCCCCAGCGCGGCCTGGCAGTGGCCCGTCAGATCGAGGCCGGCATCACCTTCGTCAACAGCCATCGCCGCACAGCCCTCGGCGACGAGCGCATGCCCTTTGGCGGTGTCAAGCAGAGCGGAATCGGAAGGTCACGCACACCGATCGGCATGGCCGAATACATCGATTACCACGCCATCAGCGTCAACAAATAGGGCCCCGCACGGGGGCCGGGGCGCGAGCGATCCACTTCCACTGCAGAGTGACGGTGGGAGATCGTCAGTCACCAAAAGAACAACGTAGGAGACCTGGTCATGAACTTCTCAGACAAGAGACGCAGCCTCGCCGGCATCTGTTCTTTCCTGGTCCTTACGCTGGCCGCTGGCAGCGCCTGGGCGCAAGCGGCTTCGGCCGAAGACGGGGGCAACGGACCGGACCCGCAACGCACCGCCCGCTTGCTCGAGACCGCGAAGAAGGAAGGTGAGTTCACGATCTACGTGGCGCACCCGACGATGCCGCAAATCGCCGCGGCTTTCACCAAGAAGTACGGCATCAAGGTCAACATCTGGCGGGCCGGTTCGGAAGCCGTGCTGCAACGCGTGACGAACGAGGTGCAGGGAAAGCGCTTCGTCGTCGACATCGTCGAGAACAACGCACCGGAGATGGAAGCGCTTCATCGTGCCGGGATCCTGCAGGCCCTGGCATCACCCCACGTCCGAGAACTGATGCCGCAGGCGGTTCGGCCGCACAACGAGTGGGTTGGCATCTCGATCGACATGTTCGTGCTGGGCTACAACCGAAACATGATCTCGAAGGACCAACTGCCGAAAACCTGGGCGGAGCTTGCGGCGCCCAAATGGAAAGGGCAGATCGGGGCCGAAGCGGACGACTCGGCGTGGTTCGCAACCCTTCTGGAGGATCTGGGTCGCGAGCCCGGTCTCAAGGCCTTCCGTGAGATCGTCGACAAGAACACCGTCTCCATGCGCAAGGGGCATTCACTCCTGGGCAAGCTCGTCGCTGCCGGTGAGGTGCCGCTGGCCATCAATCTGTACAGCTGGAACGTCGATCAGCTGAAGGAGACCGGTGCGCCGATCGAGCGCTTTGACATTGGCGCGCCTGTGGCCCAGTTCCAGGGCATCGGCATCGCGAAACGGGCTCCGAACCCAGCCTCAGCAGCCCTTTTCGTCGACTTCATCCTGACCGAAGGCCAGGCCATCATCTCGAAGCAGCATGCCATCGCGACCAGCAACCGGTTCGACGCGGCGCAGAAGAGCCGGCCCATCGCCTTCATCGATCCTGTGGTTGCGATGGACCGGTACGACGTGCGGCAAAAGGAATACCAGGATCTCTTCATCAAGAAGCGTTGACACCAGCGGGAACCGCACCGCCCGGCGAGGGGCCTCGCCTGTTGAACCCGCCTAGAGCGGCCTGGACAGGGGGCCCAGGCGCGCTCGCAGGAATGCCGTCACCGACTCGATCAGGGTGGCGAGCTTCGCTTCTTCATCCTCGCTCAGGCGTTTGGCGCCACGAACGATGCACATCGTTCTGCACAGCTCCGGATCGACGATCTTGCGGGCGCTGAGGTTGCCGGTTTGCAGCTCCGCCGCGGCCAGCCCGTAGGGCAGGACGCCGGCCATGGACTGCGACACGATCAGGATCTTGAGCGCCTGGGGCGACTGCACCTGCAGCGCGATGCGCGGCTTGAGCTTCAGCGGACGCGCCGATTGCTCGATCAGCAGCCGGATGCCGTCCTGGCGCAGCGGCAGTATGAGTTCGCGCTCGAGCACCTTGCGCAGCGAAATGACTTCGGTGATGTCGCTGGGGGCGTGGACGGCGTGGCTGACATCCCTGGGCGTCACGAACAGCAGTTGCTCGCGCAACATGGGCGTCGTCACGTAGCCAGGGCCTTCGGGCACATCGTGGGCGAGCAACACGTCGAGTTCCTGGCGCCGAAGTGCATCCAGAAGTATCAGGCTGGTTTCCTCAATGAGGTTCAGCCTGACTCGCGGCATGAGGGTTCTTGCTGTGGCGAGCAGGTGCGACGCCGCCAGGCGAATGATGCTCGGCGATGCGCCGACATTCAGAACTTGCTCGGGCACGCGCTCATTCAGTTCGGTGATTTCCTGCTCGGTCTTCTCCACCAGTTCCAATATTTCAGTCGCGCGCTCGTAGAGCAGCTGTCCGGCCGTGGTGACCGAGACACCCCTTGAATGCCTTTCGAGCAGCGCCGCCCCGAGGATGGACTCGAGCTGGCGGATCTGCGCACCCAGCGCGGGTTGCGCAACATGCAGTTGTTCGGCCGCCTTGGTGAAGCTTCCGCATTCGACAACACGAGCAAAGTATCGAAGTTGGCGCAGCGAAAAGATGTCTGTCTCCGTTTTCTCAGGACTGTAGGGCAGCGTCTAAGCCGCACGGATGCTTCTGAACATCGCGGTCGGAGCCATCGACCTGCCCACGACAGCTGGAGGCTGTCGCCGCAAAGTGGCCAGCGGCATGCGTCGGCCGATTCTCTTGACGGCCTCCGGTTCAGGATAGCGCAGGTGCAGCTGCTGGCGCCCGAAGCACGCAGGCGTGCCTGAAGCCAGGCGCTGACCGTCGCCGACACCCGTGGCCGCGAGCGGCACTCCGAGGCGTGAGTGTCAGAGACAGCTTTATCGCAGTCTGCTGACGGTCACGAATCGACCTGGGCTTTGGCTTGCCTGTCAGCCGCTGCTGCGAGTGGCTGGAGATTTGCAGGCTTTTTTGTCGCATCGACGACCACCTGGCCACGCCGGGCTTGGCGGCGCTGGCCCGGCGCGAGTCGATCTATCTGGCGGAGCGCTTCAGCGACCATGCGCCGCTGATCATCGATGACGACTTCGACCTTTGACTTTCCTTTGAACTTCTGAAAGCCCGCTGGCGGTCGAAGCGGCCATGCACCCCTGCCGGGCGGGCGACAGAAACCGACCCACTGGCGCCATTCGCCCTTCGGTCAAGCGGACCTCGGGATCGCTTCCTAGAGGCCCTCAGTCTGCAGCCGCTGCCCGCAGCGGCACCTTGGTCTCGAACTTCGAACAGTTCATCGCGAACATGCTCTTGAAGTTGCGCACGTTGTGGTTCGAGGAGAAGGCCTCTCGGGTGAAGGCGTGGTACTGCTCCATCGACTCGGCGCTGACGATCAGGAGGAAGTCAAACTCCCCGGAAACCTCGTAGCAGGCCATCACCGCTTCCTCGGCTGCCATGCGCTGCTCGAACTGGGTCAGCAAGGCCGCGTTTTGCTGCCCCAGTTCCACGGAGACGAACACCGTGAGCGGGCGTCCGACGAGTCGACGGTCGACGATCGCCACCTGTCGCTGCAGCACGCCGCTTTCGCGCAACTGCGCGATGCGGCGCTGGCAGGTGGCGGGCGATGTACCGACCTTGTCGGCCAGGGTGCGCATCGGCAGTGATGCGTCGTACTGCAGCAGGTCCAGCAGGGCCACGTCCAACGGGTCCAGCGGGACCGGCTGAGCCTTCTCGGGCGAAGTCTGAGGCATTGCCTCTCCAGTCCAGACCTTGATGAAACAAACGCGTCGTCGAATGCTTTTCGGACGATGATTTCGCTCGCCATCATGCCCTAACAATCCTCGCATCGACACCGAGGAGCGACACGATGGTCGGGATGGACGAGAAGACGCTGGAATCCGGTTGGGTGCGCTGGCGCCACGACTTCCACCGATTCCCGGAGACCGGGTTCAACGAGCGAGGCACGTCGGACCGTGTCGCCCAGGTTCTGCAGATGCTCGGGCTGGAGGTTCACCGGGGTATCGGCGGGACCGGCGTTGTCGCGTCGCTCAAGCTGGGCTCCGGCGCCGGCGTGATCGGACTGCGGGCCGACATGGACGCGCTCGCGATGTCGGAGACGACGCCGGACCGCGCCTACGCTTCGGCGAACGCAGGCTGCATGCACGCCTGCGGGCACGACGGCCACATGGCCATGCTGCTGGGTGCGGCGCAACTCCTGACCGCGCGTCGCGACTTCGACGGCACCGTGCGGTTCATCTTCCAGCCCGCCGAGGAGCACGGGCGCGGCGCGGCGGCGATGCTGGCCGACGGCCTGCTCGAGCGCTTCCCGATGGACGAGATCTACGGTGCGCACAACATCCCGGGCATGCCCGCCGGCCACTTCGCCACCCGCGTGGGCGGGATGATGGCCAGCGAGGACAACTTCGTCATCCGCATCACCGGCCGCGGCGGCCATGCAGCCCGTCCCCACATGGCGATCGATCCGCTGGTGATCGGCGCGGAGATCGTGCTGGCACTGCAGACCATCGTCGCGCGCTCGGTCGACCCGCGTCATTCGGCGGTCGTGTCGTGCACCGAGTTCATCACCGATGGCATCCGCAACGCGATTCCGACCGAGGTCGTGATCAAGGGCGATACGCGCAGCTATGCGCCCGAGGTGCAGGCCCTGCTGGAAGCCCGCATGCGCGAACTCTGCGACGGCATCTGCCGCGCTCACGGCGCGAGCTGCACGGTCGAGTACACCCACGAGTTCGCGCCCACGGTCAATTGGCCGCAATGCGTGCCCGTTGCCGTGCGGGCTGCCCAGGCAATCGCCGGCGAAGACCGTGTGGATGCCGACACGCCGCCGATGATGATCTCGGAGGACTTCGGGCGCTTCCTGCAGAGCATCCCGGGGGCCTTCGTCTTCATCGGCAACGGCGTCGGTGACGAACCCGGCGGCGTGCCGCTGCACAACGCGCGCTACGACTTCAACGATCGGATCGTGCCCGTCGGGGCGCGCTGGTTCGCCGAACTGGTCCGCCAGCGCCTGCCGCTGGCCCAGGCGGTCTGAACGTCCATTCCTTCATCCCGAGACTCTAATGTTCCACGTCAACACCCAGGCTGCCCGCCGCGCTTACGACGCTGACCTGCGCCCATGGCTGAGCCTTGCCGAAGGCCGCGCCGCGAGGGAGCGCCTGTCAAACTGGGCGGGCCTGTCACGCCAGCGCACCCCGCTGTGGTCGCTGCCTGGCCTCGCACGACACCTGGGCATTGAGAGCCTGACGGTCAAGGACGAGTCGAAGCGATCGAGCCTGGGCAGCTTCAAGGCACTGGGCGCACCGAATGCCTTGGTGAAGCTGGTGTCGCGACGCTGGCCGCAGAAGGGTTGGACGGGCCCGGAGTTGCTGGCCGGCCGGCATGCCGATGCGCTGAAGTCTTTCGTGGTCATCAGCGCGACGGATGGCAACCACGGGCGCGCACTGGCCGCCGCGGCACAGAGCCTGGGCTGCCACTGCGTGATCGTCCTTCATGCCCAGGTCAGCATCGAGCGCGAGCAGGCGATCGCGGCCTTCGGGGCCGAGATCGTGCGCATCGCCGGCAATTACGACGAATCGGTTGAAGAAGCAGCGCGGCTGGCGGCGACCCATGGCTGGGAGGTCGTCTCAGACACCTCCTACGAAGGCTACGAGGAGGTGCCGCGCGACGTCATGCAGGGCTACGGCGTGATCGCAGACGAGTTGCTCGCCACGGCGCCGGACACCGACGACTGCCCATGGACCCACGTCGTGCTGCAAGGCGGCGTCGGTGGCATGGCCGCCGGGATCGTGAGCTGCTTCTGGGATCGGTATGGCGAACGTCGCCCCCGTTTCATCGTCGTCGAGCCGGAACAGGCGGACTGCCTGATCCAGAGCGCGATCGAGGGCCGGCCGGCGCGAGCGCGTGGCAGTGTCGATTCGGTCATGGCGGGCCTCGCCTGCGGTGAAACATCGCCCCTGGCCTGGCGCTTCCTGCACCCGGCGGTCGACCTCTTCCTGACCGTCTCGGACGCGCAGGCCGAAGCCGCGATGAGAGTGTTGGCAGAAGGCACGTACGGTGATGTGCCGGTCGTGGCCGGAGAGTCCGGCGCCGCCGGTCTGGCGGCGTTGGAGGAACTGAATCGTGACCCCGAGGGTCGCGAGGCCGCGGGTCTCGACCTCCGTTCGCGCGTGCTGCTGATCAACACCGAAGGCGCCACGGCGCCGAGCGTCTATGCGGGCCTGGTGGGCCGCTCGGCCGACGACGTCCTCACCGCGCAGAACGCTTGGCTCACCCGCGCTTGAATGCCAGTCGCCAACGAGTGTGCGGCCCCCGCAAGCGCGACGTGCGCCAGACGCCGGCGTTGGCTGTCAGGCTACCCAGCGGATCGATGCCCAGGTGCGACTGGCCCGGGCGCGAACGCCTTGAGTGTTTGGTCGTCACGAAGATGACTACCGCCACAAGTTGACTGACCGTTTTGCGGAACTCGCCCTGAGTGTCGCTTGATGGCCGTGTCCAGACGCGGTTGAGTACCGCCAGACAGCCTGCTCGGTCGCGTACTGCCGACATTGGGGTGACCACGCACTGCGCTCAAAATGCATGGCGCTGGCAATCGCGAAGCGCCGTAGTTTCTAGGTCAGCGTGAACTCCAATGCGCCGAGCTTCTCAATGCGAGTGACGAGCTTGTCGCCGGGTTTGAGCCAAACCTGCTTGTCCTGCGGGTAGCCCGAGATCACACCTTCAGGCGTGCCCGTGAAGATGATGTCCCCGGGTTCAAGCGTGAACAGCTTGCTGGTGTAGCTGATGATCTGAGCGCAGTTGAACACCATATCGTTGGTATTCGACGACTGTCGTATGTCGCCGTTGACCAAGCACTCGATCTTCAAGGCATTCGGGTCGCCCACGAGGTCGGCGGTGACGATATAGGGCCCGATCGGAGCGAAGCCGTCGTTGGTCTTGCCGATCATCCACTGGCTGCTGCGCGACTGGAGGTCGCGCGCGGTGAAGTCGTTGCCCGTGGCATAGCCCATGGCGTACTGCAAGGCATCGGCTTCGCTGACGTTAAAGGCGCGGCGGCCCATCACGATGACCAGTTCGGCCTCGTAGTCGAACTTAGTCGCTGGCACTGTGGACACGCGAACGGTGCCCTTGTGGGTGTTAAGTGTGTTGTTGAACTTGTTGAACAGGATCGGCAGCTTGGGGATCGGGTTGTTGGTCTCACGCGCGTGGCGAGCGTAGTTGAGTCCGACGCAGACGATCTTCTCTGGCCGCAGGATCGCGCCCGCAAACTCGATCCTCGACTCGTCCGCGAACAGCTCGGCCGGACCTGATGTGAGGGCACGCGCCACCAAGTTGCCGAGGCCCTGATCGCCGCCCTGAATCACGTCATCAGTGGTCTTTGGCGCGGTGGTCTGGAAGTGCGCTGCAGCTTTGGCCACGTCGACAATGCCCTTGGCTGTCTTCACGCCAAGTACCGCCGCGCCACCTTGGCGCATGTTCAGCAACATCATGCCGCGTGCCATTGCTGGAGCGCCTAGCCGTGCGCCCGAAACCTGGGCTGCAGCGGTATCGGTTAGGCCAGCGCCGGCCGTTGCAGCGGCGCCCGCGACCACGGACGATTTAAGAAATCCTCGGCGTGTATCGTCCATTCATTGGCCTTTCGATTGGCAGGCTGGATCGCAGCTTCAGTGTTTCGGGAATGGATCGGGGTGTCAATACGAGGATTCACCGCCAGCCAACGCATTCAGTGCGTAGGCCAAGCGCCCATCCGCTGCCCGTTGGGTGCCCCCGGGTCGATTGGACCGCTTATCAACGCAGCGGTGCCAGCCGCGCGCATGGACGTGGCAGACCAGAATTCGTCGGGGTGGGTTGGCTGGTCAAGACTTCGGGCGCACTGGAGATGACGCTGGCGCGCCATGAAGCTGCCTGTCGCGGGCGGCAGGAATTGGCCGGCCTCGGCTGCTGAGCAGCCGATGACGAAGGGCGGCCATGCGACGGACAGCGGTCATCCAGGCGCGATGGTCACCTGTAGGTCGCTCAGCGGCCCTTCGACCGCCGACCGCGAGCACCGGCAATCGACCCTCTGCGGCCACTCGGGCTGCTGCCCGGAAGCAGCCGCCCTCAGTGGGTGCAACAGGGGTTGGCGCAGGCTGGCTACACTGCTGCGAATGAATACGCTGATCGAGACTCACCGCGCCGAACTGCTTGCACTGGCACGCAGGCGCGGCGTGACGGGTGTGCGGGTATTTGGCTCGATGAGCCGCGGCGACGGCAGCGACAACAGCGACGTCGATCTGCTGGTGACCCTGGCCCCAGGAATCAGCGCGCTTGCCCTGGGGGGCCTGCTGATGGATGCGCAGGATCTGCTGGGCCGCCGCGTGGATGTGGTCACCGAATCGAGCTTGCACCCGGCGCTCCGGGATAGCGTTGTCGCCGGCGCTGTCTGGCTGTGACGCCAGGCCCCGACGCTGACCTGGTGTTGCTCGCGCACATGCGCGACTGCCTGGACCGGATTCGCGAGTACACGAACGGTGAACAAGCTCGATTCGACGCCTCCCGTCTGGTGCAAGATGCGGTGATCCGCAATCTGCAGACCTTGGCCGAATCGAGCCAACGCCTGTCGAACGGGATCAAGGCCACCGAAGAACAGATTCCATGGCGCGAACTCGCTGGGTTCCGCAACGTGATCGTGCATGGCTACCTCGGCGTTGATCTCGGAGCTGTCTGGCTGGTCGTTGAACAGGACCTGCCTGCTCTCAGCGAAGCGGTTTCTCGCATGGCGCAGCAGAGCGGCGCGCAGGCATGATCCGAACGGCGGCTTGGCCAGTGGCCGACCGGCTGCTCCTGGCCGGCCTCGGCTGCTGAGCAGCCGATGACGAAGGGCGGCCATGCGACGGACAGCGGTCATCCAGGCGCGATGGTCACCTGTAGGTCGCTCAGCGGCCCTTCGACCGCCGACCGCGAGCACCGGCAATCGACCCCTTGCTGTCGTACGCGCGGTCTTACTCAATGACAGCAAGGTACAGGAAGCTGAAGTTCGAGGTGCACGGCGGAGGTCGGCATCGCAGCAAAGCTGTCGGTCGCGACGGAGCCGTAAACGCACGCTCTATGGCGCATACCAGCCATAGCGGCACTGGCTCGGTCGTCGATTGAAGGGCCGGTATGCGATGGGGTGCTGACGTTCGCCAGCACGATGGGTGTCGCCCGGCGCTCATTGTCATGCCAACGACTGCTCCCCTTTGCGCCGAACGGTCACTGCCGATGCGTCGTAGTCGCTCGTCCATCTGCCCTGAAACAGCCGGCCGAGTGAGCGGCGCAGGTGGAAAGGCTCGGGGAGCGCGGGTAAATCCTAATTCGGATCTGTCGATCCGCTTTACAACTCATCCTGTCCCCCGCGGAGCGCAACTTCTAAGTCATTGATTGTTCGAACGTTTTTCCTCTTGACGAGGTGTGGCGCGAAAATTGCAGTAGGCATCACGCCATCCCAATCCTATCGGGGAGTAGTGGCTCAATGGGTTCTTCGGTTTGGTCAAAGCATGAAAGTTTAGGAGTGAACGGTATGAAAAGGATGTTTTCGCAAATCGTCATTGCGTTTGGGTTCGCGAGTGGCGGTGCAAACGCTGCAATCGTCGATTTCGAAGATGTTGTCGCCAACAACACGTCAACCTTCGGCACTCAGATTTCGAACGGGTATCGATTCGAACCCACCGCTACGACTGCCGACTTGGTATTTGTTCACCGGAGCGGCGGTCCTTGCGCGGGCGGGTGCGTCGACAACGGCTCCAAGGCTCTCGGTGTATACAATGGCGATGGCGCAGCGCCGTTCGAAGTGCGCATGACCGCAGCAGATAACAGCATCTTTAGCCTGTTTTCTTTCGATTACAGTGAACTGTTCAGGTTCACTACAGCGGCTGGCGGTAGTATTGTTTTGGTAGGTTCATTGTCCGGTGGCGGCACGGTCACTGAGTCATTTGCAGTTGACCAGATCTCGGAGAGTTACCAGACCGCGAACGTGGTGGGTTTTTCGAACTTGACAAGCGTTTTGTTCTCGTCGGACCGGTACTATCCGACCTATGACAACATCAATGTGACTTCTGGCGCCACCGCTGTGCCCGAGCCCGGTTCTGTTGCTCTTGTCGGCCTCGCCATCGCTGGTCTTGGGCTTGCACGGCGCAAGAAGCAGAAGGCCCTTTAGATCGTTCTTGCCGCACTCCAACAAACCCGCTTCAGCGGGTTTGTTGTTGTTGGATGGCTGTTTTCGCGCATCAAGACGCATGAAGCTGCCCGTCGCCGGTTCGAGCCCTGGGCGTTAGGTTTGGGTGAGCGCCGACATTCATGTGCCGCACCCGAACGACTCCACCCAGTCTGGGTCTGAAGTTCGATGAACTTCGGCTTTGTCCACCTTGCTGTCGCTCGTCCCGCTGTGTCCAACGAGAGGAACTGGCCGCGAGCGGCACGCCGAGGCGTGAGTGTCAGAGACAGCTTTATCGCAGTCTGCTGACGGTCACGGATCGACCTGGGCTTTGGCTTGCCTGTCAGACGGTGCTTCGAGTGGCTGGAGATTTGCAGGTGTTTTGTCGCATCGACGACCACCTGGCCACGCCGGGCTTGGCGGCGCTGGCCCGGCGCGAGTCGATCTGTCTGGCGGAGCGCTGCAGCGACCACGCGCCGCTGATCATCGACGACGAGTTCACGCTGTGAGCCGGTCGCGCCGGCAGCGGATCAGCCTCGGACCGGCCGCCACCGTGCACGAAGCCGCCTGCGTAAACTCCCGGTGACACAGAGCCGGGGAGCCCATGAAGAAGAGCATCGACGTGAAGGCCGGCCGCCGGGCCGCCTTCAAGGACGAAGGCAAGGTCACGCTCGACATGGTGGCCGCTGCCGCCGGCGTCTCGCCGAGCACCGTCTCGCGCATCCTGAACGGCACGGCCACGGTCAGCGACGACAAGCGCAAGACCGTCGACGAAGCCATCGCCCGCCTGGGCTTCGTGCCCAACCCGGTCGCGCGCGGACTGGCCGGCGGGCGCACGCTCAGCGTGGGCGTGATCACGCAGACCATCGACAGCCCTTTCTTCGGCAGCGCCCTGCGCGGCGTCGAGGACGAACTCAGCCGTGCCGGCTACAGCCCGCTCTTCGTCAGCGGCCACTGGAACGTCGCGCAGGAGGCCCGCTGCATCGACATGCTGCGCTCGCGCCGGGTCGACGGCATCATCGTGCTCAACGGGCGCCTGCCCGACGCCGCGCTGACCGCCCACGCGCTGCAGCTGCCGGTGGTGGTGACCGGCCGCGCGCTGAAGGCGGCGGGGCTGTACGCACTGAACTTCGACGACTTCGAGGGCGCCCGACTGGCCACGCACCACCTGCTGAGCCTGGGCCACCGGCGCATTGCCTTCATCGCCGGCGACCCGCGCCACCCGGACGCCAAGGAGCGCCAGCGCGGCTACCGCGCGGCCCTGCAAGCCGCCGGTCTGCCGCTGGAGCAGGACCTGGTGGTGCCCGGCCAGTACACCGAAGACAGTGGCCGCATGGCCGTCGAACGGCTGCTCGACAGCCGCGAATCCTTCACCGCGATCTTCGCGGCCAACGACCAGATGGCCTTCGGCGCCGCGCTGGCGCTGCACCGGCGCCACTTGCGGGTGCCCGACGATGTCTCGCTGGTCGGCTACGACGACATCGCCGGCGCCTCGTACAGCGTGCCGCCGCTGAGCACGGTGCACCACCCGGTGTACGAACTGGGGCAGATCGCGGCCGCGGCGATGCTGCAGCTGCTGGCCGGCGAAACGCCGACGGCCAGGCTGCCGGCCCCGCGCTTCATCGCCCGCGAGAGCAGCCGCGCGGCGCCCGGGCGCTGACCCCGGCGCCGGGTCAACGTCCGGGCGCCCCGCGATTACCCTGGATTGACAGCCGGCGCCCCGCCCCGTAAATTCTGAAAGCGCTTTCATGGCGAGATCCATGAACGGAGCGCTGGGCAGTTTCCGCGGAGCACACCGATGAACCACAAGGCCACCAACCGGCAGGGCGTCATCCTGGCGGCCCCGGCCGACATCGGCCCGGGCAGCGCAGATTTCACTGGCCAGCGTGAAGGCCCGCACGAAGCGCGGCGTCGTCACCGGCACCCGGCTGTCGCGGTCGGCATACAGACCTTCGCCGGGCTGCAGGCCGGTGCGGATCAGCAGACCCTTCATGTCACGCCTTCGTGTTGTCTTCGCGCCTGTTGATCAGCGGCCTCACGGCTGGCGCCGTCAAGCAGTCCTTCTTCCGACTTCCTTCCATGACCCCCAAAGCCCCGATCGCCGCCATCGCCCCTGCCCTGTCCTTCCCCGCCGACTTCGTCTGGGGCGTGGCCACCAGTTCCTTCCAGATCGAAGGTGCCGCCGCGCTGGACGGCAAGGGTCCCTCGATCTGGGACCACTTCTGCCGCGTCCCCGGGGCGATTGCCGACGGCAGCAACGGCGACCTGGCCTGCGACCACGTCCACCGCTGGGCCGGCGACCTGGACATCGTGCAGCGCCTGGGCGTCGACGCCTACCGCTTCAGCGTCAGCTGGCCGCGCGTGCAGCCCACAGGCAGCGGCGCCTGGAACACCGCCGGCCTGGACTTCTACGAGCGCCTGGTCGACGGCCTGCTCGAGCGCGGCGTGGCGCCCTACCTGACGCTGAACCACTGGGACCTGCCGCAGGCGCTGCAGGACCAGGGCGGCTGGGCGAACCGCGACACCGTGCACCGTTTCGTGGACTACGCGCGCGGCATGGCCGCCCGCCTGGGTGACCGCGTCGCCAGCATCACGACCCACAACGAACCGTGGGTCGTGGCCGTGCTGGGCCACGAGACCGGCATCTTCGCGCCCGGCATCCAGGACCGCGGGCAGGCCATGCAGGCCGCTCACCACCTGCTGCTGAGCCACGGCCTGGCCCTGCAGGCGCTGCGCGCCGACGGCTGCGCCAGCGCGCTGGGCATCGTGCTGAACCTGAGCCCGGTGCAGCCGGCCAGCCCGACACCGGCAGACATCGACCAAGCCCGTCTGGAGGACGGCCGCCTGGTGCGCTGGTACATGGACCCGTTGTTCCACGGCCGCTACCCGCAGGACATCGTCGACTTCCTCGGCGCCGACGCGCCGCAGGTGGCAAGCGGCGACATGGCCATCATCGCGCAGACCATGGACTTCCTGGGCGTCAACTACTACACGCGCGCGGTGGTCAGCGCGCAGGGCCCGTGGGACGCCCACCAGAGCGGGCTGGAACTGACCGACATGGGCTGGGAGGTCTACCCCGAAGGCCTGACTGAACTGCTGCTGCGCCTGCACCGAGACTACGCCGTGCCGCCGCTGTTCGTGACCGAGAATGGTGGCGCCTTCAAGGACCGGCTGGAGGACGGCCGCATCCACGATGCGGGCCGCACGGCCTACATCGCCTCGCACATCGCCGCCGTCGGCGAGGCGCTGCGCCAGGGCGTGCCGATGGCCGGCTACATGGTGTGGAGCCTGCTCGACAACTTCGAATGGGCTTCGGGCTACGAGAAGCGCTTCGGCATCGTGCACGTGGACTACCCCACGCAGCAACGCACGCTGAAGGACAGCGCGCAGTGGTACCGCGAATTTCTGCTGCAGCAGCGGGCGCTGCGTGCCGCGCGCAGCGCCTTGCCAGCGAGGGTGTGACGATGGGACATGCTGCACAGAAGGTGCCGGGCTGGAAGCTGGTCTGGCACGACGAATTCGAGGGCAGCGAGATCGACCGCACGAAGTGGGACTTCGACATCGGCAACGGCTTCTACGACTACAAGAACCACGCCTGGGTCCCGGGCTGGGGCAACGAGGAACTGCAGTACTACACCGATGCGCCGGCCAACGCGGCGGTCAAGGACGGGCGGCTGACGATCCGCGCGCGGAAGGAAGCGCTGCATGGCTGCGGCTACACCTCGGCGCGGCTGAAGACCCGCCAGCGCGACGGCACACCGCTGTTCACCACCCAGTACGGCCGTGTCGAATTCCGCGCCCAGGTGCCCTGGGGCAAGGGCCTGTGGCCGGCGCTCTGGATGCTGCCGCAGGACGACCGTTACGGCGGCTGGGCGGCCAGCGGCGAGATCGACCTGATGGAGATCGTCGGCGACAAGCCGCACGAGGTGCTCAACAGCATCCACTTCGGCTCGACCCACCCGAAGCGCACGCTGATCACCACCGTGTACCCGCTGCCGAACGGCAGCACCGTGGCCGACTGGCATGTCTACACCGTGGAGTGGGAGCCGGGCGAGATCCGCTTCTATGTCGACGGCGTGCAGACCGGCAGCCACCAGCACTGGTGGAGTTGCAGCCAGCTGAAGAACGGCCAGGGCGTCGAAGCCCGGAAAGCCGCCGACCTCAACCCCTGGCCGGCGCCCTTCGACCAGCGCTTCTACCTGGTGATGAACGTGGCCGTGGGCGGCAACTTTCCCGGCGCACCCGACGAGGCCACGCGCTTCCCCGCCGAACTGGTGGTCGACTACGTGCGCGTCTACGAGAAGGTCGGCGGCTACGGCCCCACCAAACCCATCGGCAAGGGCCAGTTCCCCTGGCAAGTCAAGAAGAAGGCTTGAGGAGACACCATGTCACGACCCGGCTCACCCCTGAACGCTGCGCCGAACGCCGCGCTGAACGCGACGCTCGCGCAGACCCAGGACCACGGCAGCCTGGCGCACGCTCAGCAGCAAACGCCTGGCGGCGCAGCGACACAGGCCAGCGCCATCGACCGGGGCAGTCGGACGCGCAGCGGCCCCGAGGTATGGACCACCGAGGCCACCAGCGCCCTGGCCGCCGACTTCCGCGCCACGCTTCAGAAGGGCGTCCACGGCCTGTGCTTCAGCCCTTACCTGGAAGGCCAGCGGCCGGGATCGCAGGTCAGCGAGGCACAGATCCGCGAACGCCTGGCCATCCTGCGGCCGCACGCCGGCTGGGTGCGCAGCTTTTCCTGCACCGACGGCCACGAGCAGACCCCGCGCCTGGCGCACGAGCTGGGCCTGAAGACCCTGGTCGGCGCCTGGCTGGGCACCGACGCCGAGATCAACGAACGCGAGATCCAGGGTGTCATCGAAGTCGCCCGCGCCGGCCACGCCGACATCGTGGCCGTGGGCAACGAGGTGATGCTGCGCGAGGACATGAGCGAAGACGCACTGCTCGGCTGCATCCAGCGCGTGAAGGACGCCCTGCCCGGCGTGCCCGTGGGCTATGTCGACGCCTACTTCCTGTTCGAGAAGCACCCCCGCATCGCCGCCGCCTGCGACGTGGTGATGTGCAACTGCTACCCCTTCTGGGAAGGCTGCCCGCGCGAACAGGCGCTGGCCTATATGCAGACCATGCTGGCGCGCACGCGCGCCGCGGCGCCTGGCAAGCGGGTGCTGATCAGCGAGACCGGCTGGCCCAACCAGGGCAGCGCTTTCCAGGGCGCCGTGCCCTCTCGCGAGGGCGCGATGCAGTATTTCGTCGACACCGCCCGCTGGGCCCGTGACGAAGGCATCGAGCTGTTCTATTTCTCGGCTTTCGACGAAGCCTGGAAGGTCGGCGCCGAGGGCGACGTGGGCGCCTGCTGGGGTCTGTGGGACGCCCACGGGCGGCCCAAATTCCAGCGTCCTGACCCGGACGCCGCGCTGAGGTTCGGGGCCACGCCATGAAGCCGTCCTTGCACCTGCCCGCGGGGAATGCCATCTGCTACAGCGGCTACCGCGACGGCCAGAGCCCGAACGAGCGCAGCTATCCGTCGCCGGACGAGATCCTGGAAGACCTGCTGATCCTGCAGCGGAACTGGCCGCTGCTGCGCCTGTACGACTGCAGCCCGCACGCCGAGCGCGTGCTGGAGGTCATCGAAGCGCACAAGCTACCCTTCCGGGTGATGCTGGGCGCCTACCTGGGCGCCGAGATGAACAACTTCGGCTGCCCCTGGGGCGGCACCTTCAGCGAAGCGCAGCTGGCAGCCAGCGCGCGCGAGAACGAGGCCGAAGTGGACCGCCTGATCGCGCTGGCCCAGCGCTACCCGGCCATCGTCTTCTCGGTAGCCGTGGGCAACGAGGCCACCGTCGACTGGACCGACCACTTCGTGCCGGTGCACCGCATGATCGAGCACGTGAGGCGCGTGAAGGCCGCCGTGCGCCAGCCCGTCACCTTCTGCGAAAACTACGTGCCCTGGCAGCACAAGCTGCGCGACCTGGTGGCCGAGCTCGACTTCATCTCGCTGCACACCTACCCGGTGTGGGAATACAAGCACATCCACGAGGCGCTGGACTACACCAAGGACAACCTGGCCAGCGTGGCGCGGCTGTACCCGGACAAGCCCATCGTCATCACCGAAGCCGGCTGGTGCACCAACAGCAACGGCCGCGGCATGAACGCCGAACACGCGGTGCAGGAACTGCAGGCCATCTACTACCAGGACCTGATGGACTGGACGCGCGCCGAAGGCCTGCTGTGCTTCGTCTTCGAGGCTTTCGACGAAACGTGGAAGGGCTCGCCCGACCCGCTGGAACCCGAGAAGCACTGGGGCCTGTTCACGGTGGACCGAAAGCCCAAGCTGGTCATGCAGTCGCTGTACGCCGACCTGCTGGCCTTGCCCCAGCCCGCCTGAGCGGCCAGCCAGCTGCCAGCGCGCAGGCCCGTGGAACGCCTCACTACAGAAAGCACAACATGACTGAACCTGCCGCCAGCCCGCCCCACAAGGTCCCGTTCGGCCAGAAGGTCGCCTTCGGGCTGGGCATGCTGGCCAACCAGATGTTCCCGGCCGCCCTGGGCATCTTCATGGTGGTGCTGGTGCAGGACATGGGCTTCCCGACCTGGATGTGGGGCATCCTGTTCTTCCTGCCGCGGGCCTACGACGCGATCCTTGACCCGATCATGGGCTTCGTCTCCGACAACACGCGGTCGAAGTGGGGTCGGCGCCGGCAGTACGTGTTCGTCGGCGCCGTGCTGATGGGCGTCGCCTTCGTGGCGATGTGGCAGCTGCACCGCACCGACGGCCTGAGCTACAACTTCGTCTACTTCCTGCTCTGGTCGCTGGTCTTCTTCACCGGGCTGACCGTGTTCAGCATCCCCTACGTGGCCATGGGCTACGAGATGAGCGACGACTTCCACGAGCGCACCAGCATCATGGCCGTGGCGCAGTGGATCGGCCAATGGGCCTGGGTCATCGCGCCCTGGTTCTGGGTTGTGATGTACGACCCCAAGTGGTTCGCCAACGCCGACTCGGCCGCGCGCACGCTGTCGGTCTGGGTCGGCGTCGCGTGCATGCTGCTGGCCATGGTGCCGGCCATCTTCCTGCCCAGCCGATCGACCCGGGACGACACACACCTCGCTCCGCTGACCCTGGCGAACATCGGCATGGGCTTCAGGGAATTGCTGATCGGCTTCAAGGAGGCCTTCGGCTGTGCACCCTTCCGCAAGCTGTGCTTCGCCACCTTCCTGATCTTCAACGCCTTCAACACGGTGGCGGCGTTTTCCTTCTTCATCGTCGTCTACCACCTCTTCCAGGGCGACACGGCGGCTGCGGGCATCTGGCCCACGCTGTTCGGCAGCATCGGCGCGCTGGTCACCACCTTCGCCGTGATCCCCACCGTGGCGCGGATGTCCAAGAAGATGGGCAAGAAGAACGCCTTCATGCTGTCGCAGGGCATATCCCTCATCGGCTACGCCCTGTTGTGGCTGCTGATGGTGCCCGGCAAGCCCTGGCTGTTCATGTTCGCGCTGCCCTTCTTCTCCTTCGGCATCGGCGGCCTGTTCACGCTGATGATGTCGATGACGGCCGACGTCTGCGACCTCGACGAACTGGCCACCGGCAAGCGGCGCGAAGGCATCTTCGGCGCCATCTACTGGTGGATGGTCAAGCTCGGCTTTGCCGTCGCCGGCCTGGCGAGCGGGGCCATCATGTCCTTCGTGGCCTTCAACCCGGGCGCCGCGGTGCAGCCCGCCGGCGCGGTGGAGGGGCTGCGGCTCTTCTACTCCGGCGTGCCCATGGTCGGCACGCTGCTGGCCCTGTGGATCATGCGCAACTACGACCTGGACGAGCAGCGCGCGATGGAGGTCAACGCCGAACTGCAGCGGCGCAAGCTGGGTACCGGAGCGCCGTGAGCCGGGCCCTGCTGGTGTTCCTGCTGCCACTCGCAGCCTGTGGTGGCGGCGGCGGGGAGGCGACGATCACGGCGGCAGCGCCGGCCCCGGCCCCGGCCCCCGCACCGGCCCCCGCACCGGCTCCTGCACCGGCTCCTGCCCCTGCCCCTGCCCCTGCCCCAGCACCGGCACCGGCACCCTCCCCCAACCCAGCCTATGTGCCGGCCAACTACCGCCTGGTCTGGGCCGACGAATTCACGGTCGACGGCCTGCCCGACGCGACGCGCTGGGACTACGACACCGAGCGCAACCGCCTCGGTTGGTACAACAACGAACTGCAGTACTACGCGGCCAACCGGCTGGAGAACTCACAGGTCAGCGGCGGCACCTTGCGCATCACGGCGCGGCGCGAAAGCCTGAGCAGTGCCGCCGACTGGGGCGGTCAGCGCTACACCTCGGCGCGGCTCATCACACGCGGCAAGGCGGCCTGGACCTATGGCTACTTCGAAGTGCGGGCCCGGCTGCCCTGCGGGCGTGGCACCTGGCCGGCGATCTGGACGCTGGGCACCGGTGGCCTGTGGCCCGACGACGGCGAGCTCGACATCATGGAACAGGTCGGCAGCAACCCGACGCGCGTCTTCGGCACCGTGCACACCCAGGCCAGTGGCGGCACCGGCACGGGCGGCGCGGTGCTGGTGCCCGATGCCTGCGGCAGCACCGCCTTCCACAACTACCAGCTGCACTGGACGGCCGATGAGATCGCGTTGGCCTTCGACGGCGTCGTCTACTACCGCTACGCCAACCCGCGTGCCGGCAAGACCACCTGGCCCTTCGACGCGCCGCAATACTTGCTGTTGAACCTGGCCATCGGCGGCACGCTGGGGGGCTCGGTGGACGACGCCATCTTCCCGGTCACACTGGAAATCGACCACGTCCGCATCTGGCAGGCGCCCTGAAGGCTGGCCGGCGCGCCGGGGATACTCAGCCGGCGTCAGCCTGGATCGTCAGCAGGGCGTGAGCGGGCAGGTGCAGGGCGGCATGGTCAGCGCCGAGCTGCAAGTTGAAATCCAGGGCGATTTCGCTGCGGTTCAGCAGCACCACGGCCAGGCGGCCGTCGGGGTTGACGGCCGCGGTGCACTCCAGGGACTCGCGCGTGGCGGCGCACAGCACGCGCTGCGCACCGGGCTGCATGAAGCGCGCGAAGTGGCCCAGGGCGGCGTGGGAACTCTGAAAATGCAGGGCTGCGCGGCTGGCGTCGGCCAGCACGGGCGCGCTGCAGTAGTTGCCGACGTGGTTGGGCCCGCCGCGTTCGTCGAGCAGCAGATTCCAGTCGATCCAGCCCACGGTCCAGTGGTTCAGGTCCTGGATGATCGACCGCGCGTAGCGCTCGGCCAGTGCCCAGGCGCCGTGGTGCGGGCCGCCTTCCTGGCAGCCTTCGGTGAACAGCAGCGCCTTGTCGGGCCAGGCGTCGTGCAGGCGCTGCACGTGGTCGAAATGGTCTTCGACATACCAGTGGAAGCCGGCGCCCCAGACGTACTTCGCGGCTTCGGGGTCGGCGTAGATGGTGGCGGCGCGCTGCAGCAACTCGTCGCGGTTGTGGTCGTGCACGACGACCTTCACCTCGGCCAGACCGGCCGCGTGCAGCGCCGGGCCGAGGTGGTCGCGGACAAAGTCGCGCTCTTCCTCGGCGCTGTAGATGCACGAGTCCCAGCGCTGCACGGCCTGCGGTTCGTTCTGCACCGAGACGCCCCAGATCGGCACGCCCTCGGCCGCGTAGGCCTGGATGAACTTGACGTAGCACTGCGCCCAGGCAGCCCGGCATTCGGGCCGCAACCGGCCGCCGTGGTTCATCGCGCCGGTGGTCTTCATCCAGGCCGGCGGGCTCCAGGGCGAAGCCAGCAGCTGCAACGGCCGGCCAGCCACCGCCTGCGCCGCGTGGATCAGCGGCAGGATGTGCCGGCGGTCGCGGGCGATGCTGAAGCTGACGAGTTCAAAGTCGCCCGGCGTTTCAGCGTGGGCGTGGTTGCCCAGGCCGAAATCGCTGCTGCCCATGGGCACGCGGCACAGGGTGTAGCCGTGGCCTTCGCCGGGGCTGAAGCAGGCGCGCAGGAATTCGTCGGCGGCCGCTGGCGCCAGCTGCTGCCAGGTGATCGCTGCGGCCTCGGTGAAGGCGCCGCCGAAGCCCAGCAGCGTCTGCATGCGGCGCGCCGGATCGACGAAGACCGAAGGCCCCGCCGGGGCGGGGCCTGCGTGCCAGGCCGTCTCCGGCTGCGGCGCCAGCCGGGCGCCGCCGTCACGGCAGCTCAGCCACGAAAGCAGCCTGGGCAGGCCGTGCCGGGCGCTCACTTCGACCAGTAGATCGAGTCGACGTAGACCTTGGGCAGACCGATCGTGTTCAGCGCCTTGCCAGTGAAGCTGTAGCGGTCGGCGATGACGAAGGGCAGCAGCACGGCGCGCAGGTCGAGCTTGGGATTCACCGCGACGAAGGCCGATACCGGAATCGTCACCTTGCACCAGGCCCCGGTGCTGCAGTAGCTGTAGTCGCCGGGTGAGAGCTGCAGGTAGGCCTCGGCGCCCTTGCGGTCTTCGGTGTCGGTGCTGATGCCGATCTCGATCTTGCCCGGGTAGCCGGTGGTCTTGATCCAGGCCGTGATGCTGCCGCCCGAGAAGCCCGACAGGTTGTTGGCCGGGCCGTAGCGCAGCACGCCCCAGCCGTAGTCGGCCGGCGTCGGCGTGATCTCCAGGCTCTGCGGCGCATCGCCCGGCGCAAAGGTGGCCGTGGTCAGCGGCCGGTCGGCGGTGACGCCGCCGGTCTGCTTGCCGAAGGCCGCCCAGTCGCCGCCAGTCTGAATGGCCTCGCCGGCGGTGACGCCGTCGGCAAAGATCGTGAAGCGGCTGGCGCTGACCGCCGTGCCCACGCTCAGCGTCTGGAAGTACAGCGCGCTGGCCGCGTCGCAGGGCGACGAGGTGTCCCAGACCCAGGTCGCACTGCCGGCGGCACTGTTGTTGGTCTTCAGTGCCTGGATCGCGCAGCGGGCCTTGCGGTCGACGGTGAACATGCCCCAGAAGTTGTCGTCCAGCTTCCACGGTTCGTCGAAAGCCTCGAAGACGAAGACGGTCCGCGGGCCGGCGCCGGTGCGGTCGGCGGCTTCCCAGCTGCGCAGGCGGTCGACGAACATCTTCTGGTTGGCCGGGCTGGCGCGGAAGGGCAGGTTGCCACCCGAGTTGCCGGTGTTCACCGCATGCCACCCGGTCTCGCCGACGACGATGGGCAGGTGCGCCAGCCCGGCAAAGTCGAGGTAGCTGCGCACCGCGTTGTACTGGACCTTGGTGGCCGCGATGGCTGCGTCCATCATCGCCGCGGCGCGGCCGGCCGGCGCGGTACCGAGCTGCTGCCAGTCCCACAGGCCGGCGGCGTAGAGCGTGTCCTGCTCGACATAGGTGTGCAGCGCGACGAAGTCGACGGTGTCGGTGATGGACTGCGGCGCCGTCTTCCAGAAACCGTAGTTGTCGTCGGTGGTCACCGGCTGGTTGATCGCGTTGCGCACCCGGGTGATGTAGCCGGCCAGCGTGGCCGGGCTGTCGATCTTGTTGTAGTCGAAGATCAGCATTTCATTGCCGACGCTGACCGCCAGCACGATGGCCGTGAACTGGTTGGCCAGCGCGATGGCCCGCGCCACCTCGGCGTCGTTGCCGCTGCTCTTGCTGTTGCCGTAACCCTGCAGGTAGGCGCCGAGGTAGACCTTGACGTCCAGGCTGTTGTCGCGGATGACTTCCAGCGTCTGCTTGGCCACCATGTCCGAGCTGTCGAACAGGCGGATCAGCTTGAAGCCGCCGGCCACCAGCAGGTCCAGGTCCTGCTTGATGTTCGCCTTGGTGACGACCTCGGTGTCGCGGTTGAAGGTCCGGAAAGGCGAGTAGTTGATCGCCTTGCGGGTGGTGAACTCGGCGCTCAGCGGGCGCACTTTCTGGACCTCGACCCCGGTGACGGGCGTGCTGCCGCCGCCACCGCAGGCGACCAGCACCGCGGTCAGGGTGGTGGCCACGGCGGCGCAGAGCCAGCGGCTGGCGCGCGCCGGCAGGTTGGTGACGGGTGTTTGCTTCATGGCCTGGACCTCGGGCTCGTGCATTTCAGAAGTCGATTCAGAAGACATAGACCGCACCCAGCGTGAGCCAGTTGCCGCGTGTCTTGACGCGTGAATCGACGTTGGTGAAGGCCGCGTTGCCGGGCATGGACATCGGCGACAGGCCCAGCTTGGCGTACTGCACCATGCCCAGCGTGCTGTAGACCTCGAAGCCGTTGCGGAAGTTGTAGTTCATGCCCACCGTGTTGATCGTTGCGGCGTTGGACTGGCCGCGATCGGTGGGGTTCGAGGTGGCCGCGGCCCCCAGGTGCACCATGCCAGTGGACGCCGTCCAGGGCCCGACGCGGTAGCGCAGGCCGAGCATCAGGTCGAGCGAGGTCGCGGGGTAGCCCTTGAAGACGCCACCGCCGAGGTCCTTGGTCCAGTCGACGTTGAACATGTTGTTCCAGCGCGCCTCGTCGATCAGGCCGGTGCCGGTGTTGGTGTTCGGCGGCGTGGTGACCACGGCGTAGGCCCCGCTCCAGTGGTTGGCACGCAGCCCGCCCGAGACTTCGAAGTTGCCGTCGACCTGGTAGCGGCCCATCACCATCGCGATGCCCTGGCTGGAACTGCCCAGCTTGCTGTCGTCCACCGGGAAGGGCGTCAGGCCGGTGAACACACCGTGGCCGAAGGCCGTCGGCGTGCCGTTCCTGGCCGACTGGAACATCGCGTCGAGCACCAGGTCGCCCTTGTGGAACTGGGCATAGAGCTCCAGGAAGCGTGGCTTGTTCTTCTCCCACCCGGACTTGCCGATGTCGTAGCTGGCTTCCAGCACCAGGTCGCCCTGGAAGACGTCCAGCGGTCGCGTGGCGGCGCGCACCGCCCGCGTCAGGATGCCATAGCCGGCGCCGCTGGAACCCCAGACGTCGGCGACGCCCACCGCGGTGCCGTAGGGGTAGTCGGCGACGCTCCAGCCGCGGGTGGTCATCGCGCCGACGCGCAGGCTGCCGTAGTCGTCGTTGCTGAGGTAGACGTTCCGGTCGTAATAGAAGCCCTTGTAGTCTTCCTTGCCGTCGCGGAAGCGCTGGCTGAGCAGCGCGCCGACCTTGAAGCCGCGGCCGACGTCGGTCTTCACACCCAGATAGGGCTGAAACAGCGTGACATGCGCCGCGTGCGTGTCATAACTCTGGTTCTGCCGGACCGGGTCGGCCCAGTAGCGCTGCTTGTCCTCACCGGCAGCGAGCTGGCAGTTGTCGCAGTAGGGCCACACCGGCGTCAGCTCGGCCTTGGCGAAACCGTTCAGGCTGAACGGTCCGTAGTCGATGGCCTGCGCAGCGCCTGCCACCATCAGCCCGACGGCAGCCGCAAGCAGGTGGGGCACAAGGGACGGGAAGAGTGGTTTCATGTTCGTGTCGCCGGTCAAGGCGCGCGGAATGGAAAGTGGGCCGGGTTCGGCGGGAACCGTGAAAGCGCTTTCAGCAGATTAGTCGATGGTCCGTCCGGCCGTCAACGGCCGCGCGCCCCGTGTTTTCCCGCGGGCCCGGCGGTCAAGCCGCGAGGCGTCCGGGTAAGCCCCGGGATGGCTTGATGAAAGCGCTTTCAATAATAGGTGTCGGCCGGATCGATCCGGCCCGCAGGGAGGCTGTCGATGGAACGGATCAAGCAGGTCTTGTGCGGGGCGACACTGGCCCTCGGTACGGTCGCCTTCGGCTGGGCACAACCGGCGGCGACGATGAAAGTGGGCGCCGCCACCGTGCTGCTGCAACCCAAGGGCAGCGACCAGGCACCGCCGGTCGCGCCGCTGCGCACCGCAGCCCTGGTGCAGCAGGCCGCGCCGAGCAGCCAGTGGTATTCGACGCTGGCCTTCAACCGCACACCCGGCCCGCTCTTCGCGCAGCCGCTGAGTTTCAAGACCACACCGGCCGGCTTCGAGATGGCCCTGCCGCGCCGGCAAGGCGCGGCCGAGGTGGCGGCACTGATTCCCTTCAGCGTCAGCCCCGAGCACGTGGTCGCCTACCCGCACAGCGACGCGCTGGTCTTCTCGCCGCTGGCCTTCGAGCCCGAGCCGGCGCGGCTGGCTCGGGTGTCCGACTGGTCGGTCGACATCAGCATGGCCCGCGGCGCCGACCAGCTGCTGGTCACGATCGGCCACGGCAGCCCCTACGCCTACTTCCAGCTCAGCCGCGGCGATCTGCGCATCCGCCTGCCGGCGCCGGCCGAGCGCCTTGCAGCCGTCACCGACGCCCGCCAGCTCGGCCTGCGCGTCAAGGGCACGGCCTACGTCATCTTCGGCCCGACCGGCGTGCGCTGGGAACAGCTGTCGCCGACCGAATGGGCCGGCCGCCTGCCCGAGGGCAAGGGCTACTTCTCGGCGGCGGCGTTGCCCGACGAACAGCCCGAAACCCTGCAGCTGCTCGCCAGCCACGCCTACGCCTTCGTCACCGACACCACGGTCAGCTGGGCCTACGACGCGGCCGCCGCCAAGGTGGAAACGACCTTCGCCGCCAAGACGCGGGTGATGGAAGGCGCCGACCGGGGCCCGCTGCTGGGTCTGTACCCGCACCACTGGTTCGAGAACCGATCGGTCGCCGACCGGCTGGGCCCGGCCTACGACACCGTGCGCGGCAAGCTGCGCCTGCTGGCCGCTGCGGGCTTCAAGACCGAGCGGCCCTGGCAGGGCTTCCTGCCGCACTGGCCGGGGCTGGCCGACGGCCCGGGCCTGGCCGCCTTCAACGATGAATTCAAGCGCGACTTCCGCCGCAGGCGCGACCTGCTGCCCAGTCGCGAGAACCCCGACAACTGGCGCGTCAGCCCCTACTGGGCCGGCCTGGGCCTGACGCGCGTGACCCAGCTCGCTGCGGTGGCCGAGCAGCAAGGCCTGATCAGCGAACGCGACCAGTTGCTGGCGCTGGCCAAGGAGCGCATGGAATTCTGGTTCGGCGGCACAGGCAAGGCCAGCTACTTCATGCTCGACAGGAAGCTGGGCACGCTGGTGGCGTACCCGGACGAATTCTTCTCGGTCGAGCAGATGAACGACCACCACTTCCACTACGGCTACTGGATACGCGCCGCCGCCGAAATCGCGCTGCGCGACCCCGCCTGGGCCGCCAAGGAGCGCTACGGCGCGGTGGTCGAATTGCTCATCAAGGACATCGCCAATACCCAGCGCGGCAGCGCCGACTTCCCCTACCTCCGCAACCACGACGCCTACGAGGGCCATTCCTGGGCCGTGGGCATCGGTGGCGTCGGCCCATACGGCAACTTCGGCAACAACCAGGAATCGTCGAGCGAGGCCGTCAACGCCTGGGCCGCACTGATCCTGTGGGGCGAGGTCACCGGCAACCGCGAACTGCGCGACCTCGGCATCTACCTCTACGCCAACGAGACCAACGCCATCGACCACTACTGGTTCGACCGCCACCACCTGGTCTTCCCGCCCGGGTACAAGCCGGTCGAGACCAGCATGGTCTTCGGCGGCATGTTCGTGCACAACACCTGGTGGACCGACGAGCCGCGGCAGATCCACGGCATCAACCTGCTGCCGGTGGCCGGCTTCTCGACCTACCTCGGGCGCGACCCGGCGTTCATCGAGCGCAACCTGGCCGCGATGGAAAGCGAAAGCGCGGCCTACAAGCAGCGCGGCAAGTTCCCGCCCAACCCGCCGCCCGAAGACATCTGGCAGGACGTCTTCGCCAAGTACCTGGCACTGGCCGACCCGGCGGCGGCGCTGGCCCGGTTCAAGCCGCGCGGCAGCGTGCAGGACGGCAACACCGCCACGCACACGCTGCACTGGATGCTCAGCATGCAGGCGATGGGCAAGCCGGACTTCGGCGTGACCGCCGACACCGCGCTCTACCAGGTGTTCAAGCGGGCCGACGGCCGGCGCAGCCACCTGGCCTTCAACGCCAGCGCCCTGCCGATCACGGTGCATTTCAGCGACGGCCAGCAGCTCGTCGTCGCGCCCGGCACGCTCGGCCGTTCGCCTTGACCGTCTAAGGGAAAGCACAGGGTGAGCGGCGCTTGCCATGCACCCGGTGACGCTTTAAGCTGAATGCTGAAAGCGCTTTCATAGCATTTTCCAGTTTCATGAACCGCATCACCGATCGGGGCGCCATCGCTCCTCGCTCCAGTCAGGAAGACACCATGAACCGACTCACGAAGCTTTTCGCACTCACCGCCACGGCGGCGGCGACCTCGTTGCTGGTCACCGCCTGCGGCGGTGGCGACGCCAGCCCGCCGCCCGGGTCCTCGGTCATCAACGCGGGCACCACCGCGCCGGCGCCCGACACCAAGGCGCCGACGGTGACGATCTTCGACGACACGCCGGCGGCCACCGCCACCGGCCCGGTGACCTTCACCTTCGTCTTCAGCAAGGACGTCGGCGCCAGCTTCACCGCCAGCGACGTGGTCGTCACCGGCGGCACGGCCGGCACCTTCACCAAGGTCAGCGCCACCCAGGCGACGCTGCTCGTGACGCCGACGGCCAACACCACCGGCACCGTCAACGTCAGCGTGGCCGCATCGACGTTCAGCGACCTGGCGGGCAACAGCAACAGCGCCGGCGCCACCGCGCAGCAGGCCTACAACACGATCGTGCTGACGCAGATGGCCCTGCCGGTCGCCTTCGACTCGGCCAGCGTCGGCTACGGCCTGGTCGGCTTCGGCGGCGCTGAAGACTCGACCATCGTCGCCGACCCGACCAACGCCGCCAACAAGGTCGCCAAGGTGGTTCGTGCCGCCGGGTCCGAGACCTACGCCGGCACGACGATCACGGCCACCAGCGCGGCCGGTGTGCAGACCGGCCTGTCGCCGAAGATCCCGTTCAACGTCACCGACACGCGCATGACGCTGCGCGTCTGGTCGCCCGACGCCGGCATCCCGGTGCGGCTGAAGGTCGAGGATTCCACCGACCCGACCAAGTCGGTCGAGACCGAAGCCACCGTCACCACCGCCGGCGGCTGGCAGACACTGACCTTCAACTTCGCGACCCCCTCGGCGGGCACCTCGGCCCTGAACGTGGCCTTGAACTACAACAAGGCGACGGTCTTCTTCGACTTCGGCCGCGCCAAGTCGGCGGCGGTGCTGAAGACCTACTACTTCGACGACCTGACCTTCCTGCCGGGCGCCGTGGCCGGTGGCGGCAGTTGCGGCACGACGGCGCCGACCTGCGCGCCGACGACGGCGATTCCGGCCGGTTCCACCGTGATCTACAGCGACGCCGCGTCGGTGACGGGTCTGTCGATGGCGCCCGATTGGGGCCAGGGCACTGCGATCACGCGCAGCGAGGTGACCATTGCGTCGAACAAGTCCGAGAAGTACGTCTTCACCGGCGCGCCCTTCCTCTACCAGGGCATCGACTGGACCGGCAACGAGGTCAACGTCTCCACCAAGACGACCTTGCACCTCGACTTCTTCGCGCCTGACATCACGAGCGTGAAGGTATCGATCATCGGCGGCGGCGCGGAAAGCGCGGTCACCAAGGCCGTCACGCCGGGTACCTGGAACTCGATCGACATCGACCTGGCGCTGTTCACGGCCGGCGACAAGACCAAGATCGGCCAGATCAAGCTCGAGCCGGCCACGGCTGGCACGCTCTACGTCGACAACATCTACTTCTACGGCGGCACCTCGGGTGGCGCGAGCTGCGGCACGACGACCCCGACCTGCGCGCCGACGACGGTGATTCCCGCGGGCTCGACCGTGATCTACAGCGACGCGGCTTCGGTGACGGGCCTGTCGATGGCGCCCGATTGGGGCCAGGGCACGTCGATCACGCGCAGCGAGGTGACCATTGCGTCGAACAAGTCCGAGAAGTACGTCTTCACCGGCGCGCCTTTCCTCTACCAGGGCATCGACTGGACCGGCAACGAGGTCAATGTCTCGACCAAGGGCACCCTGCATCTGGACATGTTCTCGCCCGACGTGACGAGCGTGAAGGTTTCGCTGATCGGCGGCGGCGCCGAGAACGGCATCACCAAGACGGTGACGCCGGGTAGCTGGAATGCGATCGACATCGACATGGCGCTGTTCACCTCGCCCGACAAGACCAAGATCGCCCAGATCAAGCTCGAGCCCAACACGGGCGGCACGGTCTACGTCGACAACATCCACTTCTACGGCACGGCAGCCGCGGGCGGCGCGGGCGCCGGCTTCGCCGGGGGCGTCTTTGCCGACGACTACGTGGGTGCCCTGCCGTCGACGTCCAAGTCGGTGCAGGGCGGCGATGTGGGCTTCTTCTACGATGCGCGCCTGTCCAACACCAAGGTCTACGACTACGGCGGCGTGTCGGGCACGGCGCAGGACCCGGCCGGCGTGCACAACTTCTACTACGGCCTGGGCCTGAGCAAGCCGGCGCTGACAGACGCCTACTTCGGTGCCTACGTCAAGTCGCCGGGCAACGCGACGGTCGACGTCTCGGCGTTCGCCAACCTCAAGCTCAACGTCTGGGGCCCCGACCAGCAGTTCGGGCAGTTGAAGGGTGCAGCGGGCAGTTATCCGACCTTGAAAGCGGTGCTGCAAGGCCCGGCCGCGGCCGGCTGCAGCACGGGTTCGGGCGGCTCGGAGATCAGCGCCACCTTCAACACCACGCAGCAGGGCGCGGCTTCCGTGTACACCTTGCCGCTCTCTTCGTTCACGCTGGTCGCGGGCTGCGGTGGCGACACCACGGTGGCGCAAGTGCTCAAGCACATCGCTCAGGTCAACGTGCTGATGACCGGTACCGCCATCCAGTACACGACGCCCGACACCGGGACGCCTCCGGGCTACCCGAACGGCCTGAACATCGGTTCGATCAAGTTCAACTGAAGCGACGGTTCGGTCACCCCGGCGCCGGGCGCCAGGCCGCGATGCGTGATGGCATCGCGGCTTTTTCCTTGGTGGCCGCAGCCCTGCCAGGCCCTCTAAACTGGGCCGCCATCCAAGAACCCGGAGACTCCCATGATCGGCTACGCCACCTTGGGCACCAACGACCTGCCCCGCGCCGCGGCCTTCTACGACGCCCTGCTGGCCGAAGTCGGCGCCAAGCGCCTGTGGACCGCCGATCGCGGCATCGCCTGGGGCGTGAGCATGGACAAGCCCAGCCTGGCCGTGATGAAGCCCTATGACGGCCAGGCCGCCACGCCGGGCAACGGCAGCATGATCGGGCTGGTCGTGCTCGAGCCCCAAGCGGTCAACGCCGTGCACGCCAAGGCGCTGGCGCTCGGCGGCACCGACGAAGGCCCGGCCGGCCCGCGCGGCGACGGCAGCTTTTACTGCGGCTACTTCCGCGACCTCGATGGCAACAAGCTCAACGTCTTCTGCATGCCTTCGGCCGCAGGCTGAGTGCGGGCGGCCCGGTCCGGTCGACATGGTCCAATCCAGCGATGGAAACCCTGCTCACCGGCGACGGCCTGAGATTGCATCTGCGGCGTTGGCCGGCCCAGGGCCCGGCGCACGGCACCGTGCAGATCGTGCACGGCCTGGGTGAGCACATCGGCCGCTACGAAGGCCTGGCCTCGGCGCTGAATGCCGCCGGCTGGCATGCCGTGGGCCACGACCTGCGCGGCCATGGCCGCAGCGAAGGCGCGCGCGGCCAGATCGCCGGGGCGCACACGCTGCTGGTCGATCTGGCGGCCGTCATCGACCACCTGCGGCAAGCCGGCGCGGGTCCGCATGTGCTACTCGGCCACAGCCTGGGCGGCCTGATCGCCGCGCGCTTCGTCGGCGAGTCGCTGCTGCACAACGCTGCCCGCTGGGCCCGCGACGTCGATGGCCTGGTGCTGTCCTCGCCGGCCCTCGATGCCGGCCTGGGCCGCGTGCGCGGCGCGCTGGTCACGCTGCTGGCCCGCACCCTGCCCGACCTGCCGTTGCCCAACGGGCTGGACCCGGCATGGATCAGCCGCGACCCGGCTGTCGTTCGCCGTTACCGCGAAGACCCGCTGGTGCACGGCCGCATCACGCCGCAACTGGCGCAGTTCATCGTCGACGCGGGCGAACTGGTGCTGCAGCACGCCGGGCAATGGAACACGCCGACGCTGCTGATGTGGGCCGGCGCCGACCGCTGCGTCGCCGCGGCCGGCAGCGCCGGCTTCGCGCGGCTGGCGCCCGCCGAGACCGTCACCGCGCGCGCCTTCCCGACGCTGGCCCACGAGATCTTCAACGAGCCCGAACGCCGCCAGGTGATCGCTGCGCTCACCACCTGGCTGCAGCGCTTCCAGATCCGTCCCTGCTGACGCCTTTCAACGGAGAACCCGCCATGAACGCACCCCTGAGCACCGCCGAAGCCAGCGCCCTGGCCGCTCACGCCGACCAGGCCTGGGACGAGCGCATCGTGCCGGCGCTGACCGACTACATCGCGGTGCCGGCCAAGAGCCCGATGTTCGACGCCGACTGGGCCGCCCACGGCCTGATCGACCGCGTCGTGCGCGACGCCGCCGCCTGGGTCGAGGGCCGCAAGGTCGCCGGGCTGAAGCTGGAAGTGGTGCGCATCGAAGGCCGCACGCCGGTCATCTTCTTCGACATCCCGTCCACCAAGGCGGGCAGCACCGAGACCGTGCTGATGTACGGCCACCTCGACAAGCAACCCGAATTCAACGGCTGGCGCAGCGACCTCGGGCCCTGGACGCCGAAGTACGAGCACGGCCTGCTCTACGGCCGCGGCGGCGCCGACGACGGCTACGCCGTCTATGCCGCCATCACCGCCATCGAGGCGCTGGACCAACAGAAGATCCCGCGCCCGCGCTGCGTCGGTGTCATCGAGGCCTGCGAGGAAAGCGGCTCGCCCGATCTGCCGGCCTACCTGGCGGCGCTCAAGCCCCGGCTGGGCCCGGTCGGTCTGGTCGTCTGCCTCGACAGCGGCGCCGGCAACTACGACCAGCTGTGGCTGACGACCAGCCTGCGCGGCATGGTCAGCGGCGTGCTGAAGGTCGAGATCCTGAGCGAAGGCATCCACAGCGGCGACGCCTCGGGCCTGGTGCCCAGCAGCTTTCGCATCCTGCGCAACGTGCTCGACCGCCTCGAAGACAGCCGGACCGGCCGCCTGCTGCCCGAGAGCTTCCACTGCGAACTGCCGGCCGCGCGGCTGGCCCAGGCGCAGGCCACGGCGGCGATCCTGAAGGACGAGGTCTGGAAGCGCATGCCCTGGGCCTGCGGCGCCGACGGTGGCCCGACGCTGCCGACCACCACCGACCCGGTCGAAGGCCTGCTGAACCGCACCTGGCGGCCGACGCTCAGCGTCACCGGCGTCGACGGTTTCCCCGAGATGAAGAGCGCCGGCAATGTGCTGCGTCCCCACACCGCCTTCAAGCTGAGCCTGCGCCTGCCGCCGCTGGTCGACGGCAACGAAGCGAGCCTGAAGCTGAAGACGCTGCTCGAGGACAACGCGCCCTACAACGCCAAGGTCACCTTCCACCCCGACGGCCGAGCCGGTGCGCTGGGTGCCACCGGCTGGAACGCGCCCGAGCTGTCGCCGTGGCTGCAGACGGCGCTGAATGACGCCTCCCAGCACCACTTCGGCGCGCCGCTGGGCTACATCGGCCAGGGCGGCACGATTCCGCTGATGAGCATGCTGCAGCAAGGCTTCCCGGCGGCGCAGATGATGGTCTGCGGCGTGCTGGGCCCCAAGAGCAACGCCCACGGGCCCAACGAATTCCTGCACGTGCCCTACGGCAAGAAGCTGACCGCCGCGGTGGCGCAGGTGATCGCCGCCTGTCCTTGAGCCCCCAAGCTCGCTGGCGCTCGCTACCCCCCGAGGGGGCCGTCCGCCAGCGGCCCGGCAAAGCCGGTTCCGCGGCGGGAAGCTGGGGTCAGGTCGATCGACGAGCCTTGACTGCCCCGAGCAAGACGACCAAACCGGGCACCGCGATCAGGGCCCAGATGATGTGGCTCAGGTGGGCCTTGACCCAGGGCAGGTTGCCGAAGAAATAGCCGGTCAGCGTGACGCCGCAGACCCACAGCGCACCGCCGGTGACGTCGTAGACCGTGAACTTGCGGCGGGTCATCTGCGCCACGCCCGCCACGAAGGGCGCGAAGGTGCGCAGGAAGGGCATGAAGCGCGCCACGACGATGGTGATGCCGCCGTTCTTTTCGTAGAAGGCATGCATGCGGTCGAAGGCCGCGCGGTTGAACCAGCGCGACTGCTGCCAGCCGAAAACCCGCGGACCGACCCGCCGGCCGATCGCGTAATTGGTCTGGTTGCCCAGCACCGCCGCGCCGGTCAGCAGGACCATCGCCAGCGGCAGGTTCATCAGGCCCAGGCCGCACAGCGCGCCGACCACGAAGAGCAGCGAGTCGCCCGGCAGGAAAGGCATCACGACGAGGCCGGTCTCGACGAAGATGATGAGGAACAGCAGGGCGTAGACCCAGCCGCCATAGGCCTGCACGAAGTCCGACAGATGGCGGTCCACGTGCAGGATGAAATCGATGAGGAAGGTGGCGTACTCCATGGTGGCCGGGATTGTCACCGCAGCGGCCGGCTGGGCGGCAGACCCCTCATGGATAATCGACAGCGCAAGTCCGCCCGCCCCTCACTGCTGCCCACGCCGCCTGTCTTGTCCCCGATGCGCATCACTCCGCTGGCCCTGGCGGCGGGCCTGCTCGCCAGCGCAGCGGCGGTGCGCGCGCAGGGCGCCACGGCCGGTCCGGCCCCGGCTGCGCCCGCCGCGTCGGCCGCAGCGCCGGGCTTGCAGGCCAGTCCGCGATTGCAGCCCTTGCCGCGCGGTGCGGCCGGCCGGGCGCTGCCGACTTTCCTGCAGGCCGACCGGCTGCGCATCCAGCCCGACATCGGCAGCCTCGCCGAAGGCAACGCTGAATTCCGCCGTGGCGGGCTGCTCATCCGCGCCGACCGCCTGGCCTATGACGACGCACAGGACATGGCCACGGGCAGCGGCAAAGTCCGCGTCAGCCGCGACGGCGCGCGCTACAGCGGCCCCGAGTTCCAGTTGAAGGTGCAACGCTTCGAGGGCTATTTCCTGCGCCCTGAATTCGAGTTTCCCTTGCTGGGCGCCGGCGGTCGCGCCGAACGCATGGACTTCATCGACGGCACGCGCTCGCGGGCCACCGCCGCCGAGTACACCAGTTGCCCGCGCAACGGCGTCGAAGAACCGGCCTGGCTGCTGCGCACCGACAGCGTCCAGCTCGACCTGGAGGCCAGTGAAGGCGTGGCTGTGGGCGCCGTGCTGCGCTTCCAGGGCGTGCCCATCCTGGCGCTGCCTTCCTTGAGCTTCCCGCTGTCCGACGCCCGGCGTTCGGGCTGGCTGCCGCCGTCCATCGAAAGCGACAACCGCAGCGGCGTCCAGCTGGCGGTGCCCTACTACTGGAACATCGCGCCCAACCGCGACGCCACGCTGACGCCGCGCGTCATCACGCGGCGCGGACTCGGGCTGAACACCGAGTTCCGCTACCTGGAGCCCGGCATGCGGGGCACGCTGGCGCTCGACTGGTTGCCCAGGGACCGGGTGGCCGGTCGGCCGCGGGAGGCCCTGCAATGGTCACACGAAAGCAATCTCGACGGCGACTTCCGGGCTACGCTCGATGGCGTTCGCGTGTCGGACGACGACTGGTGGAAGGACTTCCCGAACGCCAACCGCGGCCCGACCTCGCGGCTGCTGCCGTTGCGGCTGGGCCTGGAAAAGCCCTTCGAGCTGGTCGGCGGCCAGGGTCTGGTCTACGCCCGCGCGCTGCGCTGGCAAGCCCTGCAGGGTTCGGACTCGGCCATCGTGGCGCCCTATGAACGCAGCCCACAGATCGGCATTCGCCTGGGCGGCGGCTTCGGCGCGGCCTGGGAATACACGCTCGAGAGCGAGTTCAACCGCTTCAGCCTGCCGGCCGGCGAGCTGGCCAAGGCCGGCCGTGCCGGCGGCGAGCGCTGGCACCTGCTGGGCGGCCTGGCCAGGCCCTGGCGGGAACCCGGCTGGTTCGTGGTGCCGCGCCTGAGCGTGAACGCCGCCACCTACAGCGACAGCGGCCTGCTGCCCACCGCGGAAGTCCGGCGCAGCCGTTACATCCCGACGCTCAGCCTGGATGCGGGCTTCGAGCTCGAGCGCCAGACCGAGGCCTTCGGCCGCGCGCTGCGCCAGACGCTGGAGCCGCGCCTGCTCTATGTGCAAACACCCTACCGGGCGCAGAGCCAGTTGCCGAACTATGACGCGGCGGCCAAGGACTTCAATTTCAGTTCGATCTACAGTGACAACCAGTTCTCGGGCGTCGACCGCGTGTCCGACGCCAAGCAGCTGACCGCCGGCTTCACCACCCGCTTCGTCGACGCCAACACCGGGGCCGAGGCCTTGCGCCTGGGCCTGGTGCAACGCTACCTGTTCCGCGCGCAACGCGTCACGGCCCAGGCCGACGGCACGCCCGATGGCGAACCCACCGACCAGCGCCTGTCCGACCTGCTGCTGCTCGGCTCGACCAGCCTGCTGCAGGGCTGGACGCTGGATTCGGCCCTGCAATACAGCCCCGACATCCAACGTTCGGTGCGCTCGATCATCGGCGCGCGCTATTCGCCCGGGTCCTTCCGCACCGTCAGCGCCACCTACCGGTTCACGCGGGGCCTCAGCGAGCAGATGGAAGTCGGCTGGCAATGGCCGATCTGGTCGAGCCAGCCAGCCGCGCTGCAGGCTGCTGGCCGCAGCGCCAGCTCGGCCAGCGCTTCGTCGTGCGGTGGCACCTGGTACGCCGTCGGGCGCATCAACTACAGCCTGAAGGACAGCCGGGTGACCGACTCGGTGCTGGGTGCCGAGTACGACGCGGGCTGCTGGATCGCCCGCGTGGTGGCCGAGCGCCTGTCCACCGGCCGCAGCGAAGCGACCACGCGGATGATGCTGCAACTCGAGCTGGTGGGCCTGTCACGCATCGGTTCCAACCCGCTGAAGGTCTTGAAGGACAATATCCCCGGTTACCGACTGCTGCGCGACGAACGGCGCAGCGGCTCGGCCACCGATGACCGGCAGACCGTTTCCTCCTATGACTGAATCCCCTTTTCGCTGGTCTCCCACGAATCCGGCCCCTGTGCGCTGGGGCCGCTGCCTGCTGCTGGCCGCCCTGGCCGGCGCTGGCACGCTGGCGGTGGCGCAAAGCCGCCTGACGCTGCGCACCGGCGACTACATCGCCGTCATCATCAACCAGGAACTGGTCACGGCCGGCGAGGTGGAAAGACGGGTCGAGCGCGCCCTGGCCGACGCCGGGCGCAACGCACAGCTGCCGCCCGAGACCGAATTGCGCAAGCAGGCCCTGGATGCCCTGATCGACGAGCGCGTGATGATCTCCAGCGCCCGAGACAGCGGCATGCGGGTCGACGAGCCCGAGATCGACCGCGCAGTGCAGAGCATCGCCTCGCAGAACCAGATCACGCTGGCCGTGTTGCGCGAACGGCTGCGGGCCGAAGGCACCGATTACGGCCGCTTCCGCAGCGACGTGCGCGACCAAATCATGATCGAGCGGCTGCGCGAGCGCGAGGTCTACGGCCGCATCAAGATCAGCGACGAGGAGATCGACCGCTACCTCGCGCAGCAGCGCGATGCCGCGAATGCCGACCCCGAGACGCAGATCGCGCAGATCCTGATCGGCGTGCCCGAAGACGCCAGCCCGGCGCTCATCGCCGCGCGGCGCGCGATCGCGCAGGCCGCGCTGGACCGCGTCCAGCAGGGCGAAGATTTCGCCGCTGTGGCGCGCGAGCTGTCGGAGGACAACAACAAGAAGAACGGTGGCGACCTCGGCTTGCGGCCGGCTTCGCGGCTGCCGGACATCTTCGTCACCACCACCAAGCCGCTGAAGCCGGGCCAGGTCGCGCCCGAACTGCTGCGCACCGGCGCCGGTTTCCATGTGCTCAAGCTGGTCGATCGCAAGGAAGCGGTCGCCGGGCGCATCACGCAGACACGCGCCCGCCATGTGCTGCTGCGCACCTCGCCGCAACTCAACGCCGAGGTCGCCGCGCGGCGCCTGGCCGAGTACCGCAAGCAGATCGAAAGCGGTTCGCGCAGCTTCGAAGATATCGCCAAGCAGTACAGCGAAGACGGCTCGGCGGCAGCCGGTGGCGATCTGGGTTGGGCTTCGCCCGGCGTGATGGTGCCGGAATTCGAGAACGCGATGAACGCACTGGCCATCAACGGCCTGTCGGCGCCCGTGGTGTCGCGCTTCGGCGTGCACCTGATCCAGGTGCTGGAGCGCCGCGACACCGCGCTGGAACCCAAGCAGTTGCGCGAACAGGCGCGCACCGCCCTGCGCGAACAGCGCTTCGAGCAGACCTACAGCGACTGGACCAAGGAATTGCGCGCCAAGGCCTATCTCGAGTACCGCGAGCCGCCACAGTGAGCCGCGCTTGAGTTCGGGGAGCAGCAGCGGGCACCACGCCCGCAAGCGCTTCGGCCAGCACTTCCTGACCGACCACGCCGTCATCGACGACATCGTGCGGGCCATCAACCCGCAGCCCGGCCAGCCGCTGGTCGAGATCGGTCCCGGTCTCGGCGCCCTCACCGGCCCCTTGAAAGAGCGCTGCAAGGCGCTGACGGTGATCGAACTGGACCGCGACCTGGCAGTCCGCTTGCGCCGACAGGTCGGCCTGGACGTCATCGAGGCCGACGTGCTGACCGTCGATTTCGCGGCGCTGGCGGGGCGCCTGGGCGGTCCGCTGCGGGTGGTCGGCAACCTGCCCTACAACATCTCGACGCCGATCCTGTTCCACCTGCTGGCCAGCTCGGAACACGTCCTCGACCAGCACTTCATGCTGCAGAAGGAAGTCGTCCAGCGCATGGCCGCCGCGCCCGGCAGCAAGGACTACGGGCGCCTGAGCGTGATGCTGCAGTGGCGCTACCGCATCGAAAGCGTGCTCGACGTGCCGCCCGAGTCTTTCGACCCGCCGCCGCGCGTGGATTCGGCCGTGGTGCGCATGGAGCCGCTGCCGCTGGACACCCGCGTCGACGCGGCCCGGCTGAGCGCGCTGGTGGCAGTCGCCTTCTCGCAGCGCCGCAAGATCCTGCGCGGCACGCTCGGGCGCTGGATGGAGCAGCAGGGCATCGACCTGCCCTTCGACCTGACACGCCGCGCCGAGCAGGTGCCGGTGGCGGAGTACCTGGCGCTGGCACGCCAACCAGGCTGAAGAAAAGCGAAAGGCCCTCGCACGCGAGGGCCTTTCGCCTGGACGAGGCCAAAAGCCTAGGCAGCGTTCAGCCAAGCAGCCGTGTCGAACGCGCTGCTCATCATCGGCATGTTCATCCCGAAATTGGGATTCGTTCCGTTCTTAGGCACAACCTTGGCAGCCGGTTTGGCTGCAGTCGTCGGGGCCACCTCAGTAGCCCGCTCCCATGACCCTGTTTCTTGGGAGCGGGCTACTGAAAAGAATAGAAACATCGGAACGGTATTCGCCGTTCACCCCAGTATTCAGCGGCATCGCGGAAGACCTCGAGGAGCTGCTCTCGCGCTTCGCGGTCGAAGCGGGCGTTGTCGGGCAACTGCTCCAGGACGACCACGAACCCCGGCTGCTGGCCGGACTTGTGAACCAGATCGGTCATGCAATCGAACAGCGCGTCCAGATTCTTGCCGAAATGCGCCGGAAAGAGGAAGGACTGTGCGATGCCCTCCAGCACATCCTGTTTGGACTGTGCCGTCGACAGATTGGCGTACAGAAAATGCTGGCCGGCAACTTGCGCCGCCGACATCAGATCCTCGACGCGATAGGCCCGAATGGCTTGTACGAGATTGGGGCGGATGGTCTGCAACTCCATGGTCGCGATCCTCCTTGGTGGGCGATGGAAAGATTCAGGAACAAATTGACCGGTGTTCATGGCGCGATCTGGCGAAAGCTCGCATAGTGATCATCGGTGTAATAACAAACTTCAGGCTTCGTCGGCAGTTCACCGCCGCAGACGATCCGCCGAGCACCCCGATCGTGCGACCCCGGCGTTTTCACCGTGTACTCGCGGTAATACCCCCGGGACTTGCGTGGCAACTGCTGTTCGCGGTTGCCGAACGAGATGCCGTCTTTCGGATACGGGAACGGTCCACCCTTCAAAACCAGGCGGTGGGCTTCTTGCGCCTGAGTCGGCAAGCCAGCCAAGCCGACCACTGCGAGCGACGGGGCTTGCTCACGGGCATGGCTGCCTGTCGCCACCGACAAACCGACCACCAGACCCGCCGCCATGGCGATGACACCGCCCCAACGACGCCCACAAGCGACCACCGCCCGAAACTTCAGCCTGCTTGCCGACCTCAACGCGGTCAGAAACACGGGTTAACCCTTGAAAATCAAACCGGAATGCTACCTGAACCCCCCCGAAAACTCAAGCTATTGCCTAAAAATAGGGCAGATATGAGGGGTATCAGTGGGTGCTCACATATGGGTTTTTGTGCGGACGTCAGGCCGCAGGGCCTGCCGCACGTCCCGCCTCCCCTTGCAGGGCGCGATGAGCGCGCGTGACGCGCTCATCTCCTCGGCTGGCGAGCGTCAGGCCGCAGGGCCTGCCGCACGTCCCGCCTCGGCATCGGCGACGGTGAGGGCGGTCATGTTGACGATGCGCCGGACCGTGGCCGAAGCCGTCAGCACGTGCACCGGTTTGTCGGCGCCCAGCAGCACCGGGCCGATCGCGATGCCGCCGCCAGCCGCTGTCTTCAGCAGGTTGTAGGCGATGTTGGCCGCGTCGATGTTGGGCAGCACCAGCAGATTGGCTTCGCCATTCAACGTGCTGTCGGGCATCAGCTTCTTGCGGGCTTCGGCGTCCAGGGCGATGTCACCGTGCATCTCGCCGTCGACTTCCAGCCAGGGCGCCTGCTCACGCAGCAAGGCCAGCGTGCGGCGCATCTTGACGGCGCTGGGGTGGTCGCTGGTGCCGAAATTGGAGTGCGACAGCAGGGCGGCCTTGGGCGTGATGCCGAAGCGCATCATTTCCTCGGCGGCCATGACCGTGATCTCGCACAGTTCTTCGGCACTGGGGTCGGCGTTGACATGGGTGTCGACCAGGAATATCTGCCGGCCCGGCAGCATCAGGCCGTTCATGCAGGCGTAGACCTGCACGTCCTGCGGCGTGCTGGGGCTGCCGCCCTGGCGCTTGCCGATGACCTGGTCAATGTAGCGCAGGTGGTCGGCCGTCGTGCCCCAGGTACCGCACAACATGCCGTCGACTTCACCCTTCTTCAACATCATCGCGCCGATCAGCGTCAGCCGGCGGCGCATCTCGATCTTGGCCACTTGCGCTGTCACGCCCTTGCGTGCAGTCAGGCGGTGGTAGGTGGTCCAGAAGTCGCGGTAGCGGTGGTCGTTCTCGACGTTGACCACGTCGTAGTCCAGGCCTTCCTGCAGGCGCAGGCCGAACTTCTCGACGCGCGCCGCGATGACCGCCGGGCGGCCGATCAGCGTCGGCCGCGCCAGACCTTCGTCGACCACCACCTGGACCGCGCGCAGCACGCGCTCTTCCTCGCCCTCGGCGTAGGCCACGCGCTTGTTCACGGCGGCCTTGGCCTGCGCGAAGATCGGCTTCATCGTCGTGCCCGATGCGTAGACAAAGCTCTTCAGCTTCTCGCGGTAGGCGTCCAGATCACGGATCGGCCGCTGGGCAACGCCCGACTCCAGGGCGGCCTGCGCCACGGCCGGCGCGATCATCATCATCAGGCGCGGGTCGAAAGGCTTGGGGATCAGGTAGGCCGGGCCGAAGGACAGGTTGGCACCGACGTAGGCGGCGGCCACCACTTCACTCTGCTCGGCCTGGGCCAGTTCGGCAATCGCGTGGACAGCGGCGATTTCCATCGCATCGGTCACCGTCGTCGCGCCGCAGTCGAGCGCGCCGCGGAAGATATACGGGAAGCACAGGACGTTGTTGACCTGGTTCGGGTAGTCGGTGCGGCCGGTCGCGATGATGGCGTCGGGGCGCACGGCCAGCGCCGCCTCGGGCGCGATCTCGGGCGTCGGGTTGGCCAGCGCGAAGATCAGCGGGCTGACCGCCATCGTGGCCACCATCTCGGGCTTCAGCACCCCGCCAGCCGACAGGCCGAGGAACACATCGGCGCCGACGATGACCTCGGCCAGCTTGCGCTGGCCGGTCTTCTGCGCAAAGCCGATCTTGTCGTCATCCATCAGTTCGACACGGCCTTCGTAGACCACGCCGGCCAGGTCGGTGACCCAGATGTTTTCGCGCTTCAGGCCCAGCTTCATCAGCAGGCCCAGGCAGGCCAGCGCCGCAGCGCCCGCGCCCGAGGTGACGAGCTTGACTTCGCCGATGGGCTTGCCGGTGACCTTCAGGCCGTTCAACAGCGCCGCGCCGACGACGATGGCCGTGCCGTGCTGGTCGTCGTGGAAGACGGGAATCTTCATCCGCTCGCGCAGCTTGCGTTCGACGTAGAAGCAGTCCGGCGCCTTGATGTCTTCGAGGTTGATGCCGCCGAAAGTGGGTTCGAGCGCGGCGATGACGTCGACCAGCTTGTCGAGGTCGGTCTCGTTGACCTCGATGTCGAAGACGTCGATGCCGGCGAACTTCTTGAACAGCACCGCCTTGCCTTCCATCACCGGCTTGGCAGCCAGCGGGCCGATGTTGCCCAAGCCCAGCACCGCGGTGCCGTTGGTGATGACGCCGACCAGGTTGCCGCGTGCGGTGTAGCGGAAGGCATTCGCCGGGTCTTCGACGATGGCCTCGCAGGCATAGGCCACGCCAGGGCTGTAGGCCAGCGCCAGATCGCGCTGGTTGATCAGCTGCTTGGTCGCGGTGACCTGCAATTTGCCGGGTACGGGAAACTCGTGGTACTCCAGCGCTGCCTGCTTCAGCTCGGCAGCCCTCTGCTTGGCCAATTGCCTGGACTGCTCTTCAGCCGCCTGGGCTTGATTCGGGTCGGTGTTCGCCATCGCTCTCGTCTCCTGGGGGTTGCAGACTGTGCCGCAGCGCACAAGTCCGAACGAACACGGATTGTAGGTCGCGGGTGCGTCCAGGTGCCTGGCGCCGCCGCCGCCGATGCGCGAAACTGCAGGCCCGCCATGCCTGCCCTGTCACCCCAAGCGCCCCTGACCGCCGACGAGCCGGGCCCGCTGCATGGCTTCATCGCGGCAGGGTCTGCGGGCCCGGCCACCATCAAGCCGCCCAGACGCTGGCGCCGCGCGGTGCTGTGGGGTGCGCTGCTGGCGCTGCTGGGTGTGGCGCAGACCCTGCTGGTGGCGCTGACGGTGGGCTACGAGTCGGTGCGCGCGCAGGAAGAGGTCGACGCCGTGGCCACCGAGGCAGCAGCCGACATCCGCCACGAACTGCTGGGCGCGATCCAGACCCTGCAAGCGCTGGCCTGGAGCCCGCCGCCGCACCCTGACCGCCAGCAGGGCGCCGAGGCCCTGCTGAAAGCCCAGCCGACCCTGAAGCGCGTGGAATGGCGCGACCAGGACCTGCACGTCAGCAAGGCCATGGACACGCCTTTCTTGCCGCCGCTGTTCAGCCAGATGGCGCGCGCCGACCTCGGCGTCGAAGTCGAACTGGCCTGCAGCGCCGCACGGCGGGCCGCGGCGCCGATGTTCTCGCGCAGCTACTTCGTGCCGCAGGCGGGGGCACTCGGCCTGGAGGTCATCGACCTGTGCGTGCCCGAGCAGCGCGCCGGGCGCGAGGCCGGTTTCCTGGTCGGCACCTATGCGCTGGCACCGCTCCTCGAAACGGCGCTGCCGACCCGGCAGGCGCGCCGGCACGAATTCTCTTTTGTCGAAGGAGACGGCACGCGGCTGGCCCGCGCCGGCGTGCGCCGAGGCGCCGGCATCTATGTCGCCGAACGGGTGGTCGACCTGCCCGGCGCCACGCTGCAATTGCGCGCCGACAGCGCGGCCGGCAGGCCCAGCCTGATTCCCAACCTGGCCACCGGGCTGGTGCTGGGCCTGTCGATCGCACTGTTCGGCGTGGTCCTGCTGCTGGCACGTGACGTGCGCCGCCGCGCCCAGGCCGAACGCGCGCTGGCCGAAGCACTGGCCTTTCGCAAGGCAATGGAAGATTCGCTGTCCACCGGCCTGCGGGCGCGCGACATGCAGGGTGTGATCAGCTATGTCAACCCGGCTTTCTGCGCGATGGTCGGCTTCGCGCCGGACGAGCTCTTGCCCGCAGCCGCCCCGTCGGGCGTGCAGGCCCGGCAGGCAGCGCCCGCCCTGCAGGCCGCGCCCGACGCCGCGCATTACGCGCCGCCGTACTGGCCGCCGGAATACGCGGCGCTCTACCAGCAGCGCCAGCAGCAGCGACTCGAAGGGTCGGGGCGCAGCCCCAGCGAACTCCGCGAAGGCTTCGAAACGGTCTTCATGCGCAAGAGCGGCGAGCGCTTCCCGGTGATGATCTACGAGGCACCGCTGGTCGATGGCCAGGGTCTGCAGACCGGCTGGATGAGCGCCGTGCTGGACTTGAGCGCGCAGCGCCGCGTCGAAGACCTCTCGCGCCAGCAGCAGGAACGACTACAGGCCACCGCGCGCCTGGCCACGGTGGGCGAGATGGCCTCGCTGCTGAGCCACGAGCTGAACCAGCCGCTGGCCGCCATCGCCAGCTACGCCAGCGGCTCGCTGAACCTGATCAACGACCCGGACGCCGACACGCCCGGCCTGCTGAAGCAGGCGTTGGAACGCATCGCCGAACAGGCCGAGCGCGCCGGCCGCGTGATCAAGAGCGTGCACGACTTCGTGCGCCGCCGCGAACAGCTGCACGAGACGCTGGGCGCCGACGCGTTGCTGGAAGCCGTGTTGCCGCTGGCCCGCCTGCACGCGCGCAAGAGCGGCACGCGCATCGAGCTGGACCTGCCGCTGGCCGCACCCGGCGCCGCGGGATCGACGGCCCGCCCGCTGCGCGTGCGCTGCGACCGCACGATGGTCGAACAGGTGCTGCTGAACCTGGCGCGCAACGGCATCCAGGCGATGGAAGTCGCGACCCGGCCCGCCGACCGCGTGCTGACCCTGCGCGTGCGCGCGGTGCAAGCCGGCCGCGCCACCTTCAGCGTCATCGACCGCGGTCCCGGCATCGCCGACGAGGTGGCCGCGCGCCTGTTCACGCCTTTTTTCACGACGCGCGCCGAAGGCATGGGCCTGGGCCTGAGCCTGTGCCGCACCGTCATCGAGCAGCACGGCGGCACGCTGGACTTCGGACCGGGGCCTGACGGCGTCGGCACCGAATTCCGCTTCACACTGGCGATTTCCGCTGCCGCCGCGCCGACCGCCGAAAGCGGCGAAACTGGCCACCCCTTGTCTGCCCGCTGAAGCGGGCTTCTGAAGCCTCACACCTTGTCCTTCACGCTCGATCCGGCCCTGGGCATCCCTGTTGTCTACCTCGTCGATGACGAAGAGGTGGTGCGCGACGCGCTGGCCTGGCTGCTGCGCTCGCGCCGCCTGCTGTCGCAGGGCTACGCCAGCGCCGAAGCCTTCGAAGCCTGGCTGGCCGGGCAGCAGGCGCCCGGCCGCGCGGCCTGGCCGCAAGCGCCGTCCTGCCTGGTGCTGGACGTGCGCATGCCCGGCACCAGCGGTCTGGTGCTGTTCGAACGCCTGGCCGAACGCAGCCTGCTGCCGCTGCTGCCGGTGATCTTCCTGACCGGCCACGGCGACGTGCCGACCGCTGTGGCAGCGGTCAAGCGCGGGGCTTTCGATTTCGTCGAGAAGCCGTTTTCGAACAATGCCCTGGTCGACCGCGTGGAACTGGCGCTGCAGGCCAGCGCGCAGGCGCTGCTGGCGCGCAAGGCGCTGGGCACGACGGCCCGCCTGCTGGACGAACTGACCGAGCGCGAACGCGATGTGCTGCGGCTGGTCATCGAAGGCCGGCCGAACAAGCTGATCGCCGATGGCCTGGGCATCAGCGTGCGCACGGTGGAAGTGCACCGGGCGCGGGTCTTCGAGAAGATGAACGTGAAATCGGCTGTCGAGCTGGCCAATCTGCTGCGCGACGGGGGACTGGCCTGATGGCCGGCGAATTCGACCTCATCGCGCGGCATTTCACGCGCCCGGTGCGGCGCGCGGCGCTGGGCGTCGGCGACGACTGCGCGCTGCTGCGCCCGGTCCCCGGCATGCAGCTCGCCGTGTCCTGCGACATGCTGGTCGAAGGCCGGCATTTCCTGTCCACCGTGGCGCCCGAACGCCTCGGCCACAAGGCGCTGGCGGTCAACCTCAGCGACCTCGCCGCCTGCGGCGCCGAGCCGCTGGCCTGTACCCTGGCGCTGGCTCTGCCACGCGCCGACGAAGCCTTCGTCGCCGGTTTCGCGCAGGGCCTTTTCGGGCTGGCCGACGCCCACGGCATCGAACTGGTCGGCGGCGACACCACGGCCGGGCCGCTGAACATCTGCATCACCGTCATCGGCCAGGTGCCGCCGGGGCAGGCCCTGCTGCGCAGCGGCGCCCGGGCCGGCGACGAGCTCTGGGTCAGCGGCGCGCTGGGCGACGCCCGGCTGGCACTGGAAGTCTTCCGCGGACAGGTCGCGATGACGGCGCTGACCGGTGACGACTTCGAAAGCCTGCGCCGCGCGATGGAGCAACCGCAGCCGCGCGTGGCGCTGGGGCTGGCCTTGCGCGGCGTGGCGAGCAGCGCCATCGACCTCAGCGACGGCCTGGCCGGCGACCTCGGCCACATCCTGCAGCGCTCGGGCGTGGGGGCGACGGTGAACGTCGACGCGCTGCCGCGCAGCGCCATCCTGGCGGCGCAGACGGCCGCGCTGCAGCACGAATGCCTGGTCGCCGGCGGCGACGACTACGAACTGCTGTTCACCGCACCGCCCGGTCAGGCTGACGCCGTGCGCGCCGCCGGCCGCGCGGCGGGTGTGGCCGTGACGCGCTGCGGCAGCATCGAGGACCGGCCCGGCCTGCGCGTGGTCGGCGCCGACGGCCAGCCGCTGGCCCGGTCCTTCCGGGGCTACGACCACTTCGCCTGATGGATGCCGCCTGATGGACGACACCGCCCCGAACAACGCCAGCGGCCCGCTGCGCCCCAGCGCCGCCTTCATGCGGCGCCACCCGGCGCACTGGATCGCGCTGGGCTTCGGCAGTGGCCTGTCGCCCAAGGCGCCAGGCACCGTCGGCACGCTGTGGGGCTGGGTGTCCTTCCTGGTCATCAGCCGGTGGCTCGACGCCGCGCAGTGGGGCTGGCTGATCGCCGCGGCGCTGCCAGTCGGCTGGTGGGCCTGCACCGCCACCGCGCGCCACCTGCGCATCGCCGACCCGGGCGCCATCGTCTGGGACGAGATCGTTGCCATCTGGCTGATCCTGTGGCTGCTGTGGCCGGCCGGTTTCTGGATGCAGGCGTTGGCCTTCGGCCTGTTTCGCTATTTCGATGCCGCCAAGCCCGGCCCCGTTGGCTGGGCCGACCGGCTGTGCAAGCTGCAGCCTGGCCAGGCCATCGGCTGGTGGCAGGGCTTCGGCATCCTGTTCGACGACCTGGTGGCGGCCGGCTGCACGCTGCTGGTGCTGGCTGTGGGGGTGCGACTGTGGACCTGATGGACTTCGAACCCGCCGTGCGACAACTGGCGGACGCGCTGCGCGCGCGCGGCTGGCGCATGGCCGCCGCCGAGAGCTGCACCGGCGGCCTGATCGCCGCCGCCTGCACCGCGGTGTCCGGTTCCAGCGACTGGTTCGAACGCGGCTTCGTGACCTACAGCAACCAGGCCAAGGCGGACTTGCTGGGCGTCGCCGAGGCGCTGCTGGACAAGCACGGTGCGGTCAGCCGGGAAGTCGCGCTGGCGATGGCGCAGGGCGCGCTGCAGCGGGCGCCGGTGCAGTTGGCGGTGGCCGTCACCGGCATCGCCGGGCCGGGCGGCGCGGTGCCCGGCAAGCCCGTCGGGACGGTCTGGCTGGCCTGGGCCACCACGGCCGGCGTGCAGGCCGAAGGTCTGCAATTGCCGGGCGACCGCAGCGCGGTGCGTGCGGCGACCGTGCAGGCCGCGCTGCAGCGGCTGATCGAGGCGGCCCGCGCATGAAGGTGCTGCTGTGCGGCCAGCTCGACAGCGCTGAACGGCAGGGCTGGCTGCACGCGCTGGCGACGGCGATGCCCGAGGCGCATTGGCTGGACCTCGACGCGGCCCGCCGCGAGCCGGCGGCCGTGCTTGCCGCCGTCGTCGCCAACCCGGCCCCAGGCAGCCTGCAGGGCTTGCCGAAGCTGCGGCTGATCCAGAGCCTGTGGGCCGGCGTCGACCGCCTGCTGGCCGACAGTAGCCTGCCCGCCGAGGTGCCGCTGGCGCGGATGGTCGACCCGGCCATGAGCGCCGCGATGGCCGAGACCGCGCTGTGGTCGGTGCTGTCGCTGCACCGCGATTTCTTCAGCTACGCCCGGCAGCAGCGCGCCGGGCGCTGGCAGCAGCTGCCGCAGCGCCGCGCCGACGAGCTGCGCGTGCTGGTGCTGGGCAGCGGCGAGATGGGCCGGGCGGCGGCGCGGCGCATCGCCGACCTCGGCTACGCGGCGAGCTGCTGGCGGCGCGATGGCACGCCGCTGCCGGGCGCCCTGGCCGAGACCGACATCGCGATCAACCTGCTGCCGCTGACGCTCGAGACGCGCGGGCTGCTCGACGCCCGCTTCTTCGCCGCCCTGCCCGCGCAAGCCGCCGTGGTCAACCTGGCGCGCGGCGCCCATGTCGTTGACGCCGACCTGCTGGCGGCGCTGGACAGCGGCCACCTGCGGCACGCGGTGCTGGACGTCTTCCACCAGGAACCGCTGCCCGCCGAGCATCGCTACTGGCAACACCCGCAGGTGACGGTGCTGCCGCATGCCGCCGCGCAGACCGACCCGCGCAGCGCCGCCGCCGTGGCGGTGCGCAACCTGCGCGCGGCGCGCGACGGCGGCGCGCTGCAGCACCTCGTCGAACGCCAGCGCGGCTACTGAAGCGCCAGCAGCGGTCGCCCAGCGCCCTTCAGCGGCGTGGCGCGTTGCGCTTCGAGGGCCATCAGCGTCAGCCGGCGCAGCGCGGCCCACGGGTCCAGCGGCCAGTCGGGGTGCTTCAGGCCCTTGACGATGCCGTCGCAGATGCTGGCCGATTCCAGCAAGTGGGCCAGCTGGTGGTCGGCCAGCATCGGCAGCACGCGTTCGAAGAGCTTTTCCTTGACGCCCCAGACGCGGGCTTCCTTCAGCGCCATCGGGATCGGCTTGCCGTCGTCCAGCGCGGCGCGGGCGCGACCCAGGGCGCGCAGGTCCTCGGCCAGCATCCAGTGCACCAGCACCGCGGCTTCGCCTTCGGCCTGCAGGCCATCGAGCATGCGCAGCGTGCGCGCCACCTGGCCGGTCCACAGCGCCTCGGTCAGCTTGGCGATGTCGTAGCGGGCGACGTTCAGCACCGCCGCTTCGATCTGCTCAAAACCCAGCTCGCCGGCCGGATGCAGCAGCGCCAGCTTCTGCAATTCCTGGTGCGCGGCCAGCAGGTTGCCTTCGATGCGGTCGGCGAAGAAGGCCAGCGTGCGCACGCCTTCCTCGCCGGTCCGCACCTGCTGGCCCTGGCGCGCCAGGCGCTGCGCCAGCCAGGCCGGCAACAGCCTGCGGTCCAACGTTTCCACGCGCAGCGTGACCCCGCTGCCGTCCAGCGCGTTGAACCAGGCCGCCTTCTGCTGCTGGAAATCGAGCTTGGGCAGCTGCACCAGCGTCAGCACGTCATCGGGCAAAAGGTCGCAATAGCGCTGCAGGGCTTCGGAACCGTCCTTGCCGGGCTTGCCCGACGGGATCCGGATCTCGATCAGCTGGCGCTCGGCAAACAGGCTCATGGCCTGCGCCGCGCCCAGCACGCCGCTCCAGTCGAAGTGCGCGCCGCTGACGGTGAAGACCTTGCGCTCGCTGTAGCCGGCGACCTTCGCCGCGGCACGGATCGCGTCGGCCGCTTCCTGGGCCAGCAACGGCTCGTCGCCATGGATGGTGTACAGCGGCTTCAGGCCACGGCCCAGGTGGGCTTCGAGCTGGTCGGGGCGGACTTGCATGTGACGGCGGGCGCTGTGGCTGAACGGGTCTGGACAGGCCTAGAGAACGATCGCCGCCAGGCGGCGCAGCACCTGGGCCACGACGTCGCCCTGCATCTCACGGAAGAGCTCGGCCTCTTCGTTTTCCTTGGCCAGCGCCTGAACCTCGGTGTAGCTGAGGTCGCGCGTCAGCAGCAGTTCGACGCGCGGGATCAGTTCGCGGCCCGACGCCGTGACGGCGCGGAAATGGAACTTCAGCCGCAGCTGGAATTCGCGCACCTGCGCGGCCGAGGTCGACGCGACGACGCTCTTTTCGCGCGTGTCGTCCAGGGCCTGCAGCACCACGTCGGCCTGCCCCGGGTCGGCCAGCACGCGCACCTGCTGCTGCAACTGACGACGCAGCGCTTCGGCCAGCGGTGAACGCGGCGCGAAGCCGGTCAGGGCGACGCTGCTGAAGGACAAGCGAGCCGGGCGGCGCAGCGCGAAACCGCAGGCGCCCAGACTGGCGGCCGGGCCGGCCATCGCCAGCGCCAGCAGGCTGCGCCGCGTCAGCGTTCTAGACAACGACATTCACCAGGCGACCTGGCACCACGACCACCTTTTTCGCCGGCCGGCCTTCGGCGAAGCGCAGGAACTCGGGCGAGGCCAGCGCGGCTGCCTCGATGGCGTGGCGATCGGCCATGGCCGGCACGCGGATCGACCCGCGCAGCTTGCCGCCGACCTGCAGCACCAGTTCGATCTCGTCCTGCAGCAAGGCGTCTTCATCGACCTGCGGCCAGGGCGCACGGGCGATGTCGCCGTAGGTCACGTCGTAGCGCAAGGCGCCCCACAGCGCATGGCCGATATGCGGCGCAGCCGGGTACAAGGTGCGCAGCAGGATGCCGAAGGCCTCCTTCAGCGCGGCTGTGTCGCCCGAACCCGCGTCCAGCTTGGCGTCGTCGATGGCGTTGAGCATCTTCATCGCGCCCGAGACCACGGTGTTGTATTGCAGCCGATCGTAGTCGTGGGTCACTGCGCCCAGCAGCAGGTGCATCTCGCGGCGCATCGCGGCGCCGGCCGGGCTGATGCCGTCGTAACCGGGGTTGGCCACGCCGTGGCGGGCGGACAGCTTCAAGCCGCTGTTCCACAGCCGGCGCAGGAAGCGGAAGGAGCCTTCGGCACCGCTGTCGGACCAGGCCGCGCTCTGGTCGGGCGGGCCGGCGAACATCGTGAACAGGCGCGCGGTGTCGGCACCGAACCGGGCGATGATGTCCTTGGGTTCGACGACGTTGTTCTTGCTCTTGGACATCTTCTCGATGCCGCCCAGGCTGACCGGCAGGCCGTCGGCCTTGGCCGTGGCACCCACCGGCTGGCCGCGGTCGTCGTGCTGCACGTCGACCTCGCTCGGGTAGAACCAGTGTTTCTTGCCCGACTCTTCTTCGCGGAAGTAGCTCTCGTTGAGCAGCATGCCCTGCGTGAACAGCTTGGTGAAAGGCTCGCTGAAGCGCACCAGGCCGAGGTCGCGCATGGCCTTGGTCCAGAAACGGGCGTAGAGCAAATGCAGCACCGCGTGCTCGATGCCGCCGATGTACTGGTCCATCGGCATCCAGTGCTCGTTGCGCGCATCGACCATCGCGTCGTCGCTGCCCGGGCAGCAGTAGCGCATGTAGTACCAGGCGCTGTCGACGAAGGTGTCCATGGTGTCGGTCTCGCGGCGCGCCGGCTGGCCGCATTGCGGGCAGCCGACGTTCAGGAAGGCCGCGCAGTGGTTCAGCGGGTTGCCGCTGCCGTCGGGGACCAGGTCTTCGGGCAGCAGGACGGGCAGATCCTGCTCGGGCACGGGAACCGACCCACAAGCATCGCAGTGGATGATCGGGATCGGCGTGCCCCAGTAGCGCTGGCGGCTGATGCCCCAGTCGCGCAGGCGCCAGGTGGTCTTCTTGTCGCCCAGGCCCAGCGCGGCCAAGGCGGCAGCGATGGCGTCGACCGCCGGCTTGTGGGCCAGGCCGCTGTAGTTGCCGCTGTTGACGGTGAAGCCGCGCGACTTGTCGCCGTACCAGTCCTGCCAGTGGTCGTAGCTGAAATGCTCGCCGTCGATCTGCACCACCTGCAGCATGTCCAGACCGTACTTCTTGGCGAAGGCGAAGTCGCGCTCGTCGTGGGCCGGCACGCCCATCACGGCGCCGTCGCCGTAGCCCATCAGCACGTAATTGCCGACCCATACCGGCACCTCGGCGCCGGTGAGCGGGTGTCTGACGTTGAGGCCCAGCGGGCGACCTTCCTTTTCCTTCAGCGCCAGTTCGGCCTCGGTGGTGCCGCCTTTCTTGCAGGCTTCGATGAAGGCCGCCAGGTCGGCATTGCCCAGCGCCGCCAGCGTGGCCAGCGGGTGTTCCGGTGCCACGGCGCAGAAGGTGACGCCCTTGATGGTGTCGGCGCGGGTGGTGAAGACCCACAGCTTGCCGTCCTGCACCAGTTCGCCGTCGGCGCTGAGGATGTCATGCGGGAAGGCGAAGCGAACACCTTCGCTCTTGCCGATCCAGTGTTCCTGCATCAGCCGCACGCGCTCGGGCCAGCCTTCGAGGTAGTTGGGCGTGGTGGCGTCGTTGACGCCGGCCAGCAGTTCGTCGGCGTACTGCGTGATGGCCAGGTAGTAGCCCGGGATTTCGCGCTTCTCGACGACCGCGCCGCTGCGCCAGCCGCGGCCGTCGACGACCTGTTCGTTGGCCAGCACGGTCTGGTCGATCGGATCCCAGTTGACGATCTGGGTCTTCTTGTAGGCGATGCCTTTTTCCAGCATCTTCAGGAAGAACCACTGGTTCCACTTGTAGTAGCTGGGGTCGCAGGTGGCCAGCTCACGGGTCCAGTCGAAGGCCAGGCCCAGCGGCTGCATCTGCGCCTTCATGTCGGCGATGTTGGCGCGCGTCCACTGCGCGGGCGGCACGTTGTTGGCCATCGCCGCGTTCTCGGCCGGCAGGCCGAAGGCGTCCCAGCCCATCGGCATCAGCACGTTCATGCCCTGCATCCGCAGGTAGCGCGCCATCATGTCGTTGATGGTGTAGTTGCGGACGTGGCCCATGTGCAGCTTGCCGCTGGGGTAGGGCAGCATGCTGCAGGCGTAGAACTTCGGGCGCGTCGCGTCCTCGGTGACGCGGTAGGCGTCGGTGGCCGCCCAGTGCGCCTGGGCGGCGGCTTCGACTTCTGCGGGGGCGTATTTCTCGTTCATCGCCCCATTCTACGAAGGCGCTCCGCGCGCCCGGCCGCTTTCAGCGCGCCGGTGGCGCCTCGGCGACCAAACCGATGCGCGTCAGACCGGCCGCCTGCACCCAGCCGATCAATTCCGCGACGCGGCCATAGGGCACGCGGCTGTCGGCGCGCAACTGGACCTCGGTGGCCGGGTTGCGCTGCGCGGCGGCGCGCACGCGCAGGGCCAGCTGCTCGCGCTCGGTCTGCGCATCCAACGGCTCGTCACCCAGGAACAGCCGGCCCTGCGCGTCGAGGGTCAGCGCCAGCACGGCCGGCGCGTCGCTGGCAGCGGCCCCCTCGGCCTGGGGCAGGTCGAGCTTCAGGCGGCTGCTCATCAACGGTGCGGTCAGGATGAAGATCACCAACAGGACCAGCATCACGTCGATCAACGGCGTCATGTTGATGTCGCTCATCGGCTTCGCGCCGGGGTTGCGTTCGAGGCGGCCGAATGCCATCTCAGGATCCCGCCGCCTGGTCCAGCACCATCTGCCGGAGGTCGTGCGCGTAGCCTTCCAGCTCGGCCTCGCAGGCCGACACCCAGAGTCCGAACACGTTGTAGGCGAGCACGGCCGGTACGGCCACCGCAATGCCGGCGGCCGTCATCACCAGCGACTCACCGATCGGGCCGGCCACCTGGTCGATGCTGATGCTGCCGGCCGCCACCATGCCACCGAGCGCGTGATAGATGCCCCAGACGGTGCCGAACAGACCCACGAAGGGTGCGGTGCTGCCGATCGACGCCAGCAGCACCTGGCCGAACTGCAGGTGCGCCAGACCGCGGTGCAGCGCGTCGCGCAGGCGGCGTGTCAGCTGGCTTTCGAGCAGCCCTGTGCTTTCCAGCGTGCCGCGGGTCGGCTGCGCGGCGGCGGCATCGAGCAGCGGCAGCAGCAGGCCTTCGCGGTCGATGGCCTGCAGGCGGTCGCGACCGTCGGCGAGCGTGGCGGCGTCCCAGAAAGCCGGCACGGCGCGGGCGATGTCAGCGGTGGCGCGGCGCAGCAGCCAGCCTTTCCAGCAGATCAGCACCCAGGCCGTCACCGACATCGCCAGCAGCAGCAGGGCCACCGTGCGGGCCAGCCCGTCGCTGCCGCTCCAGAACTGAGCCAGACCCTGCACGGCCCTCAGCCCAGAGCCAGCACGTCGTCCATGCCGTACAGCCCTGGCTGACCGGCGGGCAGGCCGGCCAGGAAGCGCGCGGCGCGGAGGCTGCCGTCGGCGTAATTGCTGCGGCTGCTGCTCTTGTGCGCGATCTCGATGCGCTCGCCGGTGCCGCAGAACAGCACCGTGTGCTCGCCGACGATGTCGCCGCCGCGCACGGTGGCAAAGCCGATGCTGCCGGGCCGGCGTTCGCCGGTGTGGCCGTGGCGGGTGAAGACGCCCTGCTGGGCGAGATCGACGCCGCGCGCCCGCGCCACCGCTTCGCCCATCGCCAGCGCGGTGCCGCTGGGGGCGTCGACCTTGTGCTGGTGGTGGGCCTCGACGACCTCGATGTCGTAGCCCGGCCCCAGCGCCTGCGCGGCCTGCGCCAGCAGCTGGAGCATCACGTTGACGCCGACGCTCATGTTGGCGGCGAACACCGTCGCCACCTGCTGCGCGTGCCCGGCGATGGCGGCCTGCTGCTCGGCGCTGAAGCCGGTGGTGCCGACGACGGCGCGAACGCCGAGTTCACGGCACAGCACCAGGTGGGCCAGCGTGCCCTCGGGCCGCGTGAAGTCGATCAGCACGCTGGCGCCGGCGAGGCCGGCGCGCAGGTCGGCGGTGATGGTCACGCCCGTGGTGCGGCCCAGGAAAGTGCCCGCATCGCTGCCGATGGCCGGGCTGCCGGCCACATCCAGCGCGCCCGCAAGCCGGCAGTCACCGCTGGCCAGCACGGCCTCGATCAGCATGCGGCCCATGCGCCCCCCGGCGCCGGCGACGGCGATGTTCAGCATGACGGGTTCATGGCTCGAGTGGCGGGTAGTCGCGCACCGGGCCGAAGGGCTCGGCGACGGGCGCCTCGCGCTGGGGCGGCATCGGCAGTGCGGCGCGCTCGGCTTCGCTGAGTTCGAGCTTGGGCGCGCGGATGTCCTTGAAGCGGCTGATCGAGGCCACGAACTCGCGCTCGGACGGCAGGTCGGGCGCCTCGACCGACTTCACCACGTCGTTCTCGAAGGCCACGACGACGCTGCGGCGCTGCAGGGCGGCGTTGGGGCGGCGCAGCGTGAAGATGTAGTCCCAGCGGCTGGCGTGGAAGGGGTCGGCCATCAGCGGCGTACCCAGCAGGTCACGAACCTGCAGCCGGGTCAGGCCGGGCTTGAGCGCCGCCGCCTGCTCTTTGGTGATGGCGTTGCCCTGCACGATGTCGATGCGGTAGGGGGTGATGAAACCCACCAGGCTGTCGGTGCGCTGCAGCGCCTCGCAACCGCCCAATGCCGAGGCGGCAGCCAGCGTGCAGGCGATCAGGAAGAGACGAAAAGGGACTGAGGGCATGAGCGGCGACGCAGAAGAAGGATGGCGCGGATCGGCGCTGGCTATCATCGGGCGATTCTAGCGAGGGCTGCGGCCCAGGCTGCGGGCAGCACATGACGCATGTTGACGAACTGAAAAGCAGCGGCCTGAAGGCCACCTTGCCGCGCATCAAGATCCTCGAGATCTTCCAGCGTGCCGCGCGCCGCCACATGTCGGCCGAGGACGTCTACAAGGCCTTGCTGCTGGAAGGGGCCGACATCGGCCTGGCCACGGTCTACCGCGTGCTGATGCAATTCGAACAGGCCGGCCTGCTGACGCGCAGCAACTTCGAATCGGGCAAGGCGGTGTTCGAACTCGACGAAGGCGAGCACCACGACCACCTGGTGTGCCTGGACTGCGGCCGGGTCGAGGAATTCTTCGACAGCGAGATCGAGGCGCGCCAGCGCGCCGTCACCAGCGCCCGCGGTTTCGAATTGCAGGAACACACGCTGGCCTTGTACGCGCGCTGCAGCAAGACCGACTGCGAGCACCGGCAGAAATAAGGCCGCCAGACCCCTGCGGCGTCGTCCCCCAGGCGAAGCTTCCAGCCCGGGCGACCCGTGCTGGAACATCGCGCCCAGAACGGCTACAGCGGGTCGCCACGCTCCATCGCGGCCTGGTGCCGCTTGATGAATTCCTGGTAGGTGTCGATGCCGCGCAGTTGCAGCACGGTGTTGCGCACCGCCGCTTCGACCAGCACGGCCAGGTTGCGGCCGGCGTCGACGGCGATCACCACCTTGCGCACAGGCAGGCCCAGGATGTCCTCGTAAAGCGGCTCGTAGGGCAAGCGCTCGAACTCGCGCTCCATCGTTTCCTTGCGCACCAGATGCACCAGCAGGTGGACCTTCATCTTGCGCCGCACGGCGGTCTCGCCAAAGATGGCCTTGATATCGAGCAGACCGATGCCGCGGACCTCCAGCAAGTTCTGCAGCAGCTCGGGGCAACGGCCCTCGAGCAGGGTTTGCGAGGTGCGGTAGATGTCGACCGCGTCGTCAGCCACCAGGCCGTGGCCGCGGCTGATCAGTTCCAGACCGAGCTCGCTCTTGCCCAGGCCCGATTCGCCGGTCAGCAACACGCCCAGGCCGAGGATGTCCATGAACACGCCGTGCCGCGTGACGCGCTCGGCGAAGTGTTGGCCGAGGTAGCCACGCACCACGTCGATGACGTGGCCGGCCGATTCACTGGTGACGAAGAGCGGGATCTCGGCGCGGTCGCACATCGCCACCAGGCGGTCGGGCGGCGCCACGCCGTCGGCGACGATCAGCACCGGCGGCTCCAGCGTGACGATGCGCGAGATGCGGCGTTCCTGGTCGTCGGCCGACGAGGTGGTCAGGTACTCGACCTCTCGCACGCCGACGATCTGCACCCGGTAGGGGTGGATGTAGTTCAGGTAGCCGACCAGGTCGGCCGCGCTGCGCGCATCGCGCACGGCGGCATCGGCAAAGCGGCGCTCGGGGTGGGCGTGGCCGGCGATCCACGCCCAGCGCATCGCCTCACGGTGGGCTTCGAACAGCGCCTCGGCGCTAATCGACGTGGGTTTCATCGGTACTGCAAATCGCCATCACGCAACCGACTTCAGCGGTTCCCAGTCAGCGATCAGTTGGTGCACCGCCTGCGCGTCGGGCTCGGTCTTCAGCCGCTCGCGCAACTCGCGGTCGGACAACATCTCGGCAATCTCGGACAGGATTTCCAGGTGCCGCTGGGTGGCCGCTTCGGGCACCAGCAGGAAGATCAACAGTTCGACGGGGGCATCGTCGGGGGCGTCGAAAGGGATGGGCTGCAAGACGCGCAGCACCGCCGCCAGCGGCTGCTTGAGGCCCTTGATGCGACCGTGCGGGATGGCCACCGCGTGGCCCAGCCCGGTCGAACCCAGGCGCTCGCGGGCGAAGAGGTTGTCGGTGACGATGCCGCGGGCGATCGAGTGCTGGTTCTCGAACAACAAGCCGGCCTGCTCAAAGACACGCTTCTTGCTGGTCGCATCCACGTTCACCAGCACATTGCTGGGTGGCAGGATCGCGGCGAGACGGTTCATGGGACCATGTCCTGGCGCCGCAAACTGCTGGGTAGGCGGCGACCTTGGGGTTGACAGAGCGGACGATGATAGTCCGCTGCCCTTGCGAAGAACTCGCTGTGAAGGGCCGGAAACGGCTGGAATTCTCGGCCGATGCGGCGCTGCAGCAACAAACCGTTCCGGCATGCAAAACGGCCCCGCAGGGCCGTGGTGTCTGGAAGGCGCCGCCGCCTAGGCAACGCCGAGGTCGATCCGCTTGGGCGACTCGTGGTGGTGGTTCTGCAGGCGGTCCTTGTGGCGAACGACCTGGCGGTCGAGCTTGTCCATCAACTGGTCGATGGCGGCGTACATGTCCTCAGCGGCCTGCTCGATGAAGATGTCGCGGCCCTTGACATGCAGCGTCACCTCGGCCTTCTGCCGTCGTTCCTTTTCCTTCAGCTTTTCCACCGTCAGCAGCACCGTGACATCCACCACCTGATCGAAATGCCGGGTCACACGTTCCAGCTTGGTCAACACGTATTCGCGCAGAGCCGGGGTGACTTCGAGATGATGTCCGCTGATCGTCAAGTTCATCAAAACCTCCTTGGAGAGGGGAGTGAAACGCCGACGGCTCTGCCGCCGGCACGGGGGGAACCAGAACAGATGGGTGGAAGGGGGGGGATTGAAGGGCGAGGCGGCGAGTGCCGTTTGGCCCAGTGTGCACCCGTTGCACGGGCCTGACAAGCGAACACCGCAAACAGGGGATTGCCAACGTGACGAATGCAACCGCGAGTGCGTCTTTCGTCCGCTGGCGGCTTATGCTGAGGCGACACCCGCTCGCCGCACGCCCATGACCACTGCCCCGCCCCTGCTGATCCGCAACGCCACGCTGCCCGACGGCCGCACCGGCATCGACCTGCTGGCGCTGGACGGTCGCATCGCCGCGGTCGGCGCGGCGCTGGCGGCGCCGCCCGACACGCCCAGCATCGCCGCCGCCGGTTGGCTGCTCAGCCCGCCCTTCGTCGACGCCCATTTCCACCTCGATTCGACGCTCAGCCACGGCCTGCCGCGCGTCAATGCCAGCGGCACGCTGCTGGAAGGCATCGCGCTGTGGGGCGAGCTGAAGCCGCTGCTGACCGAGGAGGCCCTCGTCGAACGCGCGCTGGCCTACTGCGACTGGGCGGTGGCGCGCGGGCTGCTGGCCATCCGCAGCCACGTCGACATCTGCGACGACCGACTGCTGGCGGTGCGCGCGTTGCTGGAAGTCAAGCGCCTCGTCGCCGGCTACCTCGACCTGCAACTGGTCGCCTTCCCGCAGGACGGCCTGCTGCGTTCTCCGCAGGCCTTGACCAACCTGAAGCGCGCGCTGGACCTGGGCGTCGACGTGGTCGGCGGCATTCCGCACTTCGAACGGACTTCTGAACAGGGCGCGCAAAGCGTGAAGCTGCTGTGCGAACTGGCCGCCGAGCGCGGCCTGCGCGTCGACCTGCACTGCGACGAGACCGACGACCCGCTGTCGCGCCACGTCGAGACGCTGGCCCTGCACACCCAGCGCCTGGGCCTGCAGGGCCGGGTGACGGGTTCGCACCTGACGTCGATGCACTCGATGGACAACTACTACGTCAGCAAGCTGATTCCGCTGATCCGGGAAGCCGGCCTCCACGTGGTGGCCAATCCGCTGATCAACATCACGCTGCAGGGCCGCCACGACAGCTACCCGAAGCGCCGCGGCATGACCCGTGTGCCCGAGTTGCTGGCCGCCGGCGTCAACGTCGGCTTCGGCCACGACTGCGTGATGGACCCCTGGTACGCGCTGGGCTCGGCCGACATGCTCGAAGTGGCGGCGATGGGCCTGCACGTGGCGCAGATGTGCTCGGTGGCTGGCCAGCAGCAGTGTTTCGACGCCGTGACCGTCAACAACGCCCGCGTGCTGGGGCTGGAAGGCTACGGCCTGGAGGTCGGCTGCCGCGCCGATTTCGTCCTGCTGCAGGCCCGTTCGCCCCAGGAAGCGCTGCGCCTGCGGGCCCAGCGCCTGCTGGTGGTGCGCGGCGGGCGCGTGCTGTCGCGGATGGCGCCGGCCACCGCCGAGCTGGCGCTGCCGGGGCGGCCAGCGGGCGTGGATTTCACACGACAGGCCGCTGGCTAGAATGGATTTGCTCCCAGACGCTCGCCGCACCCGCGCCCCAAGATGAAATTGATCGGTTCACTGACCAGCCCCTACGTCCGCAAAGTTCGCGTCGTGATGGCCGAAAAGAAGCTCGACTTCCAACTGCTGCTGGAAGATGTCTGGAACAGCGACGCCATCTTGAAGAGCAACCCCCTGGGCAAGGTGCCCTGCCTGGTACTGGACGGCGGCGAGGCGGTCTTCGATTCGCGGGTCATCGTCGAGTACCTCGACACCCTGTCGCCGGTGGGCAAGCTGATACCGCCCAGCGGCCGTGAGCGCGTGGAGGTGCGCACCTGGGAAGCGCTGTCCGACGGCCTGCTCGACGCCAGCATTGCCGCGCGCATGGAAGCCCACTGGGCCGGCCGCAGCGACGAACAGCGTTCGCAGGCCTGGATCGACCGCCAGATGAGCCGCGTGATGGCGGCCATCACCGCGATGGGACAGGGTCTGGGCGACAAGCCCTTCTGCGCCGGCAACCACTTCACGCTGGCCGACGTGGCGGTCGGCTGCGCGCTCAGCTACCTCGACTTCCGCTACGCCCACATCGACTGGCGCAGCGGGCAGCCCAACCTGCACAAGCTGCTCGACAAGCTGTCGACGAGGCCCAGCTTCGTCGAGTCGGCGCCGCCGGCGGCCTGAGGCGGCAGGTCAGGCCGTGATTTACGAAGACCTGCACAGCTACCGGCCGCAAGACGGCCACGGGCTGCCACACGACCCGTTCAACGCCATCGTCGGCCCGCGCCCCATCGGCTGGATCAGCACGAAAAGCCGGGCCGGTCTGGTCAATCTGGCGCCCTACAGCTTCTTCAACGCCTTCAACTACACGCCGCCAATCATCGGCTTCGCCAGCATCGGCGAGAAGGACACGCTGCGCCACATCACCGAGACCGGCGAATTCGTCTGGAACCTCGTGACGCGCCCGCTGGCCGAGGCCATGAACGCCAGCTGTGCCGCGGTGCCGCCCGAAGTCAACGAATTCGAACTGGCCGGCCTGACCGCGCTGCCGTCGCAGGTCGTCAACGTGCCCCGGGTCGGCGAAAGCCCGGTCGCCCTCGAATGCCGACTGACGCAGCAGATCCAGCTGCAGGGCGTGGACGGCGTGCCGGTACCGACCTGGCTGACGCTGGGCGAGGTGGTGGCCGTGCACATCGCGCGCGGCTTGCTGGTCGACGGCGTCTACGACACCGCTGCGGCCCAGCCCGTGCTGCGCGGCGGCGGACCGGCCGACTACTTCGGCATCCGAGCCGAAGACCGGTTCCGGCTCTTCAGACCGCGCTGACTTCGCAGCGGGCCGGGGCGGGCACGGCCGGCTCCGCTGGTGCGAAGCTGTCGCTGCGGGCCTGCGGCCAATACAGACCGTAGACACGGTGCGGCCAGGGCGCCTGCCCGGCGACCGCAGCCAGCAATTCCCCGGGCTGCAGGAAGTGCAGCTGGTTGGCCAGCAGCTTGACGTCGTGGTCGGCCAAACGGCGCACGATGTGCGACGCGGTGATCTGGTCGGGGTGGGTCAGCCCGGCGGCCTGCACCAGTTCCTGCAGGGCATGCAGCGTGTTGTCGTGGAAACGCCAGACGCGCTCCACCTTGTCGGACACCACCAGCGCCTGCTGGCGCTTCGGGTCCTGGGTGGCCACGCCCGTCGGGCAGGCCCCGCTGTGGCAGGTCTGCGCCTGGATGCAGCCCAAGGCAAACATGAAGCCACGCGCCGCATTGCACCAGTCGGCGCCCAGCGCCATCAGGCGAACGATGTCGAAGGCGCTGACCACCTTGCCGGCGCAGCCGATCTGGATGCGCCCGCGCAGGCCCAGCCCGGTCAGCGTGTTGTGCACCAGCAGCAGGCCTTCCTGCAGCGGCGCGCCAACGTGGTCGGTGAATTCCAGCGGCGCCGAGCCGGTGCCGCCCTCGGCGCCGTCGACGACGATGAAGTCAGGCAGCAGGCCGCTTTCCAGCATCGCCTTGCACAGGGCGAACCACTCCCAGGGATGGCCGATGCACAGCTTGAAGCCGGTGGGTTTGCCGCCCGACAGCCGGCGCAGGCTTTCGATGAATTGCAGCATTTCCAGCGGCGTGCTGAAAGCGCTGTGGCGGGACGGGCTGATGCAGGCCTGGCCGACCGCCACGCCGCGCGCTTGCGCGATCTCGGCCGTCACCTTCGGCCCCGGCAGCACGCCGCCGTGGCCGGGCTTGGCGCCCTGGCTGAGCTTCAGCTCGATCATCTTGACCTGCGGGTCGCCCGCGTTGGCGGCAAAGCGTTCGGCGTTGAAGCTGCCATCGTCGTTGCGGCAGCCGAAGTAGCCGCTGCCGATTTCCCAGATCAGGTCCCCGCCGTGGACGCGGTGGTGGGCGCTGATCGAGCCCTCGCCGGTGTCGTGGGCGAAGCCGCCCTTCTTCGCGCCACCGTTCAGCGCCAGGATGGCGTTGGCGCTGAGCGCGCCGAAACTCATCGCCGAGATGTTGAAGACGCTGGCGCTGTAGGGCTGGGTGCACGACGAACCGCTGGCGCCGATCGTGACGCGGAAGTCGTGACCGGCCACCGCTGTCGGCACGATGGAGTGGTTGATCCACTCGTAGCCGCCAGTCTGCACGTCGAGCTGGGTGCCGAAGGGCCGGTTGTCGGGTTCGCCCTTGGCGCGCTGGTAGACCAGGCTGCGCTGCTGGCGCGAAAAGGGCGCGGCTTCGCTGTCGCTCTCGATGAAGTACTGGCGCATCTCGGGCCGGATGAATTCCAGCAGGAAACGCAGGTGGCCGATGATCGGGTAGTTGCGCAGCACGGCGTGGCGGGACTGGCGCGTGTCGCGCCAGCCCAGGGCCAGCCCGAGCAGGCACAGCAGCAGGGGCCAGCCGGCTTGGCCCCGCGCGAGCCAGGCCCAGCCGAAGACCGGCAGGCCGATGCCGCACAGCCCCCAGGCGGTGTAACGGACCGCGAACAGCCGGTCGATGCGGCGCAACCATTGGTGCATGCGGTGTCTCCTGGCGGCGCAGCGGGGGCGCCGTCCTGTCGCGTGAGGCTACGTCCGGTCGACCAGCGGCGCGCGCGGAAGTCCGCCGCCAAAGTCGCCCACTTCCAGGCTTGGCCGCCGCCTGCCGGCAGCGCGCAGCGGCCCCGCATAATCCGCCGCCTGACTCCAGCGCCCCCATGCCATCCCTCGGTCCCGTCACTGCCCAGCAGATGCACTTCAGCGAGCCGCTGCCCCTGCGCAGTGGCGCCACGCTGCCCGCCTACGACCTGCGCTTCGAGACCTACGGCAGCCTGAACGCCGCACGCAGCAACGCCGTGCTGGTCTGCCACGCGCTGAACGCCAGCCACCACGTCGCCGGGCTCGACGAACAGGGGCAGGCCGGCTGGTGGGACAACCTGGTCGGCCCCGGCAAGCCGCTGGACACCGAGCGCTTCTTCGTCATCGGCGTCAACAACCCGGGCTCCTGCTTCGGCTCGACCGGGCCGATGCACGTCAACCCGGCCCACGCCGACAGCGGCCAGGTCTGGGGCGCTGATTTCCCGGTGATGACGGTGGAAGACTGGGTCGACGCGCAAGTGCGACTGGTCCAGCGTCTGGGCATCACGCAGCTGGCCGCGGTGCTGGGCGGCAGCCTGGGCGGCATGCAGGCGCTGGCCTGGACGTTGCGTCACCCCGACAAGCTGCGCCACTGCGTGGCCGTGGCGACGGCGCCCAATCTGTCGGCGCAGAACATCGCCTTCAACGAGGTGGCCCGGCGCGCCATCGTCACCGACCCCGACTTCCACGGCGGCCATTTCTACGCCCACGGCGTGGTGCCGCAGCGCGGGCTGCGCGTGGCGCGGATGATCGGCCACATCACCTACCTGGCCGAAGACGCGATGGAAAGCAAGTTCGGCCGCGAACTCCGCGCTGAAGGCCTGGCCTACACGACGCAGGGCATCGAGTTCCAGATCGAAAGCTACCTGCGCCACCAGGGCGACAAGTTCAGCGCCTATTTCGACGCCAACACCTACCTGCTGATCACCCGTGCACTGGACTATTTCGACCCGGCACAAGAACACGGCGGCAGCCTGACGAAGGCCTTCGAAGGCGCGCGCGCCAATCAATTCCTGCTGGTCAGCTTCAGCACCGACTGGCGCTTCGCCCCGGCCCGTTCGCGCGAGATCGTCAAGGCGCTGGTCGACAACCGCATCGCCGTCAGCTACGCGGAGATCGACGCCCCGCACGGCCACGACGCCTTCCTGCTCGAAGACCCGCGATACCACGGTGTGATGCGGGCCTACTTCGAACGCATCGCTCTGGAGTTCACAGCGTGAGCGAGCGCCGCGACCTCGAAATCATCGCCGACCTGGTGCCGGCCGGCAGCCGCGTGCTCGACCTCGGTTGCGGAACCGGCGAACTGCTGGCCTACCTGCGCGACCACAAGGGCTGCAGCGGCTACGGCATCGAGCTGGACGACGCCAATGTGCTGGCCTGCGTGCAGCGCGGCATCGACGTCATCCAGCTCAACCTGGAAGACGGGCTGGCGCTGTTCGACGACCACAGCTTCGACGTGGTGCTGCAGCTGGACACGCTGCAACACCTGCGCAAGACCGAGAACATGCTGCGCGAAACGGCACGCGTGGGGCGCATCGGCATCGTCAGCTTCCCCAACTTCGCGCATTGGGCCAACCGCCTGCACGTGCTGCGCGGCCGCATGCCGATCACCCGCGCCCTGCCCTACCAGTGGTACGACACGCCCAACATCCGCGTCGGCACCTACGCCGATTTCCAGCTGCTGGCGCAGCGCTGCGGCCTGGCGGTGACCGACAGCTTCGGCCTGCAGGGCGGCGAAGTCGTGCGCCTGTGGCCCAACCTGCGCGCCAGCGTGGCGGTGTTCCGCTTCGGACAGCGCTGAGCCGGGCCGGGCCGCTCTGACGGGTGGGCCGGCGGCTCAGTCCAGCGTGACTTCGGTGCGCACGGTGCCGGCGCGGTCGGCCGTGGCCGTCAGCGCGATGGCCGTGCCGCGCGGCCCTCGCACCACCCACTCGACGACGGCGCGGTCGCCGGTGATGTCGCGGTTGGGCAGGAAGGCCTGCAGCGAAGCCTTCGGCGCGTGGCCTTCCAGGTGTGCGCCCTCGACGCGTTCACGGCCAGTGGCCAGCGTGACGCCCGGCGGCAGGTGGATCTGGAACACCGTGCCGCGCGCGGTCTTGCGTTCCAGCGCACGCTTGCTGACGTAGGCCGGCAGCCAGCCGCTGTTGGCCACCGCGAAGCGCACGCGCCACGTGTCGGCGCCCAGCGCCCGCACCTCGGCGCGCAGCACCTCCAGCTTGGGCAGGCTCAAGGCCACCTGCATCAGCCACGCCGGGAAGCGCGCAGCCTCGCGTTCACGCAGGTGGGGCGGCGGGTTGCGCCAGTAGTTCATCTTGTCCCAGCCGCCGAGTTCGACCATGCCCAGTTGCGGATGGCGGAAAGGGTACCAGTCGACGTGGGCCTGGCCACCGCACTGGTCGTCGCTCCACTTCAGCAGCTTCAGGTCGTCTTCGGCCGGGTGCTCGCGGTACCAGTCGATCCACTTGTAGTCGGTGATGCCGGCTTCCTTGTTCGGCGCCCAGATCTCGACCGTCCAGAACAGCGCGCCCAGGTGTTCGTAGATCCAGTCCTGGGTGCCGGTGATGACCTGCTTGGGGTGGTACTTGAAGTCGTGCCAGATGCTGATCGCCGGGTAGCCCGTCAGCTTCGTGCCGAGGTCGGAAAAGCGCTTGTACTGCCACAGGTCTTCGGGCGTCATGTCGTCGTCGCTCTGCATGCCCATGGGCCGCAGGATGACGCCGCTGTGGGTGTGGAAGCTGACTGCCGCGCCGATGTTCGGGTGGCTGGTGATGAAGTGCACCATGGCCCGCACTTCGGGTTCGCTGGTCGGGTAGGGGCCGGCGCCGGCCTGCTCGAATTCCTGCCGCCAGTAGGCGGGGAAGTTGCGGTTCAGGTCCAGACCTTCGAGGTCGGGGTTGGCGGAGATCTTCAGGCCGTCGTAGTTCTTCAGCGTGCCTTCCGGGATCATGCGGAAATAGCTGCCGCCGAAATCGCCGGGCTCGCGAGCCACCATCAGCCGGGCGTCGGACGGATGCTGCTTGTAGCCGCCATGCGGGTCGGGCACGCGCATCTGCAGCACGCGGCCGTCGCCGTCGACGTCCTCGATGGTCAGGCCGTCGACCGGCTCTTCGTCGAAGGGATAGGGCCGCGTGCTGCTGCGGATGTGGCGCGGCTGGTCGGCCAGCGCCAGCTCGGCGCCGTCGGGGTTCAGGCGCGGCACCATGTAGACGACACGGGTGTCGAGCAGCTGCCTGGCTTGCGCATCGCCCGACTGGTAGCCGCTGAGCAACTGGTGCAGCCAATACAGGCAGGCCGTGCTGGCCGTCAACTCCGCCGCGTGGATGTTGCCGTCGACCCAGAAGGCCGGCTTGTCGGTGTCGATGCCAGTGGCCGTGCTGGTGATCGTCAGCAGCCAGATCTCACGGCCTTCGAAGCTCTTGCCCAGCGAACTCAGCTGGACCAGGTTCGGCGCCGCCGCCACGTAGTCGTGCAGCAGACGGCTGAGTTCGTCGTGCCGATAGAACTGGTCGAAGCGGGGAACCGGAAGGGCGGGCATGGGGGTTCTCGTGGCAGCGAAGGTCCGGCTGATGCTACCCGCGCGGTTGCGGACCGTCGTCCTCACTGACCCTTGAACAGCCCCTGGAAATGGCGCGAGACGGGCAACTTCTCGGGCCGTCCGCGCAGCGTCAGGTGCATCTGACCCTCGTCCACGCGCACGGCGCTGGCGATGCAGCGGTGGTTGACGATGACGCTGCGGTGGACCTGCCAGAAGAGCTGCTCGTCGAGCTGCGCCAGCAGCTCCTTCAGCGGTGTGCGGATCAGCGCGTCGCCCGGGCCTTCCGCGCCGACGAAGACCACCCGTGTGTAGCGGCTGTCACTCTCGAAATAGACCACCTCGTCGCTGCGGATCAGCTTCACCTCACGGCCCACGCTGGCCTGCAGCACGGCCAGCGGCGGGCGGCGCAACGGTGCATTCAGCGTGGCCAGCAAGGCCTGCAGGTCGGGCGTGGCCGGGGGTGAGGCCAGCTGCAGCCGCGCGCGCACCCGGGCCACGGTGCGCGCCAGGCGCTCGGGCTCGACGGGCTTGAGCAGGTAGTCCACGGCCCCGGCGTCGAAGGCCGCCAACGCGTGGTCGCCGAAGGCGCTGGCGAAGACCACCTGGGCCTGCGGACCCGACTGAACCGCGATGCGCTGCGCGACATCGATGCCGCTCAGCCCCGGCATGCGGATGTCGAGGAAGCACAGCGCCGGTTCGTGTTCCAGGAAAGCGTCCCAGGCGTCGACGCCGTTGGCAGCCACCGCCACCACCTGCAATTCGGGCCAGGCCTGGCGCAGCGCGGCCAGCAACTGTTCACGCGGGGCTTCTTCGTCGTCGGCCACCAGGGCCCTGACCAGTGGATTCACGGGCTCGTTCATGGTCGTTCGGCTGGTGCAGTGGGGTTCAAAGGAATCCGGATTTCGGCGCGGCAGCCACCACCGGCGGCGGCTTCGAGGGTCAGGCGGGCGCTGGGGCCGCAGGTCAAGGCCAGGCGTTGGCGAAGGTTGCTCAGGCCCACCCCGTCGACCTGGTCGGCGGCCGGGCCGGGTCCGTTGTCGCGGACCTCGAAACGCAGCCCGTCGTTGCCGACCGTGCCCGCCAGCGTCACCTCACCACCGGACAGCAGCGGCTCGACGCCGTGCTGCACCGCGTTCTCCACCAAGGTCAGCAACAGGCCGGGCGGCAGCAGCGCCGCGCGCGCCGCGGCTTCCACATTGATGTGCCATTGCAGACGCGCCGGCCCCAGCCGCGCCTGCATCACCTGCAGGTAGCGCTCGATGGCCAGCAGTTCGTCCCCGGCGGCCAGCAGCGGGCGGTCGAACAGCGGCAAGGTGGCGCGCAGGTAACCGGTCAGCGCGGCCAGCAATGACGCGGCGCGCTCGTCTTTCGTCTGCACCCAATGCTGCAGGCCGGCCAGGGTGTTGAACAGGAAGTGCGGCTCGATCTGCGCCGCGGCCAGACGGCGGGCCATCTCGATGGCCTGTTCGCGCTCGGCCTGAGCGGCCAGGCGGCCTTCGATCTGCTGCGCGCGCCAGACCACCAAAAACCATTGCAGCAGCGTCAGCACCAGCGTGCCGAGCACCACCACCCAGTGCAGCGCCATTCGGTCTTCCGCGCTGGGCAGGCGCCAGCGTATGCCCACGCTCAGCAGCAAGTTGACCCCCACCATCCAGCCCCAGACCACCATCAGCGACCGCCGCCAGGGCCGCCACCACAGCCAGCGCGCGGCCTGGTTGCCGACGACCGCCAGGGCCACGAGGAGGCCTGTCAGGCGCGCGGTGTGCGCGGCGGGCGCAATCTGCAGGGCAGCAAAGGCCAGCAGCGCGAAGTTGATCCCGGCAACGGCCACCAGTGTCGGACTGGGTGCGTCGCTGCCCGCACGGGCCATTTCATCGGGGGTGTAGGCGCGGGTCGGACCGGGGTACCAGAGTTGGCTCCAGTCGATGGCTTGGGGTTTCATGCGGGGCAGTGTAGGCAGGGGCAGTGTTCAGGCAACGCTCGACGGAGCGAACGGCTGTACGGCCCGCTTGAAAGGTCGCTGGACGGTCTGGATGGCGGCACCCTGCGCACTGCGAGATCACAACGTATGGGGCCTGCGCGGAAACTCTCAACCCAAACGCAGGGCGCTTGCCTTCGAAGGCGCAAGCCCCGGCCTACTATGGAGAAATACTAGTTTTGCAACTTGAAGTGCTTGCTTGTTGCATCAAAAGGTACGCACCAACGCGATCGTTGGTAAGCCAGATTGTAGAGGGGCCACCTGGATCAGCTGACGAATGCCACCGACCCTTAACTGGAATTCGTGGACTATCGCTTCCATTAACAATAAGAGTCCCGGCGAGCCAACTATCGCGGCGGGCATGGCTGGACAAATTCAATGTAACTAATGGCGGTATGGAATTGCTGGTTTCGGCCAGATTAATTTTGGCCGGTAACCGCGTCGCCTCGGAAGTAGTCACCATCCCACTGAGACGCACGACGGGATTACTTTGTGGGTCAGTGAACTCCCATTGCCAGCAGCCCTCATTTGCAGCAAGAACCATTGTGGTCGTTGTCGAACCCATTAATATAAGAGCTGACCTGAAAGCCGAAGCTATACGAAACTTATTCATGGCGAGGTTCGTCCAACAAAATCATATCCCCCGTGAAGTTTCTTCGTCTGGAAAACAGGATGAAGACGCACCCCGAACCCGCTAGTCATCACTGCTCCTGGACTTGGCAAGGGCTGCAAAATGTTTCCCCAATCCATCCGAACGGAAGCCCCATCTAGGAAATCGCATATATGGGCGCCTCCCGGATCGCAAGTGACTTTTCGCGCAATGAAGCAGGAGGCAGGGCTGCAGTCTTATATCCAGCCTGTTGTGCAGGCAGTTTCGGCCTGCTGGCCCTGATGGCATTCGCCGACGTGGTTCCCATCTGATTGCCGAGCCTTTAGCGCTTATTCCCTATCGGAGTGTCCCCGTACCGGTCCGACCTGTCTGGCCCATCACGCGCGTGGTCGCTTGCTCTCCTTAACCTTGATTGCTATTCTTCTTGGTGCCGTTCAAGCCGCTTGCCAAGCCTGCGGACGCCATTCCTGGCCCTTCGCCAGCACCGCCCAGATGGTCCTGGCCAGCTTGTTGGCCACCCCGGCCACGGCGACGCTATAAGGTCGCCGTTTCAGCAATTCGCAGAGCCAAGGCCATTTCGTCGCCCTGTCGAAGCGAACCACCGCTCGCGCTCCATGCATCAGGAGGGTTCGCAAGTACGCGTCTCCGCGTTTGCTGATCCCGAGCTGGCGGACACGGCCGCCGGTGCCGGTTTGTCGCGGTACTAACCCGATCCAGGCAGCAAATTCGCGCGCGTCCTTGAACGCTGTGGGCGAACCCATGCTGGCCACGATCGCCGTGGCGGTCAGCAGTCCGACACCGGGTATCTGCGCAATTGTCTTGCACGCCGGGGTATCGCGCAGCTGTTGCGACAGCCGCCGTTCGATCAGACCGATGTCCGCCTCCAGACCATCGATTCGCCGGATTTGCTCTCTGAGACTGTCTATCAACATCGCAGGCAATCGGATCTGAGCCTCAAGCATGGCTGCCGGTAGTTCCTTGAGCAGAGCGCAGTGGCCTTCGGGCAAGACGATGCCAAACTCGTAGAGAAGCCCTCGCAGTTCGTTGGTCTGCATGATCCGCATCTTCATGAGTTGTCCGCGAAGGCGATGCAGCGACAGAACGACTTGTTGGGCCTCGTTCTTGACGGCCACGAATTTGGCTCCTGGTTGCTGGCCTGCGGTCCAGATCCCTTGAGCGTCCGCGGCATCGGTCTTGTTGCGCTGCACGAACGGCCGAACCGTCTTCGGTGCAATAAGTCGTACCGTGTGGCCTAACGCCTGTAGCTGGCGCGCCCATTCGTGAGCTCCCCCGCAGGCTTCCATGATGACAAGCGACGGCTCACGGTTCGCGAGCCACGGCAGCATCTGCGCACGCTTCAACTTCAGTCGCTCGATGACGCCGGTATCCGGTTCCACCCAGTGCAGTTGGAATACCTTCTTGGCGATGTCGACGGCAATGACAGTAAGCTCCATGACGGGTCCTCCGGTTCAGTGGTTGAGTCGCATCTCCACTCTGGCACATTGATGCCGTCATCGGGGGATCCAACCGATCCCTGGATCTGACCGTTGCCAGGTGGAGGCGCCCATACCATCTGATCAATTGCCGAAGTCAGGCACGCCGGATGCATGCCTAAAGTCATCGAGACAGAAGCCACGGCGACCATGAGTCAACGCAGCTTTGCCAGTGCCGAATTTGCCTTGAAGAAGAAGCGCACGCGCCGCGAGAAGTTCCTTGCCGAGATGGAGCGCGTGGTGCCGTGGGCGCGGTTGATCGCGGTGATCGAGCCGCTGTACCCGACGAGTGGCCGGGTGGGTCGCCAGCCGATGGGCGTGCCCAAGATGCTGCGCATGTACCTGCTGCAGCAGTGGTACGGCTTGGCCGA
>CANGHH010000018.1 GCA_947453725.1 Betaproteobacteria bacterium | reverse complement strand
TTGGCAGTATCAATTCCAACGGTGAGAATGGCCATGACTTCCCCTTGTCGAGTGAGTTGATGAGAGTTCGCACTTCCCATCGTGGCACTCGTTGCCGTTTGCCGCCTTCCAGCGGATAGCTCGGGACGGGGAAGTCCCTTTCATTCGTTGGCAGGGAAAGCTTGTTCTCACAACCCCATGCTGCCGGCTTCCGTTCCTGGTGAATGAAGTTTACATAATATACATCGTGCAAAATACAGGAGCGGTCCTCAAAGGTCGCAACGGGACAGCATCCTCAAGGGCTGTCCCGTTACGGGCCGATTGCCAGGCGCCGCGCTGGAAGATGCACCTAGTCGGCATTCTCGGCTTCGTCGAGCGCGTCGCCTTCCGCGAGGGCCTCCGGCGAGCCAGCGGGAATGCGGTCCAGCGGGCGGCACTGCTGCCGGCTGAGCTGGGCCAGGTGCTCGGACTTCTCGATGGCCGCCAGGACGACCTCGGGGTTCATCATCAGCATGAAGGGGTTGCGTTGCGATGCGGTGTAAGCCATGTCGTGCTCCAAAGGTGGGACACCACCTCTATCGACAACTCTAGGCTTGCCAAAAGCACCCGTCGCGTCGGCGCCGCGCCAAACCCCTTGTCAGATGATTTCTGACACGAAGCGACGACCGCCCGGTCCAGGCGGTCAAAGCGCGGCCTTGTTCAGCCGTACTGCCAGCTTGTCACGGCCGCCCAGCCGGGCGAAATCGGCGGCGTTCAGGTCCTGGATGTTCCTGGCTGCCAGGCTGGCGCCACGGGCCAGCAGCAGGTCCACGGATTCTTCCGGGCCATAGCGAGCCGCCATCATCAAGGCCGTGGAGCCATTGGGCGATGGCGCATCGATGGCGGCGCCACGCGCCAGCAGCATCGCCACCACGGCGGTGCCGGGCCCGCTGGCGGCGTAATGCAAGGCGCTCCAGCCGCTGCGGCCGAGTTGAGCGCCGCGGTCCAGCAGGCGTTCGGCCCACTCGGTTTGGCCGCGCAAGGCCGCCATCATCAGCGGCGTTTCGCCACTGGCATTGGCGGCGTCGATCAGCGTCCGCGGGTCGGCCAGCAAGACCTCGACGACCCTGGGCGAGCCGTCACGCAGGGCCAGGAACAAGCCAACCTGACCTTGTTCGCTGACGGCGTTGGGGTCGAAGCCCCGCGCCAGCAGCGCCTGGACGCCATCCGCATGGTCGACATTGACGGCCCGGAAGAAGTCTTCGTAGGATCCGGCTCTGGCGATGGAAAAACCAGATACGACAAGTAGATAGAGGGCAAACCTCAACCATTGCTTCATGTCGACTGCTGAACCGGAGGGGCGCTGATGGACGCTGGACCGATACCGAACAGCGTTTCGAAATTGGCCGTCGTGGCCTGTGCAACGGTCGCCACATCCAGCCCCTTGAGGGCCGCCAGCTGGGCGCCGACATGGGCCACCCAGGCCGGCTGGTTGGTCTTGCCGCGGTGCGGCAGCGGCGCCAGGTAGGGGCTGTCGGTCTCGATCAGGCAGCGTTCCAGCGGCAGCCACTGCGCCACCTCGCGCAAGTCCTGGGCGTTCTTGAAGGTCAGGATGCCCGAGAACGAGACGTAAAAGCCCAGTTCGACCGCCGCCTTCGCGACGTCCATCGTCTCGGTGAAACAGTGGAAGACGCCGCGCACCGCACCCTGCCCTTCGTCGCGCAGGATGGCCAGCGTATCGGCACTGGCCTTGCGGGTGTGGATGACCAGGGGCAGGCCGGTCTGCCGCGCCGCACGGATGTGCACGCGAAAGCGCTCGCGCTGCCAGGCCATGTCGTCCAAAGTGCGGCCGTTCAGCCTGAAATAGTCCAGCCCGGTTTCGCCGATGGCCACTACCCGCGGCAAGCGGGCTCGCGCCAGCAGGTCATCCAGCGTCGGTTCCTGCACGCCTTCGTTGTCGGGGTGCACACCCACCGTGCACCAGAAGTTGTCGTGGTCCAGCGCCAGGGCGTGCACCGACTCGAACTCTTCGAGCGTGGTGCAGATGCAGAGTGCGCGGTCGACCTGGGCGGCGACCATCTCGCGGCGGATGTCGGGCAGGCACTCGCGCAGTGACGGGTCGTTCAGGTGGCAGTGGGAATCGACAAACATGGCGCGTGGTGGAGCAGGCTGGCACCGTGCCGGCGCGGCGCGGACCGCAGCACCGATCAGGGCATCAGCAGGTCAAAGGGTCTGCGTCGGCTTGGCCGACTGGATGCTGGTGCCCAGCACTTCCTCGATCTTGATCTTCAGCTGGCGCGACTTGTCGTCGTTCGGAAAGCGCACGCCGACCCCTTGCGTGCGGCCGCCGGACGCATTCGCCGGCGTGATCCAGGCCACCTTGCCAGCCACCGGGAAACGCTGCGGGTCGTCGGGCAGCGACATCAGCAGGTAGAGGTCTTCGCCCAGCCGGTAGTCGCGCGTCGTCGGCACGAACACACCGCCGTCGGCGAACAGCGGGATGTAGGCCGCGTAGAGGGCACCCTTCTCGCGAAAGACCAGCTGGATGACGCTGGGGCGACCCGGGCTGCCGGCCGCGCCGACGGCTGTGCTGCGCGCCGCGAGGGCGCCTGCCTGGGTCGGGACAAGGTCATTCATGGCTTCAGTGTATCCAAGCGGGTCGCCGCAGCCGGGGCCCGGGTCGTTACGGCGCCGGGCCCGGCCAGCAGGGCCGCGGCCCCCTGTTGCACCAGCGCTTCCAGGAGCAGGCCTTCGTTCCATGGGTGGTCATCGTGGCGTGCCACCCGGTCCAGTTCACGCGACCAGGCGGCCAGCGCCGGCAAGCGGCCCGCGCGCGGCACCGTGCCAGCCGGAAAGTAGCGTCCCGCGCCACCAGCGGCCAGCGCCATCGCGTCATGGCAAAGCTTGTGCAGCGTGTCCAGCACCCGCGGAACGGGCCAGCCGGCCATCGCCGCGGCCTGGCCGTTGGCCACGGCGCGCGGCAACGCCGCCCAGATCCGGGCTTCGACACCGGCCTGCGCCAGCACCAGCGCGTCCAGCGGCCGGCCGCTGCAGGCAGCCAGCAGAACCTCGGCCTCGGCCAGGCCCTGGCTGGCCAGCCAGGCCGTCGCCACCGGGGCTTGCGGGGCGTCCAGCACCTGCAGCTGGCAGCGGCTGCGCACCGTGGGCAGCAGTTGCGCCGGGTCTGCCGTGGTCAGCAGCAGGCGCGTGCCGACCGGCGGCTCTTCCAGCGTTTTCAGCAGCGCGTTGGCAGACTGCACGTTCAGGGCATCGGCCGGGTGGACCACGGCCACCTTGCCGCGCCCGCGGGCGCTGGTTTTCGTCGACCAATCGATCAGGCCGCGCACCTCGGTGATGCGGATCTGCTTGCTGGGTTTGCGCTTGGCGTCGTCGCTGTCGGGCTTGTCGTCGGCCAGCGGCCATTCGAAGGCGCGGCGCAGGGTTTCGGGCATCAGCACCAGCAGGTCGGGGTGCAGGTGGGTGCGCACCATGCGGCAAGAGGCGCAGCGCCCGCAAGGGCCGGCCGCCGGTCGGGCGGCATCCTGGTCTTCGCACAGCCAGGCCTGGGCCAGCGTCAGCGCGTAGGGCAGCGCACCGACGCCGGGCGAGCCGTGGACCAGCAGGGCGTGGCCGCGCTGCGAGGCCAGGGCCTCGGCCAGCGGCGCTGCCAGCCAGGGCAGCGGCAGCGCGCCCTGCTCGTCGGCGACCAGCGCAGTGGCCGAAGCGCTGGCCGAAGCGACCGCTGCCGCCCCCGTCACCACCAGCCGCGTCCTCGGACGGCGGCTTCGATCTGCGTCCAGACGGCAGCCTTGTCGCGCTCGGCGTCGAGCCGGACGTAGCGCTGCGGCGCCTGGGCCACGCGCTGCGCGTAGGCGGCGCTGACGCGCTCGAAAAAGGCCAGGTCCTGCGACTCGAAACGGTCGGGGACGCGGGCCGCTGCGCGGCGCGTTGCGGCCGTGACCGGCGAGGCCTCGAAGACCAGCGTCAGGTCGGGGTGGCGGCCTTGCTGGACCCAGGCTTCCAACTGGACCAGCACGTCCAGCGCAAAGCCGCGCCCGCCGCCCTGGTAGGCGAAGCTGGCGTCGGTGTAGCGGTCGCACAGCACCGTGGCACCGCGGGCCAGCGCGGGTTCGATCTGCTGCTGCAGGTGGTCGCGCCGCGCGGCGAAGACCAGCAGCGCCTCGGTCAGCGCGTCCATCGGCGCGTGCAGCACCAGGTCGCGGATGCGTTCCGCCAGCGGCGTGCCGCCCGGCTCGCGCGTGACGACGACTTCGTGGCCGTGCCCGCGCAGCCAAGCCGCCAGCGCCTCGATGTGCGAGCTCTTGCCGGCGCCGTCGATGCCTTCGAAGGTGATGAAGCGGCCTGCCTGCTGAAGCGCGGTCACCGCTGGGCTCTCTGGTACTGGTTCACCGCGCGATTATGTTCGGCCAGGCTGGCGCTGAAGACGCTGCTGCCGTCGCCGCGCGCCACGAAGTACAGCGCCTTCGTCGGGTCGGGCCGCACCGCCGCGCGCAGCGAGGCCAGCCCCGGCAGGGCGATCGGCGTCGGCGGCAGGCCGCCGCGCGTGTAGGTGTTGAAAGGCGTGTCGGCCTGCAGGTCGCGCTTGCGCAGATTGCCGTCGAAAGCCGCGCCCAGGCCGTAGATCACGGTCGGGTCGGTCTGCAGCGGCATGCCGATGCGCAGGCGGTTGGTGAAGACGCCGGCGACCAGGCCGCGGTCGCCAGCGGCGCCGGTTTCCTTCTCGACGATGGAGGCCAGGATCAGCGCCTCGTCAGCCGATTTCAGCGGCGTGTCGGGGGCGCGTTCGGCCCACACGGCCGCCAGCCGCTGCTGCATGGCGCGCTGCGCACGTTGCAGCACCGTGAGGTCGCTGACGCCGCGGCTGTAGGCGTAGGTGTCGGGGAAGAAGCGGCCCTCGCCGGCCACGCCGGGCGTGCCCAGCAAGGCCATCAATTCGGCGTCGGACAGGCCCGCGCTGGCCGGCTTCAGAGACGGCGAGCGGGCCAGCTCAGCGCGCAACTGGCGCAGCGTCCAGCCTTCGATGAACCGCACATGCTCCAGCGCTTCGTCGCCCTGCACCATCTTGGCCAGCAGGCGGCGCGGCGAGGTGCCGGCGTCGATTTCGTAGCTGCCGGCGCGGATCCGCCGGGCCTGCCCCGAGACGCGGAACCAGGCGTAGAGCAGCGCGGGCGGGGATTGCACGCCGGCCTGCACCCAGGCCAGTGCGATGTCGCGCGGCGTGGTGCCGGTTTCGATCGACAGCTCGGCCGTCGCGCCGGCCAGCGGCAGGGGCCGCTCGACCCACCACCAGGCCAGGCCCGCCGCCAAGCCCGCCACCAGGACGGCCGCAGCGAGCAGCCAGGCGCCCAGCGCCACCACCACCCCACCCGACTCCGAAGCACGACGCGCCATGGCGGCTGATGATAATGGGGCGATGAACCCAGCCCTGCCCGCCTTGCCTGCCAGCACCGCCCCCGCGCTCCGCGGCGCCCTGCGTCTGACCGACTGGGGCGTGATCCGCGCACAGGGCGAGGACGCCCGCAAATTCCTGCACGGCCAGCTGACGCAGGACGTCGAACACCTGCAGCCCGGCACCGCGCGGCTGGCCGGCTACTGCTCGGCGAAAGGTCGCCTGCTGGCCACCTTCGTGATCTGGTCGGGCAGCGCCGACGAGGTGCTGCTGGCCTGCAGCGCCGACCTGCTGCCGACCGTGCTGAAGCGGCTTTCGATGTTCGTGATGCGCGCCAAGTGCAAGCTCAGCGACGCCAGCGCCGAACTGCCGCTATGGGGGCTGGTCGGGCCGCTGGCCGGCGTCGATCTGCCGACGGCCGCGTGGCAGAGCAGCGCGCCCGGCCAGGGTGTCTGGCTGCGCCTGCCGGATGCCCTGGCGAGCGACGGCGCCGTCAGCGCCCGCTACCTCGGCGCCGGTGTCGAGCCGCCCGCCTTGCCGGCGCTCGACGCTGCCAGCTGGGCGGCCCTGGAAGTGCAGAGCGGCGTGGCGCGTGTCGTCGCCGCGACGGCCGAACAGTTCGTGCCGCAGATGGTCAACCTCGAACTGGTCGGCGGGGTCAACTTCCAGAAGGGCTGCTATCCGGGGCAGGAAATCGTCGCCCGCAGCCAGTACCGGGGCACGTTGAAGCGGCGGGCCTATGCCGTCACGGCCGCCACCGATCTGCTGCCCGGCCAGGAGATCTTCCACAGCGCCGACGCCGAGCAGCCCGCCGGCATGGTCGTGCTGGCCGGCCGGGCGGCGGACGGCACGCCGGTCGCGCTGGTCGAACTGAAGGTCGCAGCGCTGGACAGCGGCACGCTGCACGCCGGTGCCGCGGGCGGACCGCTGTTGACGCTGGGCACCCTGCCCTACGCCATCCCGGCCGAAGCCGCTTGAAGCCCGCTGGAGCCGACATGGCACGCGAACTCTTCGTCTACTGGAAGCTGGACGCCACGCGCGCCGATGGCGCTGCCGCTGCCACCACCGCGATGCAGGCCGAATTGCTGCAGGCGCACCCGGCCATGCAGGCCCGCGTCTACCGCCGCAGCGACACCGGCGGTGAAGTCGCCACGCTGATGGAAACCTACGCCAGCGCCGACCCGTCGGGTGTCGGGCCGGCCTTGCAGGCCGCCATCGAAGCCGCCGCGGCGCGCCATCTGCAGGCCTGGTGCGCCGGCCCGCGGCACGTCGAAGCCTTCGAGCGGCTGGCCGGCTGAGCTGCCGGCCAGCCCGTCACGGCGATCACGGCAGGCGGCGCATCTCGATGTGCGCCACGCCGGCTTCGTGGTGCACGGCGCCAGTCGGCGCGAAGCCTGCGCGGGCGTAGAAGGGCACCGCGCCAGGCGCGGCGTTCAAGACCAGCGCGTGATCGCCGCGCGCCCGGCTGGCGGCGGCCAAGGCCGCCAGCAGCGCCTGGCCGAAGCCCGCCCCGCGCATCGCCGGCTCCGTGGCCATGCGGCCGATCCGGCCGATCTGGTCGACAGGCCCCTTGCCTTCGGCAGTCGCCAGCAGCCGCCCGGTAGCCAGCGGCAGACCCGCGCGGTTGAAAGCCACCGCGTGCACGGCCTGCGCATCGGCCGCGTCATCGACCGCCGCCGCCGGCGCGCCCAGTTCGTCGGCGAAGACAGCCTGCCGCAAACCACGCGAGGCCGCGCCCAGCGTGGCCCAGTCGCCGGTCTGCACCGTCACCACCGCCTCGCCCGCCTCGTAGCCCAGCAACCAGTCGCGCAGGAGGGGCGGCACCGGCCGGCTGGTCTGCGTGGCCGGGTCGGCGAAGACGTAGACCAGTTCGCCGTGGACCAGGCGCTGCTCGCCGCGGAAGACCGCGGCTTCGAAGACCATCGACGAGGTGCCGATGCGCGCGCAGCGGATGCCGACGGCCAGCTGCTCGTCGTAGCGCGCCGAGGCCTCGTATTCCAGCGTCGCCTTGCGCACATAGAGGTCGCCCTGCAGGGCGGCCATCGTCTCGTGGTACGGCAGGGCCAGCGCCCGCCAGTAGCCGGCCACGGCGGTGTCGAAATACATCAGGTAGTGCCCGTTGAAGACGATCTGCTGCAGGTCGACCTCGGACCAGCGCACGCGCAGGCGGTCGAGAAAACGGAAGGCGCTGCGGGTGCTGGACATGGGTGCTGTGCGGAGTGACAAATCGGGCAGCGCGAGCATACTTTGCGCCCCACCCCGAACCGCGTCGGCAAGCCGCCCGAACACCGCCATGGCCCGCATCCTCTACCTCACGCAGATCGACCTCGACCACGGCGCCGTGCGCCTGCTGCCCGAAGAGTGCCAGCGCACAGGCATGCGCCGGCCGCTGGTCGTCACCGACGCCGGCGTGCGCGCGGCCGGCGTGCTGCAGCTCGCGCTGGATGCCCTGAAGGACACGCCGCACGCGGTCTTCGACGGCACGCCGTCCAACCCGACCGAGGGTGCCGTGCGCGCTGCGGTGGCGGTCTACCAGCGGGAAGGCTGCGACGGCCTGGTCGCCGTCGGCGGTGGTTCCAGCATCGACCTGGCCAAGGGCGTGGCGATCGCCGCGACCCACGAAGGGCCGCTGAAGACCTACGCCACCATCGAAGGCGGCAGCCCGAAGATCAGTGACCGCGTGGCGCCGCTGATCGCCGTGCCGACCACCGCCGGCACCGGCAGCGAGGTGGCGCGCGGCGCCATCCTGATCGTCGACGACGGCCGCAAGCTGGGCTTCCACAGCTGGCACCTGATGCCCAAGGCCGCGCTGCTCGACCCCGAACTGACGCTGGGCCTGCCGCCGCTGCTGACTGCCGCCACCGGCATGGACGCCATCGCCCACTGCATGGAAACCTTCATGGCGCACGCCGTGAACCCGCCGGCCGACGGCATCGCGCTGGACGGCCTGGAGCGCGGCTGGTCGCACATCGAGCGCGCCACGCGCGACGGCAGCGACCGCGAGGCGCGCTGGAACATGATGAGCGCCAGCATGCAGGGCGCGATGGCGTTTCAAAAAGGTCTGGGCTGCGTGCATTCGCTGTCGCACAGCCTGGGTGGCGTCAACCCGCGCCTGCACCACGGCACGCTCAACGCGATGTTCCTGCCGGCCGTCGTGCGCTTCAACGCCAGCGCTGAAACCATGCAGGCCGAACACCGGCTGCAGCGCCTGGCGCACGCGATGGGCCTGCCCGGCTGCGACAAGGGGGGCAACGAGGTCGCCGACGCCATCACGGCGATGAACGCCCGCCTGGGCCTGCCCAGCGGCCTGCGCGCGATGGGCGTCACCGAGGACCAGTTCGAGCGCGTCATCGACGGCGCGATGGTCGACCACTGCCACAAGACCAACCCGCGCCTGGCGACGCGCGACGACTACCGCGCGATGCTGGCCGCCGCGATGTAGCGCGCAGGCGCAGTTGCAGGCTGTCGCGCGGCGCGGCAGCCTGTCGCATGCCGGGTGCCGGTGCCGCGGTCCGCTGTTATGGTGTGCTACATCAGCAACACACCGGTGGGCGGCACATGCAGACCTGGGACCAAAGACAGCCGATCTACCAGCAGCTCGCGGACATCCTGGCCGCGCAGCTGCTGGACGGCGAACCGGCCGAGGGCGCGGCCATGCCGTCGGTGCGCGCGCTGGCCGGGCGCTACCTGCTCAACCCCTTGACCGTCAACCGCGCCTTGCAGGCGCTGGGCGACGAGGGCCTGCTGGAAAACCGGCGAGGCCTGGGCCTGTATGTGATGGCCGGTGCGCGCGAGCGGCTGAAAGCCGTCGAGCGCCAGCGCTTCCTGCAAAACGAATGGCCGCGGCTGCGCGAGCGGCTGCGCCGGCTGGGCATCGCCCCCGAACAACTGAACTGGGAGGAGCGCGCATGAACGCCGCCATGACCGAGACGGCAAACGCTGCCGAAAGCCTTGTCGAAGCCCGCGACCTGACCGTCCGCTACGGCGCCAAGCGCGCCGTCGACGGCGTCAGCTTCAGCATCCCGAAAGGCCGCGTCGTCGGCCTGCTGGGCCACAACGGCGCCGGCAAGTCGACGCTGATGAAGGCGATGGTCGGCCTGGCGCCCACCGAGGGCGCCTTGAGCGTGCTGGGCCTGAACCCGGTCCAGGACCGCGTGGCCTTGCTGGAATCGGCCTGCTACATCCCCGACGTGGCGACGCTGCCGCGCTGGGCCCGCGTCGGCGAACTCATCAGCATGATGAGCGGCCTGCACCCGCACTTCTCGGCCGAGCGCGCACGCGCCCTGCTCAAGCGCACCAGCGTCAGCCCGCGCGACAAGGTCAAGAACCTGTCGAAGGGCATGGTGGTGCAGGCGCACCTGTCGCTGGTCGCCGCCATCGACGCCCGGTTGATGATCCTGGACGAGCCGACCCTCGGGCTGGACGTGCTGTCGCGCAAGGCCTTCTACGAGATGCTGATCGACGAGTGGTGCGACGGCGAGCGCAGCGTGGTCATCAGCACCCACCAGGTCGAAGAGATCGAGTCGCTGCTGTCCGACGTGCTGATGCTCAACGAAGGCAAGCTGGTGCTGGCCATCAGCCTGGAAGCCATGGACCAGCGCTTCGTCGCGCTGAGCCACGACGCCAGCGTGGCCGAGGACATGGCCGCCGCTCACCCGCTGCTGAAGTACCGCGTCGGCCCCGGGCCGAACGGCAGCGCGGCGCTGTTCGACGGCCCGCCGCCGGCGTCTGTCGAAGCCCTGGGCCGCCGTGTGCGCCCCAGCCTGGTCGACCTGTTCGTCGCGCTGACGCGCAAGCCCGAACTCGACCGCACGCAGTTCTGAATCCAGGAAGCACCATGCAAAGACTGATCCCCCTGATGCAGCGCGAGTGGCTGCAACACCGCTTCGGCTGGCTGATGATGGCCGGCATCCCGCTGGGCCTGAGTCTGCTGCTGCTGAGCTTCGGCCAGCTCCAGATCGGCGAAATGGAAGCGGCGGGCGCAGCCTTGCCGGCGCTGCTGGCCGCCGGGTCCATCGCTGGCAGCATGGCGCTGATCTTCGTGATCGCCACCTTCAGCTCGCTGGTCATCGTGTCCAACCTGGCCCGCCGCGACCACGCCGACCGGTCCGTCGAATTCTGGCTGTCGGTGCCGGTCAGCCACAGCGAGAGCTTTGCTGCGCCGCTCATCGTGCACCTGCTGCTGGTGCCGGCTGCGGCGCTGCTGATCGGCCTGCTGGGCGGCTATGCGGTGTCCTTCATCGTCGTCAGCCGCGTGACCGGCGCAGCGACCTGGTTCGGGCTGCCCTGGGGGACGATCATCGTGGCCTCATTCAGCCTGATGCTGCGACTGCTGGCCGGCCTGCCGCTGGCCCTGCTGTGGCTGAGCCCGCTGATCCTGCTGGTGGTGCTGCTGACGGCCTGGTTCCGCAAGTGGGGCTGGGTCATCCTGACCGTCGGCCTGGGTCTGGGCAGCTACCTGCTGAAGGTGGTCTTCGGCCAGCCGGGGCTGAACCGCCTCAGCGGTGAGCTGATCCAGGCCGCCGGCCGTTCGCTGATCAATGGCGACCAGGGCGGTCTCGTCATCGGCCAGGCCTCGCAGGGTCTCGATGCCTTGCGCCTGCTGCCGAACTGGGCGCTGCACGACTTCGGCGCCGCGCTGCAAGCCCTGGCGACGCCGCTGTTCCCGGGCGCGCTGCTCTTCGCCGCCGGCTGCTTCTTCCTGCTGGTGCAGTGGCGCCAGCGCGGGGCCGGCGCGGCGGGTTGAAGTCGCGGTCTGTTCGTCGATGAAAAAGCGGCCCCGAGGGGCCGCTTTGCAGGGGGTCACACGCCAGTGGCCCTTCGTTCCGGACTCAGTGATGGCCGCCTTCGAAGAACTGTTCGTCTTCGGTCGAACCCTTCAGCGCGCCGGTCGAGGCTTCGCGCTCGATGGTCGTGGTCACGGCGTCGAAGTAACCGGTGCCCACTTCGCGCTGGTGCTTGACGGCGGTGAAGCCGCGTTCGGCGGCGGCGAATTCCTTCTCCTGCAGTTCGACGAAGGCGCTCATGTTGTTGCGGGCGTAGCCGTAGGCCAGGTCGAACATGCTGTAGTTCAGGCTGTGGAAACCGGCCAGCGTGATGAACTGGAACTTGTAGCCCATCGCGCCGAGTTCACGCTGGAACTTGGCGATGGTCGCGTCGTCGAGGTTCTTGCGCCAGTTGAACGACGGGCTGCAGTTGTAGGCCAGCAGCTTGCCAGGAAACTTGGCGCGGATGGCGTCGGCGTAGTCCTTGGCGAACTTCAGGTCGGGCGTGCCGGTTTCGCACCACAGCATGTCCACATACGGGGCGTAGGCCAGGCCACGGCTGATCGCCTGGGCTATGCCTTTGCGGGTGCGGTAGAAGCCTTCGATGGTCCGCTCCCCGGTCAAGAAAGGCTTGTCGTTGTCGTCGACGTCGCTGGTCACCAGGTCGGCGGCTTCGGCGTCGGTGCGGGCCAGCAGCACGGTGGGTGTGCCCATCACGTCGGCGGCCAGGCGGGCGGCGACCAGCTTGGCGACGTTCTCGCGCGTCGGCACCAGCACCTTGCCGCCCATGTGGCCGCACTTCTTGACGCTGGCCAGCTGGTCTTCGAAGTGCACGCCGGCGGCGCCGGCTTCGATCATGGCCTTCATCAGCTCGAAGGCGTTCAGCACGCCGCCGAAGCCGGCTTCGGCGTCGGCCACGATGGGCGCGAAGTAGTCGATGTCGTTCTTGCCTTCCGACCACTGGATCTGGTCGGCGCGGGCGAAGGTGGCGTTGATCTTCTTCACGACTTTGGGCACCGAGTCCACCGAGTACAGCGACTGGTCGGGGTACATCTCGCCATTGCTGTTGGCGTCACCGGCGACCTGCCAGCCGCTGAGGTAGATGGCCTTCAGGCCGGCCTTGACCTGCTGCATGGCCTGGTTGCCCGTCAACGCGCCCAGGGTGTTGACGAAAGGTTCGTTGTTGACCAGGTCCCACAGCTTGATGGCGCCGCGCTTGGCCAGCGTGTGGTCGACCTGCAGGCTGCCGCGCAGGCGCACCACGTCGGCGGCGCTGTAGCCGCGCTGGATGCCTTTCCAGCGCGGGTTCATGGCCCAGTCGGTTTCCAGGGCGTCGATCTGTTGTTGGCGGGTCGGGTTGGTCATGAAGTTCTCCAGTGGTAGAGCGAAGGAAAAAACGAAGAGTCAACAGCACCAGCTTAGCGCCGCTTCGTCAGACCGCCATGACTTATGTCTTATAGAAGAGATGTGTTTTGTTCTATGTAAATCATGTACTTGCAATTGTTTTTCGCATTGCAAAACCAATTTCTCCCATATGATGGACTTTTGCTGCACTGCAACGAACTAAATCCCACGATACGAAACTCAAATCACTCGATGTGAAAGTCGGCCCAGGCCAGCCCCAGGCCGGCAGCAGGCGGTCAGCGTCCGCCACGGCGTAAAGTGCAGGTGGACCCTTGCCCAGCCCTGGCGCCTTCGCCTGCAACAACACCCCGGAGCCCGCTGTGAACAAAGCCATAGCCCCTGCCCTTCTGCAAGCCGCCGAAGCCACCGGCAGCCTCGGCATGGACGCCTACTGGATGCCCTTCACCGCCAACCGTCAGTTCAAGCGGGCGCCGCGCCTGCTGGTCCGCGCCGAAGGCATGCATTACTGGGACGTCGACGGCCGGCAGATCCTCGACGGCGTCGCCGGCCTGTGGTGCGTCAACGCCGGTCACGGCCGGCCGCGCATCGTCAAGGCGATCCAGGACCAGGCCGCCGAAATGGACTTCGCGCCGCCCTTCCAGATGGGTCACCCCAAGGCCTTCGAACTGGCCGAACGGCTGGCCGCGCTGGCGCCGGCCGGCATGAACAAGGTCTTCTTCGCCAACTCGGGCTCCGAAGCCGTCGAGACCGCGCTGAAGATGGCGCTGGCCTACCACCGCGCCCGCGGCGAAGGCACGCGCACCCGGCTGATCGGCCGCGAACGCGGCTACCACGGCGTCAATTTCGGCGGCATCTCGGTCGGCGGCATCGTCACCAACCGCAAGGCTTTCGGCCCATTGCTGGGCGGCGTCGACCACATCCGCCACACCCACGACCTGGCGCGCAATGCCTACACGGTGGGCCAGCCGGCGCAGGGCGCCGACCTGGCCGACGACCTGGAGCGCCTGGTCGCGCTGCACGACGCCAGCACCATCGCCGCGGTCATCGTCGAACCGGTGGCCGGCAGCACCGGCGTGCTGATCCCGCCGCAGGGCTACCTGCAGCGCCTGCGCGAGATCTGCGACCGGCACGGCATCCTGCTGATCTTCGACGAGGTGATCACCGGTTTCGGCCGCACCGGCAAGCCTTTCGGCGCGCAGACCTTCGGCGTCACGCCCGACCTGATGACGCTGGCCAAGGGCCTGACCAACGGCTGCGTGCCGATGGCCGCGGTGCTGGCGCAGCAGAAGATCCACGACGCCTTCATGACCGGCAGCGAGAGCCTGATCGAGTTCTTCCACGGCTACACCTACTCGGCCCACCCGCTGGCCTGCGCCGCCGGCATCGCCACGCTGGACACCTACGCCGAGGAAGGCCTGCTGACCCGCGCCGCCGCGATGGCCGACTACTTCGCGCAGGGCGTGCACAGCCTGAAGGGCGAGCCCAACGTGATCGACATCCGCAACATCGGTCTGGTGGCCGGTGTCGAATTGACGCCCATCGAGGGCGCGCCGACGAAGCGCGCCTTCGGCGTCTTCCTGGACTGCTGGCAGCAGGGGCTGATGCTGCGCAGCACCGGCGACATCCTGGCGCTGTCGCCGCCGCTGATCGTCGAACGCAGCCACATCGACCAGATGGTCGAGACCCTGCGCGGCGCCATACGCCGCGCCGCCTGACGTTTCAGCGGCGCCATACGCCGCGCCGCCTGACGTTTCAGCGGCGCGATCCGCCGCGCCGCATGACCACCCGCCGAAGCCGCGGCGCGCGGCCTGTCAAAATCACGGGTCACGCCCGCCCCGCTGCCGGGGCTTCCTTCCCGCGACCGCATTCCACCGATGGCACCACCCGACAGCGCCGGCGCGCAACCGGCCTTCCTGCAGATCCAGGACATCGTCAAGGACTTCAACGGCTTCAAGGCCGTCCACGGCCTCAGCCTCGACATCGCCAAGGGCGAGATCTTCGCGCTGCTGGGCCCCTCGGGCTGCGGCAAGAGCACGCTGCTGCGGATGCTGGCCGGCTTCGAGACGCCCAGCGCCGGGCGCATCCTGCTGGACGGCGTCGATGTGGTCGACCTGCCGCCCTACCAGCGCAAGATGAACATGATGTTCCAGAGCTACGCGCTGTTTCCGCACCTCAGCGTCTGGAAGAACATCGCCTTCGGGCTGGAGCGCGAAGGCCTGCCCAAGCCGCAGATCGCCGAGCGCGTCGAGGCCATGCTCAAGCTGGTCCAGCTCACGCCCTACGCGCAGCGCAAGCCGCACCAGCTGTCGGGCGGCCAGCAGCAACGCGTGGCGCTGGCGCGCAGCCTGGCCAAGCGGCCGCAACTGCTGCTGCTCGACGAGCCGCTGGGCGCGCTGGACAAGAAGCTGCGCGAGCAGACGCAGATCGAGCTGGTCAACATCATCGAGCAGGTCGGCGTGACCTGCGTGATGGTCACCCACGACCAGGAAGAGGCCATGACCATGGCCAGCCGCATCGCGATCATGCGCGACGGCCGGCTGCTGCAGGTCGGCCCGCCCGGCGACATCTACGAGACACCGAACTCGCGCTTCGTCGCCGACTTCATCGGCAACGTCAACCTGATGGACGGCAGCCTGCAGGCGGCCGACGGCGAACACAGCGTGGTCGCCGACGCCGACTGCCGGCACCGGCTGGCCGGGCGCATCGCCGGTCAGCCGGGCCAGGCGGTGACGCTGGCGCTGCGCCCCGAGAAGATCACGCTGAGCCGCATTCAGCCCGAAGGCCGCTACAACCAGGTCCAGGGCACCGTCAGGGAGATGTCCTACTTCGGCAGCTTCTCGGTGTTCCAGCTGCAACTGGCCAGCGGCGCGCTGCTGAAAGTCAACGTGACCAACACCCAGCGCCACCGCGACGGCACCACCTGGGGCGACGCGGTCTGGGCCAGCTGGAGCGACGACGCCCACGTGGTTTTGCAGGCCTGAGGCCGAGGGCTGCCCGATGGACCCCATCACGACCCTGCCTTCGGCGAAGCCGAGACCCTGGATCACCGGCCGCCGGCTGGTGATCGCGCTGCCCTTCCTGTTCCTGCTGGCCTTCTTCCTGGCGCCCTTCGCCATCGTCGGCAAGATCAGCCTGTCGCAGATGGACGAGATGGCGTTCAAGGACCTGGTCGGCTTCAAGGACGGCGCCATCCAGCTGACCTGGCAGCTCGACACCTACGCCACGCTGGCCCGCGACGCGCTCTACCTCGACACCTACCTGGCCAGCCTGCGCTACGCGCTGGCCACCACGCTGCTGTGCCTGCTGATCGGCTACCCCTTCGCCTACTTCATGGCCCGCGCCGACGCCGCGGTGCAACCGGTCTTGCTGATGGGCGTGATGCTGCCGTTCTGGACCTCTTTCCTGCTGCGCGTCTACGCCTGGCGTGGGCTGCTGACCGAGGGCGGCTGGGTGGCCGATGCGATCGTCGGCCTGGGGCTGGACCGGGCGCTGCTGGCGGCGGGCCTGATCAGCCTGCCCGGCCAGTTGATGCACACGCCGTTCTCGCTGGTGCTGGGCATGAGCTACACCTACCTGCCCTTCATGGTGCTGCCGCTCTACGGCAACCTGTCGAAGATGGATCTGCGTCTGCTCGAGGCCGCGTCCGACCTGGGCGCCACGCCCTGGCAGGCCTTCTGGCGCGTGACCGTGCCGCTCAGCAAGGCCGGCATCACGGCCGGCGCGATGCTGGTCTTCATCCCCTGCGTCGGCGAATACGTGATCCCTGAACTGCTCGGCGGCCCCGAGACGCTGATGATCGGCCGCGTGCTGTGGGACGAATTCTTCAGCAACAACGACTGGCCGATGGCGTCCACCGTGGCCGTGGTGATGATCCTGCTCGTCGTCGTGCCGCTGGCGCTGTTCAGCCGGGCCCAGTCCGCAGCCGAGCAGGGGCGTCGATGAGAGCCGCCGACTTCAACCGCTGGTTCGCGCGCGGCTGGCTGTCGCTGGGCTACCTCTTCCTCTACCTGCCGATCGTGGCGCTGGTCGTGTACTCCTTCAACGACTCGCCGATTCCGAACCTCTGGCGCGGCTTCTCGCTGAAGTGGTACGCCGCGCTGAAGGGCGACGAGGAACTGATCGGCGGGCTGGTGCTGAGCCTGAAGATCGCCTTCCTGACGGCTTGCGGTTCAGTGGTGCTGGGCAGCTTCGTGGCCTACGCGCTGGTCAAGTACCGGCGCTTCAGCGGCCGCACGCTGTTCATCGGCATGGCCAACGCACCGCTGGTGATGCCCGAGGTGGTGGTGGGCCTGTCGCTGCTGCTGATGCTGGTCAGCGTGCAGCGCGCCATCGGCCTGCCCGAGCGCGGCCTGCTGACGATCTGGCTGGGCCACCTGCTGCTGGGCGTGGCCTACGCCGCGGTGGTGGTGCAGGCCCGGCTGAAGGCGCTGAACCCGCAGCTGGAAGAAGCCGCGATGGACCTCGGTGCGCGCCCGCACCAGGTGTTCTGGCTGATCACCCTGCCGATGATCGCGCAGAGCCTCGTTTCGGCCTGGCTGCTGACCTTCACCTTGTCGCTGGACGACGTGGTGCTGTCGGCCTTCCTGTCCGGCCCGGGCGCGACGACCATGCCGCTGGTCATCTTCTCGCGGGCGCGGCTGGGGCTGAACCCCGGCGTCAACGCCGTGGCCACGCTGATGATCGTCGTCGTGGCGTTGGGCGTGCTGGCGGCCAGCTACGCCATCGCGCGGGCCGAACGCCAGCGCACGCGCGAACAGGCCGCGGCCGACCGCGCTTGAGCCTGTCCTGAGCGCCGTCCGCCCGCCCGCCTGGGCCTACCTCAGCCTGGGCGCCAGCATGGCGCTGGTCGGCTGTTACGTCGGCTTGTCCAAGCTGCTGGTGGCGGTCTTTCCGGTGCTGCTGCTGGCTTGGCTGCGCTTCGGCATCGCGGCGGTGGCGATGGCGCACTGGGTGCGGCGCCAGCCCGGTGAAGCGCCGCTGTCGCGCCACGACCGCATCCTGCTGTTCTGGGAAAGCTGCCTCGGCAACTTCCTGTTCAGCCTCTGCATGCTCTACGGCGTGGCGCTGAGCTCGGCGCTGGCCGCCGGCGTGGTCATGGCGGCGATCCCGGCGGCGGTGGCGCTGCTGTCGCGCGTCGGCCTGGGCGAGCAGATCCGCCCGCGCGTCGCGCTGGCCATCGCCTGCGCGGCGTTGGGCATCGCGCTGCTGGCGCTGGCCCGCCACAGCGGACCGTCCTCGGTGGCCGCCGGCTCGCCGCTGGGCTACGCCCTGCTGCTGGGCGCGGTCTTCTGCGAGGCCAGCTACGTGGTCATCGGCAAGCGCCTGACCGCCCACCTGGCGCCGCGCCGCATCAGCGCGCTGATCAACCTGTGGGGCCTGGCGCTGGCCACGCCTTTGGGCATCTGGCAGGCCTGGACCTTCGACTTCGCCGCCGTGCCGCTGGCCAGCTGGGCGCTGCTGGTGGGCTACGCCGTGGCCGCCAGCATGGTCACGGTCTGGCTGTGGATGCAGGGCCTGCGCCATGTGCCCTCGTCGCGCGCCGGCGTCTTCACCGTGCTGCTGCCGGTCAGCGCCGGGCTGGCCGGTGTCCTGGCGCTGGGCGAGGCTTTCGGTCCGGCGCACGCGGCGGCCTTCGCGCTGGCCTTGCTGGGCCTGCTGCTGGCGACCTGGCCGGAGCGACCGCAGCCCTGACTTTGCGACCGGCTCAGGCGCGCGCGGCGCGCCCGTAGCCCTGGAATTTCGCGATCACCTCGGCCATCTGTTCGCGGCTGAGCACGGCGGGTTCGCCGACCGCCAGCGCCTTCAGGTAGACCTCGCACAGCGACTCGATTTCCTGCAGCACCTTCATCGCCTGGACCAGCGTGCTGCCGGCGGCCACCAGCCCGTGGTTGCCCAGCAGGCAGGCGTCGACCCGGGCCATCGCGCCGGCCACCGCCTGCGACAGCGCTTCGGTGCCGAACAGGTGGTAAGGCACGCACGGCACGTGGTCGCTGCCGGCGATGGCCACCATGTAGTGGAAGGCCGGCAGTTCGCGGCGCAGGCAGGCCAGCGCGGCGGCGTGGGTGGAATGGGTGTGCAGCACGGCGTTCAGGTCGGGCCGCGCCCGGTAGACGGCCTGGTGGAAATGCCATTCGCTGCTCGGCTTCCAGTCGCCGCGCAGGCTGCCGTCCCAGCCGCACCAGACGAGGTCCTGCGGGCGCAAGCCGTCGGCGCCCATGCCGGTCGGCGTGATCAGCATGCCCGGTTGGCCGTCGTGTTCGGCGCGCACGCTGAGGTTGCCGGTGCTGCCTCGGTTCATGCCCAGGTCGTCCATGCGGCGCACGGCGGCCACCGCGTCGGCGCGGGCCTGGGCGCTGTCTTCGAAGGTCATCGCGGTGTCTCCATCAGGCGGCGCAGCGCGCCCGCGTCGGCCGCCACGGTGCCGCGCTCGGTGATCAGCCCGGTGACCAGCCGCGCCGGCGTCACGTCGAAGGCCGGGTTGGCGGCCGTCGTGCCCTCGGCGGTGACGCAGACTTCGACCACCTCGCCGGCCGCCGTGCGCCCGCTGAGGTGGGTGACTTCGCGCCCGCTGCGGTCCTCGATCGGAATCTCGGCCACGCCGTCGCTCAGCGTCAGGTCCAGCGTCGACGTCGGCATCGCGACGTAGAAAGGCAGGCCGTTGTCGTGCGCCGCCAGGGCCTTCAGGTAGGTGCCGATCTTGTTGCAGACGTCGCCGCGCGCCGTCACGCGGTCGCAACCGACGATGACCAGGTCGACCTGCCCGTGCTGCATCAGGTGGCCGCCGGCGTTGTCGGCTATCAGCGTGTGCGGCACGCCGGCCTGGCCCAGTTCCCAGGCCGTCAGGCTGGCGCCCTGGTTGCGCGGCCGCGTCTCGTCGACCCACACGTGCAGCGGCAGGCCGGCGGCGTGGCCCTGGTAGATCGGCGCGGTGGCGGTGCCCCAATCGACGGTCGCCAGCCAGCCGGCGTTGCAATGCGTCAGCACGTTGACGGGGCCCGGCCGGCCCGCGGCGGCCTTGCGTTCGGCTGCCGCCTGCAGCAGCACCAGGCCGTGGCGGCCGATGGCGGCGTTGACGGCGACGTCGTCCTCGGCGATGGCATCGGCCGCGTCCCAGGCCGCGGTCGCGCGGGCGGCGGGCGGCAGCGGACGCAGCACGCGCAGCATCCGGTGGATGGCCCAGTCCAGGTTCACCGCGGTGGGCCGGGCCGTGCGCAGGACATCAGCCGCTGCTTCCAGCGCGTCGTCGGAGGCGTCCAGCCGCATCTGCAAGGCCAGGCCGTAGGCCGCCGTGGCGCCGATCAGCGGCGCGCCGCGCACCCACATGTCGCGGATCGCCGTGAAGACCTGTTGCGGCGTATTCAGGGTTTCCAGCTGCAGGCGGTGCGGCAGCAGGCGCTGGTCGATGACCTGCACCGCGTCGCGCTGCGCGCTGCCGCGCAGCGGGCGCATCGCTTCGCCAGCGACCTTCAAGGCGCCGTCCCCAGCACACGGCCGGCGATGCCGCGCAGCTTCTCCACCATCGCCGGGTCGCGCGCTTCGGGCGCGGTGATCAGCGCGTGCTGCAAGGCGCTGCGGCAGGCGCAGCGCAGCGCTTGCGGGTCGGCGGTGACCGACCCGGCCAGACCGGCCACCAGCGTGCGCGCGGCCGCGGCGTTGCCCAGCAGCACGTGGATGATCGCGTCCACCGTCACCGCGTCGTGGCCGGGGTGCCAGCAGTCGAAGTCGGTGACCATCGAAACCGACGCATAGCAAAGCTCGGCCTCGCGTGCCAGCTTGGCCTCGGGCATGTTGGTCATGCCGATGACGCTGGCGTTCCAGCTGCGGTAGAGCTGCGACTCGGCCAGCGTCGAGAACTGCGGGCCTTCCATCACCACGTAGGTGCCGCCGCGCGCGTGCGGCACACCCTGTTGCGCCAGCGCGGCCTGCAGGTGGTCGCCCAGGCGCGAACAGACCGGGTGGGCCATCGACACATGGGCCACCAGGCCGGTGCCGAAGAAGGTCTTGTCGCGCGCGAAAGTGCGGTCGATGAACTGGTCGACGACGACGAAGGTGCCCGGCGGCAGGTCGGCGCGCAGGCCGCCCACGGCCGACAGCGACAGCACGTCGGTCACGCCCAGGCTTTTCAGCGCGGCGATGTTGGCGCGGTAGTTGACCTCGCCGGGCGGGATGCGGTGGCCGCGGCCGTGGCGCGGCAGGAAGGCCAGTTCGGCCCAGCCGTCGCCGTGCGGCAGGCGGCCGCGGAAGATCTGGTCCGACGGCGCGCCCCAGGGCGTGTCCACGCTGACCCAGCGGGTGTCGGTCAGGCCGGCCAGTTCGTAGAGGCCGCTGCCGCCGATGATGCCGAGGATGGGGGTGGTCATGAGGCCGCGCCGGTCAATTGAACAGGGGCTGGATTCTGCCGGCTGGCGGTGGCCTGCATCGCGGCGCGGGCCTCGCGCTGCGCCACCTCGGGCATGCTGGCCTTGGTGCGGCTGTCGCTCCAGACCTGGCGCCAGCGCCGCGACCCGGGCTGGCCGTTGCGCAGGCCCAGCATGTGGCGCGAGGCATGGCCCCAGGGCACGCCGGCCGCGCTGATGCGCTGCAGGTAGGCCACCATCGCGTCTTCGACGGCGTCGCAGTCCGCGGTGCGGGCGGCAGCGCCGAAGAAGCGTTCGTCCCAATCGGCCATCGCCCAGGGCTCGTGGTAAGCGTGCCGGCCGACCATCACGCCGTCGACATGCGCCAGCTGTTCGGCGATCTCGTCGGGCCGGTTGATGCCGCCGTTGATGACAATGGTCAGTTGCGGGAAGTCGCGCTTCAACTGGTGCGCCCAGGCATATTGCAGCGGCGGAATCTCGCGGTTTTCCTTCGGGCTCAGGCCTTTCAGCCAGGCGTTGCGGGCGTGCACGATGAAGACCTCGCAGCCGCCATGCAGCGCCACCGTGCCGACGAAGTCGCGCACGAAGCCGTAGCTGTCGACCTGGTCGATGCCGACGCGGTGCTTGACCGTCACCGGCAGGCTGACCGCGTCGCGCATGGCCTTCACGCAATCGGCGACCAGCTCGGGTTCGGCCATCAGGCAGGCGCCGAAAGCGCCGCGCTGCACCCGTTCGCTGGGGCAGCCGCAATTCAGGTTGACCTCGTCGTAGCCCCAGGTTTCAGCCAGCCGGGCGCAATGCGCCAGGTCGGCCGGCTCGCTGCCGCCCAACTGCAGCGCCACCGGGTGTTCCGAGGGGTTGAAGTCCAGGTGGCGCGGCACGTCGCCGTGGATCAGCGCGCCGGTGGTCACCATCTCGGTGTACAGGCGGGCGTGGCGCGTGATCAGGCGGTGGAAGTGGCGGCAATGGCGGTCGGTCCAGTCCATCATCGGGGCGACGGACAGGCGCCAGGGGCTGGGTGTTGGATCGGTCGGCACGGGTTCCTTGTCGGTCGGCACTCGCGACGGCGGGAGCGACGAGGCGGGGCGCCGGGCCCTGCCCGGCGCCCCGTGCATGGTAATCAATGGCCGGCCCGGCCAGCCCGACCGGTAGTCGCCGGCCCGGCACCGCGGCGTGCGGGGCGTGATCCGGTCAGGCTTGTGCGCGGCGGCGGCTGGCGCCCACGGCGGCCAGACCCAGACCGGCCAGCAGCAGGCTGGTCGGCTCGGGCACGGCATTGACGGCGTTGATCGACCAGTTCGAAGCCGAATAGGCTTCATAGCGGTCGCCGAAGATCGGGCTGCCGGAGAATATGTCGTTGGCGTAGCCTCCGGCGTTTTTGGTCAGCAGGAAACCTTGATTCGCGCTAAACGAGTAGGCGAGGAAGTCCTGCGCCGATCCGTCCAGACTGGTCGTGGGGGCATTGGTCGAAAAGCCGTAAAACGACCCGATGGACGAGACAAAGGACAAGGCCACGCCGCCCGACACGCCATTGAACTTGACGAAGTCCAGCACCGAACTGATGAAGATGGTGTTGTGGTCGGCTTGCAGCACCCCCATCAGCGAGCCGGTCAGGGTGCCAAAGCTGCTGACGTAGGAAAAGGCGTACTCGGTGGACGAAGCCAGGGGGACGGGTGTCGCCTGGGCGGCAGCGGCGCTGGCCAACAAGGCTGCGGTGACGATGAAGTTCTTCATGGGGGGCAGGCCTGCGTGATAGGGGTCTTGGAAACGGCGCTTGTCGTTGCCGCAGCCCGTGGCTGGCTGCCCGTGATGGGGCGCTATCCGGGGTGGTGGCGTGGCCGGATGCTCGGTGGCGGCCCTTAATTTCGGCTTAAGTTGGCGAGGATCACCCCGCAGTCAGGGGGGGTGTGCGGTGAGGCACGGCCACCGCGCACCGTCCGCGGCCCGCGCCGGGGCGCACCGCAGGCCCAGGTAGGATGCCGCGCACCGTTTCCCTGGCCCGGGAAGGCCCGCCACCCCAGACACCGGAGTCCGGTTCAAACCGGTTTTGTCATGCCCCATCCGACCCCTGCCCTCACGCGCCTGGCCTTGGCCGCCTGCACCCTGCTTGCCGCCCCGGCTGCCTTAGCCCAGGCCTTCGACGCGGTGCGCCTTTACGGTGCGGCGCCCGGCAGCGACCTCGGCGTGGTCGGCGCGGCGATCGTGGCGGGCCCCGAGTACAAGGGCGTCGGCGATGCGGTTGACGGCGATCGCCGATGCCGAGGGCTGGACGAAGTCGACGCGCTCGGCCGCGCCGATGTTGAAGCTTTGCCAGTTCAGCGCCAGGTTGGCGCTGGTCTGCAGCACCGTCGTGACCGATGCACCGACTGACCCGCTCTGGCTGACCGTACCCGACCCGGAGACCACCAGCCCGCCAACCGGGGCAGCGCCAACCGAACCGCAGGCCAGCAGCGCGACGGCGGCGGCGACCGCGCGCGCGCTGGTCGAGCCGGACTGCTTGCCGCGGCCGCGGGTGCACTCGGCGACGGCCACCCAGGCTTGCTGGGCCTGGCTCCAGACCAGGCGGTAGATGCGGTTCATGGAGCCGTTGCTCTTCATCGCGGTGATGCTTTCCGTTGTGGGGATGCCCGTTGGGCGAAATGCAGGGGGCCAACGCGTCGCTTATCGTTGACCATGACAGACTTGTCATTCATATTAGCGATCCGATGTGACAGATCGACGGCAGGCTGCGGCCGTGGCGTGACCGTCAGGCGGGTCGAGCCGCGCAATGATCGGTGCGGTATTTCACCCCTCCCCCGCTCGATGCTGCCTTCCAAACTCCCCGAACCGCTGGCGCTGTTGGCGCACCTCGCCCGATGGCTGCTGCTGGCCACGCTGGTCGGCGTGCTGGCCGGTTCGGCGTCGGCCGCCCTGCTGCTGGCGCTGGACTGGGCCACCGCCACCCGGGAAGCGCAGCGCGGGCTGGTCTGGGGGCTGCCGCTGGCCGGCTTCGCGGTGGCCTGGGTCTACCGGCAGGTCGGCCAGCGGGTCGAGGCCGGCAATCAGCTGCTGATCGACGAGATCCACGACCCGCAGCAGGCGATACCGCTGCGCATGGCGCCGCTGATCCTGCTCGCCACCGGGGTCTCGCACCTCTTCGGGGCCTCGGTCGGGCGCGAAGGCACGGCCGTGCAGATGGGCGGCGCGCTGGCCGACCAGTTGACGCGGGCGCTGCGGCTGGGCCGCGACGAGCGCCGCATCCTGCTGATGGCCGGCATCGCAGCCGGCTTCGCATCGGTCTTCGGCACGCCGCTGGCCGGCGCGGTGTTCGCGCTGGAGGTGCTGGCCATCGGCCGCCTGCGCTACGACGCGCTGCTGGCCTGTGTGCTGGCGGCCCTGGTCGGCGACCAGACCACGCTGGCCTGGGGCGTCCACCATGTGCACCACCCGGCGGGCGTGATACCGCCGTGGTCGGTCTGGGGCCTGGGCGCGGTGCTGCTGGCCGGCGCCGCCTTCGGGCTGGTCGGCCGGCTGTTCGCCGCCGCCACCCACCGCCTGTCGGCCATCGTCAAGCGGCACCTGGCCTACGGCCCGCTGCGCCCGCTGCTCGGTGGCGCGCTGATCGCCGCGGCCCTGGTCGGGCTGGACGGCTGGCGCTATGCGGGCCTGGGACTCCCGCTGATCGCCGAGGCCTTCGGGCCCTCCCTGCCGCCGTGGGATTTCGCGGTCAAGATGGCTTACACGGTCGCCGCGCTGGCCAGCGGTTTCAAGGGCGGCGAGGTGACGCCACTGTTCGTCATCGGCGCCACGCTGGGCCATGCGCTGGCGCCGCTGCTGCACATGCCCGTGGCGCTGATGGCGGCGCTGGGCTTCGTGGCCGTGTTTGCAGGCGCCGCCAACACGCCGCTGGCCTGCACCTTGATGGCCATCGAGCTGTTCGGCGCCGACATCGGCGGCCACGCCATCGTCGCCTGCGTCATCAGCTACGGCGTGTCGGGGCACCGCGGCATCTACGGTGCCCAGCGCCTGGGTCAGCCGAAGGCGGCCACGGTGGCTGGGGCTGCGCACGGGCCACCTTGACCCCGGCCGGCGGCCGGGCGGGGTGACTTTTGCACGCGGCGGGCCGCGTTGCGCGGGCCCTGGCGCGGAATCTGCGCGCAAGATGCGGCGAGCACCCTGCGCTGTCCATCACCCTGCCTGTCACCCGGTCTCTCACCCTGCCTGCCGCCCTGCTGACACCTCCGCCCTGTGTCCTCGACATCGAGGCCTCGGGATTCGGCCGCCACAGCTACCCCATCGAAGTCGGCTACGTGCTGCCCGACGGGCGTGCCGCCTGCATGCTGGTGCGGCCGATGCCCGAGTGGACGCACTGGGACCCGCTGGCCGAACAGGTGCACGGCATCGGACGCAGCACCCTGATGGACCACGGCCAGGCGGTTCGCGACGTGGCGCTGGCGTTGAACCGCGACCTGCGCGGCCGCACGGTCTACTGCGACGGCTGGGCCCACGACTACCCGTGGCTGGCCGCGCTGTTCGACGCCGCCGACCTGCGCGCCAGTTTCCGGCTGGAGTCGGTCAGCGCCCTGCTCGACGAGGCCCACCTGGAACGCCTGGACGCGGCGCGGCTGGCGGCGCTGCAGGACCTGGGGCTGACCCGCCACCGCGCCAGCAACGACGCGCGCGCCCTGCAAAGGGCCCTGGTGCAGGTCGGCGCGCCGGGCGACTGAGCCCGGCGCCGCTTCAGCCGGCCTGCACCGCCGGGGACGCCGCCCGTTCCTGCTCCTGCAGCGAACGCCACATCACCTTGCCCGATCCGCTCTTGGGCAGCGCGTCGACGAACTGCACCTGGCGCGGCACCTTGTAGACGGCCATGTGCGCCCGCGCCCAGTCGATGATGTCCTGCTCGCTGGTCTTGCCGCGAGCCGCTTCGCGCAGCACGATCACGGCCTTCACCGTCTCGCCGCGGTAGTCGTCCTGCGCGGCGATGATGCAGGCCTCCTGCACCATCGGGCAGCCGAAAAGCAGCAGCTCGACCTCGCTGGGCCAGACCTTGAAGCCGCTGGCATTGATCATCCGTTTCAGCCGGTCGGTGATGAAGAAGTAGCCGTCCTCGTCGCGCCGGCCGAGGTCGCCGGTGCGGAAGAAGGGCTTGCCGTCGATCTCGATGAAGGCCGCCCGCGTCGCCTCAGGGTGGCCCCAGTAGCCCTTGAAGACCATCGGCCCGTGGGTGACGATTTCGCCGACCTCGCCCGGCGGCAGTTCGGCCCGGGTCTCGGGGTCGATGATGCGGCTGTCGACGCCGTAGATCGGGATCCCCAGGCATTGCAGCTTGGCGCGCTCGGGCGGGTTGGCGTGGCTGGGCGCGGCGGTCTCGGTCAAGCCATAGCCTTCGGCGAAGGTCAGCTTGAACTCGGCCTGCAGGCGCTCGGCCACCGCCTGCGGCATCGCCGCGCCGCCGCCCGACAGGTAGCGCAGGCTGGACAGGTCGAAGGTCTTGTAGTTCGGGCTGGCGAAGAGGTCGATGATCATCGTCGGGATGCAGGTGAAGTGTGTCACGCCGTAGCGCGAGATGGCCCGGCCGGCCAGTTCGCGGTCCCAGCGCGGCAGGATCACCACCGTGCTGCCGGCCAGCACCGGCGCCAGCACGCCGTAGAGCATGCCGGTGATGTGGAACATCGGCACCACGCCCAGGCTGACCGTCTCGGTGCTGGCGTGGCTCCACAGGGCGCCGCCGATGGCATTGGGCATCAGCGTGCGGTGGCTGTGGATGCAACCCTTGGGCATGCCGGTGGTGCCCGAGGTGTAGGGCAGCAGGGCCATGTCGTCGGCCTGGGCGGTGGGCGGCGTGGCCGCGAGGTTCGCCGCCAGCGCATCGGTCCAGCGCGTGCAGCCGGCCGGCAGCGGCGGGTCGGCCGTCAGCCAGGCCTGCATCGCTGGCGACGGCGCGTCGGCCGCATCGATGACGGCCGGCATGGTGTCGGTGTAGCGCGTCACCAACACCTGCTGCAGGCGCTGGGCCTCGGGCACGCGGGCATTGGCCTCGGCCACGATCGGCGCCAGGTCGGCCGTGGTGATGGCCACCCGGGCCTGCGGGTCGACGATGTAGTGGCCGAACTCTTCGGCCCGGTTCATCGGATTGACGGGGACGACGACCGCATCGGCGCGTTGCACCGCGTAGAAGGCGACGACGAACTGCGGGCAGTTCTGCATGAACAGCAGCACGCGGTCGCCAGCCTTGACGCCCTGGGCCTGCAACCAGCCGGCCAGCGCTTCGGCCTGGCGGTGCAGTTCGGCGTAGCTCAGCGCCTGGCCGAAGAACTGGTAGGCCGTGCGCTTCGGAAAGCGCCTGGCGGTGACTTCGAGGTTGAACCACAGCGTGGTTTCGGGAATGACCAGTTCACGGGGCAGGCGGGCCGGCCAGTAGGTGCTGCTGTGCGGCTTGGAATGAAGGGTGGTCAAGGAACACTCCTGATGGCGAGGCCTCTGGTGTAACGCCTCGCCGGTCCGCCGTCATCGAGCCTTACCCGCAGGACGCGGCCGATGGCGCGGTGGACAATGTCCGTTGCGCCATGGCCACTTGCTGAAATTGCCAACCGACCAAGGACCTTCGCGGATGCGGGCGAGCGCCGCATGAACGACGCCGATGCCTTGCGCGGCCATCCGGCCTTCCTGCGCCTGTGGGTGGCCCGGCTGTGCAGCGTGGCAGCCAGCCAGATGCTGATGGTGGCCGTGGCCTGGCAGATGTACGACACCACCGGGTCGGCCTGGGACCTGGGCCTGGTCGGGCTGCTGCAGTTCCTGCCGGCGCTGGCGCTGGCGCTGCTGGCCGGGCACGTCATCGACCGCCACCACCGCGGTCGCATCCTGGCGCTGTGCCTGTCGCTGCAAGTGGCGGTGGCGGTGCTGCTGTGCGCGGCCAGCCTGGGCGGCCACGCCGGGCGCGGGCTGCTGTTGGGCATCTCGGTGGTGCTGGGCGCCGTCCGCGCCTTCCAGATGCCGGCGCAGCAGGCGCTGACGCCTTTGCTGGTGCCGCAGGCCCTGTTGCCGCGTGCGCTGGCCGCCAGTTCGGCCGGCATGCAGGGCGCCATCATCGCCGGGCCGGCGCTGGGCGGCCTGATCTACACCGCTGGCGCGGCCGCTACCTACGGCGTCTGCGCCACGCTGTTCGCGGCGGCCACCGCGCTGTGCCTGACGCTGCGCTACAGCCACCAGCCGCCGCCGCTGGCGCCGGTGACGCTGGACAGCCTGCTGGCCGGCGTGCACTTCGTCTGGCGGCACAAGGTCGTGCTCGGCGCCATTTCGCTGGACCTGTTCGCGGTGCTGTTCGGCGGCGCCACCGCGCTGCTGCCGATCTACGCCAAGGACATCCTGCACACCGGCCCCTGGGGCCTGGGCGTGCTGCGCAGCGCGCCGGCGGTCGGCGCGCTGCTGATGTCGCTGGCGCTGACCCGCTGGCCCATCCACCGCCGCACCGGACCGCTGCTGATGGCGGCCGTCGCCGCCTACGGCCTGGGCACGCTGGCCTTCGGGGTGTCGTCGCACTTCGCGCCGGCGCTGCTGGCATTGGCCGTCACGGGCGCGGCCGACATGGTCAGCGTGGTCATCCGTTCGACGCTGGTGCAACTGGAAACGCCCGACGCGATGCGCGGCCGCGTCAGCGCGGTGAACGCGGTCTTCGTCGGCGCGTCGAACCAGCTCGGCGAATTCGAGTCGGGCGCCACCGCAGCCTGGCTCGGGCCCGTCGGCTCGGTGCTGCTCGGCGGCCTGGGCACGCTCCTGGTGGCCGGACTGTGGCTGAAGCTGTTTCCGGCGCTGGCCCGGCGCGACGCCTTGCTGGGAGGCGCCCCTGTCCTTGCTCTACGCCGATGAAGCCCTGCTGGTCGTCTGCAAACCCACCGGCCTGCTGGCCGTGCCGGGGCGCGGCGCGGCCGGCGCCGACAACCTGCACGCGCGGCTGCTGGCCCTGCACGCCGATACCCTGGTCGTGCACCGGCTGGACATGGCGACCTCGGGCCTGATGGTCTTTGCCCGCGGCGCAGCCGCCCAGCGGACGCTGAGCATGGCCTTCGAGGCACGGCGCGTGGACAAGCGCTACGAGGCCGTCGTCGAAGGCGTGGTGGCCGGCGACGAAGGCGAGATCAGCGCGCCGCTGGCCGCCGACTGGCCGAACCGGCCGCGCCAGCAGGTCGATGCCGCCGCCGGCAGGCCTTCGCTGACGCAGTGGCGCGTGCTGCAGCGCCAGGCCGATGCCACGCGGCTGGCGCTGACCCCCGTCACCGGCCGCACCCACCAGCTGCGCGTCCACCTGCAGCACATCGGCCACCCGGTGCGCGGCGACGCGCTCTACGCGCCGCCGCCGCTGCTCGCGACGCGCCTGCTGCTGCACGCCACGCAGCTGGCTTTCGACCACCCGACCAGCGGCTCGCGCTTGTCCTTCAACAGCCCCGCGCCGTTTTGAAGGCCGGCGCTACAGTCCGCGCCAAGCCGACTTCGACACCGACCATGACCCGACACCTGACTCTCATCACCGGCGCCTCGCGCGGCCTCGGCCTGGCACTGACCGAACAGCTGCTGGCGCAGGGCCACCAGGTGCTGGCGCTGGCCCGCCAGCCGACCGTCACCGCGGTGCCGCCGGGCAGCGCGCTGATCAGCTGGGAAGTCGATCTGGTCGACAGCGAGCCGGTGGCCGAACGCCTCGCCGGCTGGCTGGCCGCGCAGGACGCCAGCGCCATCGCGTCGGTGACGCTGATCAACAACGCCGGCGTGGTCTCCGACCCGGCGCCGCTGTCGGCCGGGCGCGGCGCCGACCTGGCGCGCGCGCTGCGCGTCGGCCTCGAAGCGCCGATGCTGCTGACCGCCGCCTTCCTGCGCGCCACCGCGGCCTGGAAGATGCCGCGCAAGGTGCTGATGATCTCGTCGGGCCTGGGCCGCTATGCCATCGCCGGCAGCGCCGCCTACTGCGCGGCCAAGGCCGGCATGGACAACCTGGCGCGCGCCGTCGCGCTCGAAGAGGCCGCGGCGCCGAACGGGGCCCGCGTCGTGTCGCTGGCGCCCGGCGTCATCGACACCGACATGCAGCTGCAATTGCGCAGCGCCAGCGCCGAGCGCTTCCCGGAGCGCGAGCGCTTCGTCGGCATGCAGACCGGCGGCCTGCTGATGAGTCCGGCGCTGGCCGCCAGCAAGGTGCTGAAGGTGCTGGCCAAGGCCGACTTCGGCAGCCAGCCGATCACCGACGTGCGGGACCTCTGATGAACACCGCCCTGCCCCTCCCGCCCGGCCTGACCCGGCGCGCCGCCGAAATCGCCCGCCTGCTGGCCCTGCGGCCGCACCCGGAAGGCGGCCACTACGCCGAGGTCTTCCGCTCGGCGCAGACCGTGCAGCCGGGCGACGGCCGGCCGCTCCGGCCGGGGCTGACGAGCATCGATTTCCTGCTCGCCGCCGGCCAGTTCTCGGCCTGGCACCGCGTCAGCTCCGACGAGGTCTGGCACCTGCTGGAAGGCCCGGCGCTGCGGCTGTGGCTGGCGCCGCCCGACCTGAGCGCCTTCACCGCGGTGGACCTGCTGCCGGCCTGCGCCGAAGGCGCGCCGCGCCACGTGGTGCCGGCCGGCTGGTGGCAGGCCGCCGAGCCGCTGGGCGATTACGCCTACGTCGGCGCCACCGTCGGCCCGGGTTTCGACTTCGCCGACTTCACCTTCGGCCGCGAAGACGCCGCGCTGAAAGGCGCGCTGGACCAGCACGCGCCGCAACTGCAGCGCCTGCTCTGACCGGTCTCAGGCCGCCAGCCAGGCGGCGACGTCGTTCTTGAGCTGCTGCAGGTCGGCCTGGCGCGTGTACATCATGTGACCGGCGTCGTAGTAGCGGTGCTGCACGCGGGCCATCACGGCCGGCGAGACGTCGAGGTGGGCCAGCGACCAGTCGCTGGCGCTGTAAGGCGTGCCCAGGTCGTAGCGCCCGCTGGCCACCAGCACGCGCAGCCGGGGGTTGCGGCGCAGCGCCAGCGCCAGGTCGGGCGTGGTGCTGCAGAAGCCGTCGTGGCTGTTGCCGCTGCGCCGCCAGTCCCAGCCCTTGTTGACGTCGCGCGACAGCACCTGGTAGCGGGCATCCAGGTCGACGCCCAGCGGGCCGCTGAAGTAGGCCAGCGCGGCCATCGTGTAGGGCCCGGCGATGGCCTCGATGCCGGGGTCGAATTCCCAGTCGCGGGTGCGGCTGGCGGCCATCGCGCCGGTGGCGCGGGCCTCAAGCCGGCCGACCATCAGGCCGCGGTCGCGCAGGGCCTCGAAGAAGAAGGTCTGGTCGCTGATGCGCAGATTCTTCTCTTCGACCAGGGCGCGCGGCAGCCCGGTGAGCTCACTGAGGCGCCGGCCGATGCGGCTGCGCTGCTTCTCGGACAGCCGCGACCCGGCCTGCAAGGCGGCGGCGTAGTCGTCCTGGACGAAGGCTTCGGCCGCCGCGCGCGCGGCTTCGGAGGAGGCCGCCAGTGGCCCTTGCAGCAGGCCATGGAACTGGGCCACGTTGGCCATGGCCGGCAGGAACAAGGCGTAGGGCAGGTCGTTGGCCGGCGCGAAGACCAGGGTCTGCAGGTCCATCGCGCAGGACACCAGGACCACGCCGCTGAGCACCACACCCAGGTCCTGCAGCTTCAGCGCCAGGCCGGCGCCGCGCGTCGTGCCGTAACTCTCGCCGGCCAGGTAGATCGGCGAGCCCCAGCGCTGGTGGCGCGTCAGCCAGTGGCGCATCACCTCGGCCAGCGCGGCGATGTCGCCGTCCACCGAGAGCAGCTTCTTGCGCGCCGCTTCGCTGGCGGTGGTCGACCAGCCGGTGTGCGGCGGGTCGATGAAGACCAGGTCGAAGTGCTCGAACCAGCTGTGCGGGTTGGCTTCGACGGCATAGGGCGCCTGCGGCATGCTGCCGTCGTCGGGCACGACCATGCGCTGCGGGCCCAGCGCGCCCAACTGCAGCCAGATCGACGCCGATCCCGGACCGCCGTTGAAGGCGAAGCACAGCGGGCGCTGGCGCGGGTCGGCGCCTTTCAGCAGGTAGGCCGTGGTCATCACGGCGGCTTCGGCTTCGGCGTGAGCGCCGTCCAGGCCGTCGGGCATCACCGGCGAGAAAGCGGCCTGCGTGGTGTAGTCGAAGGCGCGGCCGGCCAGCTCCACGCTGCCGCTGCCGTGCGCCACCGGGCGCGCCAGCAGCGCGTTGACCAGCGCCTGCTGGCGCCGGGCTGCTTCGGCATCGGGGGCCGTTGCGGGGGTGTTCGGTGTGGCGTCGGCCATGGGCATCAGGTCCTGGGAACGAAGAAGGAGGAAGGAAGTCGGCAGGCCGCGCTTCAGCGCAGGCCGCCGCTCAGCCAGTGCGCGTAGCGCGCCAGGTCGACGTTGCCGCCGCTGACGATCACGCCGACGCGCTGGCCGCGGGCCTGCACCACACCGTGCAGCAGCGCTGCCGCGCCGAGGCAGCCGGTGGGCTCGACGACCAGCTTCATGCGCTCGGCGAAGAAGCGCATCGTGGCGATCAGTTCCGCGTCGGTGACGGTGACGATGCGCCCGACGAGTTGCTGGATCACCGGGAAGGTGAGCAGCCCGCTGTGCTGCGTCTGCGCGCCGTCGGCGATGGTCTGCGGTGTGTCGATGTGGACGATCTCGCCGCGGGCCAGGCTTTGCTGGGTGTCGTTGCCGGCCTCGGGCTCGACGCCGACCACCTGGATGCCGGGGCTCAGGTGGTGGGCGGCAACCGCGCAACCCGAGATCAGGCCGCCGCCGCCGACGCAGACCAGCAGCAGGTCCAGCGGCCCGGTGTCCTCCAGCAGTTCGGCCGTGGCAGTGCCCTGCCCGGCCATCACGTCCGGGTGGTCGTAGGGCGGGATCAGCGTCATGCCGCGCTCGGCGGCCAGGCGCCGGCCGATGGCTTCACGGTCTTCGCTGTAGCGGTCGTAAAGCACGACCTCGCTGCCGGCCTGGCCCTGCTGGTAGTCGCGGGTGGCGGCCAGCTTGGCCGGCGGTGCGTCCTGCGGCATCACGATGACCGAGGGCATGCCCAGCAGGCGCGCCGACAGCGCGATCGCCTGGGCGTGGTTGCCGGAAGAAAACGCGATCGCGCCGCCGCGCCGCTGTTCGGGCGTGAACTGGGCCAGGGCGTTGTAGGCGCCGCGAAATTTGAAGGCGCCCATGCGCTGCAGGTTTTCGCACTTGAAGAAGACCTGGGCGCCGGTGCGGGCGTCGAAGGTGCTGGACGTCAGCACCGGCGTGCGGTGCGCCACGCCCAGCAGCCGGGCGGCGGCGGCTTCGATGTCGGCGTGGGTGATCGCCAGCGCGGGAAGGGCCGATGCGTTCATGCGGTCAAATCTCCTTCAGGACCCTGGAAGCCGCCTTGGCGGAAGGTCAGGACCAGGGTGTCGCGCCAGGCCGGCAGCGCCGGATCCAGCGGTTGGATGGGGGTGGTTTCGTGGATCACCCGTTCGTCGTCGAGCAGCAGCGCGCTGCCCGGTTCGGCCAGCGTGAAGCGCACGCCCTGCGGACCGACGGCATCGAACACGCGTGTCTCGCCGCCCTTGACGTTGTGCCGCGCGACGATGAGGACGGCGACCAGGTCAACGCCGTCGCGGTGCGCGCCCTCGGGCGTCGGCCGCCCGATGCCGCCTGCGGTGTCGATGCGGAAGGGGTGGGCCTCGACGAACCACGGCCGCTGGCCGCGCAGCGTGTCAGCCACACCGGCCAGGCCCTGCAGCAGCCGCGCCCAGGCCGGGTCTTGCGCCAGCGCTTCGGGCAGCGGGTCGAACCAGCGCTGGAAACCGCCGTGCAGCGCGTTGTAGTCGACCGGCTGCCAGTGCGCGCGGTGCGGCACCGGCTGCACCGCCTCGGGCGTGACCACGAAGCAGCCATGGCGCCGACGGCGGTAATGGCCGCCGTCGCGCAGGTGGCGGTCGGGCGGCAGCGCCGGCCAGTGGCCTTGCCAGCTGGGCAGGGATTCCGCTGTCAGGCCGCACAGCACGCGCAGCGCGGCAGCGTCGATGACGGCCCAGCCGGCGTCGGACAGCTGCGCCTGCAGCCCGGTCAATGGGGTGGAAATGGGGGTCGGGAGCAAAGCGTTCATGCGGGAAAGACAAACAGCAGGGGGCGGAACGGTGACATCCGACAACATTTTCTGGAGTCATCAACCCAATCGGGTGTCAGCTGGGCGGGGGAAAACGCCGTTAAAGGGTGACGGTTCATGCCCATGTTCACCAGCGCCATCCCCGTCCCGCTGCCAGCCACCAGCTGTCTGGTCGACATCATCGAGCTCAAGTGGTTGTTGGCCGGGCACGGCATGCGCATCCATGTCGAGCGGTTGCAGCACGACCCGGAGTATGCCCGTCGCACCCTGGACTGCGCCGCCGGAGCGGCCAGCCCCGTGCTGCGTGAAGTTGCAGCGCGGCTGCGTCTGCAGCTGGGCCTGGGTCAGGCGCCGCAGCCGCCCGCAGCGGGCCAGACCGCAGCCTGCCGCCAGGATTAGCGCGGGCCAGTCCAGCGGATCTGGCTGTCCCGACAGCCTTTGCATTGACCGGGCAGCGTGCAAACGGCCGCAGGCGTGGCACAGTCCCGCCCCATGCACCCATCCGACACGACCGAACCCGCCGCGCTGGCGGGCACCGCAGCGGCCGCCGACCGCGCACCGCTTCAAGACAAGAAGCCGAACCCGCTGATCGAGATCGGCATCACCATCGCCCTGCCCGCGCTGATCCTCACCAAGCTCAGCAGCGCCGACCGGCTGGGTACCGTCTACGCGCTGCTGCTGGCGCTGGCCTTCCCCCTGGCCTGGGGTCTGTGGGACGGTTACCAGCGCCGCAAGATCAACTGGATGGCCGGCCTGGGCGTCGTCAGCACGCTGCTCACCGGGGCCATCGGCCTGCTGTCGCTGGACGCCCGTTGGCTGGCCGTCAAGGAAGCCGCGGTACCGGGGCTGATCGGCCTGGTCATCCTCGGCAGCACCTGGACGCGCACGCCGCTGATCCGCATGATGGTCTTCAACGCCGCGCTGTTCGACGTCGACCGCGTGCACTTCGCGCTGGCCGAGCGCGGCGAAACCGATGCTTTCGAACGCCGACTGCGCGCCGGCACGGTGATGCTGGCCGGTACCTTCTTCTTTTCGTCGGTGGCCAACTACGGGTTGGCGCGCTGGGTGGTGACCAGCGCCGCCGGGACCGCCGCCTTCAACGAGGAACTGGGCCGGCTGACGGCGCTCAGCTACCCGGTGATCGCTGTGCCCTGCATGCTGATGATGATGGGCCTGATGTACTGGCTGGTGCGCGGCGCCAAGGCCCTGACCGGCCTGGAGCTGGGCGACATGCTGCAGGGCGGCTGAAGCGCAACGCTGGCGATCCACCGGCATGCCCCTTCTCGACAGCCTGCTGCAGGACACCCGCAACCAGGTCGCGGGCCAGGCGCCGCGGCTGACGGTGCTGGGCTGGGTCTGCATCGCCCTGCTGCTGGCCCTGCTGGCGTTGGCCGCTGTGCAGGCGCGGCAGTTCCTGCCCTGGCGGGGGCTGCCGTCGATCGAGTCCGCGGTCGTGGCGAAGGGCGATAGCCACGGCGAGGCCGCGGTGCTGCGCCAGCGCGTCCAGGAATTGGAACTCAAGGCCCGCGCCGGCGCCGCCGACCAGCGCCTGGCCCTGATGCTCACCGCGCTGCTGGCCTTGCTGATGGCGGCGGGCGCGACCCTGGTGCTGCGTCAGTTGCGGCAGCTGCGCGCAAGGCGGTCTGCGCTGGAGGATCTGGCGCAGCAGCTGCAGTTGGCGCGCCACGAGGCCGAAGCCGCCAGTCAGGCCAAGAGCGCCTTCCTGGCCAACATGAGCCATGAGATCCGGACACCGTTTCACGGCCTGATGGGCAGGCTGTCGCTGCTGCGCGAAGCCGGGCTGACGCCGCGGCAGATCGATTACCTGCGCGCTGCCACCGAATCGGCCGACCAGCTGATGGCGCTGCTCAACGACGTCCTCGACCTGTCGCAGCTGGACAGTGGCCGCCTGTCGCTGTCGCCCGCGCCGGCCACCCTGCGCGCGCTGCTGCGCGACGTCGAGGCGCTGATGCGGCCGCAGGCAGACGCCAAAGCCTTGGCCCTGCACCTGGACGCCGACCCGGCGGTGCCGGTGCGCATGCTGCTGGACGCGACCCGGGTCAAGCAGGTCGTCGCCAACCTCCTGTCGAACGCGATCAAGTTCTCGGACCACGGCACAGTCCTGCTCGACGTCCGTTGCCTGGCCGCCCTGCCGGAAGGCGCGACGACCGGCGCCAGCGGGCCGCGGCTCGAATTCATCGTCACGGACACCGGCATCGGCATGGACGAGGCCACCCAGGCCCGGCTGTTCAGTCGCTTTCTGCCAGGCGAGCTTTCGCGCGAGCGCCGCGGCAGCGGCCTGGGGCTGGAAATCGCGCGCAGCCTGGCCCGGCTGATGGGTGGCGACATCACGCTGCACAGCCGACCCGGCGAAGGCAGCCGCTTCACCTTCTGGATGCCCTTGCAGGTGCTGCCCGACGCGCCCGACGGGGCCGCGCTGATGGGGCCGGCCGAGGCCACCCCGCCGCGCGCCCTGCGCGTGCTGGTGGCCGAAGACCACCCGGTCAACCGCAACTACATGGCGGCGCTGCTCGAGGGCATGGGGCACCGCATGCACTTCACGGCCAATGGCCAGGAGGCCGTTGAAGCCGCTGCTGCGCAGCCTTTCGACCTGATCCTGATGGACCTGTACATGCCGGTACTCGACGGCATCGGCGCGACCCACGCCATCCGTGCCCTGGCGGACCTGCGGCGCTCGACGGTGCCCATCGTGGCGCTGACGGCCGATGATTTCCCCGACACCAAGGACCGTTGCCTGGTTGCCGGCATGAATGACTTCCTGACCAAGCCGGTCAGTGCACCGGTGCTGGCCACCTGCCTGCGCCGCTTGTTCGGCGCCAGCAGCGCCAAGGACCTGCGGGCGCCGACGGGCCCGGCGCGCGCTGAGCTTGGCGCGCCGGCAGCGGGTGGGCTGGTCGACCCGGCGGCGATGACGCTGACCTTGCAGGCCATCCCGGCGCCGCGCTTGGCCGCGCTGATCACCAGCTTCCTGGACCAGGGCCCCGAAACCGTGCAGCGCCTGCGAACGGCGGTTCGCGATGCGCAATTGCTGGACCTGCGCGTCCATGCCCATGCCGCCAAGGGTGCAGCGCTCAACCTCGGCCTGATCGGCCTGGCACAGACGGCCCAGGCCTTGCAGGATGGCGCGGCGCATCTGCCCGCGCACGAGATTGCCCGCCTGGTGCAGCACTTCGAAGCGCAGTTGCCGACCACACGGATCGCCGCGCAGGCCGCACTGGCGCAGGCTGCCGTGCCGGCGGGCGGACTCAAACGATGATCGGTTCGGGCTCCAGGCGGATGCCGAAGCGCCCGTAGACGCTTTCCTGGATCGCGCGGGCCAGCGTCACCACCTCCGCGCCGCTGGCGCCGCCGCGGTTGACCAGCACCAGGGCCTGCTTGTCGTAGACGCCGGCACGGCCGACCGACTTGCCCTTCCAGCCGCAGGCGTCGATCAGCCAGCCGGCGGCCAGCTTGATCGAGCCGTCGGGCATCAGGTAATGGACGATTTCCGGGTCGCGGCCGATGATGTCGCGGCACTGCTCGGGGGTGACCACCGGGTTCTTGAAGAAGCTGCCGGCGTTGCCGATGACGGCCGGGTCGGGCAGCTTGGCGCGGCGGATCGCGCAGATCCAGTCGAAGACGGTCTTCGCGTCGGGTTCGTGCTGGCCGGTCTCCGCCAACTTGCGTTCGATGTCGAGGTAGCCGCGCACCGGCTGCCAGGGTTTGGGGAGGCGCAGGCGGACGCGGGTGATCACGCTCTTGCCCGCCAGGCCACCGAAGCCGGTCTGCTTGAAGACGCTGTCGCGGTAGCCGAACTGGCATTCGGCGGCGCCCAGCGTCACGCTGCGGCCGGTGACCAGATCCACCGCGTCCAGCGACTCGAAGCGGTCTTTCAGTTCGACGCCGTAGGCACCGATGTTCTGCACCGGCGAAGCGCCCATCAGCCCGGGAATCAGCGCCATGTTCTCCAACCCCGGCCAGCCGTTTTCCAGCGTCCAGGCCACGATGTCGTGCCAGCTTTCACCGGCGCCGGCCTCGACGATCCAGGCGTCGGCGTCCTCGCGCAACAGTCGGCGGCCCTTGATCTCGACCTTCAGCACCACCGCATCGAGGTCGTGGGTCAACACCACGTTGCTGCCGCCGCCGAGGATGAACTTGGGCGCCAGGCCGTAATCGGGGTGGTCGACGACGCGGCGCACGTCCGCCTCGCTTTTCAGGTGGACCAGGGTGCGCGCCACGGCCGGCAGGCCGAAGGTGTTGTGGTCGCGCAGGCTGGCGCGGTGCTGCACGTCGAGCGGAACAGGGGGGATGGGCACGGACATCCGGCCATTTTCGGGCATATTCAGGGCCCTCTCCGTCCACCGAACGCACCTGCCCATGCCCAGCTTTGACGCCGTCATCGAACCCGACCTGGTTGAACTGAAAAACGCCGTCGAACAGGCGAACAAGGAAATCGGCACACGCTTCGATTTCAAAGGTTCCAGCGCCAAGGTCGACCTGAACTCGCCCACGCCCAAGACGCGCGAACTGATGCTCTGGGCCGACAGCGACTTCCAGCTGCAACAGGTGCGCGAAGTGCTGATCAGCCGCCTCACCAAGCGCGGTGTCGATGTGCGCTTTCTCGACTTCAGCGGCACGCCGCAGAAGATGAGCCACGACAAGCTGAAGCTGGCCGTCACGGTCAAGAACGGCGTCGACGCCGAGGCCGGCAAGAAGATGCAGCAGGCGCTGAAGGCCAGCAAGCTGAAGGTGCAAGGCGCCATCCAGGGCGATGCGGTGCGCATCACCGGCGCCAAGCGCGACGACCTGCAGGCGGCCATGGCCATCCTGCGCAAGGAAATCACCGAGTGGCCGGTGTCGTTCAACAACTTCCGCGATTGAACGGTCGCGCGCCGACCGGCCTCGCGCGCCGCGGTCCGTCACGCCTTGTCCCAGCAGCGACACGCGAAATTAGAACGGTCGTGCTAAAACCGCGGGCTGTACCCGCCACCGCAGGAGCCCCGCCTTCATGGACCTGAACTTCACCGCCGAAGAACTCGCCTTTCGCCAGGAAATCCGCCATTGGGTGGCCGAGAACCTGCCCGCGGACATCAGCCACAAGGTGCGCTACGCGCTGCGCCTGACGCGCGACGACCTGCAGCGCTGGGCCAAGATCCTGGGCCAGAAGGGCTGGCTGGGCTGGGGCTGGCCTGAGGCCTTCGGCGGCCCGGGATGGAATGCCATCCAGAAGCACCTGTTTGAAGAGGAGTGCGCGCTGGCCTGCGCGCCGCGCGTCATTCCGTTCGGCCCGGTGATGGTCGCCCCGGTGATCATGGCCTTCGGCAACGCCGAACAGCAGCAACGCTTTCTGCCTGGCATCGCCAGCGGCGAAGTCTGGTGGAGCCAGGGCTACAGCGAACCGGGCTCGGGTTCCGACCTGGCTTCGCTGAAGTGCAAGGCCGAACGGGTCAGCACGCCCTCGGGCGTCAAGTACATCGTCAACGGCCAGAAGACCTGGACCACGCTGGGCCAGTACGGCGAATGGATCTTCTGCCTGGTGCGCACCAGCAACGAAGGCAAGCCGCAGACCGGCATCAGCTTCCTGCTGATCGACATGAAGAGCCCCGGCGTCACGGTGCGCCCGATCGTGCTGCTGGACGGCGAGCCCGAGGTCAACGAGGTCTGGTTCGACAACGTCGAGGTGCCGGCCGAGAACCTGATCGGCGAGGAAAACAAGGGCTGGACCTACGCCAAGCACCTGCTGGCCCACGAGCGCACCAACATCGCCGACGTCAACCGCGCCAAGCGGGAACTGGAGCGGCTGAAGCGCATCGCCAAGGCCGAGGGCATCTACGACGACACCCGCTTCCGTGACCAGATTGCGCTGCTCGAAGTCGACGTGGTGGCGCTGGAAATGATGGTCCTGCGCGTGCTGTCAGCCGAGAAGAGCGGCAAGCAGAGCCTCGACGTGGCCGGCCTGCTGAAGATCCGCGGCAGCGAGATCCAGCAGCGCTACTCGGAACTGATGATGCAGGCCGCCGGCCCGCTGGCCCGCGCCCGGGTCGACGAGGCGATGGACGCGGGCTGGCAGGGCGACCTGGCCATGCCGGCCACGCTGCTGCCGCTGGCCGGCACCTTCTTCAACATGCGCAAGACGACCATCTACGGCGGGTCGAACGAAGTGCAACGCAACATCGTTGCGCAAACCGTGCTGGGAGCCTGAACATGGACTTCGATTTCTCCGACGACCAGGCATCGCTGCGCGACGCGGTGCGCCGCTGGGTGGACAAGGGTTTCACCTTCGAGCGCCGCCACGCGCTGGCCAAGGCCGGTGGCGGGACGCGCGCCGTCTACGCCGAACTCGCTGAACTGGGCCTGACCGGTCTGGTCGTGCCCGAGGCCCACGGCGGCCTGGGCCAGGGCGCCATCGACGCCATGGTGGTCAGCGAAGAACTGGGCCGCGGCCTGGTCAACGCGCCCTACACCTACGCCGCGCTGATGGCGCCGCGCCTGCTGGCGGCCGCGCCCGAGGCGCTGCAATCGCAGTGGCTGCCGGCCATCGCCAGCGGCGAGGCGATGGTCGTGCCGGCGCTGCAGGAACGTGCGGCGCGCTACCTGTTGACCCACGTCACCACCCGCGCGGTGCAGACGGCCAGCGGATGGCAAATCGACGGCCGCAAGACCGTGGTGCCGGCCGGCGACGAGGCCGATGCCTTCATCGTGCCAGCCCGGGTCAGCGGGGCCGACAGCGACGCCGCCGGCATCGCCCTGTTCCTGGTCGAACGCGGTGCGGTGCAACTGACGGGCTACACCACGCAGGACGGCGCACGCGCCGCCGACCTCACGCTGCGGGCCAGCGCCGCTGTGCTGATCACCACCGACGGCCACGCCGTGCTGGAAGACGCGGTGGACGCCGGCATCGCCGCGCAATGCGCCGAGGCCGTCGGCCTGATGGACAAGCTGGTCGCCGTTACCGTCGAGTACATGAACACGCGCAAGCAGTTCGGCAGCACGCTGGCCGGGTTTCAGGCCCTCCGCCACCGCATCGCCGACGTGAAGATGCAGCTCGAACTGGGCCGCTCGATGAGCTACTACGCCAGCCTGAAGCTGGGCACGCCCACCGAGCAACGCCGCCGCGCGATCAGCCAGGCCCGCGTGCAACTGGGCAGCAGCATGCGCTTCGTCGGCCAGCAGTGCATCCAGTTGCACGGCGGCATCGGCTGCACCGACGAGTACATCGCCAGCCACTACTTCAAGCGCCTGACGATGCTCGAGATGAGCCTGGGCGACACGCTGCACCACCTGGGCGAGGTGTCCAGCCGCATGCAGGACACGGCGGGCGTGTTCGCCTGACCGTCTGAAACCGGGCGGCGCGGCAACCGCGCCGGCCCGCTGGCGCGCTCTTCAGCTTGCAGCCACAGCCGCCATCTCGGCGGCCAGCATGCGCGTCACCACTTCGGGCATGTGGCAGGTGGCCCGCCAACCGAGTTCGGCCGCCGCGCGCGACGCGTCGCCCTGGCTCCAGGCGATGTCGGTGGGCCTGAACAGGCTGGGGTCGGAGTCGACGTGCTGCCGACTGTCCAGGCCGACGCCGGCGAAGGCCGCGACCACGAACTGTTCCAGCGAATGCGCTTCGCCCGTCGCGATGACGTAGTCGCGCGGCGTGTCGCGTTGCAGCATCAGCCACATCGCCTGCACGTACTCGGGCGCCCAGCCCCAGTCGCGCACGATGTCGAGCCGGCCCAGCGACAGGCGTTCGGGCGACCCTTGGGCGATGCGTGCCGCCGCGGCCACGATCTTGCGCGTGACGAAGCGCGCCGGCCGCAGCGGTGATTCGTGGTTGAACAGGATGCCGTTGCAGACATACAGGCCGTAGGCCTCACGGTAGTTCTGCACCAGCCAGTGCGCCGAAGCCTTGGCCACGGCGTAGGGGCTGCGCGGTGCGAAAGGCGTGTCTTCGTGCGCCGGCACCCGGCCGACATGGCCGAAGCACTCGCTGGAACTGGCGTGGTAGGTGCGGCAGGGTCGGCGCAGCAGGCGCACCGCCTCCATCAGGTTCAGCGTGCCGATGGTGATGCTTTCCAGGGTCTCTGCCGGCTGCTCGAAAGACAGGCCGACCGAGCTTTGGGCCGACAGGAAGTAGACCTCATCGGGCTGGCAGTCCATCAGCACCGAGACCACGCTGCGGAAATCCTTCGGCGCCATCGAACGCGTGGTGACCTGGCCGCGCAGGCCCAGGCGCTGCAGATTGCCGAAGCTGGCCACCTGCGCGTCGCGCGAAGTGCCCCAGACCTCGTAGCCCTTGGCCAGGAGCAACTGCGCCAGATAGGCGCCGTCCTGGCCGCCGACGCCGCAGATCAATGCTTTCATGCTGGGTACTCTCCGCGGTGACTCGTCTGGGGCCTGGCGCTGCGGGGCAGCGATCGCTGGGCGCGATGTGAAAATGCGCAGATGCGGATTATCGACGTGCTCTTCAGTCAAGGTTTCGGCACCCGCCGCGAATGCGCGGGTCTGATCGCCCACGGCCAGGTCTCGGTCGGCGGCGTGACGCTGGACGACCCCGCCGCGCCGGTCAGCGCGCCCGGCTTGCAATTCAAGGTCCAGGGCGTCGTCTGGCCCTACTGGCCGAAGGCGCTGATCCTGCTGCACAAGCCGGCCGGCTACGAGTGCTCGCGCAAGCCCAAGCACCACCCCAGCGTGCTGAACCTGCTGCCGCACCCCTTGCGGCTGCGCGGCATGCAGCCCATCGGCCGGCTCGACGAGGACACCACCGGCCTGCTGCTGCTGACCGACAGCGGGCCGCTGATCCACCGCCTGACCTCGCCCAAGCACCACGTGGCCAAGGTCTACGAGGTGGGCACCAAGCACCCGGTCGACGAGACGCAGTTGCAGCGCCTGCGCGACGGCGTGGTGCTGGACGACGACCCGGCGCCGGTGCGCGCAGCGGCCGCTGAACGCACCGGCGACTGCGCGTTGGCGCTGACGCTGACCGAAGGCAAGTACCACCAGGTCAAGCGCATGCTGGCAGCGGTCGGCAACCGCGTCGAGACGCTGCACCGCAGTCGCTTCGGCGAATGGGCGCTGAGCGCCGAGCTGGCGCCCGGGCAATGGCGCTGGCTGGACGCCCCGCCGGGCTGCTAGTCATTGGCCTGCACTGGAAGACCATGGACACACCCGTGAAACGACTGGCTGTCGTCGTGCAACGCTACGGCGAGAAGATCAATGGCGGCGCCGAACTGCACGCGCGCCTGCTGACCGAAAGGCTGGCCCGGCAGTACGACGTCGAAGTCCTGACCAGTTGCGCCCACGACTACACCGACTGGGCGATGGCCTACCCGCCCGGCCCCTGCCGGGTCAACGGCGTGCGGGTGCTGCGCTTCCCGCAGCCGCTGCGCAACGACATCGGACGCGCCCGTGTGCCGCTGGTCCACAAGCTGCGCTTCAAGCTGCGCCACCTGCTCGGGCTGCTGCCCGGTCCGCGCGTGTCACCGCCGAATGGCGACCCCTTTCACGACGGCGTCGACTTCTTGCGCCGCCAGGGCCCGCACTGCGAGGCCCTGCTCCGGCACCTGGCCGATTCGGCCGAGCGCTACGACGCCGTCATCTTCTACACCGCGCTCTACGAACCCAGCGCGCGGGGTGTGCAGGTCTGGGGCCGGCGCAGCATCCTGCTGCCGCTGCTGCACGACGAGAAGCCGATGTACCTGCCGGTCTTCGGCACGGTGCTGCGCAGCGCCGGCGAGCTGATCTTCCAGACCGAAGCCGAACGCGAGCTGGCTGCGCGGATGTACGGCATCGACACCCGCAAGGCCGTGGTCGCGGCGCTGGGCATGGACGTGCAGGTGCCGAGCTCCACTGCCGTGGCCGAGGTGCTGGCGCGCTACGGCCTGCAGCCCGGCTACCTGATCTACGTCGGCCGCATCGACGTGGCCAAGGGCTGCGACGAGCTGCTGGCCGTCTTCCAGGCCCACGCCCGCAGCGACCCCAAGGCGCGGCTGGTGATGGTCGGTCAGGCCATCATGCAGATCCCCGGCGACCCGCGCATCGTCGGCACCGGCTTCATCAGTGAAGCCGACCGCAACGCGCTGATCGCCGGCGCCGCGGCGCTGGTCATTCCCTCGCGCTACGAGAGCCTGTCGATGGTGCTGCTGGAAGCCATGCTGCTGCGCACGCCGGTCATCGCCAACGGCCTGTGCGGCGTGCTGGCCGAGCACGTGGAAAACAGCGGTGCCGGGCGGGCCTACCGCAGCCGGCGCCAGCTGCGCGTGGCCTTGCGCGAGCTGTCGGCCTTGCCGCCAGCCGAACGCCTGCGCCTGGGTGAGCTGGGCGCGGCCTACGTGCAGCGCCTGTACGCCTGGCCGCATGTGCTGGCGCAGTACGCCGAGGCCATCGCCCGCGTCAGCCGCAACCCGCCGGCTGATCAGGCGCGGGTCAGCACCACCAGCTGATTCGGCGACAGGTCCAGCCCGCGCGGCAGGCCGTACATCTTGCGCAGCCGCCACTCGAAGCGGCGACGCGACCAGGCCGCCAGCGCCGCGACCAGCCGGCGCGATGGGGGCTGTTCACGCCAGGGCAGGGTTTCGCCGCTGTGGCTGATCTGCAGGCCGCAGGCGGTGCACAGCTGGCGCAGCTTCGACAGCCCCAGCGCGTGCAGGTGGGTCAGGTCGCCGTGCTGCATCCACAGGCCGAAAGGCGATTCGCCGTTCGGGAAGCGCAGCAGCAGCCGACCATCCGGCGCCAGACGCGTCAGCAACTGTTCGACGAAAGGCTGCAGGTCGGCCACGGCGATGTGCTCCAGGACGTCGAAGGCGGCGATCAGGTCGAAGGGCGCCGTCGCCTTGAAGCGGTCCGGATCGGCGGCGGCGTCAAAGCCGGCAGCGACCGCGCGCTCGACCAGCTGCGGGTTGGCCTCGACGCCGCAAACGGCGTGGCCACCGGCCCGCAGCCAGCCCATGAAGCGGCCATTGCCGTAGCCGATCTCCAGCACGCGCAGCGGCTGCGCCAGGTCGAACCCCGCGCGCTGCAGGTGCCAGCGGTAGTAGCGATCGTCGTAGGGCGAGTGGCGGCCAAAGTCAGCGGGCGCCCAGTTCTTCCAGCTGGCGTAGGGGTCGGTGGGTGTACTCATGGGCCAAAAGATTGTGCCAGCCGCTTTCCGCGGGGCCGGACCGTCCTCGCCGATACACTGACCGCCGATGAACGAGCCCCGAAAACGTCACGAAGGCCAAGAAGGCCCCGAACGCCGCATCGGCATCAGCCTGGGCAACATCGGCGCCCTGCACGACGGCCTCGGCGAGTTCTCGCTGCAGATCGGCCAGCGCATCGCGGCCGTCGCTCCGAAGTGGCGCGAGCAGCACGGCATCCACATCGACTTCCACCTGCGCGACACGCTCGACGGCCTGTTCGGCCGCGAGGTCGGCTATCTGCATGTCAAGCGCTGGCAGCGCCTGCGCCACGCGCGGCCGCAACCCTACGCGCTGTGGCACAGCCTGCACCAGCTGAACAAGAATCGGCCGCCGAACATGGAGCCCGGCAGCGCCGCGCGCCTGGTCACCGTCCACGACCTGAACTACCTGATCGGCCGCAACGCCTTTTCGACCTGGCGCCACCACCGCCGCACGCTGGCGCTGATGCGCCGCACCGACGAGGTCGTCGCGATCAGCCAGTACACCGCCGACGACGTGCGGCGCCAGCTGGGCTGGACCGGCCCGCTGCAGGTCATCCACAACGGCGCGCGCAGCTTCGTCGATGCACCGCGCGAGCCGCTGCCGGGCTGGGCGCTGGACGACCAGCGGCCCTTTCTCTTCCACCTCAGCCGGATGTCGCCGTCGAAGAACCCGCAGGCGCTGATCGCGCTGGCCAAGTCCTGGCCCGAGATGAACTTCGTGCTTTGCGGCCCGCCCAGCGACGACGCCAAGCAGTTGCGCGCCACGGTGCAGCTCCCCAACCTGCAGTTCCACCTCGGCATCAACGACGCGCAGAAGGCCTGGGCCTACGCGCGGTGCACGGGCTTCCTGTTCCCGTCGCTGACCGAGGGTTTCGGTCTGCCGCCGATCGAGGCCATGCACTTTGGCAAGCCGGTGTTCCTGGCGCGGCGCACCTGCCTGCCCGAGATCGGCGGCGCGGCCGCCGACTACTTCGACGACTTCGACCCCCGCGCGATGCGCGCCGTCGTCGAACAAGGCCTGGCGCGCCACGCACAGCCGGGCCGCGCCGAGGCGATACGCCGGCACGCGGCCCAGTTCGACTGGGACCGCGCCGCCGGCGCCTACCTGGCGCTGTACCGGCGGCTGCTGGCCTTGCCGCCGGGATAATCCGCCGCCATGCAGATCCACCGCAGTTTCCGTTTGCACGGCACCGACGTTCCGGCCGGCTGCGCCGTCACCATCGGCAATTTCGACGGCGTGCACCGCGGCCACCAGGCCATGCTGGCGCTGCTGACCAGCGAGGCGCGCCACCGCGGCCTGCCGTCCTGCGTGCTGACCTTCGAACCCCATCCGCGCGACCATTTCGCGCGGCTGGCCGGCAAGCCCGAGCTGGCGCCGCCGCGCATCGCCACGCTGCGCGACAAGCTGCTGGAACTGCAGCGCTGCGGCATCGATCACGTCGTGGTGCAGCGCTTCGACGCGGCTTTTGCCGCGATGTCGCCACAGGCCTTCATCACCGACGTGCTGCAGCAAGGCCTGCGCGCCCGCTATGTGCTGGTCGGCGACGACTTCAGCTTCGGCGCCAGGCGCGCCGGCGACTACGCGATGCTGGACGCCGCCGGATCGCAGGCCGGCTTCGATGTGGCCCGGATGATGAGCTACGAGGTCCATGGCCTGCGCGTGTCGAGTTCGGCGGTGCGGGCGGCGCTGCGCAGCGGCGACATGGCGCACGCCGAAGCGCTGCTCGGCCGGCCCTACGCCATCAGCGGCCACGTGGTGCACGGCGCCAAGCTGGGCCGTGAGCTGGGCTTTCGCACGCTGAACCTGCGCTTCGGCCACCCACGCCCGGCCGTCAGTGGCATCTTCGTCGTGCGCGTGCACGGCCTGGCCGAGCAGCCGCTGCCGGGGGTGGCCAGCCTGGGCGTGCGGCCGACCGTGGAAGACAACGGCCGCGTGCTGCTGGAAGTGCACTGCCTGGACTGGCCCGAAGCCCTGGGCCGCGACGGCGGCTACGGCCGCTGCGTGCGGGTCGAGCTGCTGCACAAGCTGCACGACGAGCTGAAGTACGACGGCCTGGCGTCGCTGCGCGCCGGCATCGCGCGCGACACGGCCGCCGCCGTCGCCTGGCACGCCCAGGCGCCGGCTTAGCCGCCGATTAGAATCAGGGCCATGTTCAAGCCGCCGTCACTGCGCTTCCGCTGGCCCGCCACCACGCATCGCACGCGCGACCGAATGATTCGGCCCCAGCGCTGATCGCCCTGATCGCGCGCTGAAGGCCGGGCGCTTGGCCCCGGCACCGGGCGCCGCCCTGACGGCGCGATCCATCCAGCCCGCACCGCCCGCCGCCCATCTGCGGCCCTGAGGACTTGCCATGAATGCCCCCACGCCTGCCGACCCGGCCACGCCCGACTACCGCCGCACGCTGAACCTGCCCGACACGCCCTTCCCGATGCGCGGCGACCTGCCCAAGCGGGAGCCGGGCTGGATCGCCGGCTGGAACGACACCGAGCAAGGCGGCGGCCTGTACAAGCGGCTGCGTGACGCCCGCATCGGCGCGCCGCTGTTCGTGCTGCACGACGGTCCGCCCTACGCCAACGGCAAGCTGCACATCGGCCACGCGGTCAACAAGATCCTGAAGGACATGGTCGTCAAGAGCCGCCAGCTGGCCGGCTTCGACGCGCGCTACGTCCCGGGTTGGGACTGCCACGGCCTGCCGATCGAAAACCAGATCGAGAAGGATCACGGCCGTGGCCTGCCGCGCGACAAGGTGCAGGCCCTGAGCCGCGCCTATGCCGGCGAGCAGATCGCCCAGCAGATGGTCGATTTCCAGCGCCTGGGCGTACTCGGCGACTGGGCCCACCCCTACCGCACGATGGACAAGGCCAACGAGGCCGGCGAGATCCGCGTGCTGCAGCGCCTGGTCGAACGCGGCCATGTCTACCGCGGCCAGAAGCCGGTCTACTGGTGCTTCGACTGCGGCAGCTCGCTGGCCGAGTTCGAGATCGAATACGCCGACAAGAAGAGCACCACGGTCGACGTCGGCTTCCTGGCCGCCGAACCCGCCAAGCTGGCGGCTGCATTCGGCCTGCCGGCGCTGGCCAAGGACGCCTACGCCGTCATCTGGACGACCACGCCGTGGACCTTGCCGGCCAACCAGGCGCTGAACCTCAACCCGGCGCTGAACTACGCGCTGGTGGACTCCGAGCGCGGCCTGCTGATCCTGGCCGAAGCGCTGGTCGAGAAGTGCCTGGAACGCTACGGCCTGACGGGCGAAGTGCTGGCCACGGTGAAGGGCGAGCAGCTCGGCGGCCTGAACTTCCACCACCCGCTGGCCCAGGTTGATGCCGGCTACGACCGGCTGTCGCCTGTCGTCCTGGCCGACTACGCCACCGCCGACGATGGCACCGGCCTGGTCCACAGCTCGCCGGCCTACGGCGTGGACGACTTCAACGCCTGCCTGGCGCACGGCATGAAGGCCGACGAGATCCTGAACCCGGTGCAGGGCGACGGCCGCTACGAAGCCGCCCTGCCCCTGTTCGGCGGGCTGAACATCTGGAAGGCCGGGCCGGTCATCGTGCAGGCGCTGGCCGATGCCGGCCGGCTGTTCAACACCGCCGGCCTTCAGCACAGCTACCCGCACTGCTGGCGCCACAAGACGCCGGTGATCTACCGCGCCGCCGCGCAGTGGTTCGTGCGCATGGACGAAGGCGCGGGCGTGTTCACCGTCGACAAGGCGCCAGGAACCTTGCGCCAGACCGCGCTGGCGGCCATCGACCAGACCAGCTTCTACCCCGAGAACGGCCGGGCCCGCCTGCGCGACATGATCGCGGGCAGACCCGACTGGTGCATCAGCCGCCAGCGCAACTGGGGTGTGCCGCTGCCCTTCTTCCTGCACAAGGTGACCGGCGAGTTGCACCCCGACACGCTGGCGCTGATGGAACGTGCGGCGGTGCTGGTGGGCGAAGGCGGCGTCGAGGCCTGGAGCCGGCTGGACCCGGCCGAGTGGCTCGGCGAAGACGCCGCGCACTACGCCAAGAGCAACGACATCCTCGACGTCTGGTTCGACTCGGGCTCGACTTTCAGCCATGTGCTGCGCGGCTCGCACCAGGGCGCACCGGGTCACCGCGGCTACCACGAAGCCGGGCCCGAGGCCGACCTCTACCTCGAAGGCCACGACCAGCACCGCGGCTGGTTCCATTCCTCGCTGCTGATCGGCTGCGCGCTGGAAGGCCGAGCGCCCTACCGCGGTCTGCTGACCCACGGTTTCGCGGTCGATGGCGCCGGCCGCAAGATGAGCAAGAGCGTGGGCAACGTGATCGAGATGGGCAAGGTCACCAGCCAGCTCGGCGCCGAGATCGTGCGCCTGTGGTGCGCGTCCACCGACTACTCGGGCGACCTGTCCATCGACGACAAGATCCTGGCCCGCGTCGTCGACAGCTACCGGCGCATCCGCAACACCCTGCGCTTCCTGCTGGCCAACACCAGCGACTTCGACGCGAAGCAGCACGCGGTGCCGCTGACGCAGATGCTGGAAATCGACCGCTGGGCCCTGTCGCGCAGCGCGCAATTGCAGCAAGAGATCCTGGCGCACTTCGAGGTCTACGAATTCCATCCGGTGGTGGGCAAGCTGCAGGTCTTCTGCGCCGAGGACCTGGGCTCCTTCTACCTCGACGTGCTGAAAGACCGCCTGTACACGACGGCGCCCGGTTCGCATGCCCGGCGCAGCGCGCAGACCGCGCTGTGGCAGATCACCCACGCGATGCTGCGCTGGATGGCGCCCTTCCTCAGCTTCACCGCCGAGGAAGCCTGGAAGGTCTTCGACGGCGGCGACTCGATCTTCACGCAGACCTTCTGGGCCTTCGACGCGCCCGACACCGCCTTGTTGGCCAAATGGACGCGCATCCGCGAACTGCGCGACGGCGTCAACAAGGACATCGAGGCGCTGCGCGCGGCCGGCGGCCTGGGTTCTTCGCTGCAGGCGAACGTGACCCTCGGCGTCACCGCCGAAGACCACGCGCTGCTGGCTGCCTTGGGTGACGGCCTGAAGTTCGTGCTGATCACCTCGGCCGTCGACCTGCAGGCCGGCGACGCCTTCAGCGCCAAGGTGCAGGCCAGCAGCGCCAACAAGTGCGAACGCTGCTGGCACTACCGCAGCGATGTGGGCAGCGACGCCGCCCATCCGACGATTTGCGGCCGCTGCGTCAGCAACCTCTACGGCGCGGGCGAAACCCGCACGGTGGCCTGAGATGGCGCGCAAACAGAGCGGCCGGGGCGGCATGGCGCTGTGGCTGGGGCTGGCGCTGCTGGTCATCCTGGTCGACCAGCTCAGCAAGACCCTGGTGATGCAGGCTTTCGAGTACGGCGACAGCCGAACCATCACCGGCTACTTCAACCTGGTGCGGGCGCACAACAAGGGCGCGGCCTTCTCGATGTTCGCCGATGGCTCGGGCTGGCAGCGCTGGTTCTTCATCGCGCTGGGCCTGCTGGCCTCGGGCTTCATCGTCTGGATGATCCGCAGCCACCCGACGCAGAAGCTGTTCTGCTTCGCGGTGGCGATGATCATGGGCGGCGCTTTGGGCAATGCCATCGACCGCGGGCTGCACGGCTACGTGGTCGACTTCCTGCAATTCCATCTCCCGGTCCTGGGAATTCTCTTTCCGGGGGGGTACTTCCCCGCCTTCAATGCCGCCGACAGCGCCATCACACTCGGCGCCTTCTGCCTGGTGCTGGATGAGCTGCTGCGCGTCAAGCGCGCGAAGGCCTGACGCAGCCCGGGCGGCCAAGGAGCAGGTCCAGCCACCAGGGTGCACCGTGAACGAAATCCCCGCTCCCACCGTGCTGCGCCGGCTGGGCTTCGGCCAGCCGCTGCACTGGCTGGCGCTGGGCTGGCGCGACTTCATCCGTGCGCCCGGCATCGGCCTGTTCTACGGCGCCTGTTTCATGGTCATGGGCTGGGCGCTGATGGCGGTTTTCGAAAGCTCGCCGGCCTATGTGCTGGCGCTGTCGGGCGGTTTCCTGCTGGTGGGCCCTTTCCTCTGCCTGGGCCTGTACCGGGTCAGCCAGCAGCTGGAAAACGGCGCCCGGCCGGGCTATGCCGATTCGATCCTCGCCTGGCGCACGCGCACCGGGCAGCTCGGCATCTTCGGCGTGGTGCTGCTGGTGCTGGAAATGCTGTGGGCGCGCAGCACGCTGGTGGTCTTCGCCGTCACCTTCGACGGCATGCCCGACTTCAAGGGTTCGCTGCTGGCGCTGCTCTCGCCCGACAACCTCGTCTTCATCGTCGTCTGGGGCGCCGTGGGCGCGCTCTTCGCGTCACTGATCTACGCCATCAGCGTGGTCGCGATGCCGATGATCCTGCACCGCCAGACCGACGCCATCACGGCCGGCCTGACCAGCCTGCGCCTGGTGCTGAGCCAGCCGGCGGTGTTGCTGTGGTGGGCGCTGCTGATCGCCGTGGTGGTCGGCCTGGCGATGCTGCCGTGGTTCGCCGGCTTGCTGGTCGTCGGGCCGGTGGTCGGCCATGCCTCGTGGCACGCCTACCGCGAAGCGGTGGCCGACTGAGCCCGCGCGCCGCGGGCGCCGTCGCCACCAAAGCAGGCGCAGGCGCTACAGCGCCGCCAGGTAATGCGCGAGGTTCTCGATGTCGGCGTCGCTCAGCGTGTTCGACACCGCCGTCATGTTCCCGGCGTCGTTGGTGCGCCGGCGGGCTTTGAAATCGGCCAGCTGCTTCAGCACATAGTCGAAACGCTGCCCTGCCACGCGCGGGATCTCGTTCTGCCCGACGAAGCCGCCGAGGTGGCACATCGTGCACAGGGTCTCGTCGGATTTGGCCTTGCCCAGACGCGCCTTCTCGGGGTCGGCGCGGAAGCTCTGCTCCATCGGCTTCTGGGCCGCGAAATAGGCCGCCAGTTCGCGCATCTCGTCGCGCGTCAGGTCCTTGGCCATCGGGCTCATCAACTCGTTGCTGCGCCGGCCGGCCTGGAAGTCGCGCAACTGCAGGTCGAGGTAGCGCGCGGACTGGCCGGCCAGCGCCGGTGTCTGTGCCTGCGCCGACTGTCCGCCCGGGCCGTGGCAGGCCATGCAGACGACGGCCTTGGGCGGCGCGGCTGGCGCTGCGCCATCGGCCGGGGGATGCGACCGCATGTCGGGCGCCACAGCCTGGGCGCCGACGGCTGCCGCGCTGCAGGCCAGGGCCAGTCCGGCCAGCAACGGTGGAAATTGAAGAACGAATCGCACGGGAAAGACACCTCCGACAGCAACAACGAAAGTGGCCCCGCCTCGCAGCAGGGCCACCGGGGATCGGGCCGCGAAGGCCGGATCAGGGCAGGCTGAAGACGATGACCGAGTTGCCGCGCTTGAAGTCGAGCTGGGTGTTGCCTCCGGCGGCGACGGCCACGTACTGCTTGCCAGCCACCGAGTAGGACACGGCCGGCGCATTGACGCCGGCACCGGCTTGGTATTCCCACAGCTTCTTGCCGGTCTTGGCGTCGAAAGCGCGGAACAGGCCGTTGCCTTCGCCGTTGAAGACCAGGTTGCCGGCGGTCGCCAGCACGCCGCCGATCAGCGGCTGCTCGGTGTCGAACTTCCAGGCGATCTTGCCGGTGTCGAGGTTGACCGCCACCAGGCGGCCCCACTGCTTCTCGCTGGCGATGGTCTTGAAGGCGCCGCCCAGCCACAGCTTGCCGCCGGGGTACTTCGATTCCTCGACGTGGTAGGTCATCGGCTGGTGCAGATTGGCCGCGTAAGCCAGGCGCAGCTTGGGGTTGATCGCCATCGGGCTCCACTCGACGCCGCCGTTGGCGCCGGGCAGCATGCGCGCGCCCTGCGCCGTGGGCAGGACCCACATGTTTTCCTGCGGAATCATGGCTTCGCTGAAACGGATCAGCTCACCGGTGGCGCGGTCGTGCACGTAGATGTGGCCGGTCTTGCCACCGTGGATGGCGACCTTGCGCAGCTTGCCGTCCTTGCCGGCGGCCTCGGTCAGGATCACCGGCGAGACGGCGTCCAGGTCCCAGACATCGTGGGCCACGTACTGGTAGTGCCACTTGTAGGCGCCGGTGTTGAGGTCCACCGCGACGATGGAGTCGGTGTAGAGGTTGTCGCCCGGACGTTCCTTGCCGTAGAGGTCGGGGCTGGGGTTGCCGACGACAAAGAAGGCGGTGTTGGTTTCCTTGTCGACCGCCGGCGCCATCCACACGCCGCCACCCAGGGTCTTGTAGAAATCGCCGCCCTGCTTCGCGAATTGCGCCTTCTCGGCGGCGATGTCGCGCTTCATGTTGCGGCCGGTGGCGTCGTTCTCGGCCCACACGCCCTCGTGGCCCTTGTCGGGCACGGTGTTGAAGGTCCACAGCAGCTTGCCGTCGTTGGCGTCATAGGCCTTGACGAAGCCGCGGATGCCGTATTCGCCGCCGTTGGTGCCGATCAGGATCTTGCCGTTGACGGCCACCGGCGCCATCGTCTCCGAGTAGCCCTCCTCGGGGTCGGCGATCTGCGTCGACCACAGCACCTTGCCGGTCTTGGCGTCGAGCGCCAGCAGCTTGGCGTCCAGCGTGCCCATGTAGACGCGGTCATTCAGGATCGCCACGCCGCGGTTGTTCGGCCCGCAGCAGAAGGTCGTGACTGGCCCCTGCTTGTGCTTGTAGTGCCAGAACTCCTTGCCGCTGACGGCGTCCAGCGCGTAGACGTGGTTGTAGGAGGTGGTGATGTACATCACGCCGTCGACGACGATGGGCGCGGTCTCCATCGACTCCAGCACCTCGGTCTGGAAGGTGAAGGCCGGCCGCAGCTTGGCGACGTTGCCCGAGTTGATCTGCGCGGCGTTGTAGTAGCGCGTCTGCGCGTAGTTGCCGTTGGAATGCAGAAAGTTGTTGCCGTCCTTGTCGGCGCCGTCGAGACGACCCTGGCTGACGCTGATGTTCCTGGTGACTGCCGATCCCGTGGCGGCTGCGCCGCCCTGGATCTCGGACTGCGCCCAGGCGCCGCCGGCGGCCAATGCCAGCATCGCGACCATCAAGCGGTTCAAGGTTTGCGGGGGCGAGAAGTGCATGTCGTGTCTCCTGTCGGGTTTGTTGTGATCTGCGGGTGCGCCTTAGCCAGGCGGCGCATATCAGAATAGCCGGAATTCAATGGAAAATGAAGGCCCCTGGATGCTGCCCAGCAGCAGGGCCTGCTGCCGCAGCCCGGAGACCCCCATGCTTGACCGACGCACCTGCCTGTTGGCTGCCGCTTGGCTGTGGATCGGCACGGCCTCTGCACAGGTGACGCCGCATCCCGAGCTCAACGCCCGCCTGCTGGTGGCCGCGCGCCAGGGCGACGCGGGCCTGGTGCTGCGGCTCTTGCAGCAAGGCGCCGACGTCGATGCGCGCAACCGCCTGGGCAAGACCGCGTTGCGCATGGCCGCCGAGCAAGGCCAGACTGCACTCGTCACCGCCTTGCTGCAAGCCGGCGCCAGCGCGCGAACGGCCTCGGTCAACGACCGGGTCACGGTGCTGATGGCGGCCAGCTATGCCGGCCATGCCGACATCGTCCAGGCGCTGCTGGCGGCGGGTGCCGACGCGGCGGCGCTGGACCGCATGAACAAGCCGGCCGTCCTCTACGCCGCCGGCCAGGGCCACCGTGCCGTGCTGCAGCGCCTGCTGGACCACGGCGTGCCGGTCGATGCGGTCTACGCCGACGGGCTGACGGCCTTGATGTGGGCCGCCGGCCAGGGCCATGCGGAGGCCACCCGGCTGCTGCTGGCGCGCGGCGCCGACGCGTCGCTGAAGGACGAGCGCGGCTGGACCGCGGCCGAGATGGCGCGCCGGGCTGGCCACAGCGCCGTGGCCGCGCTGTTCACGCCGGGCTGAATCGACCCCGGCGACCGGCTCAGCGGCGGTCGCCCATCGCATGCGCGATGGTACCGAGGTCCACGTATTCCAGTTCGCTGCCGGCCGGCACGCCGCGCGCCAGCCGCGTCACGGCCAGACCGCGGGCTTTCAGCGCGCCGGCCAGTGCGTGCGCGGTGACCTCGCCTTCGGCGGTGAAGCCGGTGGCCAGGATGACCTCTTCGACGATGCCGTCCCCAGCGCGTTCCAGCAGGTCGGCCACGCCGATGTCGGCCGCGCCGACGCCGTCCAGCGGGCTCAGCCGGCCCATCAGGACGAAGTACAAGCCCTTGTAGCTGCCGCTGCGCTCCAGCGCGGCCTGGTCGGCCGGTGTCTCCACCACGCACAGCTGGCGGCCGTCGCGCCGGCTGTCCAGGCAGGTGGCGCAGACCGGGCTTTCGGTGAAGGTGTGGCAGCGCTGGCAGTGCCGCGTCAGGGCCACCGCGCTGCTCAGCGCCTGCGACAGCCGCAGCGCGCCTTCGCGGTCGTGCTGCAGGAGGTGGAAGGCCATGCGCTGCGCCGACTTCACGCCCACGCCGGGCAGCAGGCGCAGCGCGTCGACCAGACCCTGGAGCGCGATCTCGGTCAAGTCAGAACGGGAACTTCATGCCCGGCGGCAGCGGCATGCCGGCGGTCAGCTTGCCCATCTTCTCGGTGCTGACCGCCTCGGCGCAGCGCACCGCATCGTTGAAGGCCGCGGCCACCAGGTCTTCGAGCAAGTCCTTGTCGTCGGCCAGCAGGCTGGGGTCGATGACCACGCGCTTGACCGCATGCTTGCAACTCATCGTGACCTTGACCAGGCCGGCGCCGGACTGGCCCTCGACCTCGGTCAGCCCCAGTTCGTCCTGGGCGCGCTTCATGTTGTCCTGCATCGCCTGGGCTTGTTTCATCAAGCCGGCGAGTTGGCCCTTCATCATGGTCTGTTTCCTTCTTCAGTTCGAGGTGGGTTTGATCGAGCCCGGCACGATGCGCGCGGTCTTGAACTGGGCCAGCAGTTCGCGCACCACCGGGTCGCCCTGGATGGTGGCTTCGGCGTCGGCCTGGCGGCGAAGGCGCGCGGCGGCGTCGCGGCGGGCCGGGCTGTCGTCGGGCGTGCCGGCTTGCAGATCCAACTCCACCGCGTGACCCAGCGCGGTCGCCAGCACCGACGTCAGCTTGTCGCGCAGCGCGGCGGTGCGCAGCGTCTCCCGCTCGACGGTCAGCTGCCAGCGCGGCGGTGTGGCCGCCTCATCGACGGCGCGCAAGCCGGCCTGCAGCGCCAGTTCGCGCGCCAGTGCGGCCAGCTGGCCCTGTTCGCAGAGCGGCTTGACCAGCGCGTACCAGCGGTCGCCGAGCTCGCTGGCCGGTGCGCTTGCGGGTGGGACCTGGAAAGGCGGCGTTGCCGGCTCCGCCGCGACCGGTGAGGGCGCGACCGGGGGCAGGTCCCAGGGCGGTGATTTGGCAGGCGACGTGGCAGGTTTGGCAGGCGAGACGCTGGGTGAGGTGGCACGCGGCGCGACCGGCGCAGGCACCGTCGGCAAGGTGATGGCCGGCGGTGCAGGCGTGCGCAAGGGCGCTGCGCGCGGCTCTCGGGGCGGCACGGCGGTACGCACCGCCGGCGCCGCGCCGGCCGCGGGGAAGGCCAGGAAGCGCAGCAGCACCATGGTCAGCGCGCCGTATTCGTCGCTCATCAGGCTGAGCTCGGCGCGGCCGTGCAGCACCATGCTGTAGAGCAGCTGCGTCTCGTCGGGGGCCAGCACGGCAGCCAGGCTGCGGGCGTCCTGGCTGTCGGGGTCCTGCGCGTCCAGCGCGCCCGGCACAGCCTGTTCGACGGCCATCTGCTGCAGCAGCAGCGCGATCTCTTCCAGCGTGCCCGACGACGACAGACCCAGGCTGCGCAGGCCGTCGACCGAAGCCAGCAGGGCCGCGCCGTCGCGCTGCGCCAGTGCCGTGACCAGGGCCCGCGCGTGGCTGCGGTCGACGCTGCCCAGCATGGTCCGCACGACGCGCTCGGTCAGCTGCCCGCCGCCGTAGGCGATGGCCTGGTCGGCCAGCGACAGGCCGTCGCGCATGCTGCCGCGCGCGGCGCGGGCCAGCAGGCGCAGCGAACCGTCGTCGGCCGGCACGTTCTCGGTCGCCAGCACCCGCTGCAGGTGTTCGCGCACGGTGGCTGGCGCCATCGGTCGCAGGTTGAACTGCAGGCAGCGGCTGAGCACCGTCGGCAGCATCTTGTCCGGGTCGGTGGTGGCCAGCACGAACTTCAGGTAGTCGGGCGGCTCTTCCAGCGTCTTCAGCAGCGCGTTGAAGGCGTCCTTGGTCAGCTGGTGCGCTTCGTCGATCATGAAGACCTTGAATCGACCGATGCCGGGCTTGTAGGCTGCGCGTTCGATCAGGTCGCGGATCTCGTCGATGCTGCGGTTGCTGGCCGCATCGAGCTCGATGTAGTCCAGGTAGCGGTCGGCGTCGATCTCGGTGCAGGCGCTGCACAGGCCGCAGGGCTCGGCGGTGATGCCGCCCGTCCCGTCAGGCCCGGTGCAGTTCAGGCTCTTGGCCAGGATCCGGCTGACCGTCGTCTTGCCGATGCCGCGCGTGCCGGTGAACAGGTAGGCGTGGTGCAGCCGCTGCGTCTGCAGCGCGTTGGTCAAGGCCTGCACGACGTGCTCCTGCCCCACCATCTCGGAGAAGCGGCGCGGGCGGTACTTGCGGGCCAGGACGACGTAGGACATCAGGCGATCCGCCCGGCCGTCCCGGGGACGCCTGCGCGCCATCGGGTAGCAAGGTCGGGCGTGAGCTTGGGTGTCAACATCCGCCGGATTCTAGGCGGCCGGGGATAATCGGCCGCCATGACACAAGCACCTTCCACGCCCCTGAGCTACGAGCAAGCCGGCGTCCAGTACGACCTGATCGATCCGCTGAAGGTGGCTGCGCAACGCGCAGCTGCTGCCACGGCCGCCCACCTGCCGGGGCACGGCTTTGCCGAGGTGGCCGAGTCGCGCGGCGAATCGGCCTACGTCGTCGACGTCGGGCCCTTCTACCTGGCCAGCATCGTCGAATGCCTGGGCAGCAAGACGCTGGTCGCTGACGAGATGCAGCAACTTACCGGGCGCCCCTGGTACGCGGGCATCGCGCAGGACACCATCGCCATGGCCATCAACGACCTGATCACCGTCGGCGCCACGCCGCTGGTGGTGCAGGCTTACTGGGCCGCCGGTGGCAGCGACTGGTTCAAGGATGCCACGAGGGCGCAAGATCTCGTGGCCGGCTGGAAGGCTGCCTGCGACGTCTGCAAGGTCGCCTGGGGCGGCGGCGAGACGCCGGCGCTGGCGGGCATCGTCGAAGCCGGGCGCATCGACCTGGCGGCCTCGTGCACCGGGCTGGTCAACCCCAAGCAGCGCCTCAGCCTGGGCGAGAAGCTGGGCCCGGGCGACGCCATCGTGCTGCTGGCCAGCAGCGGCATCCACGCCAACGGCCTGACGCTGGCGCGCAAGCTGGCCGAGCGTTTGCCGCAGGGCTACCTGACCGAGATCGAACCCGGCCTCAGCTACGGCGCTGCGCTGCTGGCGCCGACCACGCTGTATTCGCCGGTCACCGAGGCGCTGTGGGCAGCCGGCATTGCCGTGCACTACGCCGCCAACATCACCGGCCACGGCTGGCGCAAGCTGCTGCGCCACCCCAAGACGCTCGCCTACCGCATCCACAGCGTGCCGCCGGTGCCCACCGTGCTGCGCACCATCCAGCAACTGGCCCGGCACGACGACGCCGAGGCCTACGGCACCTTCAACATGGGCGCCGGCTTCGCGCTCTTCGTACCGGCGGCCGACGCCGAACGCACGGTGGCCGTGGCCCGCGCCTGCGGCGTGCCGGCCTGGGTGGCGGGTGCGGTGGAGGCCGGGGAAAAGCAACTGTTCATCGAGCCGCTCGGCGTGACTTTCGGCGGCGACGCCTTGCAGTTGCGCTGAAGCGCAGCAGGACCTTTATCCGGAACGGTGCGGCCCGTCTAGAATCGACCCCGACGGGCCTCCCCGCATGGAAGCGCGCCCAACCGGGTCAGGTGGGGAACCAAGCAGCCCTTAGCGTTGCAACCAGTGTCGGGGTTAAGGCTCGTCACCTTTTTCGGGATCCGCCAGCCTGACTGCGCGGGTCGCCGGCCTGCGTCCACAGCGACGAAGTCCGACCGGCGCGGCGCCTGCGCCCTCGCGACAATGCCCGGATGACCTTGGCCGCGCCCCCAGCCCCTGCAAGCTCCGTTGTTGCCCAAGCACCCGAAGTCACGGAAGTCGCCGACGCCAGCGGCGCCGCCGTAACGCCGCCGGGCTGGGCCTACACGGCGTCGGTGCGCTCGCTGTGCGAATTCACCGCCAAGCGCGGTGATCTCGACCGCCGCTTCACGCCCTCGGCCACCGCGCTGGAAGGCCTGAAGGGCCAGCAGGCGGTGGCCAACCGGCGTGGCGCCGACTACGAGACCGAGATCGCGCTGGAGACCCGGTGCGGCCCGCTGCGCGTTCGCGGGCGGGCCGACGGCTACGACCCGCGGCGGCGTTGCCTGGAAGAGATCAAGACCATCCGCGGTCATCCCGACGAAATCCCGCAGAACCGGCGGCAACTGCACTGGGCGCAGCTGCAGACCTACGGCGCGCTGTTCTGCCGCGCCCGCGGTCTGCCCGAGCTGGCACTGGCCCTGGTCTACTTCGACGCAGCGGCGCAGTCCGAAGTCGAACTGCGCCAGGTCTACGGGGCGACGGAACTCGACGAACTGCTCGAGGCCCGCTGCGCCGCCTTCGCCAGCTGGGCCCAACAGGAGGCCTGGCACCGCGCGGCCCGCGACGCTGCCCTGCAGGCGCTGGCGTTTCCGGCCGCAGCGTTCCGTCTGGGCCAGCGCGGTCTGGCCGAAGCCGTCTACCGCACGGCGGCCAGCCGGCGCTGCCTGCTGGCCCAGGCGCCGACCGGCATCGGCAAGACCGTCGGCACGCTGTTCCCGCTGCTGCGCGCGATGCCGGCACAGGGCATCGACAAGATCGCCTACCTGACCTGTAAGGGCACCGGGCGGCTGACCGCGCTGGAGGCCTTGGCCGGTCTGCGCGGCGGCACCGCCGGCCAGGCGCTGCGGGTGCTGACCCTGGTGGCCAAGGACCAGGCCTGCGAGCACCCGGACAAGGCCTGCCACGCTGACGCCTGCCCCTTGGCCAGCGGCTTCTACGACCGCCTGCCCGCGGCCCGTCAAGCTGCCATCGACGAAGGCTGGCTGGATGCAGCCGCCCAGCGCCGCATCGCGCTGCGCCACGGCATCTGCCCCTACTACCTGGGCCAGGAACTGCTGCGCTGGGCGGATGTGCTGGTCGGCGACGTCCACCACCTGTTCGCCAGCCAGGGGCAGCTGTGGGGCCTGATGCAGGCGCTGGACTGGCAACTGGCCGTGCTGGTCGACGAGGCCCACAACCTGGTCGAACGCGCACGCCAGATGTACAGCGCCGAGCTGGGCGTTCAGGCGCTGCGGGCGGCAGCCCGGCTCGCGCCGCAGGCCGTCCAGGGGCCGCTGGAGCGGCTGTTGCAGGCGACCCAGGATCTGGTGCTCGAACAGGCCACGCCCTACGCGGTGCTGGCCGCCGTGCCCGACGCCTACACGCAGGCGCTGCAGGCGGCGGCGGGTTCGCTCGGCGAGCATTTCCAGCAGCACCCGCTGGCGGTCGGACCGCTGCTGAATTTCCACTTCGAGTTGCAGCGTTTCGGGCGCCTGGTCGAGGCCCTCAGCGACCACTCGCTGTTCGACGTGCAGACCCTGGCGGCCGACGCGGTGCTGGGCGTGCGCAATGTGGCGCCAGCGATCTTCCTGCGCCAGCGTTTCGCGGCCCTGCACAGCGTCACGCTGTTCTCGGCCACGCTGTCCCCGCCGGACTACGCCATCCAGCTGCTGGGCTTGCCGACGAACACCGCCTGGATCGACGTGCCACCGGCGTTTGCGGCGGCGCACCTGACCGTGCAGGTGGCGGCCGGCATCTCCACCCGCTACGCCGACCGCGACCGATCCTTGACGCAGCTGGTGGCCGTCATCCACCAGCAGTTCGATGCCCACCCCGGCAACTACCTGGCCTTCTTCAGCAGCTTCGACTACCTGGACAAGGTCGCGTCCAGCCTGGCGCTGCAGCGGCCCGACATCCCGCAGTGGCGCCAGGACCGGCGCATGGGCGCCGCGGCACGCCAGGGCTTTCTGCAACGCTTCGTGCCGCACGGCCGCGGCATCGGCTTCGCGGTGCTGGGTGGCGTGTTCGCCGAAGGCGTCGATCTGCCGGGCTCGCTGCTGATCGGCGCCTTCATCGCCACCCTGGGCCTGCCGCCGGTGTCGGTGACGCAGGACCATTTCCAGGCGCGGCTCGACCGGCTGTTCGGCGCCGACCACGGCTACGCCGACCTGGTACCGGCGATGCAGAAGGTGGTCCAGGCCGCCGGTCGGGTGCTGCGCACGCCGGAAGACCAGGGCTGGCTGTGGCTGCTCGACGAGCGCTACCGGCGCGCCGATGTGGCGGCCCTGTTGCCGGCCTGGTGGGGCATCCCCGTGCCGGACTGATGCCCGCCGTGCCGTGGCGCCGCTGCGTCACTGCAGACAGCGGTCGGCCGCGCGCGACGGCGTTGTTATCCTGCGCCCCCATGTCTGCATCCAACCCAGCGCTTCGGCGCGCCGCCGCATGCTGATCGACATCGGTCCGCTGCGCCACAACACGGCATTCCGCCGGCTCTTCGCCAGCCAGTTCATCTCCGGCCTCGGCACCATGGTCAGCTACGTGGCCGTGCCCTGGCAGCTGTACCAGTTGACCCGCTCGAACGCGCTGGTCGGGCTGCTCGGGCTGGTGCAACTGGTGCCGGTGGTCGTCTGCGGCCTGCTGGGCGGCGCGCTGGCCGACCGCGTCGACCGCCGGCGGCTGCTGATCGGCTCGGAGGCGCTGATGGCGCTGTGTCTGGCAGGCCTGCTGGCCAATGCGCTGATGGCCACGCCGAGCGCGCTGGCGATCTACGCGCTGGTCGCGGTGCTGCAAGGCGCCAGCGGCTTCCACCGGCCGGCGCTGGAGGCGCTGACGCAGAAGCTGGCGCGGCCCGAAGAATTTGCCGCCGTCGCTGCGCTGTCCTCGGTGCGCGGCACGGTCGGCATGGTCGCCGGGCCGGCACTGGCCGGCCTGCTGCTGGCGCGCTGGGGCGCGGTCGGCGCCTACCTGTTCGACTTCGCGACCTTCATCGCGGCGCTGTTCTTCCTGGTCCGCATCCCGCGCGGGCAGATCGAACAGGTCGCCGGCACGGCCGAGCGGCCGCATCTGCTGGCCGACCTGGCCGAGGGCCTGCGCTTCGCGTGGGCGCGACCCGAGCTGATGGGCACCTACATCGTCGACATCGTGGCGATGGCCTTCGCCTTCCCGATCGCGCTCTTCCCGGCCATGGCGGCGGACTACGGCCGCACCGAGGCGGTCGGCTGGCTGCTGTCGGCGATGTCGGTCGGGGCGCTGGTGATCGGCCTTTTCAGCGGGTGGGCCAGCCGGGTCAGTCGCCACGGCCGCGCCGTCGTCATCGCCGCGGCGGTCTGGGCGCTGGGCATCGTGGCGCTGGGCTTCGCGCCGAGCCTGGTGCTGGCGCTCGCCTGCCTGGCCGTGGCCGGCGCGGCCGACATGGTCAGCGGCGTGTTTCGCGGCACGATCTGGAACGAGACCATCCCGAACGCGCTGCGCGGCCGCCTGGCCGGCATCGAGATGATCAGCTACCTGACGGGGCCGCTGATCGGCAACGTGCGCGCCGGCTTCATGGCCGACGCCTGGGGCGTGGCACCGGCGATCTGGGTCGGTGGTTTGGTCTGCGGCGCCGGCGTCATCGCGACGGGATACGCCCTGCCCCGATTCTGGGCCTACCGCAGCACCGTCGGCCAGCGTCCGCCTTGACGGCGGCAGGGCGGCAGGGCGGCAGCGAGCCCGCTCCCGGCATCCCGTCAAGTCCGGGACCCGCCAAGAAAAAACCCTCACTGCCTGGCACCAAGTGCCCCACAGTGAGGGATTCAATCTGGAGGAGTCGGAGGGATTCGAACCCTCGATTCGCTTTTGGCGAATACTCCCTTAGCAGGGGAGCACCTTCGGCCACTCGGTCACGACTCCGGCGAAGCTCTGCATTCTAGCCCGAACCGGCGGCGCTTTTTGCCGCCGGTCCGCGAATCACGTCGCGGTGACGGGCGCCTGGTCCAGGTCGAAGGCCTTGTGCAGCGCGCGCACGGCCAGTTCCATGTACTTCTCGTCGAGCACCACGCTGGTCTTGATCTCGCTGGTGGTGATCATCTGGATGTTGATGCCCTCTTCCGACAGCGTGCGGAACATGGTGTTGGCCACGCCGACATGGCTGCGCATGCCGATACCGACGATCGACACCTTGCAGATCTTGGTGTCGCCCAGCAGGCGCGCCGCGCCCGTGGCGGGCATCACCTGCTGCTGGAGCACGTCCATCGTCCGCGCGTAGTCGTTGCGGTGGACGGTGAAGCTGAAGTCGGTGCGGCCGTCGTGCGAGACGTTCTGGATGATCACGTCGATGTCGATGTTGGCATCGGCCACCGGGCCCAGGATCATGTGCGCGATGCCGGGCTTGTCGGGCACGCCGATGACGCTGATCTTGGCCTCGTCGCGGTTGAAAGCGATGCCGGCCACAACGGCTTGTTCCATTTTTTCGTCTTCCTCGAAAGTGATCAGGGTGCCCGAACGGGCTTCTTCTTCCAGCGGGATGTCCCAGGGCGTGAAGCTCGACAGCACGCGCACCGGCACGCGGTACTTGCCGGCGAATTCCACTGAACGGATCTGCAGCACCTTGCTGCCCAGGCTGGCCATTTCCAGCATCTCTTCGAAGCTGATGGTGGCCAGGCGCCGGGCCTCGGGCACGATCCGCGGGTCGGTGGTGTAGACGCCGTCGACGTCGGTGTAGATCAGGCACTCGGCGGCCTTCATCGCGGCCGCCACGGCCACCGCCGAGGTGTCGCTGCCGCCACGGCCCAGCGTGGTCACGTTGCCCTCGGGGTCGATGCCCTGGAAGCCGGTGATGACCACCACCTTGCCGGCTGCCAGGTCGGCGCGCACGCGGCTGTCGTCGATGCTGGAAATGCGCGCCTTGGAATAGGCCGAATCGGTGGCGATCGGCACCTGCCAGCCGCCGTAGCTGACCGCCTGGATGCCCTGGGCCTGCAGCGCCAGCGCCAGCAGGCCGACCGAGACCTGTTCACCGGTGGCCGCGATGGCGTCCAGTTCGCGCAGGGCTTCGGGCGTGTGGGCGTTGGGCAGCAGTTCCTTGGCCAGGCCGAGCAGGCGATTGGTCTCGCCGCTCATCGCGGACGGCACGACCACCAGCTGGTGGCCGGCGCGCACCCACTTGGCGACGCGCTGGGCGACGGCCCGGATGCGCTCGGTCGAGCCCATCGAGGTGCCGCCGTATTTGTGGACGATCAGGGCCATCGTTGCGATCCGGTCGGGGCCGGCTTGGGTAAGGGATGCAAAACACGCGAGCCCAGTCAGAGACTCGCGCAGCGAAACCGCCGGATTTTAGCCGGCGCGCTGACGCTGCCCTGTCGCCATGGCGGGCTCGGGGTCGGGCAGCCAGCTGACGCGCAGCTGTGGCTCGCCGGCAGCGGCCCGCAGCCGCGCGTCGACACCCAGGCCCGGCACCCAGAGCAGGCGGCCGTCGGCGCTGAACAGCAAAGGGCCGCCACGCTGCCAGGCCGGCACGCCGCGCGCCTGGAACTGCTTCTTCAGGCTCCGCGGTGCCGCGGCCGCCGCCAGGCAGAAGCGCTCGCCGCCGCTGCGCGGTGCCGGCAGCGCGGCCCGCAGCAGTGCTGCCGGCAGACCGTCGGTCTGGGCGGCTTCGACCAGCCAGCTGCCGCCCCATACGGCCACCGGGTGCCGGCCGGGCATCGACAGGTCGACCGCGGTCGCAGCGACGGGCGGCAGCATGGTCAGTGGCCCGGCTGCGTCGATCGGCGCTGCCGGCGAGCCCGTCGCCCGCAGCACGCCCCGGTACAGCTGCAAGCGGTGGCCCGGCGCGTCCCAGCTCGCCGCGCGGCAGCCGGGCAATTCGACGATCAGCCGCGCCAGCAAGGCGTCGGGCGCGCCACGGCCCAGCGCCTGCCGCAGCCAGCCCTGCAGCGCGTTGCGCCGCCGCGCCGGCGGCAAGGCCAGCCACGGTGCGGTCTGCAGGCCGCCCGCTTCATCGAGCAGGGCCGGCAGGTCCTGCGCCAGCACCTCGGCGGCCAGCGCGGCCGCGGCCTGGGCCTGGCCAGCCGCCGCCGCGAGTGCGCTTTCGGCCTGCGGAAACGCCGTCAGCAAGGCCGGCCAGACGGCGCCGCGCAAGCGGTTGCGGGCGTGGCGCGGGTCGGCGTTGCTGGGGTCTTCGACGAAGCGCAGCCGGTGCCGCCGGACATAGCTGTCGACGGCCTCGCGCGGCTGGTCCAGCCAGGGCCGGCACCAGCGGATGCCGCCGCGTTCGGTCTGCCGCGGCATCGCCGACAGCCCCAGGGCGCCGCCGCCGCGCAGCGCCTGCAGCAGCCAGGTTTCGGCCTGGTCGCGGCGGTGGTGGGCGAGCAGCACGAGCTCGCAGCCGGCGCCCAGCGCCATCTCGGCCAGCGCCGTGTATCGCAGGCGGCGAGCCCAGGCCTCGACGCTTTCGCCGGCGCCGGGCGACTCGGCGATGCGCCGGCTGTCGAAACCGGCGCCCCAGCGCCGCGCCTGGTCGCGCACCTGGGCCAGCCAGTCGTCAGCCGGGGACTGCAGGCCGTGGTGCACATGCAGCGCCACCACGCGCAGGCCCTGCGCCGCCGCCGCCCGCAGCGTGCAGTGCAGCAGCGCCGTCGAATCGCGGCCGCCGCTGGTGGCTACCGCGACGGCGCGCACCGCTCAGCGCTCTTTGGTATCGGTGAAGCGGCCGTAGGCCCGCAGGCGCTCGTAGCGTCGCTCGAGCAGTTCCTTGGGCTTGACGTCGGCGCTCTGGCGCAGCGCGTCGGCCAGCGCGCGCTTGAGCTGCGCGGCCATCCACGGGATGTCGCGGTGCGCACCGCCGACCGGCTCGTTGACGATCTTGTCGATCACGCCCAGCGCCTTCAGCCGGTGGGCGGTGATGCCCAGCGCCTCGGCGGCGTCCGAGGCCCGCTCCGCAGTCTTCCACAGGATCGACGCGCAGCCCTCCGGCGAGATCACCGAATAGACCGAGTACTGCAGCATCAGCACCTGGTCGGCCACGCTGATCGCCAGCGCACCGCCAGAGCCGCCCTCGCCGATGATGGTGCTGACGATCGGCACTTCCAGTTGCGCCATCTCGAAGATGTTGCGGCCGATGGCCTCGGACTGGCCGCGCTCTTCGGCGCCGATGCCGGGGTAGGCGCCGGGCGTGTCGACGAAGGTGAAAACCGGCAGGCCGAACTTCTCGGCGACCTTCATCAGGCGCAGCGCCTTGCGGTAGCCCTCGGGGCGTGACATGCCGAAGTTGCGCAGCGTGCGCTCCTTGGTGTCGCGGCCCTTCTGGTGGCCCAGCACCATGCAGGCCTGGCCGTTGAAGCGCGCCAGGCCGCCGACGATGGACAGGTCGTCGGCGTAATGCCGGTCGCCGTGCAGTTCCTGGAATTCGGTGAAGATTTCCTTGATGTAGTCCAGCGTGTAGGGGCGCTGAGCGTGGCGGGCGATCTGCGTCACCTGCCACGGCGTCAGGTTCGAGTAGATGTCGCGCGTCAGCTGCTGGCTCTTCTGGCTCAGGCGCTGGATCTCGTCGCTGATGTCGACGGCCGACTCGTTCTGCACGTAGCGCAGTTCGTCGATCTTGGACTCGAGCTCGGCGATCGGTTGTTCGAATTCGAGAAAGTGGCGTTTGCTCACAGGTCAATACTCCACGGGTACGGGGTCCAGGCTGCGCCAAATATACCAAGTGGCCACCGAGCGGAAAGGCGCCCAGGCCTCGCCCAGCTCGCGGGCCTCGGCGCGCGACACCGGCTCGCCGCTGAAGTAGTTCAGGCTGATGCCCTTGATCAGGCCCAGGTCGTCCAGCGGCAGCACATTGGGCCGCATCAGGTGGAAGATCAGGAACATCTCGGCCGTCCAGCGGCCGATGCCGCGGATCGCGATCAGCTCGGTGATGATGGCTTCGTCGTCCATCGCCTGCCATTGATCGACGTGCACCTGGCGTTCATCGAAGTGGCGCGACAGGTCCAGCAGGTATTCGCACTTGCGCGCCGACAGGCCGGCCTCGCGCATCTGCGGCACCGCCAGCGCCAGCACATCGCTCGGCTGCAGGTGCTGGCTGGCGCCGCCGGCCACGGCCACGAAGCGGTCCCACACCGATTGCGCGGCCTTGACCGAAATCTGCTGGCCGACGATGGACCTCGCCAGCGTGGTGTAGGCGTCGCCGCGCGACTTCAGCCGGGCTTCACCGAAGCGCGGGATGAGCTTCTTCATCATCCGGTCGCGGCGCGCCAGATGCTTGCAGGCTTCGTCCCAGTAGCGGGGTGTGCCGTCGTCGGGCAGGATGGCTGCCGGGGCAGCCGCGGGCGTCTTGGGCATGGATCAGTCGCGAACCCAGGTGGTGCCTTGCGGCGTGTCTTTGAGGGCGACGCCCTGGGCCAGCAGGTCTTGCCGGATGCGATCAGCCAGCGCGAAATCGCGCGCCGCCTTGGCGCCGGCGCGGGCGGCAATCTGCGCTTCGATGGCCGCCGCATCGAGCCCGCCGGCAGCGGTCTGCGCGCCGCCCTGCAGGAAGGCCCTCGGCGCCTGCTGCAGCAGGCCGAGCACGCTGCCGAGCGCCTTCAGCAGCGCCGCGTCGGCGGCCTGGCCGCGGTTGATCTCGGCAGCCAGTTCGAACAGCACGGCCACCGCGCCGGGCGTGTTGAAGTCGTCGTCCATCGCCAGCTTGAAGGCGGCCGCGCGGGGCTCGGCCCAATCGATGGCTGCCAGCGCCGCCACCTCGCCCGCCGCTTCGATCGCCGTGTACAGGCGCTTCAGCGAGGTCCGCGTTTCCTCCAGCACCTGGTCGCTGAAATTGAAGGGGCTGCGGTAGTGGGTGCGCAGCATGAAGAAGCGCAGGGTCTCGCCGTCGAACTGCCTGAGCACGTCGGCGATGGTGAAGAAATTACCCAGCGATTTCGACATCTTGGTGTCGTCGACATTGAGGAAGCCGTTGTGCATCCAGGTGCGGACGAATTCACCGCCGCTGGCGCCTTCGCTCTGCGCGATCTCGTTTTCGTGGTGCGGGAACTGCAGGTCCATGCCGCCGCCGTGGATGTCGAAAGGCTCACCCAGCAGGGCGCAGCTCATCGCCGAGCATTCGATGTGCCAGCCCGGTCGGCCGGGGCCGTAGCGACTGGGCCACTTCGCCTCTTCGGGCTCGCTGTCCTTGGCCGCCTTCCACAGCACGAAGTCCAGCGGGTCTTCCTTGTCGCCCGCCACCGCCACGCGTTCGCCGGCGCGCAGCTCGTCGAGCGACTTGCCCGACAACTTGCCGTAGCCCGCGAAGCGCCGCACGGCGTAGTTCACATCGCCGCTGGCGCTCTGGTAGGCCAGGCCCTTGTCCTGCAGCTGGTCGATCAGCGACAGCATCTGCGGCACGTAGTCGGTGGCCCGCGGTTCCTGCGTCGGCAGCGCAGCGCCCAGCGCCGCGAAGTCGCGGTGCATCCCGGCGATCATCTCGTCGGTCAGCGCGCGGATGGTGATGCCGCGCTCCACCGCGCGCTGGATGATCTTGTCTTCGATGTCGGTGATGTTGCGCACGTAGTTCACCGCGTAGCCACTGGCCAGCAGCCAGCGGTAGACCGTGTCGAAAGCCAGCACCATGCGCGCGTGGCCGAGGTGGCACTGGTCGTAGACGGTGATGCCGCAGACGTACATGCGCACCTGGCCAGCTTGCAAGGGAACGAACGCCTCCAGGCGTCGCGTCAAGGTGTTGTGGATGCGTAGGCTCATGCGGGGCGGGAAAGGGCCGGGGGGCCGAGGGCGGGAGGGGCCGCTGGGTGGGCCGCGGGGGCTGCTCGGCGGGCATCGGGCGCAGCCTGGACGGTGCGTCGATAGAATGAAAAACAGTATAGCGGCGCGGCCCTGGCAGACCGGGCGCCCGCAGTCCCAAAACGCCACCATGCCACGCACGCCCCGCTCAAGCCCTCGTCTGCGCCCTCGCCCCCGTCCGTTGCACGCCCACTGGCGCCAGGCCGGGCTGCTGCTGGCGGTGCTGGCGGGCGTCGCCAGCGGCGCTCGGGCCGACGAGGTGAGCGATTTGCGCGCCTTGATCACGCGCGGCGACCTGCCGGCGGCGCTGGCCCGGGCCGAGCTGGCCGTCGCCGCCCAGCCGCGCGACGCCCAACTGCGCTTCCTGCGCGGCGTGGTGCTGATGGACCTGGGCCGCGACGCCGAAGCCCTCGACGCCTTCACCCGCCTGACGCAGGAGCATCCCGACCTGCCCGACCCCTACAACAACATCGGTCTGCTGCAGGCCCGGGCCGGCCAGCCGGAGGCCGCCTTGGCGGCCTTGCAGGAAGCCTTGCGCTGCGACCCCGGCCACCGCACCGCGCGCGCCAATCTGGGCCAGGTGCACCTGGTGCTGGCCGTCAAGTCGTGGGACCGGCTGGCGCGCACCGGGCCGATGGACCCCGCGCTGCACCGCAAGCTGGAGGCCGCGCGGGCCTTGTTGGCGCCGCAGCCCTTGCCCGCCACGGCGCCGCCGACGGCCCGCTAGACTTGGCGCCCGGCCTGCACCGGCAGACCGCAACGACACCGGAGACGAACAAGTGAAACTGCTTTTGAGCCTCGGGCTGGCCGCCGTGCTGGCCTGGACCACGCCAGCAATCGCGCAGCAGAAGGTGCGCCTGGCCACCAGCCTCGGCGATATCGTCGTCGAAGTGGACGCCGAGAAGGCGCCGAAGTCGGCCGACAACTTCCTGCGCTACGTGAAGGCCGGGCATTACGACGGCGTGATCTTCCACCGCGTCATCGACAACTTCATGATCCAGACCGGTGGCTACAAGCCGGACCTGAGCGAAAAGCCGACCCGCCCGCCGATCGCACTCGAAGTCGGCCGCGGCCTGTCGAACGTGCGCGGCAGCATCGCGATGGCGCGCACCGGCGACCCCAACTCGGCGACCTCGCAGTTCTTCATCAACGTCAGCGACAACCTGCGGCTCGACGATGCCGGTGGCGGCTATGCCGTCTTCGGCAAGGTCGTCGCCGGCATGGAAGTCGTCGACCAGATCCGGGCCGTTCCCACCCGCGCTGCCGGCATGCACGGCAACCTGCCCGAAAAACCCATCCTCATCAAAAAAGCAAGTCTGGAGAAATGACATGACCAAGTCCGTGGAAATGAAGACCAGCGCCGGCACCCTGCGCATCGAACTCGACGACGAAAAGGCGCCGAAGTCGGTCGCCAACTTCCTGGCCTACGTGGCCCGGGGCCATTACGACGGCACCGTGTTCCACCGCGTGATCAAGGGTTTCATGCTGCAAGGTGGCGGCTTCGAAGCCGGCATGAAGCAAAAGCCGGTGACGGCTGCGATCGCCAACGAAGCCAACAACGGCCTGAAGAACCAGCGTTACACGCTGGCCATGGCGCGCACCAGCGACCCGCATTCGGCCACCGCGCAGTTCTTCATCAACACCGTCGACAACGGCTTCCTCGACTTCCGCGCCGAGAACGCCCAGGGCTGGGGCTACGCCGTTTTCGGCCGCGTGGTCGAAGGCATGGATGTGGTCCAGTCCATCGAAAAGGTCGCCACCGGCCGCAAGGGCGGCCACGACGACGTGCCGCTGGAAGACGTGCTCATCGAAAGCGTGACCGAGCTCGTCTGATGGCGGCGGCGGGCGCGCGCGGACAGCCGGCTGCGTCGATGTCGCCGGCTGCCGCCGGTGCCCTGCCCGCCTATTTCGAACTGCCCGTCCCGCCGGCCTGGCAGGCCATCGATTTCATCTCGGACCTGCACCTGTGCGAGTCGATGCCCCGCACCTTCGAGGCCTGGGCAGACCATTTGCGGCACACGCCGGCCGACGCCGTCTTCATGCTCGGTGACCTGTTCGAGGTCTGGGTCGGCGACGACATGCGCAGCCTGCCTTTCGAGCGCCACTGCGTGGACGTCATTGCCGAGGCGGCCAGCCGCAAGCAACTGGCCTTCATGGCCGGCAACCGCGACTTCCTGGTCGGCGGCGCGATGCTGCGCGACTGCGGCGTGATGGCCTTGCCCGACCCCACCGTGCTGTGCGGCTGGGGACAGCGGGTGCTGCTCAGCCATGGCGACGCGCTGTGCCTGGACGACTTGCCCTACCAGGCGTTTCGGCGCGAGGTGCGCAGCCCGCGATGGCAGGCCGACTTCCTGGCCAAGCCACTGGGTGCGCGCCTGGACGTGGCGCGCGACATCCGCCGCGTCAGCGCAGCGCGATCGCGTTTCGACGGCGGTGTCGACGCCGACGTCGACCCTGCCGAGGCGGTGCACTGGTTGCATGCGATGGGTGCGGCCGAACTGGTCCATGGACACACCCACCGACCGGGCAGCCAGATGCTGGCGCCCGGCTTCAAGCGCCACGTGCTCAGCGACTGGGACCTCGACAACGGCCGGCGCGCCGAAGTCCTGCGCCTGGGGCGTGACGGCTTCGTCCGCGTTGCGCCTTCGACGGGCGCCTGAACCTTGGCCTGGCCGGGTCTGATCGGCCGCTGGCTCGGCGGCCTGCGGCACCAGCGTGAAGCGGCGGCCATCCGGCGCCGCGCCATCCCCGATGACCTGTGGAAACGGACGCTGGTCCGCTACCCCTTCCTGCAACGCCGTGACGACCCGGGCGCCAGCGCGCTGCGGCGGCTGACCAGCCTGTTCCTGGACCGCAAGGAATTCACCACGGTCGGCGATCTGCGCCTCAGTGACGCGATGGTGGTGGCCATCGCCGCGCAAGCCGTGCTGCCGGTGTTGCGCCTCGGCCTGCACCATTACGACGGCTTCGTCGGCATCGTCGTGCATGCCGACCAGGTCCGCGCGCCGCGCGAGTTCACCGACGACGACGGCATCGTCCACACCTACGAAGAAGTGCTGGCCGGCGAGGCCGTTCAGGGCGGCCCGGTGATGCTCTCCTGGCGCGATGTGCGGGCCGCCGGCCGTGCCGAGAGCGGCGCCTACAACGTCGTGATCCACGAGTTCGCCCATCTGCTGGACCTGGCGCTGGGCGAGGCGGGCGGGCAACCGCGGCTGCCCGCCGATCTGCCGGCGGCCGAGTGGCGCACGGTGATGGCCTGCAGCTTCGAGGACCACTGCCGCCGCGTGGCTGCCGGTGAGCCGACGGCTGTCGATGCTTACGGCGCCGAGTCGCTGGCCGAGTTCTTCGCCGTCGCCAGCGAGGCCTTCTTCGTCATGCCCGCCGAAATGAAAAACGAGCATCCCGCGCTCTACGGGATGCTCGTTCGCTGCTACCTGCAGGACCCGGTTGCCGAGCAAGCGCTTGCCAAGCGCCGGACCTGAACGGCAGAACTAGGCGGCTGCCGCCTCGGCGCGCGACTTGTCGCTCTTCTTGGGCGGCTGGATCTCCAGCACCACCTCGTCCTTGTCGTCCATGTCGACGCTCAGACGGCCGCCGTCGACCAGGCGGCCGAACAGCAGTTCGTCGGCCAGGGCACGGCGGATGGTGTCCTGGATCAGGCGCTGCATCGGCCGCGCGCCCATCAGCGGGTCGAAACCCTTCCGGGCCAGGAACTTGCGCAGCGTGTCCGAGAAAGTGACCTCGACCTTCTTCTCGGCCAGCTGGCCTTCCAGCTGCAGCAGGAACTTGTCGACCACGCGCAGGATGATGTCCTGGTCCAGCGCCCGGAAGTTGACGATGGCGTCCAGCCGGTTGCGGAACTCGGGCGTGAACAGGCGCTTGATGTCGGCCATCTCGTCGCCCTGCTCGCGCTTGTTCAGGAAGCCGATGGTGGCCTTGTTCATGGTCTCGGCGCCAGCGTTCGTCGTCATGATGATGATGACGTTGCGGAAGTCGGCCTTGCGCCCGTTGTTGTCGGTCAGCGTGCCGTGGTCCATCACCTGCAACAGCACGTTGAAGACATCCGGGTGCGCCTTCTCGATCTCGTCCATCAGCAGCACCGAATGCGGCTTCTTGGTGACGGCCTCGGTCAGCAGGCCGCCCTGATCGAAACCGACATAGCCCGGGGGCGCACCGATCAGGCGGCTGACGGCGTGGCGCTCCATGTATTCCGACATGTCGAAGCGGATCAGGTCGATGCCCAGCACATAGGCCAGCTGCTTGGCGACTTCGGTCTTGCCGACGCCAGTCGGGCCGCTGAACAAGAAGGAGCCGATCGGCTTGTCGCCCTTGCCCAGACCGGAACGCGCCATCTTGATCGAGGCCGCCAGTGCATCGATGGCCGGGTCCTGGCCGAAGACCACGCTCTTCAGGTCGCGGTCCAGCGTCTTCAGCTTGCCGCGATCGTCGCTCGACACCGAGGCCGGCGGGATGCGCGCAATCTTGGCGACGATGTCCTCGACCTCGGTGCGGGTGATGGTCTTCTTGCGCTTGTTGGCCGGCAGGATGCGCTGCGCAGCACCGGCTTCGTCGATGACGTCGATGGCCTTGTCGGGCAGGTGGCGGTCGTTGATGAACTTGGCCGACAACTCGGCGGCGGCCTGCAAGGCGCCGACCGCGTACTTCACGCTGTGGTGCTCTTCAAACCGCGACTTCAGTCCCTTCAGGATCTCGACGGTCTGCTCGACCGAGGGCTCGACGACATCGACCTTCTGGAAGCGCCGCGACAGCGCCGCGTCCTTCTCGAAGATGCCGCGGTACTCGGTGAAGGTGGTCGCGCCGATGCACTTCATCGCACCGCTGCTCAGCGCCGGCTTCAGCAGGTTGCTGGCATCGAGCGTGCCGCCGCTGGCCGCGCCAGCACCGATCAGGGTGTGGATCTCGTCGATGAACAGGATGGCGTGCGGCTGGTCTTTCAACTGCTTGAGCACACCCTTCAGGCGCTGCTCGAAATCGCCGCGGTACTTGGTGCCGGCCAGCAGCGCGCCCATGTCCAGCGAGTAGACGATGGCGTCGGCCAGCACTTCGGGCACGTCCTTTTCCGTGATGCGCCAGGCCAGGCCCTCGGCGATCGCCGTCTTGCCGACGCCGGCTTCACCCACCAGCAGCGGGTTGTTCTTGCGGCGGCGGCACAGCACCTGGATCACGCGCTCGACTTCGTGTTCACGGCCGATCAGCGGGTCGATCTTGCCCTGCAGCGCCAACTGGTTCAGGTTCTGCGTGAACTGGTCCAGCGGCGTGCCCTTGGCGTCGCCGCCCTCTTCCTTCTCGGCCTCGCTGCTGCCGCTGGGCGTGTCAGCACCCTTGGCAGGCTCAGGCGGGTCGGACTTCTTGATGCCGTGGGCGATGAAGTTCACCACGTCCAGCCGGGTCACGCCTTGCTGGTGCAGGTAGTACACGGCGTGCGAGTCCTTCTCGCCGAAGATCGCCACCAGCACATTGGCGCCGGTGACTTCCTTCTTGCCGCTGCCCGTGCTCTGCACATGCATGATGGCGCGCTGGATGACCCGCTGGAAGCCCAGCGTCGGCTGGGTGTCCACCTCTTCGCTGCCGCCCACCGTGGGCGTGTTTTCCTTGATGAAGGTGGACAGGCTCTTGCGCAAGTCCTCGATATTGGCTGCGCAGGCGCGCAGCACTTCAGCAGCGGACGGGTTATCCAGCAACGCCATGAGCAGGTGCTCGACGGTGATGAATTCGTGCCGCTGCTGACGTGCTTCGACAAACGCCATGTGCAGGCTGACTTCAAGCTCTTGCGCGATCATGCGGCCTCCATAATGCATTGCAGCGGATGCCCGTCGCGGCGAGCCGCGGTGAGCACCAATTCGACTTTCGTCGCGGCGACGTCTTTCGTGTAGACGCCACAGATGCCGCGTCCTTCGTGGTGAATCTTCAGCATGATGAGCGTGGCCGAGTCGGGATCACGCTGAAAGTACTGTTGCAGCACCATCACGACGAACTCCATCGGTGTGTAGTCGTCGTTGAGCATCACCACCTGGTACAGCTGCGGCGGCTTGGTCCGCGCAGCCTTCCGCTCGGCCACCACGGCACCCTGCCCGCCTGAGCGGTTCGGCGTGGGCGGCACCGCTGGCGGCGATGGTGGATTTTCGTCAGGCATGTTTCATTCTATCGAGTTGATCTCCCTGCGCGCAGCGCCGGGCCCGAACTGCAGCGAGGATCAGCATATTGACCCAAGGCCCCACAGTTCAAGGCCCGAGCAGCACCCGAAAACCAGCGCAGCCTTCCCGACAGCGGCCGAGCCCGCCTCCGTTTGTCCAATCCTTGATCATCTCAAACGCTGTCGAAACCTTGACATCTCGACGTGCCGGAGGGGACAATTTCTTGAGCAGTCATGTGAAGAGGTGTCCGTCATGTCGTTCGGAATGGTCAAGTGGTTCAACGATGCCAAGGGTTTCGGGTTCATCGAACCCGAGGGTGGTGGCGCTGACGTTTTCGCGCATTTTTCGGCCATCCAGATGGAGGGTTTCCGCACCCTGAAGCAGGGCGGCCGGGTCAGCTACGAACTGGTTCAAGGTCCCAAGGGCAGCTTGGCGCAGAACATCTGCCCGGTTGCCGAAGTGGAAGCGGCTGCCGAACAGCCGACACCGGCGATGGCCGCTGGCTGAGCACGGCGTCGCCGCGGCGCCGGACCTTGCGCCCGGCCAGCGGGCCTGCAGGTGGCGTTTCCTGGCAGCGATGGCATGGGTGCTGAAGCACCAGCCGTGCATGCAAAAAGGGTTGGCAGGCATCAGCCTCCCAACCCTCGTCATTTCCTGGTGCCCGTGAACGGAATCGAACTGTTGACCTTCGCATTACGAATGCGCTGCTCTACCAACTGAGCTACACGGGCGTCAGCCTCTCAGTATAACCAATGTGCGGCCGATCCCGGCACCCGGCCCGCTGCGGCCGCTGAAAGCATGAATTTCTCGCGGTTCCTGCACTGGCTCACGCCATGAGCCACTCGGCTTCGACACTGCTGTCACACCCTGCGCATCGAGCGCGGGATTCTGACGGAGCCGATGATGAACCAGACCCACCTCGCCCTCGAAACCTGCCTGCCGGCACTGCAGGCCACGGTAGCCGACCGCATCGGTTTCGACATTGGCTGGGACCACGCCCACCACGGCCTGGTGCCGCCCGCCGAATTGCTGCTGGAAGGCACGCCGCTGGGTCAGGGCTGGCGCGCCGGCCGGGCCGTCTTCGGCCGCCGCACGCTGGCCACGCAGCGTGCCACGCGGCAGTGGCTGGCGCTGCGCACGCTGGCCTGGCGGCGCGGCATCGCCTACGAAACCCGGCAGCTGGGCGCGACCGATCTGGCGCAGATCCACACCGACCGCTGCCCCGCGCTGCGCACCCTGCTGGGCGGTGTGGAGGGCCAGCCCGACGCGGCGGTCATCGAGCGCCTGAACCCGCAGGCCGGCTACGCGGCGGGCAATGTGGCCGTGATGAGTTCGGCCGCCGTTCAGGCGCGTGCCGGCGTCGACGTGCCGCAGGCGATACGCCGCGCACACCGCCTGGCCGCCGACGGTGCGCCGCAAGCCGGACTGGACGCCGCCTGCTGGTGGCGTCTGGCCGCGCTGCGCGCCTACGCCACGCCGCTGCCCTTCCACGAAGCGGCCCGCGTGCCGATGGCGGTCCTGCCGCCGCCGCGCGTGCGACTGCTGAATTCGCCACAAGTCCTGCAGGCGCTGCTGACGCTGCAGTTCATCCGCCCGGGCTGGAGCGCACGCACCCGCGCGATGGCCGACCTGCTGCCGGCGCCCACGCTGCGCCACGACCACAACCTGTTCATCGGCGCGCTCGCACCGCGCGTGCTGGAAGCCGGGCCGCAGCCGGCAGACATCCGGCGGGCGCTGGAAGATGCCTGGCTGCAGGACCGCGTGCAGCGCCGCTGGCAGCATCTGGTGCTGAGCCTGGGCGAGTCGGCCACCGCCACCTGGATCGACCGCGCCGCCGCGCAGGGACTGGCCGGTGTGCGCACGCTGCAGCAAGCGCCGGAGCAGGCCGTCGAAGGCTGGGCACGGGCCGAAGGCGCCAGCATCAGGCGCCAGGCGCCAGGCGCGGGGGTGGCGCCCGTCCGGGCGATACGCCACGCTGCGGCCGGCCTGCAGCCCGCCTGCTGACGCCGGCACTGACCCGCACGGCGGCAGCGCCGGCTGCATCGGCGCGCTGGCAGGCAGCCCACGCGCTGCCGGACGGCGGCGGCACAGGGGTCAGGATGCGCTGCGTCGCTGGTTCCGGCCAGGGTGACAGGCTCGGGCAGGTCGACCGCCAGGCCCATCACCAACGCCCGCCCGGATGCTGACCTTGCAGGCTCTGCATCTCGGCCAGGATGTAGCCCAGGTGCTCGCTGTGCCGGCTTTGCGTGCCGTTGCTGATGAAGGGCGCGGTGGGCGGCACGGTCAAGTGGGCCGCCGCGAACCAGCCGGCCACCCGGAAATTGCGCACCGTGAAAGGGAACTTCGACAAGTCGGCCAGCGTCTTGCAATCAGCCGGATGGACACCGGCCGCGTCGAAGGCCTGCCGGTCGTGCGGTACGCGGTCGTGGGCGTTTTGCACGCGTGCTGCAATTGCAGCGCCTGCAATTCGTCGCGGCTGGCGCGTTCGATGGGTTCCAGCCTGGCATCGGAAGCGGTCTTCACGAGCATGGCGTCGCCCCCTTCATTTCGGCTTGCCCACAGGCAGGCCGACCACCACGGCCTGGCCTTTCATGCTGTACGAACGGCCGCGAAAGGCCGCTACCGCCAGGCCGTTCTGGTTGCGCACGCCGATGTCGCAGACGCCCGTTCGGCCGGCCTGGTTCAGTTCGGCAGCTTCGGCCGTCAGCACATCGCCCAGCCGCGCCGCAGCCAGCAGGTTGACGTCGAAGCCCGAGGCCACCGTCACCTCATGGTGGGCATTGCAGGCGAAGGCGAAGGCGCTGTCGGCCAGCGTGGTGATGAAGCCGCCGTGGCAGATGCCGTGGCCGTTCAGCGGTCCTTGAACTTCGGCGCGCGCTTGGCGAAGAAGGCCGCCACGCCTTCGCCGAAATCGTGGGCCCGGCCCAGTTCGCGCTGGGTGCTGGCCTCCAGCGCGAGGGCGTCGCCGAAGTTCATCGGTGCGGCCGCGTCGATGGCCCGCCGCGTCTCGGCCAGGGCCTTGCTGGGCATCGCCGCGAGCCGGTTGGCCAGCGCGGTGACGCTGTCGGTCAAGGCCGTGTCGTCCAAGCACTGCCAGATCATCCCGATGCGCTGCGCCTCTTCGGCCGGCAGCTTGTCGCCGGTCATCGCCAGCCCCAGCGCGCGGGCGCGGCCGACCAGGCGCGGCAGCAGCCAGGTGCCGCCGCAGTCGGGCACCAGGCCGATCTTGCTGAAGGCCTGGATGAAGCTGGCGCTGCGCGCGGCGACGACAAAGTCGCAGCACAGCGCGAGGTTGGCACCGGCGCCGGCGGCCACGCCATTGACGGCGGCGATCACCGGCACCGGCATGGTCCGCACGCGGGTGGCCAGCGGGCGGTAGAAGCTGTCGATGACGGCGCCCACATCGACATCGCCGACCATCGCCGGGTCGTTCAGATCCTGCCCGGCGCAGAAGCCGCGGCCAGCGCCGGTGATGACGACGGCGCGCACCGCAGGGTCGGCGGCCGCGTCGTTCAGGGCCGGCAGCAGCACGGCGTGCATCGCCGCGGTGAAGCTGTTCAGTGCAGCCGGGCGGTTCAGCGTCAACCAACGGACAGCGCCTCGGGTGGCGACGAGGACAGGGGCTTCAGTCATGCGCGGACTCCGGTGGGGTCGGGAAAGTCTAGCCAGCGTAGCGTGCCCTGGGCGGGCCGACGGACCGGGGACAATCCCGCAGCCGATGAAGCCGATCCAGCCGATGCACGCCCCGCCCAGCACCCGCCCCACGCCCCGCATCCTGCTGGCCCCGATGGAGGGCCTGCTCGACCACAGCCTGCGCGACGTCATCACCCGCGTCGGCGGCGTCGACCGCTGCGTGTCGGAATTCATCCGCATCACCGACCAGTTGCTGCCGGTCCGCGTCTACACGCGCGTGGTGCCGGAGTTGCTGAGCGGCGGGCGAACCGCCGCCGGCACGCCCGTGCGCCCGCAACTGCTGGGCGGCGACCCGGCCTGCCTGGCCGACAACGCGGCGCGGCTGGCCAGCCTGCAGCCCGAAGGCATCGACCTCAACTTCGGCTGCCCGGCGCCCACCGTCAACCGCCACCGCGGCGGCGCCGTGCTGCTGGACGAACCCGAGCTGGTCCACGCCATCGTCGCCGCGGTGCGCCGCGCGGTGCCGGCCGACCTGCCGGTGTCGGCCAAGATGCGGCTGGGCGTCAACGACGAAAGCCGCATGCTGGACTGCGCGCGGGCCATCGCCGACGCAGGCGCCGACGAACTGGTGGTGCACGCCCGCACCAAGCTGCACGGCTACCGGCCGCCAGCCTACTGGGAACGCATCGCCGAGATCCGTGCCGCCGTGGCGTTGCCGGTGGTGGCCAACGGCGAGGTCTGGACGGTGGCCGACGCCTGGCGCTGTCTCGAGGTCAGCGGCTGCGACGCCATCATGCTGGGCCGCGGCATCGTCGCCGACCCGGGCCTGGCGCTGGCCTTGCGCGGCGCCGCCGAACCGCGGTGGAGCGAACTGCTGCCGCTGCTGGCCCACTTCTGGCAACGCATCGCCAGCCACGTGGCCCCGCGCCACCGCAGCGGGCGGATCAAGCAGTGGTTGAACCTGCTGCGCCGCCGCCACCCGCAGGCGCAGGCGGCCTTCGACGCGGTGCGGCTGACCAACGACCCGGAGGCGGTGGGCGCGATCCTGTTCGGCATCGCACCCACGCCGCTCGATCACATCGCCACGTAACGGGCTTCCAGGTAGGCCAACAGCGTGCGCAGCGTCTGCGCCTCGCCGCCCACCGGACGGCCGGGGCGGCTTTCGTTGTTCCAGGCGAACAGGTCGATGTGCAGCCAGTCCTGCTCGGCCGGCACGAAGTCTTCGAGGAAGATGGCCGCGTTGATCGCGCCGGCCAGCGCACTCTTGCCGGTGTTGACGATGTCGGCGATGTCGCTTTCGATGCCGCCGTGATACCCGCGCCACAGCGGCATGTGCCACATCGGGTCGTGCAGGTCCATGCTGCGGTCGACCAGGTCGCGCGCCAGGTCGGTGCTGCGGCAGAACAGCGCCGGCAGCTGCGCGCCCAGCGCCACGCGGGCGGCGCCGGTCAGCGTGGCCATGTCGATCAGCAGCACCGGTTCGCCCTCGGCGGCGTAGGCCAGCGCGTCGCACAGGATCACGCGGCCTTCGGCGTCGGTGTTGCCGATCTCGATGTGGATGCCCTTGCGGGTCTTGAAGACATCGCCCGGCCGGTAGGCGTTGCCGGCGATGGCGTTCTCGACGGCCGGGATCAGCAGTTGCAGGCGCACCGGCAGCTTCAGCGCCATGATCATCTGCGCCAGGCCGAGGGCGTTGGCGGCGCCGCCCATGTCCTTCTTCATCAGCCGCATGCCGTCGGCGCCCTTGATGTCCAGGCCGCCACTGTCGAAGCACACCCCCTTGCCGACCAGGCTGATCTTGGGGTGCTTGGGGTTGCCCCAGTTCAGCTCGATCAGGCGCGCTTCGCGGTCAGCGCCGGCCGCGCGGCCCACCGCGTGAATGGCCGGAAAGCCCTTCAACAGCTTGTCGCCGACGGTCTGCTTGAAGGTGGCGCCGTGCTGTTTGGCGACGAGCTTGACGGCATCCGCCAGTTGAGCGGGCCCCAGGTGTTCGGCCGGTGTGTTGACCAGGTCGCGGGTCGACGCGATGGCCGCCGCGACGATCAGTGCGCGCTGCGTGTGGGCGCTCGACGGCAGGTGCAGTTGTGCAGGCTCGCGGCGCGCCGGCTTGTAGAGGTCGAAGCCGTAGCTGCCGAGTTCCCACGACAGCGCCGCGGCGGCGGCGTCCAGCGCCAGGCCCAGCTCACCCAGGTGGTAGCTGCCGGCCGGCAAGGTCTTCGGGCAGGCCGCCAGCGACCAAGGGTGGGCGGCGCCGTGCACGCCGACCCAGACCGCCGCGATGCTGCCATCGGTGCCGGGCAGCACGGCGTGGGTGTCGGGGGCGCCGGTGAAGCCCACGCTGTGCAACCAGCGCTGCGCGGCGGGTTCCAGGGCGGCGGCGTGGGCCGCGAAGCTGGCGCGGTCGGTGGCGTGCAGCGGGATGCTGCCGCGCGGTGCTTTGCTGAGGTGGACAGTCATGGCATGGTCGCTTTCGGTGTGGGCTGCCGCTGCGGCAACCGGAATGGGAGTTGGGGCATTGTCGGCCGGGCGGCCAGCCGTCGGCGCAGGATGTCGCTTCACGCCGCCCGCCGTGTGCCGGTCGCGCGCCCCTGGACAGCGGCCGGCGCGAAACCCATGCTTCGCTCACCGTGTCCCAAGGAGGTCTCCATGAACCCGCTGCGCTTCATCTTCAGCCCCATCCGCGACATCACGCAGGCCGTGCTGATGCCCTTCAAGGCCTTGTTCGTCGTCGGTCTGACGGGCGTCATCAATGCCATGACCTACCACGGGGTCTGGTGGTTCAAGTGGGTGGCGCTGGGCATGGGCATCGCCGTGCTGGTGTCCTTCGCCAGGGCCGCCCGCACCCTGCTGCTGCTGGCCCTGGTGGCCTACGTGGGCCACAAGTTGTTCCAGCGCTATGGCCAGGATGCCCGCCAGCGTTTCGACGACTGGGTCGCCCGGACCCAGCCGCAGGCCGCGCAGGTGATGGCGGTGCTTCGCGCGCCGCCAGCCGCAGCGGATGGGCAGGGCGCCAGCCGCCGCTGAACCCATCCGGTCGCGGGTCTGCCGTCAGGCGGCGGGTGTCGCCGCGGCGCTGCCCAGCGTGCGCTGGGTGTACCAGTCGGCCAGCCGGCGCATGTTGCCGATCGACACCCAGTGCAGGTGGATCAGACCCAGGATGCCATTGCGGTGCAGTTCCATCACGGTCGCTTCCGGCAACTCGGTGACCTTCTTGTCGTCCACCGTCAGGAAGCCGTCCACCGTGTGCTGGCGGCCGTCCGGCATCGTGGTGTCGAAGCGCATCTCGCGCAGCAGGTCCAGTTCCAGCAGGCGTTTGCCGATCATGCGGGTGCGCTGGACTTCGCCTTCCAGGTTTTCCAGGTTGGTCGTCATGGCCTTCAGCATCTCCGAGGCCTGGGCGTCGCCTTCGAACAGCGGCACGCCTTCGGTTTCCGAGAAGCCGGCGTAGCTCCGGTCGATGCAGATCGCGAAGCGCTCGGCGTCGATGCGGGCCATGCAGAAGGGATAGGCGCGCAGCACAGCCGGCACGTACTGGGCGCGCCAGTCGGCGCCGCTCACGTAGAGGTTGTCGTCCTGCGTCAGGCCGAACACGGCCACCGGGGCGATGGCGTCGCTGCCGTCTTCTTCCTGACCGGCCTTGATGAAGACGATCGGGTATTCCCGGCAGACATCGCCGAATTCGGCCGCTGCCACGAACATCGCGTTCAGGCGCTTGGCGACGCTCCAATCGGTGAGCGGCAGCTTCAACTTCAACTGGCGGTGCAGGTTGGTATCCAGCGCTTGCGGCTGCAAGTGCAGTTTCTGATTGATCAAAGGTCTACTCCAGGGGTAATGAGGCGCTCCACGAGCACCTTGTCGACACGCTTGCCGTCCAGGTCCACGACCTCGAAGCGCCAGCCTTCCCACTCGACCCTGTCGGTGGTGTGGGGCAGCCGGCCGAGCAAGAGCATGATCATGCCAGCCAGTGTGTTGTAGCGTCCGCGATCTTCTTCCGGCATCTCCTTGATCTCGAGCCTGTCCTTGAGCTCAGGCACCGGAATCAGGCCGTCCATCAGCCAGCTGCCGTCGGCCCGCTGCACCGCCCAGGCGTCGTCGTCGCTCGGCGCCCCGAACTCGCCGGTGATGGCCTCGAGCAGGTCGCGCTCGGTGATCACCCCCTGGACCGCGCCGTACTCGTCGACGACGAAGACCAGGTCGGTGCGCGAGGCGCGGAACTGCTCCAGCAGTTCCATGCCCGACAGGGTTTCGGGCACGAAGACCGCCGGGAGCATGTGCTCGGACAGGACCAGCTTGTCGCCCTGCGCCAGCGGCTGGAGCAGGCTGGCCAGGCGCAGCACGCCCTGCACGTCGTCGAGTGAACCGCGGCACACCGGGAAGCGGGTGTGGCCGCTGTCGGCGATGCACTGCAGCAGCTTGTCCAGCGGATCGGCCACGTCGAGCCAGACGATTTCGGCGCGCGGAATCATCATGGAGCCGATCTGCCGGTCGTCCAGGCGGAAGACATTGCGCACCATCTGGTGTTCCTGCGCCTCGATCACCCCGGCGTCCACGCCCTCTTCCAGGCTGGCCGCGATTTCTTCCTCGGTCACCGCGCGCGACGGGCCGTGGCGCATGCCCATCAGCGTCAGGATGGCGTTGGTGCTCAGGCTCAGCAGCCAGACCAGCGGCCGCGTCGCGGTGGACAGCCAGTTCATCGGCCGCGCCACCAGGCGGGCCACGGTCTCGGGGTGCATCTGCCCCAGGCGCTTGGGCACCAATTCGCCGAAGATGATGGTCAGCACGGTGATCATCACCACCACCAGCGCCGTGGCGACGATGCCCGCGCCTTTGGTCGGCGTGTTGAAGGTGTGTTCCAGCCAGCGCGCCACCGGCTCGCTGAATGCGGCCTCGCCGACGATGCCGTTCAGCACCCCGATCGAGGTGATGCCGATCTGCACCGTGGACAGCCACAGCGTGGGGTCTTCGTGCAGCGCCATCGCCGCCTGTGCGCCGGGTTGACCGGCCTCCACCATCACTTGCAGACGCGCCTTGCGGCTGGCGCTCAGGGCCATTTCCGACATGGCGAAGAGGCCGTTGATCAGGATCAGGAAGAGCAGCAGTGTGAAGTCCATGCGCGCCGCGGGATGCCCCAGCGGTGGCTGTCGAAGAGGGGCGCGAGCGTAGCAGAATCGACCGATGATCTACCTCATCGGTGACGTGCAAGGCTGTGACGAAGCGCTCGGGCTGCTGCTCGACGAGATCGGCTTTTCGGGCTCGCGCGACCGGCTCGTGCTGCTCGGCGATCTGGTCAACCGGGGGCCTTCTTCGCTGGCCACCTTGCGGCGTCTGGCCGGCTTCGGCGCAGCCGCCACCTGCCTGCTCGGCAACCACGACCTGCACCTGCTGGCGGTCGCCCACGGCGCCCGCGCGCTGCAGCGCGGCGACACCTTCGCTGAGGTGCTCGACGCGCCCGACCGCGCGCACTGGGTGGCCTGGTTGCAGGCGCAGCCGCTGGCCCACCTGGAAGCCGGCTGGTTGTGTGTGCATGCCGGGGTCGTGCCGCAATGGACCACCGCGCAGACGTTGGCGCTGGCGGCCGAGGTCCAGGCGCAGTTGCGCGGCCCGGCGCTGGCCGACTTCCTGCACGTGATGTACGGCAACCAGCCCGACCGCTGGCGCGACGACCTGCAGGGCGATGCGCGCTGGCGGCTGGTGGTCAATGTCCTGACGCGGATCCGTTTCTGCAGCGCCGACGGCCAGCTCGACTTCAAGACCAAGGAAGGGGCTGGCGGCGCACCACCGGGCTACATGCCCTGGTTCGAGGTGCCGGGTCGGCTGACCGCCGAGCAGCCCATGGCTTTCGGCCACTGGAGCACGCTGGGCCTGATCGAGCGCCCCACGCTGCTGGCGCTGGACACCGGCTGTGTCTGGGGCGGTGCACTGACCGCTGTGCGCGTGGATGGTGGGCGGCGAGAGGTCCATCAACTCGCCTGCGCAGCGATGCAACAACCCGGGCCCTAGAATCCGGAGGGTCGACAGGAAGCGTGGCAGAGTGGTCGATTGCACCGGTCTTGAAATTTGTCGTAGGTTGGTCGTGGAAGCTTGGCAGAGTGGTCGATTGCACCGGTCTTGAAAACCGGCAACCCGCAAGGGTTCCAGGGTTCGAATCCCTGAGCTTCCGCCAATAAAATCAACAACTTACGTGAGAGCGACTCGTACGCCGAGAGCGCATGACTTTGTGGCGAGGACCGCGCAACCTGCAGGCCATCGCCGCCCGCTGGTCAGCAACAGCGCAAGCACCCCGTAAGCACCACAACAAGGCCCCACTGACGAGCCGCAACCTGTGACGCGAGGCTTTGCGTTGGGGCTCGGGCGCTACGGGCCGCGCGCACCGCGCGCCAGTACCGTAGCGGCAATGCACTGCTGATCGCGGCCTGTAGCGCGCTTACAGCGGCCTAGCGCCGCGTTGGTGCGCGCCCTGTGCCAGCAGCGCCAACCGTCATCAGGAAGTCACGCAGGAATTCCGCCGCATCCAAGCCCAGCGCGGCGCAGACCTCTGCAAATTCCAAGACATCGATCCGACGTTCTCCGGTTTGCCGCCTGGAAGCATGAAGAGTACGCAAGCCTGTTCGCCAAGCGCCGGGCCTGGACAACCGGATTCTTCGATGGCCTGCTGGCGGCCTGACCCGCCAACTGTTACGCGCAGCCACGGTACTCGCCCAGCAGGTCCGCTTCTACTGGCCGAAGTCCCGCCCATTTTCAGGAAGATAGAAGACGACCGCCGGCTGAGCCGATTCGCCAGATGGGTCAGTGGCTGAAATCTTCGTCGGCTTGTCCAGGCCAAGGAGCTTGGCCCGACGCTCCATCACCCGCAGCGCCGTATTAATCGCGGCCAGTTTCGGTGCCTTGTCTTCAAGGGCGACGGTCAACACACTGCCGGTCGCTGCATCTCGCAACGGCTGGCCGTCCACCCCCTCGACTGCGGCGCGCACGACGACGCCGCAATGAATGACAGGGTGGAAGGCCCGGACCACGTTCATCGCCTCGGCCAGCAGCGCATCGCACCGGGCCAACTCAAGCGCCATCAATTCCTCGCCGGGTTCCTTCACCACAGATCGGAGGGCTCGACTGATGACCCCGTACACCGACTCTGCTTGAATCTCCATGCGCACGCCGATTTCCTCAAGCGTCAGCCCTTCAAGGCGGAGCCGCAGCATCTCGGCACGCCGCTGTGTAGCCGCAATTGATGTAGCGGAAGTCTTCGCCTGTGGTCCTGGCCGTGCCATTTGCTGCCTCCTGCAGCTATGCGCTACTACAAACTGGGCATCGGTGTCCCTGCGCCAAGATTGCATTTTGGATGGCGGACAGGCGCAGCCGCGCCCATCAATGTCGCTTGCATTTGCGCTTAGCCGGTCTGGAACGTCAGGCGTCCGTGATCATGCGAATGGTGCGGGCCACCGGTTGACCCGGACGCGCTTGCGGCCAGAACCCGCGTTGCTCGTTGGTACCAGGAAGGCAGGACAGCCAGGAGTGCGGGCAGTGACTACGGCGCGGCACCTATGACGGACGCCATTCCGGTTGCGTAAGCTGCCGACAGAAGTAAGCTGGCGCAGGTGGCCTCAGGCTATGGCGAGCAACCAAGTTTCAGGGCGATCAGGGAGGGCCGATGCAGAAGACACCGTCACCAGTGCTGCAAACCGTTGAAGAAGCCATGACCGAACTACCTAAAGCTACTGTAGGCCCGGATGAGGCCGCGGCAGGGCTCGAAGAGAAGTCTTTGGCACGCGTGCACAGCCCTGAGGCTGAGTTCACGTCTGGCGAGCGGCCCAACGGCTTCGTTTGCTGGAGCAGTGGTCGAGGTGAGCCCTATGGACTACGCTGAGGAAGTCCGGGCCTGGGCCAGCTTATTGCGATCAAGCAAGACCAGCACGCTGAAGTTTGCCGTTGCTCGCGCAATCCTGGACGAAGTACGAGACGCAGCAACAGCGGAAGGGGAGGTTCACATCAGCCGGGACCGCTTGTCGTTCCGCCTGGTGTCGTACTACTGGTATCAGGTGAGGCTGTTTCGCCTGAAGCAGGCTGCCGCCGAAATTCAAGAGCCGAACGTTGTTCGTAAATTGCGCGATCTAAATTTGACTTCGGATAGCAAATGGCATCCGTCACGGTCCTATATTCAGGACGTAGTCGACTTCGTGTCGGAAGACGGATTCCGCGAAGTCATTCCGCGCTTCCACAGCGGCATCGAAAGAACGATCTTCGAAGTCAGGGCAGGCGGCGCGATTGCCATAGCAGGGAGACCTCGCGCGTTTGCTGCAGCCCTCGAGCCGCTCCTCATGCGATCTGTGATGGCTGGATGGGCTGAACAGGTGGAGCAGTACAACCTGACGCCCCGCGTGCTCGCCAAGGTGAGTTTTAATGGCCAACGACGCACCTCAGTCTCGAAGTGGGCGAAGCCGCTTCGCGAGTTCGACGATGCTTGCTTTTATTGCCGGACTGCAACGCCTGAGCGCGTGCAGGTCGACCATGTTGTTCCATGGTCATTTCTGTTTGACGATGCAGCATGGAACCTCGTGCTGGCCTGCGACGGCTGCAACAACAGCAAGCGCGATTGGGTGCCGGCATCGCGCTTCTTGACCGCCCTCTGTGAGCGCAACCGCAGTCTGACTGACCAAGGTGCGGCGGGCGCCTTCGCGAAACGCGTGCACTTCTCGATGACGCAGCTTCCGCATGGGGGTGCGGAAGGCCTGAAGCAGTCACTCGACATGCTCTGCGAGCAGGCCTACCTGCAAGGCTTTTCGGGCGATTGGTCCCCTTCGTAGCGGGCGCCCGCAGGCTCTGTTCATAGGGAGAACCCGACCTATCCAGGGTGCACTTTTCGCAGTACATAATCCCCGGTCGTAGCTCTTCAAGGAGGCCAGCGCATGTCGAAGCACCGCCAATTGGGATCGAGTGCCGATGACGTGGCCAAGCCGAAGGGGATCTTCAAACAATCCGAGGGTCAGGCCATCAAAGAAGTGATCGCCTGGCAGATTGCCGAGGCGATGAAGAGTCGGTCTCTGTCAAAGGCACACCTCGCAGCACTATTGAAGACCAGCCGGTCACAGGTTGACCGCCTCCTTGATCCTGAGAGCGATGTCACCCTGTCTACCCTGCAGCGCGCCGCCGCCATGGTCGGGCGCAAGTTGCAGGTACAGCTCGTATGAACACCTGCCTGCGCCGCCCTGGGCGTTCGCCCTATGGGCATGTGGCCCGGGCGAAATTTGATCATCCATCGCGACGCCGTGCAGCCGTCGCTCCCTTCAAACCACGATAGGTCGCGGCCTGATAGTCGCTAACGTACATGTTGACTGCACTAGCAATTGAAGAACTTCAGGTGCCCTGCGTTGGGCACATTGAGCCTGCCCAGAGCACATGGGAAGAGGTTGTCGACTCGGTGCGGGCGGAATACCTCTCCGACAAGCAGGACTACCCGTGGATCATTGGCTTCTCGGGCGGGAAGGACTCTACAGTCGTAGCGCAGGCAGTGTTTGAGGCTCTGCTGCAAGTTCCGCCTTCGAAGCGGACGCGTGCGGTACACGTTGTCTCAAATGACACGCTAGTTGAAAGCCCTTTGATCATCGCGCATCTCGTTAAGGTGCAGGAGGCTCTTCGTGACATGGCGGATGGGTTGCGCCTGCCCGTCAAGGTGGTGACGACGCGTCCGTCTCCGGACAAGACATTCTGGACACTGCTAATTGGAAAGGGCTATCCGAGCCCGAACCAGATGATGCGGTGGTGCACCGATCGCCTGAAGATACAGCCGACGAGCCGCTACATCCTTGACAATGTCTCTGCGCACGGGGCTGCCATTGTCATCCTCGGCGTGCGCTCGGACGAAAGCGACACCCGACGGCAGTCGATTAATCGGCACAAAAACCTAGAGAACTCAAAGCTGACTCCTCACAGCGCTCTTCTAGGGAAACGCTGATCAATTCCCCATCCCAGGCACGCGATGTGCGTGTGTGAAGGCATCGAGACCAGGACCGCCCCGATCATGAGCCAACGCAGTTTTGCCAGCGCCGAATTCGCCTTGAAGAAGAAGCGCACGCGGCGCGAGAAGTTTCTTGCCGAGATGGAGCGCGTGGTGCCGTGGGCGAAGTTGATTGCGGTGATCGAGCCGGCGTATCCGACGAGTGGCCGGGTGGGCCGCCAACCGATGGGCGTGCCGAAGATGCTGCGCATGTATCTGCTGCAGCAGTGGTACGGCCTGGCCGATGAGGCGCTGGAGGATGCGATCTACGACAGCCAGGCGCTGCGCGATTTCGTGGGCATCGACCTGTCGCGCGAGTCGGTGCCGGACGCCACTACGCTGCTGAAGTTCCGGCGTCTTCTGGAGGTCGGCGAACTGACCAAGGCGATGTTCGAGGAGATCAACGCCCACCTGCAGCAGCAGGGGCTGCTGATGCGCGCAGGCACCATCGTGGACGCCACCATCATCGCTGCGCCCAGTTCGACCAAGAACAGCAGCGGCGAACGCGACCCCGACATGCACCAAGCCAAGAAGGGCAACCAATGGCACTTCGGCATGAAGGCGCACATCGCCGTGGACGCTGAGTCTGGGATCGTTCACTCGATGATCACCACGGCAGCCAACGTCAACGACGTGACGCAGGCCGGCGCCTTGCTGCACGGACAGGAGACCGATGCGTTTGGCGATGCAGGCTACCGCGGCGTGGCCAAGCGTGAAGAAGCGCAAGGACCGCAGTGGCACATCGCGATTCAGCCGGGCAAACGCAAGATTCTCAGCGACAGTGCGCTGGGGCAAATGATCGAGAAGGTCGAGCAGATCAAGGCCAGCATCCGGGCCAAGGTCGAGCACCCGTTTCACGTCGTCAAGAACCTGTTTCGGCACAAGAAGGCCCGCTACAGGGGACTGGCCAAGAACAACGCGCAACTGCTGAGCCTGTTCGGCCTGGCCAATCTGGTGATCGCAAAAAGGCAGTTGTTGGCGATTCCTGGCGGAGGTGCGTATTGATGCAAGGCGATGGGCCTGAAGAATGCCGACAAGCGGCCCGAAATGCGCCAATGGGGCCGGAATTCGGCCAAATCATCGAATTGGATACGAATTCGTCTCGCCGTCAATCTTGGCGCGGCCGAGGCGTTCATTGATCAGCGATTCC
>CANGHH010000017.1 GCA_947453725.1 Betaproteobacteria bacterium | reverse complement strand
CTTGACAGACGGAGAAGCCCTTGTAGTTCGAGCTAAGCGGGCGACAGCGGCAGGACGCCAGGCCCGGGCTGGCGAAAATGTACCGCGTACCGCCAGACCGGGCCTGGTGGCCTGCCGTTGGCGCTCCGCTTGAGCGAGGGGTTAGGCCGCACTGCGCGCAATTGGCTATTGAATCTTGCGGCGTTTGCCCATCACAGATTCTTCGCAGCGTAAATAGGGTTCGATGTCCGCATTGCCGCCATTTGTCATTCTCTTAAGCTGATTGCTGCACTTCACCTCTAGGTCTGCCTTTCGACGAAGATATTCGATTTTCGAAACACCATAATATCTAGCCGATGCGTTATCGTCCAAGTCTTGCTTTGCCGGATCGGTTTCGAGTAGACCGAATTGATCCATCTCTTCAAGAGTCAGCGTCCGTATTTTTTGAGGAGGGACTTGAATCATAGCGTCGTATAAACTGGTCGAGACGTTTACGTCCAGAAGGAACGTTTTTGCAAGTTTAGCTAATCTTTCATACTCAGCCTGTGATTCCTTGTAGGTTCGCTCTGTCAAGTTGGTCGAGTATGGGCGATGGATGCCGATAGAATTCGAGCGTACTCTATATACAGCACCGGCCAGAACAAATACGCAGGCGCTGTAGCATCTGCCACTATTTCGTGTTAACGCAAACGCCTGCAATGTACGCAGCTGGCGACCTAGTTCGATAGCTGCCTCGACGTCCCCGCCATCAGAGTTAAGATGAAACATTACCCCTTTTGAAGAATTCTTTGCTGTCTTGCGCAAGGTAGCCAGCGCTGCCACGTCGGCCTTCGAAATTATTCCTGTAATTTCATAGACTAGAAAGTTTTCGTCTTCGCCGTACTGGCGCACATCGGCGCGCGCAGGGCTGCCTGCAAGAATTATCGAAATAGTAGCGCCAGCTAGAATCTTTTTTAACATAAAACGGAGTTAATTTTGCTGAGAGATTACTGGATTAGGTAATGATTGTGTGTGCTCAGCTTTCCGCTTGGCCTTGAATGCTGCCTAGAAGGGTAGGTCTTCGTCATTCACCCGCTCGCGTCTATGTGCCCTTCCGTCGCTCGTTTGCGTCTCAAGAATTCTAGTTCTGGCTTCGATCAAAGTATTCATATTTCGCATAAATGAAGGCAAAATTTGTGCGACGGTACCGTAGCTGGATGAGGCAAGCGGCGAGTCTAGAAATACTTCCATACCATATGCATCCTCTGGATATCCAGAGTATTTACCAAGTGTATCCACTGCCCTGCGTGCTGTGTCAAGAGTGACCTCTGGCACCAGTCCGTTTTCCATATCACTAACGAATTGGCGAAGGAGATCATTCGCAATGCGAATCTCTTCTTCGTGGCCTCTCGGGTCCCAAACTTCGCCAAGGTGTTCCTCGAGCGAGCTTGGGACGATCTGAGGCCGGTTCTGGATCTTGGGCTTTGCCACTCTCGTGCCGAGGGTAGGGGAGTTGTTTGTGCGGCCTAACGTAAAGTGGGCCAACCGCATTCGCGACAGGCGGTTGGCCCATATCGGCCTTCCCACGCTGGCTGTCGGGAGATTATTGTTTGGAAACAACGACTTGCACAAGGGAGCGAGCCCGGTGTGATTGCAATGGCCCGCCCAAATTTCGGAAGAACAGATCTTGGTGCGGATGATACGGTTTGAGTCTGCCGGCACGCCACAGTAGTCTCCTGTGAGGCCTCACGTAATGGGGACCAACCCAGAGGGCGACGCAAGGTTGGCCTGTTGCGGTGCTTCGGTTGACCCATATCGGGAAGCGCGCCGGCGTGGGGATGGGGAGCACCCTCGTATGGGGGCACTCCTCTGCGCCCCGTGAAGGGCGATGTCGGCACTGCAATGGGCTGCCTAAATTTCTCGGCATGCCAGTCCATCCCTTGCCCCCTTCTGACGTACGCGAGCTCAGCGCGGATGCAAACGTCGCAAACGTCGCAAACGATAGCGGTGTTCCCTCGGCCCGGCCAGCATCTGCCGCTGAACCTCGCCTGCTGGATCGTGTCCGTCGGGAGATTCGCGTTCGGCACTACTCGATCCGTACCGAGAGCAGCTACGTGGACTGGATCAAGCGCTTCATCATCTTTCACGGCAGGCGCCACCCATCCGAGCTGGGCGCTACCGAGGTGATGGCATTCCTGACCCACCTGGCCGTTGAACGCAACGTCGCGCCTTCCACCCAGGCCCAGGCCAAGTCGGCGATCCTGTTCTTGTACCGGGTGGTGCTGAACGCGGCCCTGCCTTGGTTGGACGACGTGGTTGCCGCCACCAATCCGCGCAGGCTGCCCGTTGTACTGACCGTGCCTGAAGTTCGGTCAGTGCTTGAACAGTTGAATGGCAGCGTGGGCTTGGTCTGCGCGCTACTCTATGGCACAGGGATGCGACTGATCGAGGGGCTGCGCATCCGGGTCAAAGACGTGGAATTCAGTCGCCGGGAGATCTTGGTTCGCAATGGCAAGGGCGGCAAGGACCGGGTGACGGTCCTGCCTGAGAATTTGATCGCGCCGCTGCAAGAGCAGATCGCCAAGGCGCGGGCCTTGCACCAGCGCGACCTGTCGGGCGGCCATGGCGCGGTCTGGTTGCCCGACGCCCTGGATGTCAAGTATCCGGGTGCACCCAAGCAGTGGGGTTGGCAGTGGGTATTCCCCAGCATCACCCGCTCGACTGATCCGCGTACCGGCAAGATGCATCGCCACCATCTGAACGAGGCCTCGGTGCAGAAGGCGATGGGTCTGGCAGCCCAGCGCGCTGGCATCGTCAAGCCGTGCTCCCCGCACGTCCTGCGCCACTCTTTCGCGACGCATCTGCTGCAGGCCGGTTACGACATCCGCACGGTGCAGGAACTGCTCGGGCACAGCGACGTATCAACCACGATGATCTATACGCATGTCATGAACCGCGGCGGGCGCGGGGTGCGCAGTCCGTTCGACCTGATCTGAACCCCGCCGGCCCGTCAGCCAAGCACCCCGCCAGCCCGCCGCCGGCCCCGCGCCGGCTCAGAAGCCGTAGGCCACGCCGACCTGGCCGCTGACGCTGCTGGCCTTGCGCACCAGCGGGCTGTCCTTGGCATCGCCCAGCAGGGTGGTGCTGGTCAGCGCGGTGCTCAGCATCACGCGCGGCGCGAGCGCCAGGTTCAGGCCGACACTGGCGCGCAGGTCCTGCAGGCCGGCCTTGGCTGTGTAGACGGCGTAGCCGCTGCTGGCCGACTGGCTGGCCGTGACGCCGAAGCGCGTCTGGGCGTAGGCCTGGTTGGCCAGCGTGGTGTCCGCGCCCAGGCGCAGGCGCAGGCCCGGCGCCAGCTGGAAACCGTAGGCGGCGCCCAGGTCCATGCGCAGGCCGCGGTGGTCTTCGCCCGAACCGGCGCGCAGGTTGGCGTGCAGGTTCAGCGCCTCGGCCACGCGGTAACTGACGAAGCCGCCCAGTTCGGCCGACGCCTTGACGTCGCCCATGCCGCGCAGCGCACCGTCGCTGTCGGCCTTGCGGCCGAAGTCCACCGTCAGCCGCGGGCCGTATTGCAGGCCCGGCGTGCTGGACAGGTTCACGCCGACACCGCCCAGCGTGCTGGCGAACCAGCCGTTGGCCCACTGGTAGCCCAGCACCGGCATGACCCGCGTGCGGGTGCCGTCGGCGCCGGCGTAGCGCGGGCCGCTGGCCAGGCCGAGGCCGACGATGCCGGCGCCGCTGCCTGGAGCCTCGGCAGCCGGCATCTGGCGTATCGAATCGATGTCTTGCGCCTGGGCCGTTGCAGCGAGAAGCGCCAGGGCGGCGGCGGGCAGGGCAGTCAGGGCGGGTGGGGCGGGTGGGGCGGGTGGGGCGGTGCGCAGGAACATGGATGAAGACCTCGTGAAAAGTGAAGGAAGGCGGCCAGTCTCGCGGCGGGCGATGACGGCGGTGTTGCCCGACGGTGAAGCCCTTGCAGGGCTTGTCACACAGGCCGACCCCGTAGTTGCCGCGCTTGTTTCACCGCCGGGCGCCGCCTAGACTGCGCCGCACCATGCAAGCCGCCCAGAACGAATTGATCACCCGCATCGGCCCCGGCACGCCTTGCGGCGAACTGCTGCGCCGCTACTGGCAGCCCGTCGCCCTGCTCGACGAATTCGACCCGCGGCTGGACCCGCGGATGGCCGGGCGCCCGCTGAAGGCCGTGCGCCTGCTGGGGCAGGACCTGGTGCTGTTCCGCGACGAGGGCGGCGCCTTCGGCCTGCTCGACCGCGACTGCCCGCACCGCGGCGCCGACCTGGCCTTCGCGCGGCATGAGGGCGACGGCATCCGCTGCCCTTTCCACGGCTGGAAGTTCGCGGCCAGCGGGCAGTGCCTGGAAACGCCGGCCGAGCCGGCGGGCTCGACGCTGTGTCAGCGCGTGCGCCAGCGCAGCTACCCCTTGCGGGTGGCTGCCGGCGTCATCTTTGCCTTCCTCGGCCCGGAGGACAGCCCGCCGCCCGAACTGCCGGCCTTCGACTGCTTTGCCGCACCGGCCAGCCACCGCTTCGCCTTCAAGGGCCTGTGGAAATGCAACTGGCTGCAGGCCTTCGAGGTCGGCATCGACCCCGCCCACCCGTCCTTCCTGCACCGCTACCTGCAGGACGACGAACTCGACGCCACCGGTCAGAAGGAATTCGGCCGCCAGTTCCGCGCCGCCAGCGTCGGCGAGGTCGACGGCGAACGCTGGCCGATGACGCGGGTGATGCGCGAGGTCTGCAGCCCCGAGATCCGGTTCGACGAGGTCGCGCCCGGCCTGACCCGGCTGACCGCGCTGCGCGCCATCCACGCCAGCCTGACCCATGTGCGCGTGACCCACGCGGCCTTCCCGCACACCTTCGTCATCCCCTTGTCGGAAACCGTCACCATCACGCAGATGCATGTGCCGGTCGACGACGGGCAGACCTACTGGTACAGCTTCTTCACCAGCTTTGCCGGCCCGCTGGACAAGGAAACCATGCGCCGCCAGCGCCTGGCCCACATGAGCCTGCCCGACTACGTGCCGCACAACGGCCGCCACAACGGCTGGAACTTCAAGCCCGAAGAGCAGCGCACGCGCACCTACCTGGGCATGGGCGAGGAAGACATCAACCTGCACGACCAGTGGGCCGTCGAGAGCATGGGCGCGATCCAGGACCGCAGCCGCGAACACCTGGGCCAAAGCGACAAGGTCATCATGGCCAACCGGCGGACGCTGCTGAAGGCCATCGAAACGGTGCGCAGCGGCGGCACGCCGCCGATGGTGCTGGGCGCCACCGAGGCCGCCGCGCTGCAGGGCCCCGACACCATCGACTGCATCGCCCCGACCGCCAGCTGGCAGGCCCACAGCCAGGCGGCGGCCGCGGCCAAGCGCGCCGGCGCGGCCTGGCTGGCTGCCGGCGGCGCGGCGCCTGCATGACGGCCGCCCGTGCCAGCGCCTGCGAGGCGGTGCTCGACCGCCTGCGCGCGGCCGGCATCGAACAGCTGCGCCTGTCCTGGGCCGATATGCACGGCACGCTGCGCGGCAAGACCGTGGTCGGCGGCAGCCAGGCCTTTGCCGAAGCGCTGCTCGGCGGCGTCGGCCTGGTCAGCACGCTGCTGCTGAAGGACACGGCCGACCGCACCGCCTTCCAGGTCTTCGACCCGACGGCCGACGCTGCCACGCGGGCACTGTTCGCGGCCACCGGCGCGGGCGGCTTCGGCGCCGCCAACAATGTGCAGTTGCGGCCCGACCCGGCCAGCTGCACCGTGCTGCCCTGGGCCGACGCCACCGCCTGGCTGCGCTGCGACCCGGTCTGGGCCGACGGCAGCCCGGTGCAGGCCGACCCGCGCGGCGTGCTGCTGCGCGCGGTGGAGGCGCTGCGCGGCGCCGGCTACGGCCTGCGCTGCGGGCTCGAAGTCGAGTTCCACATCCACCGCATCACCGACGCCGGCCTGGCTGCGGCCGACGCCGCCTGGCCCGCCGAACCGCCCACGGTCGCGCTGCTGCACCCGGGCTACGCGCTGCTGTCCGAGGCCCACGCCGACCAGTGCGCCGAGGCGCTGGCCATCGTCCGCCGCACGGCGCTCGGGCTGGGGCTGCCGCTGCGCTCGCTGGAAATCGAACTCGGCCCCAGCCAGTTCGAAGCCGTCTTCGCGCCCACCGACGCGCTGACCGCCGCCGACCAGATGATCCTGCTGCGCAACGGCCTGCGCCAGGCGCTGCGCCGCGCCGGCTACCACGCCAGCTTCGTCTGCCGGCCGCCGCTGCCTTTTGCAGTGGCCAGCGGCTGGCACCTGCACCAGTCGCTGGTCGACGGTCAGGGCCGCAATGCGATGGCGCGCGACGGCGCCGCCGGCCCGGGCGCTGCGGCTGCTGCGACTGACGCGGGCGACGCGCGGCACAGCCTCAGCGATGCCGGTGCGCACTGGCTGGCCGGGCTGCTGGCGCACGCGCCAGGCATGGCCGCGCTGTGCGCGCCGACCATCCCGGCCTACAGCCGCTACCAGGGCAGCGTGATGGCGCCGCAGGCGGTGGTCTGGGGGCGCGACAACCGCGGCGCGATGCTGCGCGTCATCGGCACGGCCGCAGACCCGGCCACGCGCATCGAGAACCGCATCGGCGAACCGATGGCCAACCCCTATCTGGCCATCGCGGCGCAGGTCTGGGCCGGCCTCGACGGCCTGCAACGCCGTCTCCAACCGGGCCCGGCCACCGAAACGCCTTATGCCGGCAGCGCCGCGCGCCTGCCGGCTTCGCTGCGCGAGGCGCTCGACGCGCTGGCCGGCGACGCCGTGCTGCAGCGCGGCCTGGGGCCTGTGATGGGCCTGGTCGTGGACACCGTGAAGCGCCAGGAATGGGCCCGCCACGCCGCGGCCGAAGACCCGGCGCAGTGGGAACGCCGCGAATACTTCGGCCGCTACTGAAACCGACATCCCACCGCCCGACCTGCCCACCCGCTCATGGCCACCATCACCCTGCACCTGCAAGCCGCCGACGGCAGCGAAAAGACGATCACCGGCCGCACCGGCAAGAGCCTGATGCAGGCCGCAGTGGCAGCCGGCGTCGACGGCATTGCCGCCGACTGCGGCGGCTGCCTGAGCTGCGCCACCTGCCATGTCTTCGTCGACGCCGAGGCGGCGGCGCGCCTGCCCGCGCCGTCAGCCGACGAGAACGCGATGCTCGAGATGACCGCCACCCCGCGCGAAGCCGGCAGCCGGCTGTCGTGCCAGATCGAACTGAGCGCGGCACTCGACGGGCTGCGCGTCCGCCTGCCGGCCGCCCAGTACTGAATCCCCTTCCAGGAGAGACCTTTGAACTTCTTGTACCGAGGCGCCCAGACCTGCGCCGTGCTGGCCGGCGTGCTGCTGACCGTGATCACGCTGATGACCTGCGTCAGCCTGATCGGCCGCAACACCACCGGCTGGACTCTCGTCGGCGACTTCGAACTGTCGGGCTCGGCGGCCGGCGCGGCCATCGCGCTGTTCATGCCCTGGTGCCAGCTGAAGCGCGGCAACATCATGGTCGACTTCTTCACCGCCAAGGCCAGCGCCGCCACCCAGGCCAGGCTCGACCGTTTCGGCGCGCTGCTGCTGGCGCTGGCGATGGGCCTGATGACCTGGCGCACTGGCGTCGGGGCCTTGAGCGCCTGGCGCAACCAGTCGGGTTCGATGATGCTGGGCTTCCCGGAATGGGTGGTCTACGCCTTCATGGTGCCCGCGCTGGGCCTGACCGCGGCGATCGCGCTGGTGCAGGCCCTGCGCGGTTTCGGCGGCTTCGAGCAGGAGTCCGCCGCATGAGCTTCAGCCCGTTGACCCTGACGCTGATCATCTTCGCGGTGATGCTGCTGCTGATGGCGCTGCGCACGCCGATCGCCATCGCCATGTTCGTGGCCGGCGCCGTCGGCTACGTGCTGCAGGCCGGCTGGCTGCCGCTGGCCAGCTTCCTCAACACCCAGGCCTTCGCGCGCTTCGCCAGCTACGACCTCAGCGTGATTCCGCTGTTCATCCTGATGGGCAATTTCGCGACCCAGGGCGGCATCTCGCGGGCGCTGTTCGGCTTTGCCGCGGCGGTGATGTCGCGCTTCAAGGGCGGGCTGGCGATGGCCGCCGTGGTCGCCTGCGCGGCCTTCGGCGCGATCTGCGGCAGCAGCGTGGCCACCGCCGCCACCATCACCCAGGTGGCGCTGCCCGAGATGCGCCGGGCCGGTTACTCAGGCCGCCTGAGCACCGGCACGCTGGCCGCCGGCGGCACGCTGGGCATCCTGATCCCGCCATCGGTGCCGCTGGTGATCTACGCCATCCTGGCCGAGCAGAACATCGCCAAGCTCTTCGCCGCGGCGATGATCCCGGGCATCCTGGCGATGATCGGCTACATGATCGCCATCGCGATCTACGTCCGCGTGGTGCCCGGCCAGGCGCCCGAACAGGAAGCCGCGCCCAAGCTGACGGCGCAGGCGCTGGCGGGCATCGGCCCCATCGCCGTGATCTTCGTCGTCGTCTTCGGTGGCATCTACGGCGGGCTGTTCACGCCCACCGAAGGCGCGGCGGTCGGCGCCGCCGCCACCTTCTTCGCCGCGCTGGCCAAGCGCGAAATCACCTGGGCGAAGTTCAAGCACTGCTTCTATTCGACCGCCGAATCGTCGGCGATGATCTTCCTGATCTTCCTCGGCGCCGACCTGATGAACGCCTCGCTGGCGCTGACCCAGGTGCCGGGGCAACTGGCCGGCATCGTGCAGGGCTGGGGCCTGCCGCCGGTCATGGTGGTGGCCGCCATCATGCTGTTCTACGTGGTGCTGGGCAGCGTGATGGACGAGCTGAGCATGATCCTGCTGACCATTCCGATCTTCTTCCCGATGATCATGGGCCTGGACTTCGGCATGCCCAAGGAAAGCGTCGCGATCTGGTTCGGCATCATGGTGCTGATGACCGTCGGCTTCGGCATGCTGGCGCCGCCGGTCGGGCTCAATGTCTACGTCGTCAACAGCATGGCCAAGGAGGTGCCGATCGCCGAAAGCTACAAGGGCGTGATGCCCTTCCTGATCAGCGACACCGTGCGCACCCTGCTGCTGCTGGTCTTCCCGTCGATCAGCCTGTGGCTGGTCAAGTACATCGGATAGCGCTTCGACTAAGGGATAGGCCGAAGTAGTCAACCTTGTGGGCAAGTCTCATCATCGGTGCGCGATCGGCATGGCATGTACCGCGCCGGCACCTGGAGACAAGACATGAAACGACACCCCCTCGCGGCCCGCTGGGCTGCGCTCGGCGCCTTGGCTTTGCTGGCCGCCTGCAACAGCAGCGACCCCTTGCCCGGCGACACCACGATCACGACGCTGTCCAACCGCGCCGACCTGATCAGCGGCGGTTCGGCACTGGTTGAAATCACCCTGCCGGCCGGCGCCAGCGCCACCTCGCTGGTGGTCGACCTGGACGACACCAACATCAGCTCGAGCTTCGCCAAGGGCAGCGACGGCCGCATCCTGGGCGTCGTCAAGGGCCTGAAGACGGGCACCAACACGCTGCGGGCGCGCGCCTCGGACGGCCAGTTCGCCGGCGCCACGCTGACCATCACCAACGCGCCGATCGGCGGCCCGGTGCTGCTGGCGTCGCAATCCATGCCCTGGGTCTGCGCCACGCCCACCGCAGTGGCCGCCAGCGGCAACACCCCGGGCAGCAATGCCAGCGGCCTGAGCACCGCCGCCATCGATGCGCAATGCAACATCGCCACCGAATACAAGCTCTTCTACCGCACGACCACGGCAGGCTGTTCAACAGCGCTGCCCGACCCCAGCCCGCCGGCCGTGGCTGCGGCCAACAACTGCTTCAAGCCCTACACGGTGGGCGTGACGCCCACCGACCTGGCCACGACGACGACCACGGCCGGCGTCACCGTGCCCTATATCGTGCGCGTCGAACGCGGCACCATCAACCGCGGCATCTACGACATCGCCGTGCTCTTCGACCCGACCAAGACCACCGCCTGGACCCCGCTGGCGCCGCAGGCGCAGTGGAACGGCAAGGTCGTCTACAGCTTCGGGGCCAGCACCGGCCAGCCGCGTCTGCAATACCGCACCGAGCAGAACTGGGCCGACGACGCGGCGCTGTCGCGCGGCTTCATGGTCGTCGACAACAGCCTGACCGACTCGCTCTACAACTCGAACCGCGTGCTGGTGGCCGAGACGCTGATGATGATGAAAGAGCACATCACGCGGAGCTACGGCCAGATCAAGTACACCCTGGGCAACGGCTGCTCGGGCGGCTCGATCCAGCAGAACACCATCGCCTCGACCTTCCCCGGCTTGCTCGACGGCCTGCAGCCCAGCTGCGACTACCCCGACAGCATCAGCACGGGCCTGGAGGTCACCGACTGCGTGTTGCTGGTGAACTTCTACACCGGTCCCGAGTGGCAGGCGCTCAATGCGGGCCTGACGCCGGCGCAGATCAATGCCAAGAAGACCGCGATCAACGGCCATCTGGACCACACCGCCTGCCATGGCTGGAACAACCTGTTCGGCACCAACGGCAAGCCCGGCAACTACGTGCCCCTGGTGGTGGCCGACAACACGACCGGTGCACTGGTCGTGGGCGGCGCTGCGCGCAACAACTGCCAACTGCCGGCCTCGCAAGTCTATGACCCCGTGGCCAACCCGAACGGCCCGCGCTGCGGCGACGCCGACCTGTCGGTGGCCGTCTGGGGCACCACGGCGGGGCTGGCCAGCGGCAGCAAGCGCGCGCTGACCACCATCGACAACGTCGGTGTGCAGTACGGATTGGGCGCGCTGTTGTCCAAGACCATCACACCCGAAGAGTTCGTCACACTGAACGAAAAGATCGGCGGCTATGACGTGGACGCGAACTTCAGCGCTGCCCGCGCGGTGGCCGACGCGCCGGCTTTGGACATCGCCTACAAGAGCGGCATCCTGGGCAGCGGCAAGAACCAGGGCAAGCTGCCCATCATCGACTCGCGCGGTTACGACGAGGTCTACGGCAACCCGGCGCTGGGCCAGTACGGTATCCACCAGTACTGGCGCAGCTATTCGCAGCGCGCCCGCATCGCTGCAGCCAATGGTGGCAACAGCGGCAACCAGGTCATCTGGCGCTACGGCTATTCGCTGACGCCGGTGACGGCAGCACAGACCAATGCGGTCACCGTGGCTTCGCTGACCACCATGGACACCTGGCTCAGTGCCCTGCTGACCAGCGCGCCCAAGAGCTGGCTGAACGGCGAGCGCACCCAGGCCCAGGTGATCGCCGCCAAGCCGGCTGCGGCGGTGGACCTCTGCTACCTGTCCAGCGACGTGAACTTCGCCAACAAGATCACCGACCCGGCGGTCTGCAACGCCGACCCTCGGCTGATTCCGCGCGCCTCACCCCGGCAGGTGGCCGGTGGTTCGGTGCAGGAAAACATCCTGAAGTGCCAGCTGAAGCCGATCGCATTCGGCGACTACACCGGCATCACCTTCACCGCTGCGCAGCAGTCCCGTCTGCAGGCCGTCTTCACCGGCGGCGTGTGCGACTGGAGCAAACCAGGTGTGGGCCAGCAGGAGGCGATCAGCCCGCTGACCTACAAGGCCGGCCCTGGTGGCGCCGCGCTGCCGCCAGCACCGGTTTCTTCGCGCATCTAGCGTTCAGGCAGCCCGGCTTCGGCCGGGTGCCTGCAAAGTTCATCGCCGGCCCCAGGGCCGGCGTTTTACTTGGCGCTGCCGCTGCTGCCTTCAACGTCGTCCTGCCCGCCACTGCGCGGCGCCGCGGCCTTGACCCGCACCCCGCGGCGCGCCAGGGCTTCGCGCAGCAGGAACTCGACTTCCGCGTTGGCGCTGCGCAAGTCCTGCGCGGCCAGGCGTTCGATCTCGGCCCACAGGGCCGGGTCGATGCGCAAGGCGAAAGCCTTCTTGCCCGGACTGGCCATGTAGCGGCTGCGGGTCGTTGCGGGCGTTCAGTTGTAGAGCGTGCCGGCGTTCACCACCGGCTGCGTGTCGCGGTCGCTGCACAGCACCACCAGCAGGTTGGACACCATGGCCGCCTTGCGCTCGTCGTCCAGCACCACCACGTTGCGCTCGGACAATCCCTTCAGCGCCGCTTCGACCATGCCCACCGCGCCCTGCACGATCTTGTGCCGCGCCGAGATGATGGCTTCGGCCTGCTGGCGGCGCAGCATCACCTGCGCGATCTCGGCGGCGTAGGCCAGGTGCGTCAGCCGCGCGTCCTGCACCTGCACGCCGGCCCTGGCGCAGCGCGCCTGCAACTCGACGCGCAGCGCTTCGGACACCACGTCCATGCCGCCGCGCAGCGTGATCACATCGTGGCCGTCCTGCTCGCCTTCGTCGTAGGGGTATTGCGAAGCCAGGTGGCGCAGCGCGGCTTCGGTTTGCACCTGGACGTAGCGCTCGAAGTCTTCCACCTCGAAGGCCGCCTGGGCGGTGTCCTGCACGTTCCACACCAGTGCAGCGCTGATCTCGATGGGGTTGCCGCGCTGGTCGTTCACCTTCAGCGTGGGTGCGTTGAAGTTGCGCGCCCGCAGCGACAGCTTGCGCTTGACCAGCAGAGGGTTGCTCCAGCGCAAGCCCTGGCCGCGGTCGGTGCCGCTGTAGCGGCCGAAGAAGGTCAGGATGGCGGCCTCGTTGGGCTGGAGCATGTACAGGCCGGCCACGATGAACACCGCCACCGGCACGCCGGCTGCCAGCCACAGCGCGCCCAACTGTTCATGCGACGCAGCCCGGTAGATGCCGAACGCCGCCGCCGTCGCCAGGGCCAGCGCCAGCAGGAACATCGGCAGCCCGGGCAGTGACAGCCGCTGCTTTTCGCGCAAGGCCGTTTGCGTGACGGATGGGCGCAGGGTGCTGGTGTTCATGGCCGGTTCCTTGATGTCAAAGTGATATCACTTTAGACCGTGGCCGACGGCCATGTCAAGTGGAGCCGGTGCGCCCGCGCAGGCTTCAGCGCAGCAGGAAGTCGCGCACCGCCGGCAAGGACGCCGCGGGCGCTTCCTGCTGCGGCAGGTGGCCGACGCCGGGCAGAGTCACCAGCCGGGCGTTCGGGATGGCGCGCAGGTAGTCCTGCGCATTCGCCACCGGGATCATCGCGTCCTGCTCGCCCCACAGCAGCAGCGTGGGCGCGGTGATGCGGCCCAGACGCGCCGTCGGGTCTTGCGGGACCCAGCCGCGCAGCCGGACCAGCATCGCGTCGCGCACCCCCGGGGCGCGCACCAGGTGCCACAGGCGGTCCACGGCCTCGTCGGTGATGCGGCCGGGGTCGGCATAGGCCGGCGCCAGGCTCAGGCGCACCGCGACCCGCGGCAGCACGAAGGCCATCAGGCCCAGGCCGGGGCCGAACTCGGGCGTCTTGCCATATTCGAAGCCGGGGCTGGCAAAGCCGTCGGGCGCCAGCAGCACCAGGCGCTGCACGCGCTGCGGCTGCTCGGCGGCGAAGCGCCAGGCGATGCGGCCGCCCATCGAATGGCCGATGAAGCTGGCCCGGGCCAGGCCCAGCTGGTCCATCAAGGCCAGCAGGAGCTGCACCGCGTGTTCGTCGCTGTAGTCGCCGGCCGGGTCGGAACCGGTCAGGGCTGCGCCCGGCAGGTCGATGCGGACGACGCGGAAATCCGCCTGCAGGTCCTGCGCCCAGGCTTCCCAGCCGAGCAGGCTGTCGCCGAAGCCGTGCAGCAGGACCAGCGCCGGGGCGTCGCGCGGCCCGCTGTCGCGCAGGTGCAGCCGCAGGCCGGCGACCTCGACGAAGCGGCTGGGCGGCGTGGCATAGCGCGCTTCCAGCGCGCTGCGGTCTTCGTCGGGCGTCCACAGCCAGACGCCGCCCAGCAGCAAGGCGATCAACAACAGCGGGGCCATGGTTCGCTTCCTCAACGGTGACAGTCCGGGTTCGGGGGGTCGACGCTAAGGGAAAACCGCGACCACGGTCGGGCTGCGGCGCCGTTAAGTTCGCAGCCTCAACCCGCCCGGAGACTCCCCCGATGAAACGCCGCTCTTTCATGCAAGGCGCCGCCGCCGCCACCGTGCTGGGTGCGCCGCACCTGTCCGGCTACGCGCAGCAAAGCGTCACCCTCAAGTTCCACACCTTCATGGCCCCGCTGAGCAATGTCTGGCTCACGATGAACAAGCCGTGGATGGACAAGGTCGAGAAGGACAGCGGGGGCCGCATCAAGTTCGAGGGTTACCCGGCGATGCAGCTCGGCGGCACGCCGGTGCAGCTCTACGACCAGGCGCGCGACGGCGTCGTCGACATCGTCTGGACGCTGCCCGGCAACACCGCCGGCCGCTTCCCGCGCATCGAGGCTTTCGAGTTGCCCTTCATGATGAACAACGCCGAGGCCACCTCCAAGGCGCTGTGGGAATACGTCCAGACCCAGGCCCCCGACGAGTTCAAGGAAACCCAGGTGCTGGCCCTGCACGTGCACGGCCCGGGCATGTTCCACACGGTCAACAAGGCCATCACCAAGGCCGCCGACCTGAAGGGCATGAAGCTGCGCGGCCCGACGCGGCAGGCCACCAAGATGCTGGCGTCGCTGGGTGCGATCCCGGTGGGCATGCCGCTGCCGCAGATTCCCGACGCGCTGAGCAAGGGCACCATCGACGGCTGCGTCATCCCCTGGGAAGTCGTGCCTTCGGTGAAGGTCCACGAGCTGACCCGGTTCCACAGCGAATTTCCGGCGGGCAGCCCGGCGCTCTACACCACCACCTTCGTGATGGCGATGAACAAGGCCCGCTACGAGGGTCTGGCGCCCGACCTGAAGAAGGTCATCGACGCCAACTCGGGCCTGGCCACCTCGGCCTGGCTGGGCAAGACGCAGCAGGGCAACGACCCGGTCGGCCGCAAGAGCGCGACCGACCGCAACAACACCATCCACACCTTCACGCCCGCCGAGGCCGACGAATTCATCAAGCTCAGCAGCCGCGTCGACGACGAATGGGTCGCCGACATGGACAAACGCGGCTACAAGGGCGCTGCGCTGCTGAAGTCGGCCAAGGACCTGATCGCGAAACACGCCAAGGCTTGAGGGCTGGCGCGCGCAGGGCCGCGCGGCCCTGCGTGACGCCGGCCTTCAGATCGGCGCGGTGCGCTCGATCAACCAGGCCAGCGCTTCGCCGCCGAGCTTGGGCGCCAGGCGCTCGCGCACCGTGGCGTGGTAGCCGTTCAGCCAGGCGATCTCGTCGGCGCGCATCAGGTCCCTGGCGATGCAGCGGGTGTCGATCGGGCACAGCGTCAGCGTCTCGAATTCCAGGAAGTCGCCGAAGCCGCCGTTCTCGGCGGTCTCCGCCGGCACGTTGAGCACCAGGTTTTCGATGCGCACGCCCCACAGGCCGGGCCGGTAGACGCCGGGTTCGATCGACGTGATCATCCCCGGCTCCATCGCCATCTGCGGCTCGACGACGGCCTTGCTGATGCTCTGCGGGCCTTCGTGGACGTTCAGGAAATAGCCCACGCCGTGGCCGGTGCCGTGGCCGAATTCGATGCCCTCGGCCCACAGCGGCGCGCGGGCCAGGCTGTCGAGCATCGGGCTCGGCGTGCCCTTGGGGAAGCGCGCGCGCGACAGGTTCATGGTGCCCTTGAGGACCAGCGTGTAGTCGCGCTGCATCGCCGCGCTGACCGTGCCGATGGGCCAGACCCGCGTGATGTCGGTGGTGCCGCCCAGGTACTGGCCGCCACTGTCGATCAGCAGCAGGCCACCTTCACCCGGCTCGACCTGGATGACCGCGTGCGACTCCTCGGTGGCGCGGTAATGCGGCATCGCGCCGTTGGCCTGGAAGCCGGCGATGGTCGGAAAGCTCAGGCCGACGAAGCCCGGCCGGCGCGCCCGCGCGGCGCTCAGTTGCTCGTCGATGGTCAGCTCGGTGATCCGTTCGCCACGCGCCTGCGCGGCCTCGAACCATGCATAGAACTCGCACATCGCGGCGCCGTCCTCGGCCATGGCCTCGCGCACGAAGGCGGCTTCCTGCGCCGTCTTGCGGCTCTTCAGCAGCGTGCTGGGGTTGATGGCCTCGACCACCGTGCAGGCCGCGCCGACCTGCGCGCGCAGGCCGTGGGTGATGCGCCTGGGGTCGACCAGCAGCGTGTCGCCAGCGCCCAGCCGGCCCAGCGCGGCGCCGGCCTGGGTGTAGGGGGCCAGCTCGATGCCGTCGGCCTTCAGCACGGCCGCCAGCGCCGGGCCGATCTTGCCGTCGCCGACGAAGAGCGTGCCGCCGGTCAGGTCCAGCAGCAGGTGGGCCAGGAAGACCGGGTTGTAGCTGACGTCGCTGCCGCGCAGATTGCTCAGCCAGGCGATGTCGTCGACGGTGGAAATGAAGTGCTGGCTGGCGCCGCGGCTGGCCATCGCGCGGCGCACCTGGGCCAGCTTGTCGGCGCGCGGCGTCGGCGCGTGCGGGGCACGGTGTTCGTAGACCGGCTGCGCGGGCAGGGCCGGGCGCTCTGGCCAGATCTCGGCCAGCAGGTCGGTGTCGTTGCGGAGCAGCACGCCGGCGGCGTCCATGGCCTGCTGCAGGGCCTTGGCGGCGGCCAGGCCGAGCACCTGGCCGTCCACCGCCACGCAGCCGCCGCGCGGCGTGTGGCGGGCCAGCCAGTCGAGGTGGTCGGTGGCGCTGCCGGTGGCGATCTTGACCAGTTCGATGCCGCTGCCTTCGAGTTCGGCCGCGGCCTGCACCCAGTAGCGGCTGTCGGCGAACAGCGCTGCGCGGTCGGCGGCGACGACCAGCGTCGCCATCGACCCGGTGAAGCCCGACAGCCACTGCCGGCCTTGCCAATGGCCGGGCAGGTATTCGCTGAGGTGGGGGTCGCTGGACGGCACCAGCAGCGCGTGCACGCCGCGCTGGGCCAGCACCTCGCGCAGCTGGGTGATGCGCAGGCGGATCGGGGAGGTGCGGGTGTCCATGGGCGGCTCCAGGCGGCAAAGGGGCGATTCTAGGTATCCGGGCGGTTTCACGCCGGCGCACTGCTAAGCTCCGCGGCCCGAACTGCCACCCCCTCGGAGAATCCATGCCCGGACTGCTGCCCCACGTCGATCCCGACGGCCTGCTCGAATACTCGGTGGTCTACACCGACCGCGCCCTGAACCACATGTCGAAGAAGTTCTCGGGCGTGATGAAGGACATCTCGGCGACGCTGAAAGAGGTCTATGGCGCGGCCAGCGCGGTGGTCGTGCCGGGCAGCGGCAGCTTCGGCATGGAAGCCGTGGCGCGCCAGTTCGCCGGCGGCAAGGACGTGCTGATCGTGCGCAACGGCTGGTTCAGCTACCGCTGGACGCAGATCTTCGACATGGCGGGCGTCGCCTCGTCGTCGACCGTGCTGAAGGCCCGGATGATGTCGCCGACGGCCCGGTCGCCTTTCGCGCCGGCGCCGCTGGACGAGATCGTCGCCACCATCCGCAGCACGCAGCCGGCGGTGGTCTTCGCGCCGCACGTCGAGACCTCGGCCGGCATGATCCTGCCCGACGAGCACCTCGTCGCCATCGCGGCTGCCGTTCACGAGTACGGCGGCCTCTTCGTGCTGGACTGCGTGGCCTCGGGCGCGATGTGGGTCGACATGCGCGCCACCGGTGTCGACGTGCTGATCAGCGCGCCGCAGAAGGGCTGGAGCAGCACGCCCTGCGCCGGTCTGGTGATGCTGTCCGAGCACGCCAAGACGCTGATGGCGGCGACCACCAGCAGCAGCTTTTCGCTCGACCTGAAGAAGTGGGCCGCGATGATGGAAGCCCACGAGCAGGGCGCGATGGCCTACCACGCGACCTACCCGACCGACGGCCTGGTGGCTTTGCGTGACGCGATGAACGAGACGCGGGCGATGGGCTTTGCGCAGGCCAAGGCCGCGCAGATCGAACTCGGCCGCCGCGTGCGCACGCTGATGGAGAGCAAGGGCATCGCCAGCGTCGCCGCGCCCGGTTTCCAGGCGCCTTGCGTGGTCGTCAGCTACACCGACCGGGCCGACTGGCAGAACACCCAGGCCTTCGCCGCGCAGGGCCTGCAGGTCGCCGCCGGCGTGCCGCTGGCCTGCGACGAGCCGGCCGACTACCGCAGCTTCCGCCTGGGCCTGTTCGGCCTCGACAAGTTGCAGCACATCGACCGCACCGTGGCCACCTTCGAGACCGCGCTGAACGCGCTGCTCTGAGTCAGCGAACCCGGGGGTTCAGCAGCTGCCGCGTCGGCGCCGAACGCTGCAGCACGTCCTCGGCCAGCCACATCGCGCTGCGCCGGGCCCGTTCGGCCACCACCGGCAGCGGCAGTTGCTGGTAGTCGTCGTTGAAGACCTCGAAGCTGTAGTCGCCGCGGTAGCCCAGGCGGTCCAGCGCAACCACCAGTTGCGCCAGCTCGTCGCTGTGAACGCCTTCACCGGGGAAGACGCGGAAGGTCCGCGCCGTGGCCATGCGTTCCTCGAAGGTGCGCGCTTCCTGCCACATGAAGTCGGACAGCTGGACCAGGAAGATCTTCCACGGCTCGATCATGTCCAGGTCCTCGATCGAGGTCTTGGACGCGAAGATGTGGAAGGAGTCGATGGCGATGCCCAGGTTGGGGCTGTCGGCCAGGGCCACGATCTCCCAGGCGGTGGTGAACTCGTTCACCGTGCGGCCCCAGGACAGTGCCTCGTAGGCCACCTGGATGCCGTGGGGCAGGGCCAGCATCGACAGCTTGTGCAGGTCGCGCGCCAGCTGGCGCTTGTCGCTGCTGGCGTGGGCGCTGGTCGACGAGCAGGCCAGCAGCACCTTGCAGCCCAGGGCGGCGCACATCGTGATCATGGCCTTGGCGATGTCGAGCTTGTAGGCGTGCAGCTTGCCCGACAGGCCTTCGAAGTCGCGCAGCACCTGGAAGCCGGTGACGCGCAAGCCGCTGGCCCGCACCGCCGCCACCGCCGCGTCGACGCCGCCGGCATGGCCGACGATGTCGCGCGCGCTGAGCATCACCTGGTCGAAGCCGGCGCCCTTGATCGCTGCCAGCCTGGCCTCCAGCGGGCCGGCCAGCGAAATGGTGTCCATGCCGAATTCGCCGATCTTCACACGGCCTCCGGCGCGCTGTCGGCGGTGGAGCGGGCGCTGTCCTGCACCAGCTCGAAGAGCAGCGAATGCTGGTAGTGGCGGGTCAGCGCGCCCCGCGTTTCGGTGTGGGTCTGCGGCGACTCGACGAACTCGACACCGCGCCGGCGCAGATCGGCCACCGCCGCCGGCACATCGGGCACGCCGAAGCCGACGCGGTGGAACAGCTCCTCCTCGTCGTAGACCAGGGTCACCGGATCGGGCTCGACCAGTTGCACCATGAAGCTCTTGCAAGGGCTGCGCAGCAGGGTGCCCTTGGGCAGGATGCCGAAGCGTTCTGCTTCGGGCAGCACGGTGAAGCCGAACAGGTGGCGGTAGAACTCGCACCAGTCGTCGGCGCGGTCGCGGCCGATGTACTGCACCACGCCGAAATAGCGCATGCCGTGCAGCGCCGGCACCTGCGGGTCGACGGTGGGGATGGCGGTGAAGTCGACGTCGTAGATCGAGAACTCGCGGTGGCGGTCGACGAAGTAGATGTGGGCGCCGCCCGGACCGTGGATGCCGGGGATGTTCAGCTCCATCACCTGCGCGTGCATCGGCACTTCCCAGGCGCCGCGCTCCAGCACGTGGTCGTAGGCCGCCCGCGCGTCGCGCACGCGCAGCGCGATGGCCGAGATGCGCGGCTGGTCGACCACCGCGTGGCGCCGCCCGACCACGCCGGGCTGGGCGTTGACGATCAGGTTCATCCCGCCCTGGCGGTACAGCGTGACCTCGCGCGACCGGTGGCGGGCGATCGGCCGGAAGCCCATCAGCTCCAGCACATGGCCGGTGGCTTGCGGCGCCGAGGTCGCGTATTCGATGTATTCGATGCCGGCCAGCCCCAGCGGGTTGGTGGCTTCGATGGGTGCTTCTCGCAAGAGACTCATGCTCGGGTTCCGTGTTCGGGGCGATCGGGGGTGATGGGGCGGGATGGTGGCGATTCTCGAGCCTGGCGTCGCCGCCGGCCAGCCGCGTCCCGGTGGTCTACAGCGCGGTACGCAGGCGCCAGATTTCCGGGAACAGCACCACGTCCAGCAGCTTGCGCAGCTGGCCGCCGCCGGTGCCGCGCTGGAAGCCGATGACGCGTTCCACCGTCGTCACCTGGCGGAAGCGCCAGAGGCGGAAGGCCGTTTCGACGTCGGTCAGCTTTTCGCCCAGCTGGTGGAGGTCCCGGTGGGCTTCCGGCTTGCGGTAGACCTGCAGCCAGGCGGCCTCGACCTCGGCGCTTTCGGCGTACGGCAGCGTCCAGTCGCGCAGCGTGTGCGTGGCCGGCACGCTCAGTCCCCGGCGGGCCAGCAGGCGCAGCGCCTCGTCGTAGAGCGACGGCGAACGCCAGGCCGCCTCGAGATGCGCCAGCAGGTCGGGCCGCTGCGCGTGCGCCTTGAGCAGCGGCCTGTGCTTGTGGCCGAGGCCGAATTCGATGCAGCGGAACTGCCAGCTCTGGAAGCCGCTGCTGTTGGCCAGGTAAGGGCGTACCGCGCTGCAAGCCGGCGGCGTCATCGTGGCCAGCACCTCGCAGGCCTGGGCCAGTTGGCCCATGATCTGGCCGATCCGCGCCAGCATCTGCAGGCTCGGGTGCAGCTGGTCGGCCGCGATGTGGCGCATGGCCGCGTGCAGCTCGTGCAGCAGCAGCTTCATCCACAGTTCGCTGCTCTGGTGCTGGACGATGAACAGCATCTCCTCGTGGTCGGTGCCGAGCGGGTGCTGGGCGCTCAGCAAGCGGTCCAGGTGCAGGTAGTCGCCGTAGCCCGGGTCGCTGCCCAGGTCGATCGGTGCGACCTCGGCTGCGGGCTCGACCGGAACGGCCACCGGTCCGTCGGGACCGGCCGGGGCTTCGTCGGCTGGGCCGAAGGGGTCGCTGTCCGACTTGCTGTGGGTGTTCATGTCACCGCCTGTCGCTGCTTGAATTCGGGCCGCCGCCATTCGCCGCTGTGCAGCACCGCGCGCAGCTGCTCGGCGGCGTCGAAGGCATCGACGTGGCGCACGTACAGCGGCGTGAAGCCGAAGCGCAGGATGTCCTGCGCGCCCTTTGGGTGCGCCGGGTCGCCGGCGCGGAAGTCGCCGATCACGCCGCGCGCGATCAGCGCCTGCATCACCGGGTAGCCCAACTCGGGCTGGCCCTCGGCGCTGGTCAGGCTGAGCTGGCTGCCGCGCAGCGCATCGTCGGCCGGCGATGCCAGGGCCAGTTCCGGGCAGGTGGCCCGCACCCGGTCGGCAAACAGCCGCGTCAGCGCCAGCGACTTGGCGCGCAGCGCCGTCATGCCGCCCAGCGGCTCGGCGGCCAGCACCGTATCGACACCGCATTCCAGCGCGGCCAGGCTGAGCACCGCCGGCGTGCCGCAGAGGTAGCGCGCAATGCCCGCCGCCGGCCGGTAGCCCGGGGTGAAGTCGAAAGGCGCTGCATGACCGATCCAGCCGGCCAGCGGCTGCCAGAATCGGTCGACATGGCGCGGATGGGCCCAGACGAAGGCCGGCGCGCCGGGCCCGCCGTTCAGGTACTTGTAGCCGCAGCCGATCGCGAAGTCGGCCGCCTTCGACCTTCTCCAGTCGCCGGAACCGGTCCCGGTGCCCAGCAGGTCCAGCGGCACCGCGCCGGCGCTGTGCGCCAGGTCCCACACCGTCAGTGCGCCGGCCGCGTGGGCGGCGCCGTTCAGCGCGGCCATGTCGTGCAGGCGGCCGCTGCGGTAGTTGACGTGGGTCAGCATCAGCACGGCGGTCCGCTCGGTCAGCAGCGCCGGCAACTCGTCGGGCTCGGCCAGCACCAGCTCGAAACCGCGTTCGCGGCACAGCGCTTGCGCGATGTACAGGTCGGTCGGGAAGTTGCTGCGCTCGCTGAGGATGACCTTGCGCTGCGGCGCGTCGGTGGCGCTGATGGTCAGCGCCGCGCTCAGCACCTTGAACAGGTTGACGCTGGTCGAATCGGCCACCACCAACTCCCCGGCGCCGGCACCGACCAGGCGCGCGATCTTGTCGCCGATGCGCTGCGGCAGGTCCATCCAGCCGGCGGCGTTCCAGCTGCGGATCAGGCCCGTGCCCCATTCGTCCTGCACGACCTGCTGCACGCGCGCGGCGGCCGTCTTCGGCAGCACGCCGAGCGAATTGCCGTCCAGGTAGATCACGCCGGCCGGCAGCGCGAATTGCTCGCGCAGCGTGGCCAGCGGGTCGGCGGCGTCCAGCGCCAGGGCTTCGTCACGGGTCATGCGAGTTCTCGAAGAATGGCCCGCACTGGCGATGCGTCGGCCGTGGTCAGTTTCAGCGGCAACGCGATCAGTTCGTAATCGCCTTCGGGCACGTCGTCGAGCAGCAGGTTTTCCAGCACCCGCAGGCCGCGCCGGCGGATGGCCTGGTGGCTGTCGAGCGTCTTGCTGTCGGCCGGGTCGATGCTGGCGGTGTCGATGCCGACCAGCGTCACGCCGAGGTCGGCCAGGCGCTCGATGGTGTCCGGCGCGCAAGCGGCCAGTGCGGCGTCCCAGCGGTCGACCGGCGCTTGTCGATAGCTGCGCAGCAGCACCCGCGGTGGCAGGTCGTCCAGCGCATGGGCGAGGTGCTGCCATTCGATCAGCGGCGCCACGCCGATCGCGTGGATGACGCGGCAGCGCCCGAGGAAGGGCGCCAGATCGAGCGCGCCGATGGCCGCGCCTTCGTCGTCATAGTGCAGCGGCGCGTCAGCGTGGGCGCCGGTGTGCGGCGACAGCGTCAGGGTGCTGACGTTGACCGGGCAGCCGGGCGCTATGCGCGCGGCCCAGACGCTGCCGAAGGGCGCGTCACCGGGGAACACTGGCGAGCCGGCATGCACCGGCGGCGAGATGTCCCAGATTCGCAAAGCGTCGCGCAGGATGTCGTTGCCGGCCATGCTGGCCATGATAGGCCGCCCCGGGTTGGGCTTGAATGGCGCGTCATTTCAGTTACGCTAGCCCCGGTCTGTCACCCTGGAGCAACGCCCATGAAACCGGTTTCCGAACTCCTGAAGCAGCGTGGCGGCACCTTGTGGCATGCGCGCCCGGACGACAGCGTGTTTGCCGCACTGGAACTGCTGTCGCAGTACGAGGTGGGGGCGCTGGTGGTGATGTCGGGCGCCAAGCTGGTGGGGGTGGTGTCCGAGCGCGATTACACGCGCAAGGTGGCCTTGCAGGGCCGCAATTCGCGCGAAACCCGCGTCGCCGAGATCATGACCGCGCAGGTGCTCACCGTCACGCCCCGCACCGGCACCCGCGCCTGCATGCAGTTGATGAGCGAGCGCAAGATCCGCCACCTGCCGGTGCTCGAAGGCGACACGGTACTGGGCATGATCTCGATCCGCGACATCATGGACGACATCATCGCCACCCACGAGGCCACCATCGCCCAGCTGGAGAACTACATCCAGTCGTGAGCAGCGTTCGCGGCGCTACAGCGCCAGGCGCCGGCTCTGCAGCATCAGCAGGCCTTCGAAGATCAGCGTTTCCACCATCTCGAAGGGCAGGTCGGTGATCGGCGCCAGCTTGGCAGCGGCGCCGCCCGACATCAGCAGCAAGGGCGACTGGCCGGTGCGGGCCGCCAGCCGGCGGGCCTGGCGTTCGATGGCGCCGGCGATGGCGTTGGTGCCGCCGCTCATCAGGGCGTCGCTGGTGTTGGCGGGGAAGTCGACGACTTCGCCGGTCGGCACCTTCAGGCCGGCGGTGCCCATCTCCAGCGCGCGCTGCATCAGGCCGAAGCCCGGAATGATCAGCCCGCCCAGGAAATGGCCATCGGCGTCCAGCGCGTCCACCGTCACCGCCGTGCCGACCATCACCACCAGCGCCGGGCGCGGCGGGGCGCCCAGCAGCTGGGCGTCGGCCAGCACGCGGGCCCGCGCGCCGGCCAGCGCCACCCAGCGGTCGGCACCCAGCCGGCTGGGGTGTTCGTAGCCGTTCGTCAGGCCGGCCTCGTGGCGCGACGCCACCACCCAGTGCGGCTGCACGTCCCACAGCTCCAGTTGCTCCTCGACGCGGCGGCGAATCGCGTCGCCGGCCACCACGCAGCCCAGCATGCTGGCCGGCTCGGCCAGTTCCTTCCAGTTGCTGTCGGCCAGCGTGTCGATGGTCTCCAGGAAGACCGCGCCCTGGCTGAGCAGCACGGCGCCGGGCTGGGGCGCGGCATACAGGGCCCACTTGAGGCGCGTGTTGCCGATGTCGATGGCGAGGAAGCTCATGGCGTTTGTCTCTGTCGCTGCGGGCGCGATGGTAACCACCCGCCCTGGGGCGGGGCCGCGGTGGCATGATCTGACGCTGCCCGCCAGGCCAGCGCCCCTGCCCACGCACAACCCGCCGACACGCCATGACCGACCTCTCCGCCGAAGCCCGCGCCATGGCCGCCTACCGGCCGGTGAACAAGGTGCGCTTCGTCACCGCCGCCAGCCTGTTCGACGGCCACGACGCGGCGATCAACATCATGCGGCGCATCCTGCAGGGCATGGGCTGCGAGGTGATCCACCTGGGTCACAACCGCAGCGTCGAGGAGGTCGTGACGGCCGCGCTGCAGGAAGACGTGCAGGGCATCGCGATCAGCAGCTACCAGGGCGGCCACGTCGAGTACTTCAAGTACATGGTCGACCTGCTGCGCAGCCGCGGCGGCGCGCACATCCAGGTCTTCGGCGGCGGCGGCGGCGTCATCGTGCCGGCCGAGATCGGCGAACTGCAGGCCTACGGCGTGGCCCGCATCTACAGCCCCGAAGACGGCCAGCGCATGGGCCTGCAAGGGATGATCGGCGAGATGGTGATGCGCTGCGATGCCGACCTGTCGGGCCACGCGCCGGCCGATGCCGCCGCACTGCAAGGCCACTCGGATGCCGCGTGGCGCGCGCTGGCCCAGGCCATCACCGCGCTCGAAAACCGTCAGGTTTCGGCCGAAGGCCAAAACGGCAAGGCCGGCGACGGCCATCGCAACGCGCAGGCCGGCGACGGCCATCGCAACGCGCAGGCCGGCGACGGCCATCGCAACGCGCAGGCCGGCGACGGCCAGCGACGCCCGCAGGCCGGCGACGGCCTGCGGGCGTCGCTGGTGGCCGCCGCCGCGGCATCGACGACGCCGGTGCTCGGCATCACCGGCACCGGCGGCGCCGGCAAGAGCAGCCTGACCGACGAGCTGATCCGCCGGTTGCGCCTGGACCAGGGCGACGCGCTGCGCATCGCCGTCATCAGCATCGACCCGAGCCGGCGCAAGAGCGGCGGCGCCTTGCTCGGCGACCGCATCCGCATGAACGCGCTGGCGCCGTGGTCGAAACATCAGCTTGGCGCCGACGCGCCCGTTCGGGGCCAGCGTGTCTTCATGCGCTCGCTGGCGACGCGCGACTTCGGCAGCGAGATCAGCCAGGCGCTGCCCGACGCGGTGCTGGCCTGCAAGGCGGCCGGCTTCGACCTGATCGTCGTCGAGACTTCGGGCATCGGCCAGGGCGACGCCGCCATCGTGCCGCTGGTCGATGTGCCGGTGTACGTGATGACGCCCGAATTCGGCGCCGCCAGCCAGCTCGAAAAGATCGACATGCTGGACTTCGCCGAGTTCGTCGCGATCAACAAGTTCGATCGCAAGGGCGCGGCCGATGCGCTGCGCGACGTCGCCAAGCAGGTGCAGCGCAACCGCGAAGCCTGGATGCAGTTGCCCGAGGCGATGCCGGTCTTCGGCACCATGGCCAGCCGCTTCAACGACGACGGCGTGACCGCGCTCTACCAGGCGCTGCTGCCGCGGCTGGCCGAACTGGGGCTGAGGGTCAGCTCCGGCCGCCTGCCGACCGTGAGCACCCGCCACAGCACCCACCAGCTGCCCATCGTGCCGGGCGCGCGGGTGCGCTACCTGGCTGACATCAGCGACACCGTGCGCGGCTACAAGGCCCACGCGCTGGCGCAAAGCCGCATCGCACGCCAGGTGCAGCAACTGCGCGCCACCGCCGGCATGCTGCAGACCGACAAGCCCGAACGTCACCGCGCGGTCGAAGCCGTCAACGACATCGCGCAGACGCGCGAAGCGCTGCTCGACGCACAGGCGCGCAAGCTGCTGGCGATGTGGCCGGCGATGCAGCAGGCCTACGCTGGCGACGAGTACGTGGTCAAGATCCGCGGCCAGGAAATCCGCACCGCGCTGACCCACACCACGCTGTCGGGCAGCAAGATCCGCAAAGTGGCCTTGCCGCGCTACGAATGCGAAGGCGAATTGCTGAGGTGGCTGCTGCTCGACAACGTGCCGGGCAGCTTTCCGTACACCGCCGGCACCTTCGCCTTCAAACGCGAGAACGAAGACCCGACGCGGATGTTCGCCGGCGAGGGCGACGCCTTCCGCACCAACCGGCGCTTCAAGATGGTCAGCGAAGGCTTGCCGGCCAAGCGATTGAGCACCGCTTTCGACAGCGTCACGCTGTACGGCAACAACCCCGACCGGCGGCCCGATATCTACGGCAAGGTCGGCAACAGCGGCGTGTCGATCGCCACGCTGGACGACCTGAAGGTGCTCTATTCGGGCTTCGAGCTGACCCACCCGGCGACCAGCGTCAGCATGACCATCAACGGCCCGGCGCCGACCATCCTGGCGATGTTCATGAACACCGCCATCGACCAGAACCTCGACCAGTTTGTGGCCGACAACGGCCGCGGGCCGACCGATGACGAAGCCGCCAAGATCCGCGCCTGGGCCTTGGCGAATGTGCGCGGCACGGTGCAGGCCGACATCCTGAAGGAAGACCAGGGCCAGAACACCTGCATCTTCAGCACCGAATTCAGCCTGAAGGTGATGGGCGACATCGCGCAGTATTTCGTGCAGCACGATGTGCGCAATTTCTATTCGGTCAGCATCAGCGGTTACCACATTGCCGAAGCCGGCGCCAACCCGATCAGCCAATTGGCCTTCACGCTGAGCAATGGCTTCACCTTTGTCGAAGCCTATCTGGCGCGCGGCATGCACATCGACGACTTCGCGCCCAACCTGAGCTTCTTCTTCAGCAACGGCATGGACCCGGAATACACGGTGCTGGGTCGGGTGGCGCGGCGCATCTGGGCGGTGGCGATGCGCGAGCGTTATGGCGCCAATGAGCGCAGCCAGAAGCTGAAATACCACGTGCAGACCAGCGGCCGCTCGCTGCACGCCCAGGAAATCCAGTTCAACGACATCCGCACCACGCTGCAGGCCTTGATCGCCGTTTACGACAACTGCAATTCGCTGCACACGAATGCCTTCGATGAAGCGATCACGACGCCGACCGAAGACAGCGTGCGCCGCGCGATGGCGATCCAGCTGATCATCAACCGCGAATGGGGCCTGGCGAAAAACGAGAACCCGAACCAGGGCGCTTTTGTCATCGACGAATTGACCGAACTGGTCGAAGAGGCGGTGCTCACCGAATTCGAGCGCATTGCGGAGCGCGGCGGCGTGCTCGGCGCCATGGAGACCGGCTACCAGCGCGGCAAGATCCAGGAAGAGAGCATGCATTACGAGATGCTCAAGCACAGCGGCGAGTACCCGATCATCGGCGTCAACACCTTCCGCAGCCCGCACGGCGACCCGGTGCCCGAAGCCATCGAACTGGCGCGCAGCACCGAGGCCGAAAAGGAATCGCAACTGGCCCGGCTGGCCGATTTCCACGCCCGCCACGCGGCCGAATCGCCGGCGATGTTGCAGCGCCTGCAGCAGGCCGTGATCGCCAACGACAATGTCTTTGCCGTGCTGATGGACGCCGTGCGCTGCTGCAGCCTGGGGCAGATCACCGACGCGCTGTTCGAAGTCGGGGGTCAGTACCGACGCAGCATGTAGGCGGCCGGTTCCCCGGGCCGCGCCAGCGTCGACGGCCCGGCGCGCGTCATGGCCTGAAGGCTGTCGGCGCTGGGGTCTGCGCCAGTCTCGCCAGGGCCGGCTCGGCATGCTGGCGCGCCTGCGCGATCTGCGCGGCCAGCCAGCCGAGCGCAAACCAGGCGCCGGGTTCCGACTTGGGCAGCGCCTGGTAGCGGGCGCGAGCGACGAACAGGTCGTTCAGCCGGCCCATCCGGTCTTGCGCCTCGGCCAGCGCGCCGAGGTAGGCGCCGAGCGGGCGCTGGCGCAGCCCCGCTGCGAGGAACTCGACCGCGTAACGCTGGCGCTTGATGCGCTTGCGCAGGGCGTGAAGGGCTGCGTCATCCAGCGCATCGAACGAGAGGCAGTCGCCGACGATGCCTGCGTGCCAGCGGCCCAGGCGCCGTCCCAGTTTGCGGCGCCAGGTGGGCGCACCGGCTGCGCCCGGCGGTGCGACGGCCAGCGTCGCGCGCCAGTCGGTCCAGGCCCGCAGCGTGGCTTGCGTCGCGGCAGCCTGCACCAGCCTGACCGGGTCGGGTCCGGCGTCACCGCGCAGCAGCGCCGACGGCGGTGCACCGGCCCTGGCGAGTTCGGCGGCGATGTCGGTGCCCGCCGCGCTGGCGTCGCGCACCCGGCCCAGTTCGGCGAACAGGGTGCGCAGCGCCTCGACCAGCGGGGCCGCGGGTGCCGGTGCGCAGCCGCGGAAGCTGCGCAGCGCGGTGCGCAGCCGGCGGATGCCGACGCGCAGTTGATGGACCTGTTCGGCCTGCGCGGCCGGATCGTCCTGCGCCAGGCCTGCCGCAGCGTCGGTGATCTGCTGCAGGCCCGCGTCCAGCGCGGCCGCATAGGCCTCGATCGCCGTTGCGGGACCTGGCCTGCGCGGCGGGGCTCGGAAGGACTCGACGGCGGGCTGACGAGGGGGCACGGGCTTGCAAGACAGGCTGCAAAGGGGCTGCCCCTGTGGCGCTTTGCCATCAGGCGGCCTGCGTCTGAGGATATACCCGCATCGCCAGCGCGGCCCTTAGGCGCCACCCTCGGCCCACCGCCCTACAGAGACACTCCGCGATGCAAGACCTCTTCTCACTCGCCGGCCGTACAGCCCTCATCACCGGCGGCTCGCGCGGCATCGGCCGCATGATTGCCGCCGGCTTCCTGCAGGCCGGCGCCCGCGTCTACATCTCGGCGCGCAAGGCTGCCGCCTGCGACGCCACGGCGGCCGAGTTGTCGGCCGAATTCGCAGCCTCCGGCCCCTGCATCTCGCTGCCCGCCGATGTCGCCACCGAAGCCGGCCTGCGCGGCCTGGTGGCGGCCTACGCGGCGCGCGAATCGCACCTGGACATCCTGGTCAACAACGCCGGCGCCGCCTGGGGCGCGGAGTTCGACGAGTTCCCCGAAGCGGGCTGGGACAAGGTGGTCGACCTGAACCTGAAGAGCCCCTTCTTCCTGACCCAGGCGCTGCACGGCCTGCTGAAGGCCGGCGCGGCGCGCGGGCATTGTGCCAAGGTGATCCACATCGCCTCGATCGACGGCGTGTCGGTCAACCCGCAGGAAACCTACTCCTACGCCGCCAGCAAGGCCGGCCTGATCCACCTGACCAAGCGCATGGCGCTGAAGCTGGCGCCCGAGGGCATCGTCGTCAGCGCCATTGCGCCGGGGGCCTTCGCCTCCGAGATGAACCGCGACGCGCGCGACCATGGCGATGCGGTGGCGCAGCGCATCCCGGCGCGGCGCATCGGCGTGGCCGACGACATGGCCGGTGCCGCCATCTACCTGGCTTCGCGCGCGGGCGACTACGTGGTCGGCTCGACACTGGTCGTCGATGGTGGCGTCACGTACGCGCGTTGATGCGCGTCCATCTGCAGCCCGAGAGGAGAACGCGATGATCGACACCCTGGCGGTCTGGCACGAGGTCGTGAAGACCCGCGACATGGGCCAGCTGGCGGCCTTGCTGGCCGACGAGGTGGTCTTCCACTCGCCGGTGGTGCACACGCCGCAGCGTGGCAAGGCCATCACGCTGCGCTACCTGCAGGGCGCGATGCAGGTGCTGAACAGCGCGCATTTCCGCTACGAGCGCGAGATCGTCGGCCCGCGTGACGCGGTGCTGGAATTCAGCACCGAGATCGCCGGCGTGCACGTCAACGGCATCGACCTGATCCGCTGGGACGACAGCGGCCGGATCATCGATTTCAAGGTCATGGTGCGGCCGCTGAAGGCCGTGAACGCGCTGCACCAGCAGATGGGCGAGCTGCTGCAGCAATTGAAGTGAGCGGTCGGGCGGCGCCTGACCTGCCCAGCGTGGCGGGCCGGCGCTGAAAGCGCTGACGGCCCTGCCGGGGGCGACTTCTACAATCGGCTCGATGACCATCGCGACCCCGCTGACCACGCCCGACCTCTCGGGTGACAGCACCGCGCCCGCCGCGCGGCGCCGGATCCAGGAATTGCCCGACGAGCTGGTCAGCCAGATCGCCGCCGGCGAGGTCGTCGAACGGCCGGCTTCGGTGGTGCGCGAACTGCTCGACAACGCGCTGGACGCCGGCGCGCGCCAGATCACCGTGCGCCTGACCGCCGGCGGCGTGCGGGCCATCGTGGTCGAAGACGACGGCGCCGGCATCGCGCGGGCCGACCTGACGCTGGCGCTGAAGCGCCACGCGACCAGCAAGATCGCCAACCTGGCCGAGCTGGAGTCGGTCGCCACGATGGGTTTTCGCGGCGAAGCGCTGGCGGCCATCGCCTCGGTGTCCGAGATGTCGTTGAGCACCCGCACCGCGGCCGAGCCGCACGCCTGGCGCCTGCAGGCGCGCAGCGGCGAGATCGCACCCGCCGCGCGCGCGCTGGGCACCACGGTCGAAGTGCAGGAGCTGTTCTTCAGCACGCCGGCGCGGCGCAAGTTCCTGAAGACCGAGGCCACCGAACTCAGCCACGCGCTGGAAACCGTGCGCCGCCACGCGCTGGCGCGGCCCGATGTCGGCTTTGCCGTCTGGCACGACGGCCGCCTGGTGGCGCAGTGGCGCGCCGTGGCGGCCTTGCCGGGGCTGGACACCGCCGCCCAGCGCTGGGCCGACGTGCTGGGCGCCGACTTCTTTGCCGCCAGCCGCGAACTGCGCGCCGAGCGCGGGCCGCTGGCCCTCTGGGGCCGCGTCGGCCAGCCCGAGGCGGCGCGCGCGCGGGCCGACTGCCAGTACCTCTTCGTCAACGGCCGCTACGTGCGCGACCGCCTGCTGTCGCACGCCGTGCGCTCGGCCTACGAAGACCAGCTGCACGGCAGCCGCCAGCCGGCCTATGCCCTGTTCATCACCATCGCGCCCGAGCTGGTCGACGTCAACGTGCACCCGACCAAGATCGAGGTCCGTTTCCGCGATGGCCGGGCCCTGCACGGCGCGCTGCGCAGCGCGGTCGAACAGGCGCTGGCGCCGAGCCGGGTGACCGCCGAAGCGGCCGCTGCCGGCGCAGCGCGGGTCGAGGGCGCAGCGGCCCCACCAGGGCTGGCGGGCGCCGGGCCGGCACGCCAAGCCTGGGCGCCGGCCTTGCCGCCGTCCTGGCAGCCTTCGCTGGCCTTGGCGGATGCCGGCCCGGCAGCGGCCGTCCATGAGCGGCCGGCCCCCTGGGCAGCGCCGCAGGGGGCCTGGCGCACGCCGCAGGGCAGCGGCGGGCTGGCGGCCTGGGCGGGACTGCGCCCCGAAACCGCAGCGGCCGCCGAGCCGGCGGCCTGGCCGCTGGGCCGGGCCATCGCGCAGATCGCCGGCGTCTACGTGCTGGCCGAGAACGCGCAGGGCCTGGTCGTCGTCGACATGCACGCCGCGCACGAGCGCATCGTCTACGAGAAGCTCAAGCGCGACGCCGCGCACAGCGACGCGCTGCCGGCGCAGCCGCTGCTGATCCCGCACAGCTTCGCGGCCACCGCCAGCGAGATCGCCACCGCCGAAGCTGAATCCGCTGCGCTGCGCACGTTGGGGCTGGACGTGGGCGTGCTGTCGGCCACCACGCTGGTCGTCCGCAGCCGCCCGGCGTCTTTGCCCGACGCCGACCTGGCCGAACTGACGCGCTCGGTGCTGGCCGAACTCCAGGAAGCCGGCGCCAGCCGCGTGGTGCAGCGCGCGCGCGACGAGATCCTGGCCACGATGGCCTGCCACGGCGCGGTGCGCGCCAACCGGCGGCTGAATCTGGACGAGATGAACGCCCTGCTGCGCGAGATGGAAGCCACAGCCCGCGCCGACACCTGCAACCACGGCCGGCCGACCTGGCGCCAGGTGACGATGAAGGAGCTGGATGCGCTGTTCCTGCGCGGGCGCTGAGGCCCGCGGAGGGCGGCAGCCATCCTCGGGAAAGTCCGGGGGTGCTCGGGCGGCGATGCCGGGTCCGCACTGTCAACTCAAGCCCGGCGGCGGCCGTTGGGCTGCTTGCGGGCACCGAGCGGATCGCGTGGGGGTGGCGATCCCGCTGGGCCTTCAGACCGCGGCTGCGCACGCGCGGTCTGGCCAGTCCACCCGTTCCCCGTCCACCCTCGCAAGACGACCCGAAAGTATTCCCATGACCAAGACCCTCGCATCCCTGATCGTCGCGGCCTTCGCGACCGTCGCCTTCAGCGCCCACGCCGCTTCGCATGCCGGTGGCGCCCCGATGCCGGCCAGCGGTGCCGCCAGCGGCGCCAAGAAGATGGAAAAGAAGGAAGACGCCAAGAAGGAAGCGAAGAAGGAAGAGCCGAAGAAGTAAGTTCTTCAGCCTCCGATCGCAAAAATGGCAGGGTGACCCCCTGCCATTTTTCTTGCTGCGCGGGAGGGGCTGAGGAGGCTCAGTGCCCGCCGCCCAGGTAAGCGGCCTTGACCGCCGGGTCGTCGCGCAATTGCGCGGCCGGGCCGTGCAGGCTGATGCGGCCGTTTTCCAGCACGTAGCCGTAGTCGGCCACGGCCAGCGCGGCGGCAGCGAATTGTTCGACCAGCAGCATCGTCACGCCTTGCTCCTTCAGCCGGCTGATGATCCTGAAGACCTCTTCGACCAGGATCGGCGCCAGGCCCATGCTCGGCTCGTCCAGCAGCACCACCTCGGGGTTGAGCATGGTGGCGCGGGCCATCGCCAGCATCTGCTGTTCGCCGCCGCTCAGCGTGCCGGCCAGCTGCAGGCGGCGCTCCTTCAGCCGCGGAAACAGTTCCATCGCGCGTTCCAGGTCGGCCGCGATGTCGCCCTTGGGCCGCGCGCCGGTGTAACGCGGGAAGGCGCCCAGCCGCAGGTTGTCGGTGACCGTCATCGTCGCGAAGACGCGGCGGCCTTCGGGCGAGTGCGCCAGACCCAGCCGGGCGATGTGGTAACTCTCGCGGCCGTCGATGCGCTGGCCGTTCAGCGTGATCTGGCCGGCGGTCGGCGCGATCATGCCGCTGATCGCGCGCATCGTGGTCGTCTTGCCGGCGCCGTTGCTGCCGATCAGCGTGACGACCTTGCCGCGCGGCACCTCGATGGCGATGCCCTGAAGCACTTCGACCTTGCCGTAGCCGGCATGCAGATTCTGGATGGTGAGCATGTGCTGCAGCCCCTTCAGTGCGCCGCAGCAGCTTCGCCGCCCAGATACGCTTCGATGACTTTCGGATCGGCCTGCACCGCGGCCGGCTTGCCTTCGGCGATCTTCTGCCCGAAGTCGAGCACGCTGACCGTGTCGCAGACCGACATCACCACGTCCATGTGGTGCTCGATCAGGATCAGCGTGATGCCGTGTTCGCGGATCTTGCCGATGATGGCCACCAGTTCCTTGATGTCGGGCGCGGTCAGTCCGGCCGCCGGTTCGTCGAGCAGCAGCAGCTGCGGGTCGAGCGCCAGCGCGCGGGCAATTTCCAGCAGGCGCTGCTTGCCGTAGGGCAGGTTGCGCGCCTCCTCGTGCGCCAGGCTGGCCAGGCCGACGAAGCTCAGCAGGCCCATCGCCCGTGCGGTGGCCTGTGCGTCTTCGCGCTGGTAGCGCGGCGTGTGCGCGGCCACGTCCAGCAGCTTGCTGTCGAAGCTGTGGTGCAGGCCGACCATGACGTTCTGCAGCGCCGTCATCTCGCCGAAGAGCTGCACGTTCTGGAAGGTGCGCGCGATGCCCGACAGCGCGATGTCCGACGAGGTGCGGCCGACGACCGAGCGTCCGGCGAAGGTGATCTCGCCGGCCGTCGGCAGGTAGATGCCGGTCAGCACGTTCATCATCGTGCTCTTGCCCGAACCGTTGGGGCCGATCAGGCCGTGCACGGTGCCGCGCTTGACCTTCAGCTCGACGTCGTTCAGCGCCTTCAGGCCGCCGAACTGCATCAGCACATGGCTGGCGGTCAGCAGGTCTTCGGCTTCGTGGCCCGCCGCGGCCCCGGCCGCCTGCGACAGCGCGTCGCCGCGCAGCGGCGCCAGGTGCTCGGCGTCGATGTCGTCGCCCGCGGTCTTGATGTTCAGTGCCACGCGGACGAAGCCGACGATGCCGTCCTGCAGGTAGTAGACGACGAAGAGCGTGATCAGGCCGAAGATCGACAGCCGCCAGTCGGTCATCGTCTGCAGCACGAAGCTCACCGCCGCCAGCGCGATGCTGCCGACCACTGGCACGGCGGCCGAGCGCCATTCGGTCTTGCCCCGTTTCACGGACACCGCGGCGCCGACGGCGACGATCAGGGCCACGCCCACCGCCAGCATGCGGAAGAGTTCCAGGTCGTCGAGCGCCTTGGGCAGCAGCACGATGATGGTGGCGCCCAGCAGCGCGCCGGTGCGCGTCTTGCGGCCGCCCATGATGATGGCCAGCAGGAACAGCACCGTCAGTTCGAAGTTGTAGGTGTTGGGGCTGATGTACTGCTCGCTGTACGAATACAGCCCGCCGGCCAGACCGGCCAGACCGGCGCTGATCACGAAGGCGTAGACCTTGTAGCGGTAGACCGAGACGCCCATGCAGTCGGACGCCACCGGGCTGCCGCGCAGCGCCTCAAAGGCGCGCCCCAGGTGGCTGCGCAGGATGCGGTGCACGACAACCAGCGACAGCACCAGCATGGCCAGCACCACCCAGTAGAACTCGCGCTCGCCCAGCTTCATGCCGAAGAGCTCGGGCTTGGCCACCTTGATGCCCAGTGGGCCTTCGGTCAGGAAGGTCATCTCGTTGATCAGGATCTGGATGATGGTGCCGAAGGCCAGCGTCACCATCGCCAGGTAGGGCCCGGTGACGCGCAGCGCGGGCAGCGCCAGCAGCGCGCCGAAGCCTGCGGTGAGCAACACGGCGGCCGGCAGCGTCAGCCACAGCGGCGCGGCCAGCTTCATCACCATCACGCCGGCGGTGTAGCTGCCGATGCCGAACAGGCCGGCGTGGCCCAGCGAGACCTGTCCGGTGTAGCCGACGACGATGTCCAGCCCGAAGAGCACGATCGCGTAGATCATGATCGTCTCGACCAGGTGGATGTAGTAGGGGTTGTGGACGGCCAGCGGCAGGCCGCCGACCAGGATGATCGCGAAGAGGCCGATCCAGAGAGATTTGTTCTTCACGTGACTACTTTCCGGACCGATCAAGCTTCCCGCCGCAGAACCGGCTTTGCCGGGCTGCAGGCGGACGGCCCCCTTGGGGGGTAGCGAGCGATAGCGAGCTTGGGGGCTCCATGATTAGACTTTCTTGATGGCCATCTTGCCGAACAGGCCGGCCGGCTTGACGGCCAGCACGATCAGCAGCAGCACCAGGCCGGGCACGTCCTTGTAGCCGGTGGACAGGTAGAAGCCGGTGGTGGTCTCGGCGATGCCCAGGATGATGCCGCCCAGGATGATGCCCATGCCGCTGGTCAAGCCACCGATGATGGCCACCGCGAAAGCCTTCAGGCCGAGCACCGCGCCCATCGTCGCGCCGGTCAGCGTCAGCGGCGCGATCAGCACGCCGGCGAAGGCCGCGCTCATCGAGCTCAGCGCGTAGCTGAAGGTGATCACCAGGCCGGTGTTGATGCCCATCAGCTTGGCCGCGTCGCGGTCGTTGAAGGTCGCGACGACGGCCTTGCCGTAGATCGACTGGCGGTTGAACACTTCCACCGCCAGCATCATCCCGACCGCACCGACGACCACCAGGATTTCCATCGGCAGCACATTCGCGCCCAGGAAGTGAAGCGGCGACTCGGGCAGCGGCGAGGGGAACTTCAGGTCGTCGCGGCCCCAGACGTTCTCGGCCACGTTCTTGAAGATGATGCCCAGTGCGATCGTCGACATGATCCAGCCGAACTCGCTCTTGATCTTGATCGCCGGGCGCACGCCGATCCGTTCGACGAAAGCCCCCTGCACCGCGCCGAAGACGCAGACGATGGGGATCATCAGCCAGTAGTTGACGCCCAGGCCGACCAGCGTCAGACCGACCAGCGCGCCCAGCATCAGCGCATCGCCCTGGCCGAAGTTCAGCGTGTCGCTGGTGGCGAAGGTCAGCTGGTAGCCGAAGGCGATGACCGCGTAGATCATCCCCAGCGCGATGCCGCTGAAAACGAGTTGGGTGAAGATTTGCATGGCGGCGCTCGCGGTGGCGAAAGTGAAACCGCCGGCGAGCGGCCGGCGGTGGGCGGACAGACGGGGCGACAGTATCGCCGCCCAGCTGACTACTTCTTGACGGTCAGCGCGCCCTTGGCGTTGGCGTCCTTGACGCGCACTTCCGAGGCCTTCTTCTGGTCTTCCGGGTAGGCGTAGACCACCTTCTGGCCCTTGACTTCACCGAACACCGGGATGTTGGCGGTGATGGCCTCGTGGTCCTTGGTGGTGAAGGGCTTGGTGTAGGTCGTGACCACGCCTTCGACCGGCGTCTTCAGGTCTTCCAGCGCGGCCTTGATCTTCGGCCCGTCGACGCCGCCGGCCTGCTTGATGGCCGCGGCCAGCAGGTAGATCGAGTCGTAACCCTGGGCGGCCGACACCGGCGAATCGATGCGCGCGCCCTTCGGGCTGAAGGTCTTCAGGTAGTTGATGATGAAGGCTTGGCGCTTGGGCGTGGTCGGCTCCTGGATGAAGGTCTGCGGCATGCGCGCGCCTTCACCGCCGGGGCCGGCGTTGTCGATGTAGTTGGCCATCGACAGCGTCCAGCTGCCGACCATCGGCACCTTCCACCCCAGCTTGGTCATGCCGTTGGCGATCTGCGCCAGCTCGGGGCCGATGCCGTAGGTCAGCACCGCTTCGGCGCCGGCTTCCTTGGCCTTCAGCAGCTGCGGCGTCATGTCGACGTCCTTGATGTTGAACTTCTCGACGGCGACGGCCTTGATGCCCTTCAGCGCCAGGGCCTTTTCCAGGTCTTCACGGCCGAGCTGGCCGTAGTTGGTGCTGTCGGCCAGGATCGCGACCTTCTTGAAGCCGCGGCGGGTGATGGCCTCCTCGACGATCATCGGCGCCTGGATGCTGTCGTGCGCGGCGTTGCGGAAGATGTAGTTCTCGGGCTGGTCGTCGAACTGGTGCGTCACCAGCGAACCGGTGGCCACGTTGTTGATCACCGGAATCTTGGCTTCCTGGTAAAAGCGCTGCGAGGCCAGGGCCACGCCGGTGTTGATGAAGCCCACCGTGACGGCGACCTTCTCCTTGTTGATCAACTCCTGGGCGATCTGCACGCCGCGTTCGTTCTTGGCTTCGTCGTCGCGCTCGACCAGTGCCAGCTGGCGGCCCAGCACGCCGCCGGCCTTGTTGATCTCGGTCACCGCGAGGCGCACGCCGTCGCGCATGCTGACACCCATCGACGAGGAGCCGCCGGTGAAGGGACCCGACACGCCGATCTTGATCGGGTCGGCGGCCACGGCCGGGAAGGCGGCGGCCAGCGCGCTCGTCAGCGCCAGGGTGCTCAATGCTCTGCGTTGGAAATTCATGGGGGTCTCCGTTCGTATCTTGGGGTCGTCAAAGGTTCAAGGCGAGGCGCGCCAGCCTGCACGCTCAACCCCTGACGATGCCTGAGCGCTGGACTTTTCGCGTTCGAGGGACTACTTACGGGCTTACCCGGTGGTCGCCCGGGGCGCTGAGCGCGGACCGGTCGCTGGAGCACCGTCGCTTGAGCCCGGTCAAGTCCGGACGCGCCGCTCTGCCGACAATCGCTTCGAGGGGGGCCGCCCCGGCCATCCCGGCAGCCCGGGTGGCGGCTGGCCCTGAAAGAGAGCCCCGACCATGAGCACGGAAAACGCCGTCTTCCGCGCCACCGAACTGAGCAAGATCTACCGCACCGGCGAGGTCGACGTGGTCGCGCTGCAGGGCGTGAGCCTCGACATCCGGCGCGGCGAATTCATCGTGCTGCTCGGCGCATCGGGCAGCGGCAAGAGCACGCTGCTCAACATCCTGGGCGGCCTGGACGTGCCGAGCAGCGGCACGGTGCGCTTCGGCGACCACCTGCTCACTGGCGCCAGCGAGGCCGAACTGACGCGCTACCGGCGCGAGCATGTCGGCTTCGTCTTCCAGTTCTACAACCTGATACCCAGCCTGACGGTGCACGAGAACGTGGCCCTGGTGACCGACATCGCAGAAAACCCGATGGACGCCGACGAGGCCATCGCGCGGGTCGGCCTGACGGCCCGGCGCGACCACTTTCCCGCGCAACTCTCGGGCGGCGAGCAGCAGCGCGTGGCGATCGCGCGGGCCATCGTCAAGCGGCCCGACGTGCTGCTCTGCGACGAGCCGACCGGCGCCCTGGACTACCAGACCGGCAAGCTGGTGCTCGAGGTCATCGCGCGCATCAACATCGAGCTCGGCACGACGGCGGTGGTGATCACGCACAACGCCGCCATCGCCGGCATGGCCGACCGCGTGATCCACCTCGGCGACGGCCGCATCCTGCGCATCGAAACCAACGCGCACAAGCTGACGCCGTCGGAGCTGTCGTGGTGATGGGGCGGTGATGCCGTGAAAGCCCTCGACCGCAAGCTGCTGCGCGACCTGCGCCTGATGTGGAGCCAGGCGCTGACCATCGCGCTGGTCGTGGCCAGCGGCATCGGCGGCTTCATCACCACGCTGTCGGCGGTGGACTCGCTGGCGCTGGCGCGCGACGACTTCTACGCCCGCGGCCACTTCGCCGACGTCTTCGCGGCGGTCAAGCGCGCGCCCGATGCGCTGGCCGACACCCTGCGCCGCACGGCTGGCGTCGCCGACGTGCAGACGACCACGGAAATGACGGTTCGGGTCACGCTCGACGGCGCCAGCGACCCCATCATCGGCCAGCTGATCGGCATCGACCGCCGCCGGCCGGCGCGGATGAACCAGCTCACGCTGCGCAGCGGCCATGCCGACGATGCGTCGATGTCGCCCGGCCGTCCGTTGCCCGACGGGGCCATCCCGGCCTGGGTCTCGGAGACCTTCGCGACGGCCCACGGCCTGCAGCCCGGTGCCCGCCTGTCGGCGCTGGTCAACGGCAAGCAGCGCGCCATCGTGATGGCCGGCGTGGCGCTGTCGCCCGAGTACATCTTCGCCGGCCTGTGGGGCATGCCCGACCAGCGCGGCTTCGGCGTCTTCTGGGTCGACGCCGAGGTCATGGCCGCGGCCTACGACATGGCAGGGGCTTTCAACCGCGTGGCCGTGAAGCTGGCGCCGGGCGCCGAGGCGCGCGCGGTGATCGACGCGCTGCAGCGCCAGCTCGAACGCTACGGTGGCCGCCAGGCCATCGCCCGCAGCGACCAGACCTCGCACGCGATGCTGGACAACGAGATCCAGGAGCAGCGCGTGCTCGGCACCATGTTGCCGGCCATCTTCCTCGGCGTCGCGGCCTTCCTGCTGAACGTCGTGATCTCGCGCCTGGTGGCCACCCAGCGCGAACAGATCGCGGCGCTGAAGGCGCTGGGCTATCCGAACGGGGCCATCGCCGCGCATTACCTGAAGCTGGTGCTGGCCATCGTGTCGCTGGGCTTCGTGCTCGGGCTGGCGCTGGGCGACGCTCTGGGCGCGATGCTGATGGGCCTGTACGCGACCTTCTTCCGCTTCCCGGTGTTCGAACACCACATCGCGCCGGCGCTGGTGCTGATCGCGCTGGGGCTGACCGGGGCCACCGCGGTCGGCGGCACGCTGAACGCCATCGCCGCCACCGTGCGCCTGACGCCGGCCGAGGCCATGCGCCCGCCGGCGCCCAGCCGCTACCGGCGCACGCTGGTCGAGCGCCTGGGCTTCAGCGGCCTGAGCACGGCGCTGCGCATGATCCTGCGCAACCTCGAGCGCCGGCCCTGGCGCAGCAGCCTGGCCATCTTCGGCGTCGCGGCCTCGGTGGCGATCGTCATCATGGGCAACTTCTTCCGCGACGCGATCGAGGTCATCGTCGACACGCAGTTCCGGCTGGTGATGCGCAACGACCTGGCCGTCTGGACGCTGGAGGCGGTGCCCGACCGCGCGCGCGGCGAACTGCTGCGCCTGCCCGGCGTGACCGCGGTCGAGTCCAGCCGCTTCGTGCCAGTGACCCTGGTCCACGGCCACCGCCGCGAACGCAGCCAGATCCGCGGCTACGAGACGGTGCCCGTGCTCTACCGCATCGTCGACGTCGACCAGCGCGAGACCCTGCCGGCCGGCGACGGCCTGGTGCTGACCGACCGCCTGGCCGACAAGCTCGGTGTGCGGGTCGGCGAGTTGCTGCAGGTCGAGGTGCTCGAGGGCCGGGCGCGCACCCTTCAGCTGACGGTGGACGCCACGGTGCGCGAGATGATGGGGCTGAACGCCTACATGAACCGAACCGCGCTGAACCGGGCGCTTGGCGACGGCGACCTGTCCGGCGGCTTCAGCGTCGCCGTCGACCGCGGCGCCGAGGCCGGCGTGCTCGACGCGACGCGGCAGATGCCGCGCGTGGTCGGGGCTTTCAGCAAGGCCAGCATGCTGCGCAACATGGACGAGGTCAGCGCGCGCAACGTCCGCATCATGAGCACGGTGCTGACGGCCTTTGCCGCCGTCATCGCGGTCGGCGTGGTCTACAACAACGCGCGCATCGCGCTGGCCGAGCGCAGCTGGGAGCTGGCCAGCCTGCGCGTGCTGGGCTTCACCCGCGGCGAGGTCTCGGCCGTGCTGCTCGGCGAGATGGCGATCTCGATCGCCGTGGCGCTGCCGCTGGGCATGCTGCTCGGCTGGGGCCTGGTCCACGTGCTGGCCGGCGCGCTGAAGAGCGACCAGTTCTTCTTTCCGGTGGTGATCCAGCCGCGCACCTACGCGGGGGCCGCGATCGGCGTCGTGCTGGCGGCGGTGGCCAGCGCCGCGGTCGTGCGCCGCCGCATCGACCGCCTCGACATGGTCGCCGCCCTCAAGACCCGGGAGTGAATCCAGATGAACAACAAGACCCGGATCGCCACGGCCGTCGGCGCCCTCGCCGTCCTGGCGTTGCTGGCCTGGGCCTTCGCCCCGCGCCCGGTGCCGGTGGAAGTGGCGCTGGCCACGCCGGGGCTGTTCGAGACCACGGTCGACGAGGACGGCCGCACGCGGCTGCGCGAGCGCTACGGCGTCAGCGCCCCGCTGGCCGGGCGGCTGCAGCGCATCACGCTGCGCGAAGGCGACGCGGTGCAGGCCGGCGCGACGGTGGCGCTGCTGACCCCGGTGCTGTCGCCGCTGCTCGACGAGCGCAGCCAGCGCGAACTGGCCGCACGGGTCGAATCGGCCGGCGCCGGGCTGCAGCGCGCGGCGACCCGCATCGAGGCCGCCCAGGTGGCGCTGCAGCAGGCGCGGAACGAGCAGCGCCGCACCGAGCAGCTGGCGCAGCAGGGCTTCGTCGCGCCGACCAAGGTCGACGCCGATCGGCTGGCCGTGCAGGCCGCGCAGCGCGAGCTCGACACCGCCGTCGAAGGCGCGCACATCGCCACCCACGACCTGCAGCAGGCCCGCGCCGCGCTGGGTGCCACCAGCGCCACCGGGCCCGCCGGCAGCCCGGGCGCTGCCTTCGCGGTGAAGTCGCCGGTGGCCGGCCAGGTGCTGAAGGTCCACCAGACCAGCGCAGCCACGGTGGCGCTGGGCGCGCCGCTGCTCGACGTGGGCGACACCGCGCGGCTGGAAATCGTCGCCGAGCTGCTGAGCAGCGACGCGTTGCTGGCCCAGCCGGGGCGGCCGGTGCGCATCGACCGCTGGGGCGGGCCGACCGTGCTGCAGGGCCGCGTGCGGCGCGTCGAACCGGCGGCCTTCACCAAGGTCTCGGCACTCGGCGTGGAGGAACAGCGGGTCAACGTGCTGATCGACATCACCAGCCCGCCGGTCGAATGGGCGCGGCTCGGCGACGGCTACCGCGTCGCGGTGCGCATCGTCACGCGCGCCGAATCGGGCGTGCTGCGCGTGCCGGTCAGCGCGGTCTTTCCGCTGCCGGCCGACGCCAACGGCCTGTCACCCGGCATGGCCGCCTTCGTGCTGGAAGGCGGCCGCGCCCGGCTGCGGCCGGTGACGCTGGGCGGCCGCAACGGCAACCTGGCCTGGGTGCAGAAGGGGCTGGAAGCCGGGGCGCAGGTCATCGTCTACCCGCCGGCCGCGGTCGCCGACGGCGTTCGCGTGGCGGTGCGCAAGGTCTGAAGGCCAGGCTGCGCCCTGGGCGCCGGACGCTTTCAACGCAAAATGTTCGACATGCCCGATCCAGCCGCGCCCCTTCAGCCTGAACCCATCGACGGCCTTTCGCTGCAGGATCAGGCCCTGGCCGCATCCATCGTCGCCCATTCCAACGACGCCATCATCGCGAAGACCCTGGATGGCAGAGTCCTGAGCTGGAATGCGGCGGCCGAGAAGATCTTCGGCTACCCGTCCGAAGAGATGATCGGGCAGCCGATCGAGCGCCTCTTCCCGGCGGACCGCCGCCACGAGGAAGCCGAACTGATCGCGCAGGTGCAGGCCGGCAGCGACATCTCGCACTTCGAGACCCAGCGCATCCGCAAGGACGGCGCGCTGATCGATGTCTCGGTCACCCTGTCGGCCATCCGGGACGGCGCTGGCCGCATCGCCGCCGTTGCCCAGATCGCACGCGACATCACCGAGCGCGTGCGTGCGCAGGCTGGCGCCCGGCTCGCCGCCGAGCTGCAGGCCGGGCTGGACCGGTCGAGTCCGCGCATCGCGCTCTGGGGTGCGGACGAGCGGAACCTGTATGCCAATGTGTCCTACGCCGCCGAATGGGGCCTGAGCCCGGAAGCGCTGCGCGGCCGGCATTTTTCTGAGGTGCGCGAGCCCGCTGCGTATGCACGGGCCCGGCCCTTCGCCGACGCGGCGCGTGCCGGGCGGCCGCAGTTGTTTCAACGCCAGGTGGCGTCGGGCGACGGCGAGCCGCGCCATGAACTGGTCAACCTGATGCCAGGGTCCGGCACCGGCGAGCGGCGCGGCCTCTTCATCGTCATCACCGACATCACCGCCCAGATCCAGGCCGAGCAGGCGATGGCCGCGGTGGCTGAACGCTTCCGGCAGCTGTACGAAGACACGCCGGCGATGGTCCATTCATCGGCGCCCGACGGGCGCCTGCTCTCGGTCAGCAACACCTGGTTGAGGCAACTCGGCTACACCCGCGACGAGGTGCTGGGCACCGATGTGGCGAACTTCCTGACGGCGAATTCGAAGGCGGCGCGACAGCGCGCCCGCCAGGCGATGGTCGAGACCGGCGCTTGCGAGAACGTCCCCCTCGAGGTGGTCTGCAAGTCCGGCCGGGTGATGGAGGTGCTGATGTCGGCGGTCTTCGAACGCGACAGCGAAGGCCGGGTGCTGGGCACGCTGACGGTGCTGCAGGACATGACGGAGCGCCTGCGCGCCGAACGCGCGCTCGCCAGGAGCGAGGCGCTGTTGAAGCGCACTGGCGAACTCGCCGGTGTCGGCGGCTGGGAGCTGGACATCGCCAGCCAGCGTGTCAGCTGGTCCGCGCAGACCCGCATCATCCACGGCGTTGCCGCCGACTACACCCCGGAGATGCCAGGCGCCGTCGAGTTCTACCCGCCCGAAGCCCGCGTCGCCGTGCAGGCGGCGTTCGAGCTCGGCCGGGTGACCGGCGAACCCTGGCATCTGGAATTGCCCTTGATCCGGGCCGACGGCGAGCGCATCTGGGTGCGGATGGTGGGCACCGTCGAATTCGAGGGCGCTCAGGCTGTCCGCCTGGTGGGGGCGATCCAGGACATCAGCGGTCGCAAGCAGCTCGAGCGCGACCTCGTCGACCAGCAACGCGTCATGCGTCGGGTGATGGATGTCTCACCCCATGGCATCTTCACCACCGACCTGGCCGGTCGTTGCACCTATGGCAACGACGCGTGGCTCGCCATCGCCGGTCTGTCGCTGGCGCAGGCCCTCGACGCCGACCTGCGCCAGCTCATCCACCCGGACGACTTGGCGGCGGTGCTGGCCCAGCGGCAGGCCGCGCTCGCCGAGGGCGGCATCCATACCGGCGAATACCGCTACCGCCGCCCCGACGGCAGCGTCGTCTGGGTTCGCGGCCACCTCACCTTGTTGCGGCCCGAATCGGCGGCCGAAGGCTTTGTCGGCACCGTCGAGGACGTCACCGAGCGCCGCCAGCTTGACGCCACGCTGGCCGCCACGGCCGCCGAACTGGCGCGCTCGAACGAGGACCTCGAACGCTTCGCCTACGTCGCCTCGCACGATCTGCAGGAACCCCTGCGCATGGTCAACAGCTACGGCCAGCTGCTGCAGCGCCGGCACGGCGCCGAACTGTCGCCGCAAGCGCAGGAATTCCTGCACTTCATGGTCGACGGCGGCCAGCGCGCCCAGGCGCTGATCCGCGACCTGCTCAGCCTGGCGCGCATCGACAGCCAGCCCCAGCGCTGGCAAGCGGTGGCACTGGACGAGCTGCTGGCCGATGCGCTGCTCGCGCTGCGCGACCCGGTGCAGCGGGCCGGCGCCACCATCACCCACGATGCGCTGCCCACGGTGGTGGCCGACGCCTCGCAGATGGGCCAGTTGCTGGGCAATCTGCTGAGCAACGCGCTGAAGTTCCGCGGCCCTGCCGTGCCGCTGATCCACGTCGGCGCCGAGCGGCAGGGCGGGCTGTGGCGCATCAGCGTGCGCGACAACGGCATCGGCGTCGACCCGAAGTTCTTCGACCGCATCTTCGTGATGTTCCAGCGTCTCCACCTGCGGTCCGAGCACGAGGGCACCGGCATCGGGCTGGCCATCTGCAAGAAGGTCGTCGAGCGCCACGGGGGGCAGATCGGCCTGGTCTCGCAGCCCGGTCAGGGCGCCGAGTTCTTCTTCACGCTGCCGGACCCCGCCGCCGCGTCGCCCGGCCCGGCCGCCTGAGGTGTCCGTGACCCCCATCACGCCGATCACGCCTGACGGCTACATCCTGCTGGTCGAGGACAACCCCGGCGACGCGCGGCTCACCCAGGCCCTGCTGCTGGAAGTCCCGTCGGACGCAGCGCCCACGCTGCGCTGGGCGCAGACCGTCGCGCAGGCCGCCCGGACGCTGGCCGACGAGCCCGACTGCCGGGCCGTGCTGCTCGACCTCGGCCTGCCCGACAGCCAGGGCCTGCAGGGCCTGCACGCGCTGCAGGCGCTGGCCGCCGACTGCCCCTTCATCGTGCTCACTGGCGACGGCAGCGCGACCCTCGGCGCCGACGCGGTGGCCGCCGGTGCGCAGGACTTCCTGGTCAAGGGCGGCTTCGACAGCGCGCAACTGCGGCGCTGCATCGGCTTTGCCGCGCAGCGCCTGCGGCTGGCGCGCCGCGAGATGGATCGACAGCGCCAGGCTGCGCTGGCCGACGCCGTCGCCGCGCGCGACGAGCTGCGCGAGGTGCTGGCGCGGGTCGGCGATGGCTTCGTGGCGCTGGACCGCGACGGCCGCTACACCTACCTGAACCCGCCCGCCGTCCGCCTCTCGGGCCGCCAGCAGGCCGACGAGCTGTTGGGCCGTTCGATCTGGACCGAGTTTCCCGGGCTGGCGAACCAGCCGCTGGGGGTGGCGCTGCGGCGCGCGATGGCGACCCAGTCGGTCGTGCTCACCGAGGCCTTCGACCAGCCTTTCAGCGGCTGGATCGAGAGCCGCATCCACCCCTCGCCGCAGGGCCTCACGATCTACCTGTCGGACACCAGTGCGCGGCGCGACGCCGAACAGGCGAGGGTGGCCTTCCAGTTCGAGCTGTCGCAGCTGACCCAGCGCCTGCTCGACCAGGAGCGCAAGACGACCCAGCGGGTGGCCCAGACCCTGCACGACCAGCTGGGCCAGACGCTGGCCGTCGCGCGGCTGAACCTGGAGGCCTGCGTACGGCTGCACGCCGCGACGATGCCGTCCGCACTGACGGCCCAGGTTGAGAACATCGCCGACCTGCTGAACCAGGCGGTGCGCGAGGTGCGGCATGTGCTGGTCGACCTGCGACCGCCCTTGCTCGAGGACCAGGGCCTGGCCGCCGCGCTGGACAACGAGATCCGCTCGCGCAGCGATGCCGGGGTCGACCTGCTGCTGGAGGTGGCCGACGGCCTGGCCGGGCAGCGCTGGCCGGACGAGGTCGAGTACGCCGCCTTCATGGTCGCCCGCGAAGCCGTCGCCAACGCCCTGCTGCACGCCGGCGGCTCGCTGGTGCGGGTGCTGCTGGACGGCGACGCCGCGGGCTTGGCGCTCGCCATCGTCGACGACGGCGTCGGCATCTCGCCCGCGCTGGCCCATGGGCGGCCCGGGCACCTGGGCCTGGTCGGCATGCGCGAGCGGGGCCTGGCGATCGGCGCCGCCTTCGCCGCGGCGGCCGAGCCGGCCGGCGGCACCCGCATCACGCTGCGCTGGCCGGCGCCGCCGCCATGACCCGCGTCTACCTGGTCGACGACCACGCGATGATGCGCGACGGCCTGCGTGCGCTGCTCGAGGCCGAAGGCCACCAGGTGGTCGGTGCCTCGGCCGATCCGACCGAGGCGCTGGCCGAGATCGTCCGCCTGGCGCCCGAGGTGCTGGTGCTCGACCTGCACCTGGGCCCGCGTTTCGGGCTCGAACTGCTGGCCGAACTGCAGCGCCGCCAGCTCGGCGTGCGCACCATCGTGCTGACGATGTCGGCGCGGCCCCGCGACGTGGCCGAGTCGCTGCAGTTCGGCGCGCTGGGCTACCTGCTGAAGGGCTCGGCGTCGAGCGAACTGCTGCAGGCGATGGCCAGCGTGCTGCACGGCCGGCGCTACCTGGGCACCGACGTGGCCGATCTGGCGGTGCAGGCGCTGAACGAGGTCGAACCCGACGCGGTGCTGCAGAGCCTGTCGCCGCGCGAACGCCAGATCATCGTGCTGGTCGTGCGCGGCCAGTCGAGCAGCGAGATCGGCACCCTGCTGCACCTGTCGCCGAAGACCGTCGAGTCCTACCGCAGCCGGCTGATGGCCAAGATCGGTGTCGGCGACGTGCCGGCGCTGGTGCGCTTCGCGATCCGCAGCGGGATGATCGACGCCGACGAGCGCTGAGCGTCGGGCGGGCGCCGGCTGGGGGTGGTGCCAGCGGCTGTCCAACTCTCCCGGCAGACCGCAGCGGCGCCGCGGCCTACAGTGGCTGACACCGGGACGCTTCCGGCGCCCGCCGGGCGCAGCGCCCGTCTGAGGCCCGCCGATGCCCGCATCCATGACCCGATCCCGCCGGCTCGCCGCCCGCGGTCTGGTGGCGCTGGGTCTGGTCCTGGGCCTGGGCCTGACGACGACCCTGCCCGCGCGGGCCGGCAGCCCGCCGCTGCGGCTGGCGGTGTCGAACACCCCGGCGTCGCTGCCGATCTACGTCGCCGAGGCACAGCGCTATTTCCTCGACGCCGGCGTCGAGGTGGCAACGCAGGAATGCCTGGGCGGCCCGCGCTGCATCGCCGAGATGTTCGAAGGCCGGGTCGATGTGGCCACCACCACCGAACTGTCGGTGGCGCTGCAGGCCTTCACGCGCAGCGACTTCGCGATCTTTGCGACCATCATGGGCGCGGCCCGCGACACCCGGATCGTCGTCCGCCAGAGCGCGGGCATCCAGTCGCCGGCCCAGTTGGCCGGCAAGCGCATCGCCACCGTCCGGGGCGCCGGTACGCACTACTACCTCGACAGCGCGCTGCTGTACCACGGCGTCGACCCGCGGCAGGTCGCCATCGTCTGGCTGCTGCCCGAGCAGGTCGGCCCGGCGCTGGTCGCCGGCCGTGTCGATGCGGCGGTGATCTGGCAGCCCTTGGCCCAGGACACCCTGCGCGCCCTCGGTGCCGACGGCCTGCTGCTGCCCTACACGCGGGTCTACGAATACAGCTTCAACCTGGTGGCCCTGAACCCGGTGCTCGGCGCACGCAGCGACGAGCTGGTGCGCCTGCTGCGCGCGCTGGACCGCGCCGTCGCCTTCATCCGCGAACAGCCGGCCCAGGCCCAGGCCATCCTGAAGGCCCGGCTGCATGTCGACCAGGCCCTCGTCGACGCCGTCTGGCCGGATTTCAAGTACAGCCTGGCGCTGAACCAGGCGCTGGTCGTGACCATCGAAGGTGAGCTGCGCTGGGCCCGGCGGGAAGGCCAGGCGCCGGCCCGGCAGGCCCTGCCCGAGGTACTGCCGTTCATCGACACCGCGCCCTTGCGCAGCGCCGTCCCCGGCGCGGTGACGCTGCTGAAGTGAGGACCTGAAATGCGCATCCGCAGCCAATTGATCCTGGCCCTTGTCGCTGCCCTGGGCTTTGTCGCCGCGGTCACGGCCAGCCTGGTGATCGTCAGCGAGCGCGGCGAAGCGATGCTGCAGGCCCAGCAGGGCAGCCAGGAAATCGCCCGCGACGTGGCCAACCTGCTGATCCTGACGCAGGAACTGACCCTCTACGCCGGGCCGCGGCCGGCCGCGCAGTGGCGCACCCGCCATGCCCACCTGCGGCTGTCGATCGCCGACGCGGCGGCTGCCGCCACCGCGTCGTCGCCGGCCCTGGCGGCGCTGGACCAGCAGGCCCTCCAACTGGCCGGCCTGTTCAGCCCATTGCTGGATGCCATGGCCCCCGAGCCGACCCCGTTCACCGAGCGGCGCCGCAGCCTGCTGCTGGAGCGGCTGCTGGCCGAGACCCAGGAACTGGTCGAGTTGCGCTACAGCTGGGCGCGCAGCGTCGGCGACGAGCAGGCACGCCAGCAGCGGCAACTGGCGCTGGCGGCCGTCGTCGGGCCGGGCCTGCTGCTGCTGATCTGCCTGGCGCTGGGCTGGCTGGTCGTGCGCCGGGTGCTGATTCCCTTGAGCCGGCTGGAGGCGGTGTCGGCCGCGATCCAGCGCGGCGGGCTGACGGTGCGGGTCGATTCCAGCGAGCAGGACGAGTTGGGCGATGCCTCGCGCGCCGTCGACGCGATGGCGGCATCGCTGCTCTCGGCCAACGCCGAACTGCAGCAGGAAGTCGAGCAGCGGCGCGTCGTGCAGGCGCAACTGCGGCTGGTCATCGACCGGGTGCCGGCGCTGATCGCCCACCTCGACGCCGACCACCGCTACCGGCTGGTCAACCGGGCTTACCTGGAGTGGGATCGCCGGCAGCGCGGGGACATCGTCGGCCACACCGTCGCCGACGTCCACGGCCGGCGGGACGCCAGCCAGATGGAGCCCTATCTGGCGCGGGCCCTGGCCGGCGAGACGATCACCTTCGAGGCCACGGTGCTGCGCGATGGCGATCCCCGCGTGCTGCGGGTGACCTACGTGCCCGAACGCGACGCCGCCGGGCGGGTCCACAGCGTGTTCGCGCTGAAGACCGACGTGACGGCCGAGCGCCGCGCCCAGGCGCGTCTGCGGGTGGTGATGGATGCCTCGCCGCTGGGCCTGTTCACCACCGACAACGACGGCCGCTGCGACTACGTGAATTCGGCCCTCGAGCGGATCACCGGCATCACCGCGGCCGAGGCGCTGGGCCTCGGCCTGTACCGGGCGCTGCACCCCGATGTCGGGGCCCGTCTGGCCTCGCACGATCTGTCGGTGCGTTTCCAGGCCGCTATCCAGACCCGCGAGCACCGCCACCTGCTGGCGGATGGCAACCCGGCCTGGCTGCGGTCGAACCTGACGCTGCTGCACCAGGGCGGCGTGCCCGACGGCCATGTCGGCACCATCGAGGACGTCACCGAACGGCATGCGATGGACGAGGCCCTGACCGAGCGCACGGCTGCGCTGCTGCACTCGAACGAAGACCTGGCGCGCTTCGCCTACCTGGCTTCGCACGACCTGCAGGAGCCCGTGCGCATGGTCAACAGCTACGGCCAGCTGCTGCTGCGCCGCCACCGCGACCAGTTGCCCGCGGAGGCCGTCGACTTCGTCACCTACATGGTCGAAGGCGCCCAGCGCGCGCTGGCCCTGATCCGCGATGTGTTGAGCATGGCGCGGCTGGACAGCCCGGCCCGGCCTATGGCCCCGGTGTCGCTCGACGGGGTGCTCGTCCAGAGCTTGCGCGACCTGCACGAAGCCATTCAGGACAGCGCGGCGGGGGTGACCTTCGGGCCCTTGCCGACGGTGATGGGCGAGCACCGGCAATGGGTTCAGGTGCTGAGCAACCTGGTCGGCAACGCGATCAAGTTCCGCGGTGCCAGCGCACCGCGGGTCCACGTCGCGGCCGAGCGCGAGCCGGGCCTCTGGCGCATCTCGGTCAGCGACAACGGCATCGGCATCGACCCGCAGTACACCGACCGCATCTTCGTGATGTTCCAGCGCCTGAACCCGCGCCAGGACTACGCCGGCACCGGCATCGGTCTGGCGGTCTGCAAGCGCGCGGTGGAGCGCCTCGGCGGCAGCATCGAAGTCCGCTCGCAGCCCGGCCAGGGCTCGACCTTCACCCTGCTGCTGCCCGACCGCGGCGACAGCCGCATCGTGGTCGCGGCGGACGGCGTGGTGCCCGCATGAGCCCGAACATCCTGCTGGTCGAGGACAACCCGGCCGACGCGCGGCTGGTCCAGGAGGCGCTGGTCGAGCGGGCGCTGGACGCGGCGCTGTTCTGGATGCCCTCGGGCGAACAGGCGCTGGCCTTCCTGCGCCACGACGCGGCCCAGTCCGCTGCGCTGATGCCCGACCTGGTGCTGCTCGACCTCAACCTGCCCGGTCTCAGCGGCCACGAGGTGCTGGCCGCGATCAAGCAGGACCCGTCGCTGTTGCACATCCCGGTCGTCGTGCTGACCTCGTCGTCGGCCCCGGCGGATGTGCGGGCGGCCTACCGGGCGCACGCCAATGCCTACCTGGTCAAGCCCGACGACTTCGACGACTTCCTGGCGCTGGTCGCCGACCTTCACCACCACTGGTTGCAGGCCGTGCTGCTGCCCAGCCGTGTCGCCTGAGCCTGGCGGCCGCTGGCGCCACCACCACCAACAACAACGGACAGGGATGCTGCGATGACCGGATTCAACAACGTGCTGCTGATCGAGGACAACCTGGACGACGCGCGCCTGGTGGGCACCTACCTCGACGACCACTTCGGCAAGGGCTGCACCGTGCACCTGGCCGCCACGCTGGCCGCCACGCTGGCCGCCGGGCTGGCCGCGCTGGGCGAGGCCGAGCCCGACGTCGTGCTGCTCGACCTGGGCCTGCCGGACAGCCAGGGTCTGGCCGGCTACCTCGCCGTGCACCGGGCGGCCCCGGGCACACCGGTGGTCATCCTGACCGGCGATGACGACGACGAGCTGGCGCTGGACGCGCTGCGCACCGGTGCCGAGGACTGCCTGGCCAAACAGCACACCACCAGCGCGACGCTGCTGCGCGCGATGCGCCTCGCCGTGCAGCGGCGGCAGCTCGGTGAGGGCCTGCACCGCCGCGAGGCGCAGTGCCGCGCGATCGAGGTCGATGTCGAGCGGTGCGTCGGCGAGCGCACCGCCAGCCTGGAATCAGCCAATGCCGAGCTGCGCGGGCTGAACCGGAGCCTGGCCCACGACCTGCGCGGCCCCTTGGCCGGCATCATCGGCATGACCCAGCTGGTCCGCCGCGACGCCCGGGAAGTCCTGCCGTCGACTGCCTGGCGGCGACTGCAGCTGATCGAGCAATCAGCGCTGGACATGAACGGCCTGATCGAGCGGTTGCTGTCGCTGGCCGAGCAGCGCCAGCAGGCGCCGCCGCGCGAGCGCCTGGATCTGACGGCGCTGGCGCAGGCCATCGCCGAGCGCCTGACGGCCGCGGAACCCCGGCGCCCGGTGCGTTGGCGGATCGCCCCCGGCATCGCCGCCCAGGGTGACCGCGCGCTGGTCGCCAGCCTGCTGCAGAACCTGCTGGAAAACGCGTGGAAATACAGCCGCACGACGGCGGCGGCTGAAATCGAGTTCGGCTGCGAAATTCCGGCCGAAAGCCCGGGCGAAAGTCAGGACGAAGGACCGGGCGCAGAAGCGACCGTCTTCTTCGTCCGCGACAACGGGGTCGGCTTCGCGATGGAACAGGCCAGCCAGCTGTTCGAGGACTTCGAGCGGCTGCCGTCCTCGGCCGGCCACGAAGGCAGCGGCCTGGGGCTGGCCGGCGCCCGGCGTACCGTCGAGCGCCACGGCGGCGCCATCTGGGCCGACAGCAGCCCCGGCGCCGGGGCGACCTTCCGCTTCACGCTGGGCCGCGGTTCTCGCGGCGGGGAGTCGCGGTGAACCTGTCGCCCTATTTGCTGCTGGTCGAGGACAACCCCGGAGATGCCCGCCTGACCCAGGCCCTGCTCGGCGACCTGCCGCAGCGCGGTTTGCCCGCCCTGCGCTGGGTGCAGAGTGCGGGCGCCGCGGTCGAGATGCTGCTCGACGACCCGCATTGCCAGGCCGTGCTGCTCGACCTCGGCCTGCCCGACGCCGAGGGCTTTCAGGTCCTGGAGGCGGTGGCGAATGCCAACGCCGAGCTGCCCATCATCGTGCTGACCGGCGACGAGAGTTTGCCGATGGGGCTGGACGCGCTGGCCTTGGGCGCGCAGGACTTCCTCGTCAAGGGCAACTTCGATGCCGCCCTGCTGGAGCGGAGCATCGCCTTTGCCACCCAGCGCAAACGCAAGGAAATGAAGCTGGTCGAACGCTCGCTGCACGACGAGCTGACGGGCTTGCCGCGCCGCAACCTGCTGATCGACCGGCTGCAGGGCGCGATGCAGCAGGCCGCGCGAACCGGCGACCCGGGTGCCCTGCTGTTTGTCGACCTGGACTGCTTCAAGCAGGTCAACGACGCCCACGGCCACGCCGCCGGCGACACGGTCCTGGCGACCGTGGCGCAGCGCCTGGCCGCCGCGGTCCGCCGCAGCGACACCGTGGCCCGGTTCGGCGGCGACGAGTAGCCGGTGCCTTTCAGCGGCCGCGGCCTGTCGGTCTCGGCCAGCATCGGCGTGGTCTGCTTCTCTGGCGAGTTGCTCGGTGCCGAGCACCTGATCCAGCAGGCCGACGCCGCCATGTACGCCTCGAAGGCGGCCGGCAAAGGGCGGGTCACGGTGTTGCAGCCGAAAAGCGTCTGCTGACGCTATCGTCGGCGCCGCGCGGGCGATGCCGCCAGCGCCCAACCCGAGGGGATGAATCGATGAACCACACCGCTCTGAGCGCGCTGCGAGCCGGGCTCTCGGCCGCCGCCGTCTGCATGCTCAGCGCCTGCGCGCTGACGCCCGTTGCGCCGACGGCGTCCACCGCGCCGGCCGTCCTGACCGAGGCGCAGATCGCCGCGGTCGTCAACCGCCCCGACCGCACCGCCGCCGACCGCGACAACGACCGGCGGCGCAAGCCCGAGCAGGTGCTCGGCTTCATCGGCCTGCGCCCCGGCATGGTGGCGCTGGACGTGGTCGCCGGCGGCGGCTACACGACGGAATTGCTGGCCCGCGCCGTCGGCCCCAGCGGCCAGGTTTTCGGCCAGGCCCAGCCGCGCGACCCCAGCCGCCCGGTGCCCCCCGGCGCCCGCGCGCCCGGGGCCGGCGTGCTCGACCGCCAGGCCCGGCTGGCTGCCACGCCGGCAGCCGCGGCGCCGATCGCGCTGCTGCTGCGACCCCTGGTCGATCCGCTGCCGCCGGAATTGGCCCAGGGCCGGCTCGACGTCGTCACGCTGATGTTCAACTACCACGACCTGGGCGCCCTGGGCGCGGGCCGCGGGCAGCTGAACCGTGCCGTCTTCGCGGCCTTGAAGCCGGGTGGCGTCTACATCGTCGCCGACCACGCGGGCCGGCCCGGCACCGGCATCTCGGAGTCGAGCACGCTGCACCGCATCGAGGAAGCCTTCCTGCGCAGCGAAGTCGAAGCCGCCGGATTCCAGTTGCAGGCTGCGGGTGCCTTCCTGCGCAACCCGGCCGACCCGCGCGACCGCGAGACGCCCGAGCCGGCGATGCCCAAGGACGAGTTCATCCTGAAGTTCGTCAAGCCGGCCACCGCGCAGAACCCGGCGGTGCCCCGATGAGCGCCTGCCTGATGCCGACGCGCCGCGCCCTGCTGGCCACCGTCGCCAGCTGTCTGGTCTGGGCCGCCGCCGGCGTGCCGGTGCAGGCCGCTTCGGTGGCGCCGGTGGCGGCCGAGAACGGCATGGTGGTGACGGCCCAGCACCTGGCCACCCAGGTCGGCGTCGATGTGCTGCGGCGGGGCGGCAACGCCATCGACGCCGCGGTCGCGGTGGGCTACGCGCTGGCCGTCGTCTACCCGGCCGCCGGCAACCTGGGCGGCGGCGGCTTCATGACCGTGCAGCTCGCCGACGGCCGCAAGACCTTCGTCGACTTCCGCGAGAAGGCGCCGCTGGCCGCCACGCCCGGCATGTACCTCGACGCGGCCGGCCAGGTGATTCCGAAGCTGAGCACCAGCGGCCATCTGGCGGTCGCCGTGCCGGGCAGCGTGGCGGGCCTGGAGCAGGTCCGCGCCAAGTACGGCACGATGAGCCGGCCGGCCCTGCTGGCGCCGGCCATCGCGCTGGCCGAGAAGGGCTTCGTGCTCGACCGCGGTGACGTCGAGATGCTGGTGGCCGGCGGCGACAAGTTCCGCCGTGACGAACCCTCGGCGGCGATTTTCCTGAAGCCCGGCGGCGCGGCCTTCGAGGTCGGCGAGCGTCTGGTGCAGAAGGACCTGGCCCGCACGCTGCGGGCCATCGCCCAGCGCGGCGCCGCCGGCTTCTACCAGGGCGCGGTGGGTGCGGCGCTGGTTCGCGCCAGCCAGCGCGGCGGCGGCATCCTGAGCCAGGCCGACCTCGACGGCTACGCCCCGCGCGAGATGCCGCCGCTGGAGTGCGACTACCGCGGCCTGCGCGTCGTCGCGGCGCCGCCGCCCAGCAGCGGCGGGGTCGTCATCTGCGAGGTGCTGAACATCCTGGAAGGCTACCCGCTGAAGGCCTGGGGCTTCCGCTCGGCGCAGGCCGTCCACCACCAGATCGAGGCCCTGCGCCACGCCTATGTCGACCGCAACAGCTACCTGGGCGACCCGGACTTCGTCAGCAACCCGACCGCCCGGCTGACCGACAAGGCCTACGCGGCGCAGATCCGCGCTGCCATCGACCCCGACCGGGCCGCGGTGTCCAAGGATCTGCGCCCGGGCGTGGCGCCGCACGAAGGCAGCAACACCACGCATTACTCGATCGCCGACCGCCACGGCAATGCGGTCGCGGTGACCTACACCCTCAACGACTGGTTCGGCGCCGGGGTCACCGCGCAGGGCACCGGGGTGCTGCTGAACAACGAGATGGACGACTTCACGCTGAAGCTCGGCGTGCCCAACAGTTACGGCCTGGTGCAGGGCGAGGCCAACGCCATCGCTCCGGGCAAGCGGCCCCTGTCGTCGATGAGCCCGACCATCGTCAGCCGCGACGGCCAGCCGCTGATGGTGCTCGGCTCGCCCGGCGGCAGCCGCATCATCACTGCCGTGCTGCACACGCTGATCAACGTCGTCGACTACGGCATGAACCTGCAGGAGGCGGTGGACGCGCCGCGTTTCCACCAGCAATGGCTGCCCGACATCACCAACTTCGAGCCCTACGCGATCTCGCCCGACACGCGGGCGCTGCTCGAAGCCAAGGGTCAGCGCATCGGCCCGCCGCAGCCGGGCAACCACGTGGCGGCCATCCTGGTCGGGGCGCCTACCCTGGGCGGACCGCCGGTGGGCCGGAACCGCTACTACGGCGCCAACGACCCGCGGCGCAACAGCGGGCTGGCGCTCGGCCTTTGAGCGGCGGCGGTTCGCGCCGCGATACCGACCGTGGTCCGTGGTCCGTGGTCCGTGCGCCGGGCCACTGTTGCGCCCGGCGGCCGCGTGCAGGCCACGTGCAGGCGGCGTGAACCGCCGTGGTCCAATCCGCGCTGTAGCCGCTTGCTGGGAAGTCATGGCACCTGCCGTATCGCCGCTGTACCTGCTGGAACGCTTCGACGTGGGCGTTGTCCACCTCGACAACGACCGCCATGTCACCGGCATGAATGACTTCGCGCGACGGGTGCTGCCGGTCGAGCGCATGCAGCCTTTCAACCGCATGGTGCTGAGCTTCCATCCCGAACGCTCGCGCCCCAAGGTTGAATTCCTGCTCGACCAGGCATCGACCTGCCCGGTGGCGAACCCGCCGCCGATGACGATGATCATCAACATCCCCGAGCGGGTGCTGCTGATCAAGGTGGCGCGCACGGCCGACGGCACGCAGCAGCCCACCGGCTATGTGCTGGTCTTCTACGACATCACCGAACTGGTGGCGGCCGACGAGCAGCCCGCGCCCGACGCGACGGCCGTGGTCCGCCGCCAGCTGCGGAAAATACCCACCGTCTCGGGCCAGAACATCCAGTTCATCGAGGCCGAAGACGTGCTGCGGCTGAACGCCGACGGGCACTACACGCGGGTCATCACCGCCGGGGCCAATCAGTTCTGCAACCTCAGCATCGGCGACCTGGAGGCCCGCCTCGACGCCGAGCATTTCATGCGCGTCCACCGCAGCCACATCGTCAACCTGCGGCACGTGGTGCAGCTCTTGCGGGTTGACGGCCGGCTGGTGTTGCGTCTGCGTGACGACGAAACCGAAGTGCCCGTTTCTCGCACCAGCAGCAACGCCCTGATGGCCCGGTTGGGCATCGCAGCGGCCGGTGTCGCCTCACGCCAGGGTTAGTCCTGGGCAGGACTTTCCCCAGGTTCATTCGGGGTCAATTCGGGTCGAAAAGCGCTTCGTGCAGCACGGATGCATTTCGTGCAGGTGGCGGGCGGCTGGCGCCCGGAAGTGGTGCCGCAGACCAAGACCCGACCGGCACAGGGCTTGCGACATTGGGTCAAGAATGTGCTCCCGCTGCCAACAACAAGCCGGAGACACCCGATGATTCCACCCGCCTTCGATTACCACGTGCCCCGTACCGTGGGTGAAGCGATCTCGCTGCTCGGCAGCCTGGGGCAAGACGCCAAGCTGCTGGCCGGCGGCCACAGCCTGCTGCCGATGATGAAGCTGCGTTTCGCCCAGCCCGCCCACCTGATCGACATCAACCGCATCCCCGAATTGCGCGGCATTTGCGAAGACGGCGCCGACGTGGTGATCGGTGCCATGACGGTCGAGAACGACCTGATCAGCAGCGCCATCCTGCAAGCCCGCGTGCCGCTGCTGGCCGACGCGCCCAAGCTGATCGCCGACCCGCAGGTGCGCAACCGCGGCACGCTGGGTGGTGACATCGCGCACGGCGACCCCGGCAACGACCACCCCGCCATCAGCCTGGCGCTGGACGCCACCTTCGAGCTGCAGGGCCCCCAGGGCCGGCGCAGCGTCAAGGCCGACGACTTCTTCCTCGGCACTTACATGACGGCGCTGGCCGACGACGAAATCATGGTCGCCATCCGCGTGCCGGCATTTGCGCCGGGCACGGGTTGGGCCTACGAAAAGCTCAAGCGCAAGACCGGCGACTGGGCCACCGCCGGCGCCGCCGTGGTGATGCGCATGGCCGGCGGCCAAGTCACGCAGGTTCGCATCGCGCTGACCAACGTGGCGCCGATGGCGATCCGGGTGCCGGCCGCCGAGGCCGCGCTCATCGGCCAAGCGCTGAACGCTGCCACGCTGGCCGCTGCCGGCGCCGCGGCGCAGGCCGCCTGCGACCCCGCCGAAGACCTGCGCGGCGACATCGCCTACAAGACCGCCATGGCCGGCCAGATGGTCCAGCGCGCGCTGAAGGCCGCGGCCGCCCGCTGCGTCTGAACCCCTGAAACCACGGAGACGAAAGACACCCATGGCCAAGAAACTGATCAATGTGAAAGTCAACGGCCGCGTGCAAGAGAAGGCCGTCGAGCCGCGCACGCTGCTGATCCACTTCCTGCGCGAGGAACTCAACCTGACGGGCGCGCACATCGGCTGCGAGACCAGCCACTGCGGCGCCTGCACCGTCGACATCGACGGCCAGAGCGTCAAGAGCTGCACCCACCTGGCGGTGCAGTGCGACGGCGGCGAGGTGCTGACCGTTGAAGGCCTGGCGCAAGGGCCGGTGCTGCACGCCGTGCAGGAAGGCTTCTACAAGGAGCACGGCCTGCAATGCGGCTTCTGCACGCCGGGCATGCTGATGCGCGCCTACCGCTTCCTGCAGGAGAACCCCAGCCCGACCGAGCCGGAGATTCGCGCCGGCATGGCCGGCAACCTGTGCCGCTGCACGGGTTACCAGAACATCGTCAAGGCCGTGCAATACGCCGCGGCCCAACTGCAACAGACCGAAAAGGTGGCCGCATGAACGCGCCGATCGAACCGAGCCTGCTCGAACGCGAAGACGCGCTGCAAGGCCTGGGTGTCAGCCGCCTGCGCAAGGAAGACGCGCGCTTCATCCAGGGCAAGGGCAACTATGTCGACGACATCAAGATGCCCGGCATGCTGCACATGGACATCGTGCGCAGCCCGTTTGCCCACGCCCGCATCAAGTCCATCGACAAGAGCGCTGCGCTGAAAGTGCCGGGCGTGATCGCGGTGTTGACCGCCGACGACCTGAAGCCGTTGAAGCTGCACTGGATGCCCACGCTGGCCGGTGACGTGGCGGCCGTGCTGGCCGACGAGAAGGTGCACTTCCAGATGCAGGAAGTCTGCGTCGTGATCGCCGAAGACCGCTACGCCGCCGCCGACGGCGTTGAAGCCGTGCAGGTGGAATACGAAGAACTGCCGGTGGTGATGGACCCCTACGAGGCCCTGCAACCCGGCGCCCCGGTGCTGCGCGAGGACCTGGCCGGCAAGACCAGCGGCGCCCACGGCCCGCGCGAGCACCACAACCACATCTTCACCTGGGACGCCGGTGACAAGGCCGCCGCGGACGCGGCCTTCGCGCTGGCCCCGGTGGTGGTCAAGGAGCACATCCACTACCCGCGCGTGCACCCCTGCCCGCTGGAAACCTGTGGCTGCGTGGCCAGTTTCGACCCGGTGCGTGGCGACCTGACCACCTACATCACCAGCCAGGCGCCGCACGTGGTTCGCACGGTGGTGTCGCTGCTGTCGGGCATCCCCGAAAGCAAGGTCCGCATCGTCAGCCCCGACATCGGCGGCGGCTTCGGCAACAAGGTCGGCATCTACCCGGGCTATGTCTGCGCCATCGTCTCGTCCATCGTGCTGGGCAAGCCGGTGAAGTGGATCGAGGATCGCATCGAGAACATCAGCTCCACCGCCTTTGCGCGGGATTACCACATGGACGGCGAAATCGCCGCCACGGCCGACGGCAAGATCACCGGCCTGCGCGTCAACGTCATCGCCGACCACGGCGCCTTCGACGCCTGCGCCGACCCGACGAAATTCCCGGCCGGCCTGTTCCACATCTGCAGTGGCAGCTACGACATTCCGGCGGCGCACGCCAGCGTGAAGGGCGTGTACACCAACAAGGCGCCGGGCGGGGTGGCTTACCGCTGCAGCTTCCGCGTCACCGAAGCCGTCTACCTGGTCGAGCGCATGGTCGACAGCCTGGCGCAGAAGCTGGGCATGGACAAGGCCGAGATCCGCGCCAGGAACTTCATCCGAAAGGAACAGTTCCCCTACACCAGCGCCTTCGGTTTCGAGTACGACAGCGGCGACTACCAGACCGCACTCGACAAGGTGTTGAAAGCCGTCGACTACCCGGCGCTGCGTGCCGAGCAGGCCGCCAAGCGGGCCGACCCCGACTGCCCCACGCTGATGGGCATCGGCCTGGTGACCTTCACCGAAGTGGTCGGCGCCGGCCCCAGCAAGATGTGCGACATCCTGGGCGTGGGCATGTTCGACAGTTGCGAGATCCGCATCCACCCGACCGGCTCGGCGATTGCCCGCATGGGGACCATCACGCAAGGCCAGGGCCACCAGACGACCTACGCGCAGATCATCGCCACCGAGCTGGGCATACCCAGCGAAGTGATCCAGGTCGAAGAGGGCGACACCAGCACCGCGCCCTACGGCCTGGGTACCTACGGTTCGCGTTCGACGCCGGTGGCCGGCGCGGCCATCGCACTGGCCGCGCGCAAGATCCACGCGAAGGCCCGCAAGATTGCGGCGCATCTGCTCGAAGTGGGCGAGAACGACCTCGACTGGGAGATCGACCGCTTCAACGTCAAGGGCGATCCGGCGCGCCACAAGACCATGAAGGAGATCAGCTGGGCGGCCTACAACAACGTACCGGCTGGGCTGGAAATGGGCCTGGAGGCGGTGCATTACTACGACCCGCCCAACTTCACCTACCCCTTCGGCATTTACCTGGCGGTGCTGGACATCGACCGCGCCACGGGCGAGACGAAAGTGCGCCGTTTCTACGCGCTGGACGACTGCGGCACGCGCATCAACCCGATGATCATCGAGGGCCAGATTCACGGCGGCCTGACCGAGGGCTTCGCGGTCGCGATGGGCCAGCAGATGCCCTTCGACAAGCAGGGCAACCTGCTGGGCAATACGCTGATGGACTACTTCCTGCCGACTTTCGTGGAAACGCCGCACTGGGACACCGACCACACGGTCACGCCCAGCCCGCACCACCCGCTGGGTGCCAAGGGCGTGGCGGAATCGCCGCACGTCGGCAGCATCCCCACCTTCACCAGCGCGGTGGTCGACGCCTTTGCCCACCTGGGCGTGACGAACATGACCATGCCGCACAGCGCCTACCGCGTCTGGCAGCAACTGGTGAAGAGCGGGGTTGCGCTGTAAATGGAAGTCAAACTCGACAAGCGCTACGAGTTGGCCGTCAGCACCGAGCAGGCCTGGGCGGTGCTGAGCGACATCCACGCGGTGGCGCGCTGCATGCCCGGGGCGCAGATCACCGAGCAGCTCGACGCCACGCACTACAAGGGCACGGTGAAGAGCAAGGTCGGCCCGGCCGTGATGCAGTTCGGTGGCGACATCGAAGTGCTGGGGCTGGATGCCGCCGCACTGTCCATGCAGATGCTCGGCAAGGGCGCCGACAAGAGCGGCTCGTCGGCTTCGATGGACCTGAAGGCGCATCTCGAAGCCGGCGCCACCGCCGGCACGTCGGTGCTGGTGGGGGTGGCCACCATCGTTGTCAGCGGCAAGCTGGCGCAGTTCGGCAGCCGGCTGCTGGTGCCGGTGTCGGATGCCATGCTGGCGCAGTTCGCGGACAACTTCCGCGCGGCGGCCGCGGCCGCTGTCGTGGCGGCCACTGAAGCGGCCTCTGAATCGGCGTCCGCAGCGGCCGGATCGGCCGCCGCGCCGCTGACCCCGGCGCCGGTGAAGGAATTGAATGCACTGGCGCTGATGTGGACGGTGTTCAAAGGCTGGCTCGCCGGCCTGTTCGGAAAACACGCATGAGCGACGAAGCCGGCCTGCGCCAGCGCCTGCACCGGGCCGGCTACATCGCCGACGAGGCGCTGGCCACCACGCTGTGGCTGGCCGACGAGTTGCAGCGCCCCCTGCTGATCGAAGGCGATGCCGGCGTGGGCAAGACCGCGCTGGCCATTGCCCACGCCAGCGCGCTGGGCCGCCGCCTGGTGCGCCTGCAATGCCACGAGGGGCTGGACCTGGCACAGGCCGCCTACGAATGGAATTACGGCCGCCAGCTGTTGGCGATACGTCTGCATGAAACCAGCGCCGAGCGGGTCGCCGAGGCCGATCTTTTCGCGCGGGACTATTTGCTGGAACGCCCGCTGTTGACGGCGCTGTCCAGCGAACAGCCTTGCGTGCTGCTGATCGACGAAATCGACCGCGCCGACGAGGCCTTCGAGGCTTTCCTGCTCGAGGTGCTGGCCGACTGGCAGATCACCGTGCCCGAACTCGGCACGATCCGGGCGCGGCATGTGCCGGCGGTGCTGCTGACCAGCAACGGCACGCGCGAACTCAGCGACGCGCTGCGCCGCCGCTGCCTGTACCACTGGTTGGATTACCCGACGCTGGCGCGCGAGATCGACATCGTGCGGGCCACGCTGCCGAACGCTGAAAGTGCGCTGGTCGAACAGGCCGTGGCCTTCGTGCAGCGCCTGCGCCAGGAAGACCTGGGCAAGACGCCGGGCGTGGCCGAAACGCTGGACTGGGTCAGGGCGCTGCACCGCCTGGGCCACGCGGCGCTGCCCGATGACCCGCACGCGCTGACCCACACGCTGGCCTGTCTGCTGAAGACGCGGGAAGACCGCTTCCAGCTCGGCCCCGACCGCGTGCGGCAATTGCTCGAAGGCCGCAACCGGCAAGCCAGCGCCGGTGTCGCGGTGAAGGCGGCCAGCCCGGCCTGATGCCATGCCAGCCGCCCTTGCGCCGCTGCGCCACGCCGAAGCGCTGCAGGCCATCGCCGGCTTCGCCGCCTTGTTGCGGGAACACGGCTTGAAGGTCGGCGTGGCCGAGCAGCAGGCCTTTGTGCGGGCTGCGCTGGCGCTGCCGGTGCAGCGCAGCGCGCAGGTCGGCGCCGCCTGGCGCGCCATCGCCTGCCACGACGCCCGTTCGTGGCGGCAATGGCCGGAACTTTTCGACCGCTACTGGATGCCCCACCGCAGCAGCGGCCGGGTGCGGGTCAGCGGCCAGACGCGGCCGGCGCGCGACATCCGGCAGATGGTGCAGGCGCTGCAGCAGTCGCTGGCCGACAGCGGGGCGGCGCCGCCAGGCCGCCAGGCGATGGACACCGCGCTGCAGTCGGCGCCCGAGGCCGAAGGCGCGGCTGAAAGTGATGCCGCACCGCGCGCCCAAGGCGGCGCCAGCCGCACCGAGGCCCTGCACGACCGCAGCCTGTCGCAGTGGCTGCCGCAAGACCTGCGCCTGCTGGACCAGCTGGCCGAGCGCATCGCCCGCCGCCTGCGCGTTCGGCTGACGCGGCGCTGGCACGACCACCCGCGCGGCGCGCGCCTGGACGTGCGGCGCACCTTGCGCGCCAGCCTGAAGACCGGCGGCATCCCCATCACGCCGGCCTGGCGGCGGCCGCGCCGCGAGAAGCCGCGGGTCTTCATCCTGGTCGACGTCAGCCGCTCGATGGAGACGCATGCGCAGCTGTTCCTGCGCATCGCGCGCGCCTTCGTGCAGGCCGTCAACGCCCGGGTCTTCGTCTTCCACACCCGGCTGGCCGAAGTGACGCCGCTGCTGCAGCGCGACTCGGCGAACGTGCAGGAAAAGATCAACGCCGTGACGGCCGGTTTCGGCGGCGGCACGCGCATCGCCACCAGCCTGGCCGATTTCCACGGTGTGCATGCCCGCGCGCAGCTCAAGCGCAGCGCCCAGGTCTGGCTGCTGTCCGACGGCTTCGACGCTGACGAGCCGCAGCGTCTGGCCGAAGAACTGGCCGCGGTGCGCCGGCGCGGCGCACGCATCACCTGGTTCCACCCGGCCGATCAGCGGCCGGCTTCCCAGGCGGTGCAGGCTGCGCTGCCGCTGGTGCAGCGTTTCGTCCGCCTGAACAGCCTGCGCGACCTGGCGCAGGCTGCCGACCATTTCCAATGACGTATCGAAGTCAAGGATCCAACGCATGAACAGCACTGACATCCTGGCCGCAGCGCAGCGGCTGCAACAACGAGGCCAGCCCTACGCGCTGGTCAGCGTGCTGCGCGTACTGGCGCCCGCATCGGCCCGCCCCGGCGACAAGGCCGTGGTCACCGCCGAAGGCATCCAGCAGGGCTGGATCGGCGGCGGCTGTGCGCAGCCGGCGGTGATGCGCACGGTGCGCCTGGCGCTGCAGGACGGCCGCGCGCGGGTTATCCGTATCGCGCCGGCGGCCGACGGCAGCGTGCGTGAGCTCGACGACGTGCTGGAATTCGGCATGGCCTGCCATTCCGGCGGCACGCTGGAACTCTTCGTCGATCCGATGCTGCCCGCCGCGCGCCTGACCGTCATCGGCGACACGCCCCTGGCCGCCGCGCTGGCCGCGCTGGCGCCGCGTGTCGGCCTGCCGGTGACGGTGATGGCCCAGGACGCCGACGCTTCGCGCTTCCCCGACGCCGTGCGCGTGATCGCCAGCGACGAGGCCGGCGCCGAAGCGAGTGCCGAAGTGGGCGCCGGCAGCTTTGTCGTCGTCGCCACGCAGGGCCGGCGCGACGTGCAGGGCCTGCGCGCGGCCTTGTCGCTGAACGCACGCCAGGTTTTCTTCGTGGCCAGCGCGCGCAAGGCCGAGGTGCTGAAGGCGGCGCTGCTCGAATCGGGCGCCGATGCGGCGGCCGTCGCCGCCATCGTCGCGCCGGCCGGCCAGGCCATAGCCGCGCAGACGCCGGAAGAGATCGCGCTGTCGGTGCTGGCCGCGGTGGTCGCGGCGCGGCGTGGGTCGCCGCAAGCTGCGCCGGCCGCAGCGGTCGCCCCGCCCGCCGTCGCGGCGCCGCGACAGCCGCTGCCCGAGCTGCCGGTCATCAGCGGCTCGTGCTGCGGTGGCGGCAAGGCCTGAAGGCGCGTCAAGATGGGATGCATCCTGAAAGGCGGCGGCGGCCTGTACAGCCGCGTCGTGATCGGCGCGGTGCTGCTGGCTGCGGGCAGCGGTTCGCGGATGGGCCACAAACCCAAGAGTCTGCTGGAACTGGGCGGCGTGCCGCTGATCCGCCGACAGTTGATCGCGCTGTCGGGCGCTGGCGTCGATGAAGTCGTGGTCGTGCTGGGCCACCACGCCGAGCTGATCGAGCCCGTCGTGCAGACCTTCCCGGTCACGCTGGTGCGCAACCTGCAGCCCGACGACGGGCAGGTGTCGTCGCTGCGGCTGGGGCTGGCGGCGCTGTCCAGCAAGCTGGACGCCGTGATCGTGGCGCTGGCCGACCAGCCCTTGATCAACGCGCAAGACATCAGCGCGCTGATCGGCGCCTACAAGAAGCGGCCCGAGGGCGCCTCGGTGGTCTTTCCGCAGATCGGCGGCGAGCGCGGCAACCCGGTGATCTTCAGCAACGAGGTGCGCGAGCAGATCCTGGCCGGCGCCGCGAACATCGGCTGCCGCCAGTGGCAGACGGCCAACCCGCAGGCGGTGGCACCTTTCGTCACCGACAACCGGCGTTACCGGGTGGACGTCGACACCCCCGAAGACCTGGAAGCCTTCGCCCGTGACACCGGCCACGTGTTGCGTTGGCCGGCCGCGCTGTCGCCGGCATGAATGCGGCATGAACCCCGGCCTGAACCTGCTGTGGCCTACACCCGTGGGTCTGCACCGCTATGCCGAGGCTGATGCGCTGAACCCACTGCTGGTGCGCATCTTCGGCGCCTTGCGTGCAACGCAATTGCACAGCCGCGGCCAGCCGCCGGGTGCAGCGTTCTTTGCCAGTGACGACGACCTGCTGCAGCGCGTGAAGCTGCCCGAATGGCAGGCCTTCGTCGGTTTCATCGTGGCCAGCCTGCGCGACACCGTCAGCGCGGCCAACGTGCACGCTTGGCAGGCCCGTTCGGCCGGCGAGCAGGGCCTGCAGGTGGCCATCGAGGGCCTGTGGTTCCAGACCAGCCGCAGCGGCGCCTTCCACGACGTCCACACGCACGGCAACTGCTCGTGGTCGGGCGTCTACTGCGTGCAGGTCGATGACGAAGCCCGGCGTTGCGCCCACCCGGTTTACGGCGCCGCCAACGGCGTCACGCGCTTGTACGGGCCGCCCTTCGCAACGCTCGGCGGCGCGCATGTCGATCTGGGCAATGCCTACCTGCAACCGCCGCATGTCGAGCTGCCGCCGCTGCCCGGCCAGTTGCTGATCTTTCCGTCCTGGCTGGCGCACCAGGCGCTGCCCTACGACGGCGACAGCGAACGGGTGATCGTGTCGTTCAACGCCAGCGTGCATGCCGCCGCCGGGAGCGACCGTCTGCACGGCTACAGCGCCCTCTGATGAAGCCGGCGAAGCTGCCCGCGCTGCCGCTGCGCCTGATGCTGGCCCGCAGCCTGGCGTGGGCCGTGCACACCAGCGGCTGGCTGGTGCTGGGCGCGGTGGGCGCCCGCTTGGCCCCGCTGTGGCTGGGCGGCCTCTTGCCGGTGGCGCTGTGGCTGGGCTTGCAGGCCTATGCCCTGCAAGCTTGCGCCGGGCTCGCCCCGACAGCCGGCCGGGTGCGTGCCGCCTGGCTGCTGGCCGCCCTGCTGCTGCTCACGGCGGTGGCTGCCGCGTCTCCCTGGCTGCTCGCTGCGGCCTGGGCTGCCGCGTCCGTCGCCGCCAGCTGGACGGTGCGGCTGCTGCGCGGGCCGCAGCGTTCGCCTCTGCACCAGGCGCTGCTGCCGGCCGCCTTGGGCGTGGCCGCTGCCGGGTGCTTCAGTCTGCCTGCGCTGTTGGGCGTGCCGGACTGGGCGGGCCTGCTGCCCGGTGTGACCGAGGTTCTGGCCTTGACGGCTGTTGCGCTGGGCGCTGCACTGACGCGGGCTTGCGGGCCGGCGCGCCACGCCTGCCGCGGTGGTGTGCTGGACGAATGGCGCGCGCTGCAGGGGCTGGATGCCGGCGCGTGGCGCGCTGCCTGGGTCCGGCGCGATCTGCCGCAGCGGCTTGCGGCGGTGGCCATGTTGCCGATGATGGCCGGCCTGCCCGCGCTGCTGGCCCTGTGCACGCCGGCGGGCGCCAGTGCCCCCCAGGTGGTTGGCGCCCACCTCGCCGCGATGGTGCTGCCGGGGGTCGGCCTGGCGTGGGCGCTTCGTCCGCGCGTGCAGCATGTGCCGGCTCTGTGCGCGGCCCTGTTGATCGCCGGCGGCCTGGCCCTGCCCTGGTTGCCCTTGCTACAAGGCCTGATGGGGGCCACGCTGCTGCACACCGCTGCGTGGAGCGTCGCCTGGGCCGCCGGTCTGCAAAGCGCCGGCGCTGTCGCGGTCAGCCGCAGCGGCCGGCTTGCCGCGGCGCCATCCCTTGCCGCCTTGGCGGCGGCCGCTGGCGTGCTGGCCGTGGGCTTGGCGGTGTCGGGGCTGGGCCCGCGGGCGCTGTGGCTGGCGCATGCGGCGCTGGCGGCCTTGGCCTTGGTCTGGGTGCTGGCCGGTGCGGTCGCTGCGACCCGCCAACAGGCGCGGCCGCCCGCCCAGGCGCATCCCGCGCATCGCTGAACGAAGCCGGCCGCAAACAAAAAAGGCGGCCCACAGGCCGCCTTGCCTTCGAGCCCGAGGGCCCTGGACGCTCAGGCCGTCACCGCCTTCGCGGTCTCGACGTAGTCCTCGATCCGGTCGAAGTTCAGGTACTTGTAGACGCTGGCGTTGTCCTTGTTGATGATGCCCATCGCCTCGGCGTACTCGGCCGCGCTGGGGATCTTGCCCAGGCGCGACGCGATGGCCGCCAGCTCGGCCGAAGCCAGGAAGACCTGGGTGTTCTTGCCCAGCCGGTTGGGGAAGTTGCGCGTGCTGGTGCTGACCACCGTGGCGCCTTCCCGGACCTGGGCCTGATTGCCCATGCACAGGCTGCAGCCCGGCATTTCGGTGCGCGCACCGGCGGCGCCGAAGTTGGCGTAGTGGCCTTCCAGCGTCAGCTGTTCCTGGTCCATCTTGGTCGGCGGTGCGACCCACAGCTTGACCGGGATGTCGCGCTGGCCCTCGAGCAGCTTGCTGGCGGCACGAAAGTGGCCGATGTTGGTCATGCAGCTGCCGATGAAGGCTTCGTCGATCTTGGTGCCGGCCACGTCAGACAGGGTCTTGGCGTCGTCGGGGTCGTTCGGGCAGCACAGGATCGGCTCCTTGATCTCGTTCATGTCGATCTCGAGCACATGGGCGTACTCGGCGTCGGCATCGGCCTCCAGCAGCGTCGGCGCCGCCAGCCACTCCTGCATCTTGGCGATGCGGCGCTCGATGCTGCGCTTGTCGGTGTAGCCGTTGGCGATCATGTTCTTCAGCAGCACGATGTTGCTGTTCAGGTACTCGATCACCGGCGCCTGGTTCAGGCGCACGGTGCAGCCGGCGGCGCTGCGTTCGGCACTGGCGTCGCTGAGTTCGAAGGCCTGTTCGACCCGCAGGTCGGGCAGACCTTCGATCTCCAGGATTCGGCCGCTGAACTCGTTGACCTTGCCGCTCTTGGCGACGGTCAGCAGACCCCTCTTGATGCCATACAGCGGAATCGCATGCACCAGGTCGCGCAGCGTGACGCCGGGCTGCATGGTGCCGGTGAAGCGCACCAGCACGCTCTCGGGCATGTCGAGCGGCATCACGCCGGTGGCCGCGCCGAAGGCCACCAGGCCGGAGCCGGCCGGGAAGCTGATGCCGATCGGGAAGCGGGTGTGGCTGTCGCCGCCGGTGCCCACGGTGTCGGGCAGCAGCATGCGGTTGAGCCAGCTGTGGATGATGCCGTCGCCCGGGCGCAGGCTGATGCCGCCGCGGTTGCTCATGAAGGCCGGCAGCTCGCGGTGCATCTTGACGTCCACCGGCTTCGGGTAGGCCGCGGTGTGGCAGAAGCTCTGCATCACCAGGTCGGCGCTGAAGCCCAGGCAGGCCAGGTCCTTCAGCTCGTCGCGGGTCATCGTGCCGGTGGTGTCCTGGCTGCCCACGCTGGTCATCTTCGGTTCGCAGTAGGTGCCCGGGCGCACGCCCTGGCCCTCGGGCAGGCCGACGGCGCGGCCGACCATCTTCTGCGCCAGCGTGTAGCCGGCCTGGGTCGCGGCGGGCGCCTGCGGCAGGCGGAACACCGTGCTCGCCGACTGGCCCAGGAAGGTGCGGGCGCGGGCCGTCAGGCTGCGGCCGATGATCAGGTTGATGCGGCCGCCGGCGCGCACTTCGTCGAAGATCACCTCGCTGCGGATCTGGAAGCTGGCGATTTCGGCGCCGTCCTTCAGGATCTTGCCGGCGTAGGGCTGGATGTCGATGACGTCGCCCATCTCGAGTCGGGTGACATCGACCTCGATCGGCAGCGAGCCGGCGTCTTCCTGGGTGTTGAAGTAGATCGGCGCGATCTTGCCGCCCAAGGTCACGCCGCCGAAGCGCTTGTTCGGCACGAAGGGGATGTCCTCACCGGTGGCCCACACGGCGCTGTTGGTGGCGCTCTTGCGGCTGGAGCCGGTGCCGACCACGTCGCCGACGTAGGCGATCAAGTGGCCCTTCTTCTTCAGGTCCTCGATGAACTGCATCGGGCCGCGCTTGCCGTCTTCCTCGGGCTTGAAGGCCGCACCGACGCGGGTGTTCTTCAGCATCGCCAGGTAGTGCAGCGGGATGTCGGGGCGGCTCCAGGCGTCGGGCGCCGGGCTCAGGTCGTCGGTGTTGGTTTCGCCGGGCACCTTGAAGACGGTGACGGTGATGGACTTCGGCACCTCGGGGCGGCTGGTGAACCACTCGGCGTCGGCCCAGCTCTGCATCACGTCCTTGGCGTGCGCATTGCCCGCCTTGGCCTTTTCGGCGACGTCGTTGAAGAAGTCGAACATCAGCAGCGTCTTCTTCAGCGCGGCGGCGGCGACGGCCGCCACGTCGGCGTCGTCCAGCAGTTCGATCAGCGGGTGGACGTTGTAGCCGCCGACCATCGTGCCCAGCAGTTCGGTGGCCTTGGCCTTGCTGATCAGCGCAACGGCGACTTCACCGTGCGCGACGGCAGCCAGGAAGCTGGCCTTGACCTTGGCCGCGTCGTCGACGCCGGGCGGCACGCGGTGGGTCAACAGGTCCAGCAGGAAGGCGGTGTCCTCGGAACCGGGGGCCTTGATCAGGTCGATCAGCGCGTCGACCTGCTTGGCGTCCAGCGGCAGCGGCGGAATGCCGAGCGCAGCGCGTTCGGCGACATGTTGACGGTAGGCTTGCAGCATGGGGAGTCTCCAGGTGAGCGGTGGGAAAGAGCGGCCTTCAGGCTTTCGGCACGATGAGCTTCAGGCCCTTGAAGTAGTCGCGGAAGAAGCCGGCGTCGCGGGTGATCAGGCCGTTGCATTGCAGCAGGGCGTGCCCGCCGATCAGGAAATCGGCGACCACGCGCTCACCCCGGCCGCCGCGGTCGCGGAAGCGGCGGTTCATCACGCCGGCGCGCACGGCAGCCTGTTCGTTGATGGCCAGGAAGCGGATGCCCATGGCGTTCAGGGTCTCCATGACGTTCCCCGAGGTCTCCAGCATCAGCTGGACTTCGGCGACCACGGCTTCGCAGACCACCACATCATCGCTGGCCAGCGCGTCGGACAGGGCCGCCGAGGAGACGTCGCCGCAAAGCGCGTCGGCGGTCAGCACGTCGAGCAGCACGGACGAGTCGACGGCAATCACGCGCCAGCGTCTTCCGGTGGCAGGTAGGGGTCGCCCGGTGCGCGGCCGCGGATGGCGCGCATCGCCTCGTCGGTGCTCTGGAAGCCTTCTGCCAGCTTGAAGCGGCCGCGCAACTTGCTCAGCGCGTCGCCGACGTCCTTGCGCAGGATGATGCGCCCGTCGATCAGTTCGACGGTGAGCTTGCTGCCCTTGGTCAGCCCCAGGGCATCGCGAACGGCCTTGGGCAGGGTGATCTGCCCGCGCTCAGCGACGGTTGCGTCCATGGTGTCGGCTCGAAATAGTATGCTTCAAGTATACATACCTCAGCGGCAAGGCAGGTTCAGACCGACCGCGCCAGCGGCAGGTTCAGCAGCAGATTCTGTGGCTTCATGCGCAGCAGCTGCGCCGGGTTCGACATCAGGCCGAGGTAGACCGGCAGGCCGGCGACGTCGGTGCGCATCTCGGCCGGGTTCACGAAATCCAGGCGGAACAGGCTGATCAGCCGCGACAGCCGATCGGCTTCGACGGCGCGGCCTTCGTACAGATCGTCGAGCAGCGCGCTGGCCTCGGCGTCCAGACCCAGGTGCCAGCGCCACCGCGGGTCGTCGATCTGCTGCAGCGGCTCGACCCGCACCGCCACGCCCAGCAGGTGCTGCACCCAGCGCGCCAGCAGCGCGGCCAGCGGCTTCAGCCCCGACCGCGCGGCGGTCATCGTGAAGGCGATGCCCTGGCCGATCTCGCGCTGCACGGTGTGCGTCAGGTCGAGCAGCTGGCTGCTGCGGAAGTCGGCCTGCACGGCCTCGGCCCAGTAGCGCGGCGCGGTGCCGTCGCCGCCGTCCAGCACGCGCAGCTGCAGCGGCTTGACCGGGGCTTGCGCCTGCGCCAGCAGCCGGCCCAGCTCACCCAGTCCTTGTGTGGCCTGGGCCTGCGCCAGCGTGGCGCTGTCGGCGGCGAGCAGGCGGCCTTGCTCGACGGTGATGCGCTGCGGGCGGAAGAACAGCTCGGCGGCGCGCCAGGCCAGCGCGTCGGCGGGGCTGTTGCGCTCACCCGCCAGCAGCTGCTGGACGATGGCCTGCACCACGGCGTCGATGAACAGCGGCGGCAGCGTGATGCGCCCGCTGCGGAACAGCGCCAGCAGCCAGCCTTCCAGGCTGCCGGCCCGCAGCAGGCCGTCGCGCAGCGCCAGCACATGGCCGTAGCTGTCGCGCGCGTCGGGGTCGCGCAGGGCCTGCAGCTCGGCCGGCGTGACCGGGCGCAGCGGGTCGGCCTGCAGCGCGCGGTGCAGCGCGCGTTCGGCCTTGCACGACTCGGCGACCAGCGCCAGCTCGGGCCGCGCCAGCCAATGGGCGATGTAGGCCGGCGTCGGCCGCAGCCAGCCTTGCCCGTCGGGCGCCAGGTGGGCGTGGCCGGCGCCGGGCCAGATGTCTTGCAGGCGGTCTTGCATGCGGCCGATTGTGGCCGCCGGCGCGGCTCGGCCAGCCGGCGACTTCGGCGCGCTGCGCCGTGCGCAGGGCGTCAAGATAATGCAGAAGCCTGCGCCTGAGATCGAAGCGGCCAGCCCGCGGGCGGGACCGCCGCCTGAATCCCAACCTGAACCCCAACCCCAACCCCAACCCCAAGAGCAAGCCCATGAAGCAGATTGCCAGCGGCGACCGCCGCTTTCTGAAGTAGGCGCCGCGTGTTCGTCGAGATCGTCGACCCGGCCGGCGGCATCCGCTTCCAGGCCGAATTGATGGGCGCCGAGGCGCTGACGGCGCCGACGCCGCTGGCGCTGCTGTCGCACGGCAATGGCGGCTCGTACCGGATCTACCGCGCGCTGTGCGCGGCGCTGGTCGAGGCCGGCTGGGTCGTCGCGGCCTTCGACCACCCGGGCAACCACCGCAAGGACGACCGCCTCAAGGGCAGCCAGCAGAACCTGGAAGACCGGCCTCGCCACGTCAGCCTGCTGATCGACGCGGTGCTCGCGCGACTGCCGATCGCGCCGCGGCGCATCGCGGTGATCGGCCATTCGCTGGGCGGCTACACGGCGCTGGCGCTGGCCGGTGGCCGTGGCCACACCCGCGAGCGCCAGCCGCTGACGCTGCAGCCCGACCCGCGCGTGCAGGCCCTGGTGCTGCTGGCGCCGGCCGTCTTCTGGTTCGGGGCGCCCGATGCGCTGCGCGCGGTGTCCGTGCCGGTGCTGGTGCTGGAAGGCGAACACGACGAGGTCACGCCGGCCTGGCACGGGCAGCTGGTCGCCGACGGCGTGGCCGACCCCCACCAGGTGACCCGCCGCAGTGAGGCCGGGGCCGGGCATTTCTCCTTCATCACGCCCTTCCCGCCGGCGCTGCGCCGCCCTGAATTCCCGCCGGCCAACGACCCCGAAGGTTTCGACCGCGAGGCCTTCCACCGCCGCTACCCGGCCGAGGTCGTGGCCTTTCTGAACCGGGTGCTGCCTGCGCCGGCCGCCTGAATCCGCTGGCCCCCGTGGCCCCGGCACGGGCTGCCACAGAATGCGGGGATGATCTTTCTTCGCCTGGGTCTGTTCGCCGTCCTGCTGTTCGCCTTGTGCCCATCGTGGGCCGCGCCGCCATCCGCTGCAGCCGCCCGGCCGCTGGTGGTCGGCTCCAAGCGCTTCACCGAAAGCTACGTCCTGGGCGAGATCGTGCGCCGCAGGCTGGTCGACGCCGGCGTTCCCGCCGAGCACCAGGCCGGTCTGGGCAACACCGGCATCCTGGAAGCGGCACTGGCCAGCGGCGCGGTCGACGTCTACCCCGAATACACCGGCACCATCGTGCGCGAACTGCTGCACCGCGAGGGCAACCCCAGTCTGCCCGAGCTGAACGGCTGGCTGGCGCCGCGCGGGCTCAAGGCCGCGGTGCCGCTGGGCTTCAACAACAGCTACGCGCTGGCGCTGCGCGAAGCAGATGCCGCCCAGCTGGGTCTGCGCACCATCAGCGACCTGCGGCGTCTGCCCGCCGGCGCGTTGATCCTCGGGCTGTCGCACGAATTCCAGGCCCGCGCCGACGGCTGGCCGGCGCTGCAGAAGGCCTACAGCCTGCCGCAGCAGCCGGGCCCGTCGCTCGACCACGGCCTGGCCTACGAAGCGATACAGGCCGGGCAGGTCGACCTGATCGACATCTACGCCACCGACGCCAAGGTCGGCCGCTACCAGCTGCGCGTGCTGGTCGACGACCAGGCCTTCTTCCCGCGCTACGACGCCGTGCTGCTGATGCGCGCGGTCGTCGATGATCGGCCGCTGCGGGCGCTCGAAGGCCGCATCAGCGGCAGCGCGATGATCGCGATGAACGCCCAGGTCGAGCTCGACGGCCTGCCTTACGCCGAGGTGGCGCGCCGCTTCATGGCCGGCGGCCCCGGCGCGGCCCCAGCGGCCGGCGTTGCTGGCGTGGCGACCGGGCGGCCGTCCTTCGCCGCGCGGCTGTTCGCGCCCGATCTGGCGCGCCTGTGCGTCCAGCACCTGGGCCTGGTCTTCGGCTCGCTGCTGCTGGCCCTGGTGGTGGGCCTGCCGCTGGGCATCTGGGCCTCGCAGCGGCCGCGGCTGGCCGGCTGGCTGCTCGGCGCAGTGGGGGTGCTGCAGACCATTCCGGCGCTGGCGCTGCTGGCCTTCCTGATCGCGCTGGTCGGCGCTATCGGCACCCTGCCGGCCTTGTTGGCGCTCTGCCTGTACGCGCTGCTGCCCATCGTGCGCAATACCCACGCCGGTCTGCAGGGGGTGCCGCCGGGCCTGGTGCAGGCCGCCACCGCGCTCGGCCTGACGCCGTGGCAAACGCTGTGGGCGGTGCAGCTGCCGCTGGCCCGCCCGATGCTGTGGGCCGGCGTGAAGACCGCCGCCGTCATCAACGTCGGCACCGCGACGATGGCCGCCTTCATTGGCGCCGGTGGCCTGGGCGAGCGCATCGTCGCCGGGCTGGCCGTCAATGACAGCGCCACGATGCTGGCCGGCGCCTTGCCGGCGGCGGCGCTGGCCCTGGCCGTTCAGGGCCTGTTCGCGCTGCTGGAACGGGGCCGGCCGCGGCAGGGCTGAACCACAATATCCCGGTCCGCGCCTCTCCCTCCTGCTGGTCCAGTCCATGATCCTCAAAGCCTTGCGCGCCTGTGCGCTGGCCCTGGCCGCCGCCAGCGCCGTGACGCCGTCCCTCGCCGCCGACCGCTGGCTGTCCATCGACAAGGTCAAGGGCCAGGGCGTCTATGTCTGGGACAACGGCATGCGCTACGAAGGCGGCCACGTGCAGGGCAAGCGCCAGGGCGAGGGCGTGCTGACCTGGGCCAACGGCGACCGCTACGAAGGCCAGTTCGCGGACAACCGCATGCTGCGCGGGCGCATCGCCTATGCCAACGGGAGGGTCTACGAGGGAGGTTTCGACGCCCTGGGTCGCGCCTCGGGCCCGGGTGTTTCGGTCATGCCGAATGGTGAACGCTACGAAGGTAACCACCTGGAAGGCCGTTTGCAGGGCACGGGGCGCTACGTCTTTTCCAACGGCGCGGTCTTTCAGGGCGAGTTCGACGCCGGGCAGATCTTTCTGCGCGGTGTGCGGACCACCAGCGACGGCCAGCGCACCGAGGTCGACATGGCCGCTGTGGCCGAGAAGCGCAGCGGTCTGGGCATCACCGTGGACATTTCGGGCAACCGCTACGAGGGCAGCTTCGTCAACGGCCAGCGCCAGGGCCGCGGCAAACTGCTGGCGGCCGACGGCGTGGTCTCCGAAGGTGATTTCGTGGCCGGCCTGATGCAGCGCGGGGTGCGCCGCTACGCCAACGGCCAAAGCTACGAAGGCAGCTTCAACGCCAAGGGTCAGCGCGAGGGCCAGGGCAGCTATCTGTGGCCCAGCGGCCAGCGCTACGACGGCGGCTGGCTGGCCGACGACCAGCACGGCCCCGGGCGCATGAAAACGGGCGATGCGGTCTTCGAAGGCACCTACGCCGCCGGCAAGGCCGTCAAGGGCACCCGCGTGCTGACCGACGGCCAGCGCGTCGACGTCGATCTGGACGCCGTGACGGCCAAGAGGACCGGCAGCTTCGTCAGCACCGACCTGACGGGCAACCGCTACGAAGGCGCCCATGTCGACGGCAAGCGCCAGGGCCCCGGCAAGCTGCGCTATGCGAATGGCCAGACCGCCGAGGGCGAATTTGCGAACGACCTGCTGCTCAGCGGCAAGCGCGTCCTGGGCGACGGGCTGGTCTACGAAGGCGGTTTCGACGCCCAGGGCCGCTACGCGGGCCAGGGCGTGTTCACCTGGCCCTCGGGCCAGCGCTACGAAGGCACCTGGGTCGCCGGGCAGTACCAGGGCCCTGGACGTTTGCGCTACGCCGACGGCGACGTCTTCGAAGGCCAGTTCCTCGCCGGTACGGCCTCGCGCGGCGTTTTGACCAAGCCGGATGGCAAGCGCCTGGACGTCGACCTGGCGGCGGTGGCCGAGAAGCGGACCGGCGCGGGCGTCACGGTCGGCGTGGCCGGCGACCTCTACGAAGGCGGTTTCGTCGACGGCAAGCGGCAAGGCCGTGGCAGCCTGGTGCTGGCCGGCGGCTCGCGTTACGAGGGCGACTTCATGGGCGGCCGCATCGCGCGCGGCCTCTACACCGGGCCCAGCGGCCACCGTTACGAAGGCGAGTTCGACGACAAGGGTCTGCGCACGGGGCGGGGCGTCTACACCTTCCCCGACGGCATGCGCTACGAAGGCGAATTCCTGGCCGGCCAGTATTCAGGCCGCGGCGTGCTGGTCTGGGCCAGCGGCGCCCGCTACGAGGGCGATTTCCTGCAGGACAAGCGCAGCGGCCGCGGCAGGCAGCTGGAGGCCAACGGCGCGCGCTACGACGGCGATTTTGTCGAGGGCCTGCGCGACGGGCAGGGGGTCGAGAACGAGGCCGACGGCGGGCGCTACGAGGGCACCTTCCTGAAGGGCAAGCGCTCGGGCCTGGGCAAGTGGGTGAGCGCCAAGGGCCACAGCTACGAAGGGGGCTTCCTCGACGGCCAGTTCTCGGGCCGCGGCGTCTACCGCTTTGCCAACGGCAGCCAGTACGACGGCGAGATGGCGCGCGGCAACATGAACGGCTACGGCGTGATGGTCTACGCCGACGGCGATCGCTATGCCGGCCAATGGGTCGAGGACAAGCCGCAGGGTCAGACCGAACAGCAGAGTCGGCAGGCCAGCAGCAGTTCCGATTCATCCGGCCAGCTGATCGCCGGCTTCATCGGCTCGGCCATCATCGGCAGCGCCCGCGGCATACCCAGCCCGGACAAGTTGCGCCTGATCAGCGGCTTCGTGCAGGACGTGGCCACCGATGGCAAGGCCGGTGGCATCGCCGCCGCGACGAACGACATCCGCGCCGCGCGCGCGCAGTCGGCCGCCGTCCAGCAGGCGATGGCCGAACAGCAGCAGCGGGCGGTCGAGCAGGAGCGGGCCCGCGTCGCCGCGGCCCAGGAACGCGCCCGAGCCGAGCAGGAACGGCGGCAGGCCTTGGCGCAGACCCAGGCCCAGGCCCAGGCCCAGGCCCGGAGTGGTGTCGCGGCCGCCGCCGGCACCGCGGTTCCCGCCCTGCGTGCTGAGGCCGCCGCCGTGCAAGTGGCCCAGGCCGCCACGCAGCAGCGCGCCGACCAGGAGCGCCGCGACAACGCGCGCAGCCAGGACGACGCTGCTGCCAGAGCCAAGGCGCTGGAGGCCGCGCGGCTCGACAAGCTGAAGCAGGAGCAAGAGCGCGAACTCGCCCGTCTGGCCCAAGTGAAGAAGGACCAGGAGGCCGCCGAAGCCAAAGCCCTCAAGGAGATCGCCGCCGCCGCCGCGGCCAAGCAGAAGCGCATCGACGCTTGGGGTCCGGTCCAGCCGGAAGCACTGGCCATCTGCATCCAAAGCAAGAAGTCCGGCAAATGGGCCTGCGATGGCTCGCTCGACAACCAGATCATCGTCGACGAACCGAGCCTGGAAAGCGCGCTGCGGCGTCAGCATTGCGCCGGCGGCACCTGGGCCGCCGGCGGCCCGGTGATCGACGGCAGGCAGTGGGATGTCTACCGCTGCGGCAAATCACTGGGTGCCGGCGATTACGACGTGGCCAAACGCCATGGCCTGATCACCGCGCGTCGCTCCTACATGTGCCGCAAGGGCGAGCCCGGCGACGGCCGCTGCACGACGATCTTCGACGGACAGAACCTGCCGGAGCGGAACTGACGGTACTTCGTCGGCTGCCCGGCGCTGCCGGCTGAGCCTCGGCGCGCGCGGCAGCGCGTCCTGCCTTCAGGCCTGCGGGCCCCAGGGCAACAAGGCCTTGGCGGCTTCGACGCGCAGCGCCAGCGGGGCGGCTGCGTCGTTCATCACCGCCAGCAGGAAGCGCTGGGCCTCGCGGTTGACGGCAGCCGGCAGGTCGGCGGTGCCGACGTCAGCGCTGGCGGCCCGCGCAGCAGCCGCTGCGACGGCAGCTGCCGTGCTGGCCGCCACCGTCGCTCTGGCGTCCGCCGCATGCGCCTGCAGACCTTCCAGTGCGGCGTCGAAGAGCGCCAGCGGCGTGCTGTCCAGCCGGGCCAGCAGTTCCGCCTGCCCGTCGTCGCCGGGATGCAGGGCCAGCCACGGCTCTTCCTCGAACATCGGCGCCAGGTCCGGCGCGACAAAGGCCGACCAGCCGCCGCTGGCCGCCTGCGCAGCGGGCACCACCGTCGCCAGCGGTGCTGCGCCCGAGCCGGCGGTCGAGCCCGACCAGGGCATCAGGCCGACGCGGTCGCGGGGCAGGTCGGCCAGGTAGCGCAGGCGCAGGCCTTCCAGAAAGGCCAGCCCTCGCGCCGGGTCCTGCGCTTGGGCCAGCGAGAACCACAGCTGCAGGCCGTCGCGGCCGTTGACGGCGATGGCCGGTGCCGGCAGGCCGTAGTCGGTCTGCACGCCCTTCCAGACCGCCGCCAGCGGCGGCCACCAGGCTGGCCGGGCGAGTTCAAGCACCAGCGTGCGAACGGGCCCTTCGGCAGCGGCCGGGTCCGTGCGCCGGAGGGCCCCGTCGGCCGGCACGATCGGGCTGCAGCGGAAGAGGCGATGAAATTCGCGGTGCAGTCGGGTCATGCCGGCAATCGGGGCTGGGGAAACCGGCACTGTAGCGAAGCGGGGCCTCAGCCCGCCGCCATCGGCTTCAGAAGGAGGCCGTCAACCCCAGCCCGACCATGCGCACGTTGCTCGATTCGCCGGCGTAGTGCGAGCGTGAGAAGTCGGCGCTGAGGTCGAGCGACACGTTCTTCGTCATCGCATAGCCGACACCCAGCCCGAAATAGGCCTGCGTCGAACTCTCGCTGTCCGACGCGAACAGGCCCGACATCGAGCCCGTGATCTCGGTCTTGACGCGGGCGACACCGACGCGGGCCGTGCCCAGCCAGGACGGCGCGAACTCTCCCATGAAGGCCACGCCCGCGCCGATGCCGGTGGTCTTGATTTCGGCATTCACCGTGGTGCCGCCGACCAGGGCCGAGGCCTTGGCCTTGCCGAAATTCAGGTAGTTCAGTTCAAGCGCCATGTTGGGGTGAAACTTGTAACCGCCAAATGCCTTGAAGCCCGTGTCGCTGGTGTCGCAGGTCAGCGTCCCGCTGCAATCGGCGTTCAGATGGGTCTGGCCGATGCTGGCGCCGAGGTAGCCCTGTGCACTGGCGGCGGTCGACAGACTCAAGGCAGCCACCGCCGCCCATCCCATGCGTGTCTTCTTCATGATTCAAGCCTTTCCGGTTTGACAACGTGACGGCATGCTGCAGGGGCGGGGGGCCGAGCCGGCTTTCCACCCTTGCAGCAAGTCCCGCAGAAACGATAGGACGGCCTGGCGCGGGCCGATTGATCGTGCGCAATCACGGGCCGGGCGCTGACCTTGCGACAATTGGCGTCTCAGGAGAACCCACACCGTGACCCACATCCTTCAAACCCTCCCCGCGGGCGAACGCGTCGGCATCGCCTTTTCAGGCGGCCTGGACACCTCGGCCGCCGTGCACTGGATGCGCGCCAAGGGCGCCATCCCCTGCGCCTATACCGCCAACCTGGGCCAGCCCGACGAGAGCGACTACGACGAGATCCCGCGCAAGGCCCTGGCCTACGGCGCCGAGATCGCCCGCCTCGTTGATTGCCGCGCCCAGCTGGTGGCCGAGGGCATCGCCGCCATCCAGTGCAGCGCCTTCCACATCAGCACCGGCGGCGCCACCTACTTCAACACCACCCCGCTGGGCCGCGCCGTCACCGGCACCTCGCTGGTGGTGGCGATGCGCGACGACGGCGTCAACATCTGGGGCGACGGCAGCACCTACAAGGGCAACGACATCGAGCGCTTCTACCGCTACGGCCTGCTGGCCAACCCGGCGCTGCAGGTCTACAAGCCCTGGCTGGACCAGCGCTTCATCGACGAGCTGGGTGGCCGCAAGGAGATGAGCGAGTACCTGATCGCCGCCGGCTTCGACTACAAGATGTCGGTCGAGAAGGCCTACAGCACCGACAGCAACATGCTCGGCGCCACCCACGAGGCGAAGGACCTCGAGTTCCTGAACAGCGGCATGCACATCGTCAAGCCCATCATGGGCGTGGCCTTCTGGCGCGACGAGGTGGCGGTGAAGGCCGAAGCCGTGACGGTGCGTTTCGAGGAAGGCGTGCCCGTCGCACTCAATGGTCGTACCTTTGCCTCAGAGGTCGAGCTGTTCCTGGAGGCCAACGCCATCGGTGGCCGCCACGGTCTGGGCATGTGCGACCAGATCGAGAACCGCATCATCGAAGCCAAGAGCCGCGGCATCTACGAAGCCCCGGGCATGGCGCTGCTGCACATCGCCTACGAACGGCTGGTCACCGGCATCCACAACGAGGACACCATCGGCCAGTACCGCGCCAACGGCCGCATCCTCGGCAAGCTGCTCTACCAGGGTCGCTGGTTCGACCCGCAATGCCTGATGTTGCGTGAAACGGCGCAGCGCTGGGTGGCGCGCGCCATCACCGGCGAGGTGACGCTGGAACTGCGCCGGGGCAACGACTACTCGATCATGAACACCGAGAGCCCGAACCTGACCTACCACCCCGAGCGGTTGACGATGGAAAGCGGCGCCGGCGCCTTCACCCCAGCCGACCGCATCGGCCAGCTGACGATGCGCAACCTGGACATCCAGGACACGCGCAGCAAGCTGGGGATCTACAGCCAGGTCGGGCTGCTGGGCCAGAGCAGCGACGGCGCGATCCCGCTGCTGTCGGGACCGACGGGCGCCTGAACCGCCGCCCGAGTCGCTGCCGCGCGCTGCGCGGCGGCTTGGTCAGGCAGCGGCGGCGGCGAAGGCGATCAGCGTGCCCGACGGCCGCAGACCGCCGACTTCGATGCCGTTCCAGTTGCGCATCACCGGGTGGCTGAAGGCTTCCATGAAGGCCGCGTCGGCTTCGTCGAGCGCCAGCAGGCGTTCGATGGCGACGGCCATCACCACCTCGCAGGCGCGGGCGGTGTTGCCGTCGTCCATCTTCAGCGCCACGCCGAGGCCCAGTTCGGGCACCGCGGCGCAGTAGACGCCCTCGGCGCCGACCTTGCAGAACACGCGGTCGCCCAGGCGTTCCATCACCCGTGTGTCGAAGCGGCCGCTGCCGGCGACCATGAACGGGGCTGCGGCGACCGCTTGGCGCAGCCGCCGGGCTGCCGCCGCGCGGCCCGTGCGCAGGCCCACGCCGGTGCCGACGCGGGCGAAGGCCAGCGCCAGGTTGCGCAAAGGGATCGCGAAGGTCGGGATGCTGCAGCCGTCGGTGCCGACCGGCGTGTTGGCCAGGTCCCAGCCGGTGGCGGCCTGCAGGCTGGCCGTCACCTCGCGCATCACCGGGTGCCGGGGCTGCAGGTAGCCGCTGACGAAGTCGCGCCGGTCCTGGCCGCCGGCCAGCATGCAGCCCAGGCAGACGAAGCCCGAATGCTTGCCCGAGCAGTTGTTGTGCAGCGCGCTGGGCAACGCACCGGCGGCGGCCAGCGCCTTGATCGCGCCGTCGTAATAGGGCCAGTGCGTGCCGCATTCCAGCGCCGTGGCGTCCAGCCCGGCCTTGGCCAGCATGCCGGCCGCGGTCTGTGCGTGGCGCGCCTCGCCCCCGTGGCTGGCGCAGGCCAGCGCCAGTTCCTCGTCGTTCAGGCCGAAGCGGTCGGCGGCACCGCTTTCCACCAGCGGCAGCGCCTGCAGGACCTTCACCGCCGAGCGCGGGAAGATCGGCCTGTCGATGTCGCCCAGCGCGGTGTGGACGGCGCCGTCGGCGTCGACGATGGCCAGCGCGCCGCGGTGGCTGGATTCGACGGCGCTGCCGCGCAGCACGTCGATGAGGATGGGGTTGGTTTGCATGCGAAGGACTTTATCGCGGGCGCTGTGGGCGGGCAGGGCAACGGCTATCCTCGTTGCATGCCAGCCATCCTTTCGATCCAGCAGATCGCCAAGACCTACGCCTCGGGCCACAGCGCCCTGCAGGGCATCGACCTCGAGATCCAGCGCGGCGAGATCTTTGCCCTGCTGGGCCCCAACGGCGCCGGCAAGACCACGCTGATCAGCATCGTCTGCGGCATCGTGCGGGCCAGCGCCGGCACGGTGGTCGTCGATGGCCACGACATCGTGCGCGACTACCGCGCCGCGCGCAGCCTGATCGGCCTGGTGCCGCAGGAACTGACCACCGATGCTTTTGAAACCGTCTGGGACACCGTGTCCTTCAGCCGCGGCCTGTTCGGCAAGGCGCCGAATCCGGCGCACATCGAGCAGGTGCTGAAGTCGCTGTCGCTGTGGGACAAGAAGGGCAGCATGATCCGCACGCTGTCGGGCGGCATGAAGCGCCGCGTGATGATCGCGAAGGCGCTGTCGCACGAACCGCAGGTGCTCTTCCTCGACGAACCGACGGCCGGTGTCGACGTCGAGTTGCGCCGCGACATGTGGCAGCTGGTGCGCCAGTTGCGCGACACCGGCGTCACGGTGATCCTGACCACCCACTACATCGAAGAGGCCGAAGAGATGGCCGACCGCATCGGCGTCATCAGCAAGGGCCGGCTGATCCTGGTCGAGGACAAGGCCGAACTGATGCAGAAGCTGGGCAAGAAGCAGCTGAAGCTGCAACTGCAGCAGCCGCTGGCGGCGGTGCCGGCGGCGCTGGCCGGCCACGCGCTGGCACTGGCCGCCGATGGCCTGACGCTGACCTACACCTACGACACCCGCAGCGACCCGGCGCAGCGCGACGGCCGTGGCATCGCCGCGCTGCTGCACGACCTGGCGTCGGCCGGCGTGGTCTACACCGACCTGCAGACTTCGCAGCGTTCACTCGAAGACATCTTCGTCAGCCTGGTTCACGCATGAGTGTCGCCGCATGAGTTTCAATATCCACGCCGTGCGCGCCATCTACGGCTTCGAGATGAAGCGCACCTGGCGCACGCTGATGCAGAGCATCGTCTCGCCGGTGCTGTCGACCAGCCTCTACTTCATCGTCTTCGGCGCGGCCATCGGTTCGCGCATCCCGGAGGTCGGCGGCGTGGCCTACGGCGCCTTCATCGTGCCGGGCCTGATCATGCTGTCGCTGCTGACGCAGAGCGTGTCCAACGCCAGTTTCGGCATCTACTTCCCGCGCTTCACCGGGACGATCTACGAGCTGCTGTCGGCGCCGGTGTCCACGGTCGAGATCATGCTCAGCTACGTCGGCGCGGCGGCCAGCAAGAGCGTGATCCTGGGCCTGATCATCCTGGCCACGGCCGGCTTCTTCGTGCCGCTGCGCGTCGAGCACCCGGTCTGGATGCTGCTGTTCCTGGTGCTGACGGCCGTCACCTTCAGCCTGGTCGGCTTCATCATCGGCATCTGGGCCGACAACTTCGAGAAGCTGCAGGTCGTGCCGCTGCTGATCATCACACCATTGACCTTCCTGGGCGGCAGCTTCTACAGCATCGACATGCTGCCGGCCTTCTGGCAGCAGGTGGCGCTGTTCAACCCGGTGGTCTACCTGGTCAGTGGTTTCCGCTGGTCCTTCTATGGCCAGGCCGACGTGGCCGTCGGCCTGAGCCTGGCCATGACGGCGCTGTTCATGGGCGCCGCGCTGCTGGTGGTGACCTGGATCTTCCGCACCGGCTACCGGCTCAAGGCCTGAGCTTCACCGCTCGCCGCTGGCGCTGTCGTCCATGAGCGAAGCCGAACTGCTGGGCGTCGATTTCACCTGCGCGCCCGGGCCCCGCAAGCCGATCACGGTGGCGCGCGGGCGGCGCGTCGGCGCGGTGCTGAAGCTCGAGCGGCTGGACGCGCTGCCCGCGCTGGCCGACTTCGAGTCACTGCTGTGCGATGCCGGCCCCTGGCTGGGAGCCTTCGACTTCCCCTTCGGCCTGCCGCGCGCCTTCGTGCAGTCGCTGGAACTGGGTGACAGCACCGACGCCGTGATCCAGGAAATCCACCGCCGCTGCCCGACCCGGATGGCTTTCCGGGCGCTGGTCGACGCCTGGGGCAACGGGCAGCCCAAAGGCCAGCGCCTGATCCACCGCGCGGCCGACGGCGCGATGCCCGGCATCAGCTCGACCAGCCCCTTGCAGACGCGCTATGTGCCCGTCGGTTTCATGTACTACGAAGGCCTGTCGCGGCTGGTGGCGGCCGGCGTCACCTTGCCGAAGCTTCGTCAAGGTGACACCGCGCGCGTGGCGCTGGAAGGCTATCCCGGGCTGCTGGCCTTCGAACTGATCGGCCGGCGGTCCTACAAGAATTCAACCGAGCCCGACCGGCTGATCGCCCGCAAGGACATCGTCGACGCGCTGGAGCAGGGCCGCAGCCGCCTGGGCCTGCGCTTGAAGCTCAGCCACGCCCAGCGCGAGGCCCTGGTCGACGACGCCTCGGGCGACCGCCTGGACGCCGCGCTGTGCCTGATGCAGGCCGGCTGGGCGTCGCAGCGGCCGGATGCCGGTTTGCCGGCTTGCGTTGACGCAGTCGAAGGTTGGATCGCCACCGCCTGAGGCGGCAAACCGCGGGCGTACACTGGGTCGGCCCTGGGGCAACGAAGGGTCAGCCATGCGCATCACGCAAGACCCCGCCAGCAGCGGCGCTGCTGACAGCGCCTTTCCGCCGGCTTTGCCCCTTGGCCCGACATCGCAGCCGACGCTGCGATTGGTTCATGTGAGCCTGGTGCTGCTCAACGTGCTGGCGGTCCTGCTGTGCAGCCTGCTGCTGTGGCGGTCCTGGCGCGCGGCGACCGACGACGCGGAAAGGCAGGTCGCCGCGACCGCGGCCCTGCTGGAGCGCGGCGCCAGTGCCACTTTCGACAAAGTCAGGCTTGCGCTGAACCATGCGGCGGGCCAGGTCGAGCAGCGGGCGGGGGGGGCTGACTGGCCTGCCTCCTGGTCCACAACGGACAAGACGGTTGCGGTGGTGCCCGAAATCCAGCGCATCGGGTTCTTCGACGCCGACGGCCGCCTGGTTTGCAGCTCCTTGTCCCAGGCCTGTGTGCCTTACAGCATCGCTGATCGCGAATACTTCTCGTTCATGCGCGAGCACCCCGATTCGCCGGAACGGCTGTTCGGCCCGTTCAACAGCAAGCCGGACGGCGAGCCGGCGCTGCTGATGGTCAGGCCCTGGCCCTCGCCGAGCGGGCGCTTTGCCGGTGTCGTCGTGGCGGTCCTGCCCTTGACCGGCCTGCAGCCGCTGGTGGTGGCTGCCCAGCCGGGTCTTCATGGATCAGCGAGCCTGCGCATGCTGAACATGGACCTGCTGGCCCGCTCGAGCCCCTCGCCGGGCCTGGCGCTGAGCGTGGGCGCCGCCCAGGTGTCGGATGCGCTGATGCAGACCGTGGCCGGGGCGCCAGCAGTCGGTGTCTACCGTGCAGTGACCGCCGCCGACGGCGTCGACCGGATCGTTGCCTACCGCAAGCTGGCAAACGATCCGGTCTATGCGCTTGCCGGCCAGGCGACCGATGATTTCCTGGCGGCCTGGCGCTACACGGCGGCGTGGGCCGGCGGCCTGCTGCTGTTGTTCGGCGCCGCGACCTGGGTGCTCGCGCGCGTGGCCCGGCGCAGCCTGCGCGCGCAGGCGCTGGCCCAGCGCCTTTACGACGAGGCGCCCTGCGGCTACCACACGCTGGATGCCGAGGGCCGCTTCCTGGGCCTCAACGCCACCGAGCTGCACTGGCTGGGCTGCAGCCGCGACGAAGTGGTCGGCAAGCTGAGTCCCGGCGACTTCTTCAGCGAAGCAGGGCGTGCGCGCTTCGCGCTGGACCTGCAGCAGCTGAGGCAGACCGGCCGGCTCGACGGGGTGGAGCAGGACCTGCTCGGGCGTCAGGGCGAGACCCGGCGGGTGCTGATCACGGCCCGGCGGATGGTCGACCCGGCGGGCGGTTTCATGCTCAGCCACGCGGTGATGCAGGACATCACCGACTTGCACAGCGTGCGCAGCGCGCTGGCGGCGCGCACGGCCGAAGACCACGCGATCCTGGCCACCGACCTCGTCGGCATGTTGCGCGTCCGGCGCGGGGTCATCGTCTGGAAGAACCGCGGCATGGACCGCCTCTTCGGCTACAGCGGTGCCGAATGGCAGGCGATGCCGGTCGCCAGACTCTTCGGCGACGCCGCCGAATACCGCGCCGTCGCCGCCGCCATCGGTGCGCTGTCGCAGACCGGCGGACACTTTCGCCAGCAGATGGAACTGCGCCGCAAGGACGGTACCGTGGTCTGGGCCGACGTCTCGACGCTGCAGCTCCTGCTCGACGCGGCGGGTGGCGAGTCCTTCACCGTCGTCAGCGACATCAGCGCGCAGCGCGAGGCCGAGGCCGTTCGTGCGCGGGCCACTGAATTGCAGGCCGACCAGCGCGTCTTGGCGGAAGCGGATCGCTTGAAGACCGAATTCCTGGCCAATATGTCGCACGAAATGCGCACGCCGCTGAATGCCGTGATCGGCTTTGCGCAGATCCTGCAGGCCGGGCAGCTGGCAGCGGACTCGCCGAAGCGCGCCAGGTTCCTCAGCCTCATCGGCGAGAGCGGCCGGCATCTGCTGGGCCTGGTGCAGACCATGCTCGATTTCGCCCAGTCGGCGGCGGCGCCCTGGGTCTTCAAGCCGCAGCCGGTGGCCGTGCAGGCCGCGCTCGACGAGGTCACCGCGATGCTGGAGCCGCAGCGCCTGGCTGCGGACCTTGCGTTTTCGGTGGCCGTCGACAGCGGCCTCGCCGGCGTGGTGGCCGACCCGCTGCGCTTGCGGCAGATGCTGCTGAATCTGGTGGCCAATGCCATCAAGTTTTCCAAGCCTGGCGGCCTCGTCGCTATGCGGGCCCGCGCCCTGGACGCCGGGCGCTGGTGTGTCGAAGTCGAGGACCACGGCATCGGCATCGGCGACGCCGACCTCGCGCGCGTCTTCGGAACTTTCGTCCAGCTCAGTGCGGGGCCGACCAAGGAATATGGCGGCATCGGCCTGGGGCTGGCGCTGGTGCGGCGTATCGCGCAGGCCCAAGGCGGTGACGTGCAGGTCCGCAGCGAAGCGGGCGTGGGTTCGGTGTTCACGCTGGTCTTGCCGCGCGTGCTGGCCGCATCGGCGGCGGGCTTGGCGGTACTGCGCGCGACGGACGGCAGCTGAAGGCGGCTGACGGCGCCTGGGGTCAGCCGGCGCGGCGTCGATCAGCCCGCTGGTCGGCGTGCGGCCCGCGCCGCGCCGAGGAAGTCGTGCAACATCGGCGTGTCGTCCAGCGTCGTCGGGTGGTCGGGTTCGTGGAATTCGGGGTGCCACTGCACGGCGGCCACGTAGCTCGGGCCCTGCCAGCGCACCGCTTCGACCAGGCCATCCTCGGGGCAGCGCGCCTCGACCACGAAGTCGGGCGCCAGGTCCTTGATGCCCTGGTGGTGGATGCTGTTGGTGGTGGCCCGCGCCAGGCCGGGGAAGAGGCCGGCCAGGTGGCTGCCGGGCACGAATTCGACGGCGTGGTGGTGGTGTTCGTAGCGGCCCGGTTCACGGTGCGCCAGCGCGTCGGGGCGCTGCGTGGCGATGTCCTGCAGCAGCGTGCCGCCGAAGGTGACGTTCAGCAGCTGCAGGCCGCGGCAGATGCCGAACACCGGCTTGCCGGCGGCGACGAAGGCGCGGATCAGTTCCATCTCGTAGAGGTCGCGAACGCGATCGCCCTGCCACGCGGCGTCGAGCGGCATTTCGCCGTAGCTCTGCGGCGCCACGTCGTTGCCACCCTGCAGCACCAGGCCGTCGAGCGCGGCGGCGTAGTGGTGCAGCTTCAGGTCGCTGCGCAGCACCACGCTGCCCTCGCTGACGGCCGGCACCATGACGGCCACAGCGCCGCCGTGCAGCAGCCAGTGGGCGACGCTCTGTTCGAGGTAGTGGACGGTCTTGCTCCACACGCCGCTGGCGGCGCGGTCGGCGGCCAAGGGGTCGTGGATGCGCGCCGAAACGCCGATCAGCAGGGGCTTGTCGTCCATCGTCTCTCTGGTTCAGTGCCTTTGCCTGCAGCATTCAGCGCTGGCGCATCAGCGTGCTCTTGCCGAACAGGCTCTCGATCAGGTCCACCGCCAGCTCGGCCGTCTGGTTGCGGATGTCCAGCGCCGGGTTCAGCTCCATCACGTCCAGGCTGGCCAGGCGGCCGCTGTCGGCGATCATTTCCATGCACAGCTGGGCCTCGCGGTAGCTCGGCCCGCCGGGCACCGTGGTGCCGACGCCGGGGGCGATCCCGGGGTCGAGGAAATCGACATCGAAGCTGACGTGCAGGTGGGTGTTCTCGTCCAGCGTGGCCAGCGCCAGTTCCATCGTGTGGCGCATGCCCATCTCGTCGATGTAGCGCATGTCGAAGACTTCCAGGCCGACCTGGTGGACGAAGCGCTTCTCGCCGGCATCGACGCTGCGGATGCCGATCTGGCGCAGCCATTTGGGGTGGATCGCCGGCACCGTGCCGCCGATCTCGACCAGCGCTTGCGGTCCGTGCCCGCACAGGCAGGCCACCGGCATGCCGTGGACGTTGCCGCTGGGCGTCAGCCGGCTGGTGTTGAAGTCGGCGTGGGCGTCGAGCCACAGCACGCGCAGCTTGCGGCCCTTCGCGCGGCAGTGGCGCGCCACGGCGCTGATGCTGCCGATGGCCAGACAGTGGTCGCCGCCGAGCAGGATCGGCAGCTGGCCGGCCGCGAGTTCGGTGTGCACGGCCTCGTGCACCGCATGGTTCCAGGCCACGGCCTCGGCGAGGTGGCGGTAGCCGTCCACCGGCGGCAGCCAGGGGTTGGCCGGGCCGCCGAGGTTGCCGCGGTCGCTCACCGCCAGACCGCGGCCTTCCAGCGCCGCGCGCAGGCCGGCCACGCGCAGGGCTTCCGGGCCCATGCTGGCACCGCGCGCGCCAGCGCCGATGTCGGTCGGCGCGCCGATCAGGCTGATGGCTTGGGTCATCGCGGGATCAGAGGTCCTCGGCGTCGCCGCCGCCTTCGAGGGCGGGCGCGTCGAAGCCGTAGTGCGCGGCCAGCACGTCCCAGGCTTCCTCGGCGGTTTCGACGAAGCGGAACAAGCCCATGTCCACCGCGCTGACCATGCCAGTTTCGACGAGGTAGTCGAAGTCGATCAGCCGCGTCCAGAAGTCGCGGCCGAAGAGCAGGATGGGGCGCTTGCGGCTCTTGCCGGTCTGGACCAGCGTCATCGTCTCGAAGAGCTCGTCAAGGGTGCCGAAACCGCCCGGAAAGCAGACCAGCGCGATGCTGCGCATCAGGAAGTGCATCTTGCGCAGCGCGAAATAGTGGAACTGGAAGCACAGTTCGGGCGTGATGTAGGGGTTGGGCGCCTGCTCGTGCGGCAGCACGATGTTCAGGCCGATGCTCTTGCCGCCGACTTCGAAGGCGCCGCGGTTGCCGGCTTCCATGATGCCGGGGCCGCCGCCGGTGACGACATAGATCGGCGTGGCGTGCTCGCGGGACCGCACGGTGACCAGCGCCGCGAAGCGCCGCGCCTCGTCGTAGTAGCGGCTCATGCCGGCCAGGCCTTCGGCGCGCTTCAGCGCGATGGCGTCGCCGCTGGCGCGCGCGGCATCGACCGCCGCGTCGGCGCCTGCCGCAGGCTGCACGCGCGCACTGCCGAAGATCACGATGGTCGACTCGATGCCCTGTTCCTGCTGCACCATTTCGGGCTTCAGCAGTTCCAGCTGCATGCGCACCGGGCGCAACTCCTCGCGCAGCAGGAAGTCGGTGTCGGTGAAGGCCAGCCGGTAGGCGCTTTCCGGCCCGCCATACAGCGAGGCTGGCGGCTGGGCGCTGGCTTCTTCTTCGGCGCTCGGGAAGTTGCGGGCGGCGAGGGCGGGCTTCGCTTCGTTCATGTCGCCGAGCTTAAGGCCGCGCGGACAGCAGCGGCCCTGCAGGCCGCGTGGCGCAGACCGGGCACTGCGGCTGGCGCGGCAGGCTCAGCGTGTCCCAGCGCAGGCTGCGTGCGTCGAGCATCAGCAGCCGGCCGGCCAGCGGCTCGCCGCAGCCGATGATCAGCTTCAGCGCCTCGGCCGCCTGGACGCTGCCGACAATGCCGACCAGCGGGGCGAACACGCCCATCGTGTTGCACGAGGCCTCCTGGTGCCCGGCGTCGGGCGGGAACAGGCAGGCGTAGCAGGGCGCATTGGCGCGGCGCGTGTCGTAGACCGCGATCTGCGCGTCCCAGCCGATGGCCGCGCCCGACACCAGCGGCTTGCCGTGGCGCACGCAGGCGGCGTTGACGGCGTGCCGGGTGGCGAAGTTGTCGCAGCAGTCGAGCACCACGTCGACGCCGGGCAGCAACTCGTCGAGCAGCGCCGCATCGGCGCGCCGCACCAGCGCGCGAAGCTGCACGTCGGGGTTGATGGCTGCCACCGTGGCGCGCGCCGATTCGGCCTTGGGCTGGCCGACGCGCGACAGCGGATGGGCGATCTGCCGCTGCAGGTTGGTCAGGTCGACATCGTCGTCGTCGACCACGGTGATGCGGCCCACGCCGGCGCTGCCCAGGTAGAGCAGCGCTGGCGAACCGAGGCCGCCGGCGCCGATCACCAGCACATGCGCGGCCAGCAGCCGGCGCTGGCCTTCGATGCCGATTTCGTCGAGCATCAGGTGGCGGGCGTAACGCTGCAGTTGCTCGTCGTTCATCGTGCGGGGGCGGTCGTGTCGGGGGTGCAGGGCGCGTCGCTGAAACAGCGAAGCCCGCCGTAGCGGGCTTCGTGGCCAGCGCCCTGGTGCGCGCTGGCGGCCTGGCTTATTTGGTGCTCGCTGCGGGGGCCTCGGCGCGCTGTTCGCCGGCCGCCGTCTTGCTGGCCACCACTGGCAGGCCACGCAGCTGATTCACGGCCTGCTGCAGCGGGAAGTCTTCGGCGGTGCCGAATTCGGGCAGCGGCTTGACCGGTTCCTTGGTCTTGGCGAGCTGGTCCTCGAGCTTCTTGCGGGCTTCGTCGCGGGCCTTCTCGCGTTCGACGTCCTTCTTTTCGTCGGCGCCGCTCAGGTGCTTGTCGAGGTCGGCCTCGCGCATGCGCAGCGCGGCGTAGACATTGCCTTCGGCGGTTTCGTCGAGCCAGACATCGGGCACGATGCCCTTGGCCTGGATGCTGCGGCCGCTGGGCGTGTAGTAGCGTGCGGTGGTGATCTTCAGCGCCGTGTCGGCGGGCAGCGGGCGCACCGTCTGCACCGAGCCCTTGCCGAAGGTCTGCGCGCCCATCACGGTGGCGCGCTTGTGGTCCTGCAAGGCGCCGGCGACGATCTCGCTGGCCGAGGCCGAGCCTTCGTTGACCAGCACCACCAGCGGCACGCTCTTCAGCGCGGCCGGCAGCTTCTTCAGCGGGTCGGTGCCGGCCCGCCGGGCGTAGAACTCGGGGTTGGCGCGGAAGGTGGCGCGCGACTCGGCCAACTGGCCGTTGGTCGAGACCACGACCACGTCGGTCGGCAGGAAGGCGGCCGACAGCGCCACCGCGCCATCGAGCAGGCCGCCCGGGTCGTTGCGCAGGTCGAGCACCAGACCCTTGAGGTTCGGATCCTGCTTGTACAGCTCTTCGACCTTGCGCACGAAGTCGTCGACCGTGCGGTCCTGGAACTGGCTGACGCGAATCCAGCCGTAGCCCGGCGCGGCCATGCCGGCGCGCACGCTCTGCATGCGGATTTCCTCGCGCACGATGTTCACCGGGAAGCTGCGGCTCTCGGTCTTGCGGTAGACCGTCAGCACCACCTTGGTATTGGGCTCGCCGCGCATCTTCTTGACCGCCTGGTCGACCGTCAGGCCCTTGACGGGCGTGTCGTCGATGCGCGTGATCAGGTCACCGGGCTTCAGGCCGGCGCGGAAGGCGGGGCTGCCCTCGATCGGCGAGACGACCTTGACCAGGCCTTCTTCCATGCCCATTTCGATGCCGATGCCGATGAACTTGCCACCGGTGGCCTCGCGGAATTCCTTGTAGCTCTTCTTGTCGAAATACTGGCTGTGCGGGTCGAGGCCCGCGACCATGCCGGCGATGGCGTCGCTGATCAGCTTCTTCTCGTCCACCGGTTCGACGTATTCGGACTTGACGCGGTCGAAGACGGCCGCCAGCTGCTGCACTTCTTCCAGCGGCAGCGGCGCCATCGAACTGCGGGCCACGGCCTGCAATTGCATCGTCGTCAAGGCCCCGGCCACGGCGCCCAGGGCCAGGAAGCCGGCAACCTTCATTTTGGATCCCATGACCAGCTCGCTTTCGGGGGTTGGCACACGCCAGCGGCCAGTATAGGACCGGGTCACCCGTCAGCGTGCGTCGCGGGGGTTAAGTTGGCCCCGTCGGCCGTCGGCCGCTGTGCGCTTGTTGGCGCTGTGGCCTGGCGGGCGCATGGTCCCGCCGACAGGAATCGAACCTGTATCTGGCGCTTAGGAGGCACCCGTTCTATCCATTGTAAAGCTGCGCGAAATAAGTTAGTGACCACTGCGCGGATGAACCTCGTATTTGCTAGCTCTCAAAAGTGGCAAATGGCGCGCGACGCCTGCGCCAGCCTAGTGCAAGCCCACCCGCCATTTTTGCGTGACAAAATTCGCCGTTTTCCAGCTAATTTTGGACTGACAAAAGTAATACTGCGGGGGCACAATAGAAGCTGTCACTGTGACAAAAGACTGACAGCATGGCTACGCGCTCCAAAACGAACTATGACGGCCTGCTGCTGCGCGGCACCACTTGGCACCTACGCTTTACGGTGAAAGGGGTGACGGTTGCGGAGTCCACCCATACGAGCAACCGTAGGGAAGCGGAGCGAATCCGCGACAAGCGCCGCTCCGATCTGGTGCAGGAGGTCGTGCTGGCTGGCAAGAAGCCCATCCGCTTGCATGCAGCCATCGACTTGTTCCTGAGGTCCAGGCAGCACCTGCCAAGCCACCAGAACTGTGAGATCCACATGCGCTACTTCCGAGCAGCGCCTGACCACTACTTGGACCGCGTTACCGATGAAGAGTTGAACGCTGTGCTTACCAGCAAGCGTGCCGAGGGCTACAAGGAGAGCACGTTGAAGGTAAGCGTTGCCTACTTCAATGCAATGATTAGGCATGTTGGCGACCTTGGCTACACGGTCAGAAAGAAGATGAAGCCGATCAAGCACGACAGCGGCAAGATCAGGTGGATGACCAAAGATGAATTGGCCAAGCTGTACGTGGCAATTGATCCGGCCTACATAACGTCAGACGATGAAGTACTGAAAGCTCAGCGCCTAGAGAACTTCGATCTGGTTAGACTGCTCTACGAAACTGGCGCTCGCTATTCGGAAATTGCCTTGCTGCGATGGACGCAAGTCGATCTCGTCGCAGGCACAGTCCACATCAAACGCGCCAAGGGCAGCGTTGATGGTGTGCTGAACATGACCAAGACCATGCGGGAAATCCTTACCCGCCGCAGGCAGATGGAGAAGGGCGATGTGGTCTTCAGCAGCAAGCAGCGTCAAAACAACGAGTCCAAGTGGATGCGTGCGGCGGTAGCCAGGGCGGCGCTGGATCAAACACACGGTACGGTGACCATCCACACCCTGCGCCATACAAAGGCTGTACACCTGCTGAACAAGGGGCTCAACCTGCTGGAACTGCAGAAATTTCTGGGACACAAGACGATCCAGAGCACGATGGTCTACGCCCATGTGATCGAGGATGAGGTCATGGCCAAGGCAGCACGTCTGACCAACGAGGCATAGCCACGTAGCATCCACCGCATCGTGGTGGGCTACGACCCCTGCAGAGCCCCCTCGTGGGGCTTCTTCATTGGCGCTGTGCGTGTTGATTGGTGATGGCGCGCACCCTGAGCCAGTCGACCGTCAGACTGCCTTGAGCAGCCCCAGATGGGGCGACGAGGTTGGCGATGAAGACCCGCCCGCCCCAGCACCATGACGTAACTCGCGTCATCGCCGGCCTCGTCGCAGTAGTCGGCCTCAAGACGGCTTGTCCGGCGCCGATGACCAAACTTGTTGCTTCAAGTAATAAGCTGGCCAGCCAGGGACGCCGATCATGCCCAAACCTACCAAGTTCACGCCGCAGTCATCTTCCCCTGAGCAAGAGGTTCTGGATGCGCTGCCGAAGAAGAAGTCAAAGAGCGCATCCTCCAAGGTCACCGATGTAATCGAACTGGGCGCCACGTCGAGCACAACCAGCCCACCCGACGAGCAAATCACGCAGGCTCTGGCCGACTTCCGTGCACGCTTAGCCGCGCTCGGCAAGAAGGCCGATGCGGAGTACACGGCAAAGCTCGTCGCGGACGGCAAGCCGACCTATACGGCAGATCAAGTCTCAAAGTTGTTCGGCATTTCCGTGCCGGAAGATTTGAGCCAGGAGCAACTCCAGGGGCTGGTTCAATACGGCAATGTGCTGCTGCCCCTGAAGACCCTGGCCAAGCTGGCTAAAGGGGTCATGGACAAGTACGTCACGCCAGGGCGGAATGCGATTCGTACGCTTGTTGCTGGGGCTTACAGGGCGTACCTGTTGGCTGAGACCAGTGAACAGTCGGTCGAAATCTACAGGTCGCTTCGTGCCACGCTAAAAGCACAAGACGTGACTGTGCACAAGGATGCCCCAAACGCGTCGGTGATTGTGAGAATGGTCTTTGCCGACTTGACTCCGAAGCGGGTTCATCTGTACTCAAGGGCGCTTGAATACGCGTCGCAGTGGGGTATCGAGCCAGACCATTTTGAACAGTTCATCATCGACGAAGGTGGCTTTGAAGTAGTTCGGACGAGTGCTCGAAAGGTCAATCCAAATAGCCTACTAGAGCGCGACGACAAGCAGTTGGCTGCCGACTTGACGAAAGAGTGGCTTGAGGTCGAGCAAAGCAATCCATTCCTAACCGTCACGATGTTGACCCGCGATCAGCGTAGCCGCTTGACCTCCGCGGATTGGCGGGAAGTGCTCTTGGTTGCGCGCGTTGAATACGACACGCTGAAGGTCTATGCGCAAGTGCCGCTGACGTCTGAACTTCAGAGGACTATCCACGCTGCCGTCTACAAGGTGGCCGGAGAAGACGCGGAGGAATTGCGGAAGAAGATTGAGCGGTGCAAGCTGGATGCGATTGATCGCAAAGCCAAAGACCCCGATCCGCTGTATGGCTATGTGCCCAGAGCTTCGGAAGAAGGAATGGCCGAGGCGCACGCCGCTCGTTCCTCAGCGTCAAGTCACTAACTTCGCATCAGGTTGGGCATGACAACCAAGAATTCCAAGCCAGCAAAGAAGCTGTCGAATGCCGCGCTCGGCATAGCCATCTACCAGAAGCACCTGAGGCTGGTCGAGGAAGGCAGACACAGCACTACAAGAAGCTGGCGACAGTCAGTGCTGGAAGAGTTTGCGCGGTCGATTGACGCGGCTCCTGCTTACCTCTCAGTCATGTTCCACAACTGCCAGAAGAAGGTCGGCCTGAGGGTAAACAGCGACTTCGAAATCGAACGCGTCGGTCCAGCGGCAGCAGCTACCGCGCTCACTTTAGTGCCCGTGACGGCGGCGCCCGCTGGCGCACCGCTAGCGCAGGCCATCGCTGTCACACAGCCAGTTGCAGGCGTACCGGCCACTGGTGCAACGTCAAGGCCGACGGCTGCGGCGAAGGCGAAGGCGAAGGCAGAGAAGGTCTACGCCGACCTGATCGCGCTCTCCGAGGACGAGATCAAAGAAGCATTTGAGACCTTGGACGCCCTGATCGACGATGTTGATCGGCTCGGCGACGCCAAGACTCTGCGACAGTTCACAAGGCAGATACGCGGCGCCTGCAAGCGAATCGAAGACCAACTCGCCACAAAGGCGATGCTCGACAAGAAGCAGGCCCAGACCATCCTCCCAGGGCTTCAGAAGAGCCCCTAGCAAAGCGGGCCAGGGCGCAGGTCTATCAGAAGACCAACTCGACCGCCTTGCGCTTCATGTCGTCGTTGACATCGATGTAGGCCTGGGTAGTCGCGATGCTGCGATGACCGGCCAGTGATGCCAGCACGCGAACGCTGACGCCCTTGCTGGCAAGGTTGGTGATGAACGTGCGTCGGCCGCTGTGGCTGCTGGCCCCTTCAAGGCCTGCGCGCCGGTACAGCCACAGGAAGTGCTGGCACAGCGTGTTGCCGCTGAAGTGGTCGCGCTTTTGGGTTCGGAACAGGGGCAACTGCTCGTTGTCGCGTCGCTTGAGCGTCTTCACGTACGCGCCGAGCTCCTTGCGCAGCTTTTCGCAGACGAACACCGTGCGTGCATGCCCGCCCTTCGTCTGCTCCGGTGCCAGCTGAAATTCGCCACGAATCGTGCAATCTTCGGCGACTACGTCGGTGTACTTGAGCGCGGCCACTTCGCTCACGCGCAGCCCTGCGTAGTAGGTCAGCATCACCATGGCGCGATTGCGCGCCGCGTGCCTGTGCACCGCAATGTAGTCGAGCACCTTCTTCAGTTCGCGCTCGGTCAGCGTCTTTGCTTGGGCCATGTCCTGTCTCTCCTTGAAATCAAACACTTGCTCGTGAACGAGTGTGCTGTCTTTGGTTCAGTCGGACAACCGGAATTGGCTGTCGAGTGAATCGCTATGGGCGTCAACGAGATAGCCGCCGAACCAAAGCTTCTGCGTATTTCACTTGGTTTCGGCTCTGCGCTTCAGCGTCGTTTGCATGCGCCCGTCTCACGCTCTGGTCGCTGCGTCCACGCCCTACAGACGCTTGCCCTTGCTGCCAGCTACCCAAGCATTCACAGCGTACAGAAAGCGTGCTGTAGGGCGTTCTGCTGGGTCGTAGGGTGCCTTGCCCTTGCCCTTGTCCCTGTCGTTGCTGTCCTGTCTCCCTGTTCTGCCTGTTCAGGACTTGCATCTTGGTAGGACTGAAATTTTCGCCATGCCTACGGCATTAAAGCCAATCGGCTTTTCACGGCCAGCGAAGGAGCCTTGCTCAGCAACGCTTTGGGCACTCGCCGAGACGCACGTTGTCGAAATCGACGGCATCTTGTCGCAGTGTCCAGGCCTTTTTGGCGATGTAGCCCAACCAACCGTCATCGCGCATAGGCTGCACATCGACTTGTTGGTTGCCAAAGTAGGTTCGTCTCCATGCCTGCTTGACTGCTTTGGTCATCTCAAGCAGGCCGATGCGGGCCGGGGTGACGATGACGCAGTGGTAGTGGATTCGCTCGCCTTTGCCCTGGCCTTCAATGACTGGCACGTAGGAAAGCTCACGCCCGTGTCTCTTCGCGGCATTGTTGAGAATCGCACGGTCAAGCTGCATGCGGAACGTCGCGAAGTCCCTCTTCGCAAAGGCCACGGCTTCGGCATTCGTGAGTAGCCCCGACCAAGACCGATGGTGCATTCGGTTGACATCGAACGTGAGCGTCACGGCATATCGGGCGCTGCAGTCGTTCTCGCTCGGGGTCATTCGGTGAAGCCAGTCGGCAACATCGGTGATCAAGCGCTTCGGTTGACGTGATGGTGAATTAGATGACGGTACCTGCATATCATTAGTTATGCCTTTTCATTGGTTTTCGGGGTGAAACAAGGTTCGGTAGACAGGCCTGCTGGGCCGACTACACACTTGCTCCATGACGTTCAACATGGAGCACTGAAATGACCGCACTGTCGAAGCTGAAGCTTGTGAGCGCACAAGCCGAACGTAAGTCCCCAATCACCGAACGCCGCAACCGGCTGACTGGAAAAATCGCGGACCAGATTGCCTTTGCCAAAGCGCAGACCAGCGGCGGCATCTACGCGGCCAAGCGTGTGAAATTCGTTCAAGACTCCGAATCTGGCGAGCGCAGGCAGGTCGAGATTGCAACCCGCGTCAAGCAGTGGTGGTGGACTGCTGCGAACGGCAAGGTGATGCTGGCATTGCGCTACGGATCGAAGCCGATTGAAATCGCTCCGAAGAAAAACGCAATCGAGGTCAGCGGCATGGGTGAGTTGGTCGCCGTGCTGGAGACTGTCAAGGAAGCGGTGCAGGCCGGTGAGCTGGACGCGCAGATCGAGCAGGCCAGCGGTGCGCTGCGCGCTGGCTTTGCCAAGAAGAAGTGAGGGGATGCGGCATGAACACCTACCGGGCTTCGGTTCGCGTCAAGAGCGCCAGCGGCAGCGGCACGATGGTTGTGTGGGCGCAGATTCAGGCCAGCAACCCCATCGCTGCACGTCAGCAGCTTGAAGCTCAGTACGGTCGTGGGAACGTGATCAGCGTCCCTCAGCAGACGCGCTGATCGGACGTCGAGTCGTAAACTTGGGGCTTCCGCTCATCCCTCGATGAGTTGATGCGCCTTCCCGTTCCCCTATGCCCACATCCGATCAATCCACTTCCTCGCAACTTAGTGTCATCGACCTGTTCTGTGGGGCCGGTGGCCTTAGCTCCGGGCTAGAGCGCGCGGGCTGGGACACGGTGTCTGCTGTGGACTTCGATGCCGACTGCGTCCGGACGCTGGAGGCTAGCAAGGCTGCGCGGATTTCGATAGCGGGATCGGGGAGAACGTACCTGCAGGAAGCCCGCCTGCTGCATGCTGATGTCGCGGCGATCCGTGCTGCTGATCTTCGTCCTGAAGGTGCCAGCATGCGGTGGCGTCCGGATCTACTTGCCGGTGGACCGCCTTGTCAGCCGTTCAGTTCGGCTGGTCACCAACGTGGATTGCATGACCCCAGAGGGCAACTGTTCCTTGAGTTCGTTCGGCTTGCCGCCGAGTTGAAGCCTCGATTCATCTTGTTCGAGAACGTGGCTGGCCTTGTCACCGCTAAGGGCTTGGACGGGCAACCGGGCGGCGTACTTGAACTCGTGCAGTCGTCTTTCGAGGAGATCGGCTACTTCTGTCGGTTTGCACTACTCAATGCTGCTGACTATGGCGCCCCGCAGCGTCGTGTGCGGTTGTTCATGATTGCTGCTGCCAACGAGCGATTGCCTGAGTTCCCGCATCCGACGCATAGCAAGGCTGCATCGGCTTCATTGTTCGATGAAATCAAGCCATGGTTCTCCTTGGGCGACTTTCTGGCCTCGTGCGCGGACCCTGATCCGTCCGACGTAGTTCGGCCGTCGTCTCGACGGGCTGCTGAAATGGCCGAACTTCGACCAGGTACAGGCTTGAAGGCTGGGGGAATAGTCGAAGCTAACCGACCTGGCGGGCACTGGGGCTATCGACAAGACTCGTTTCTGGCTGACCTGTCTCTGCCATCACGGACGATTCGTGCTGCAAGCACGCCTGACTTCGTCCGGCTTGCGGATGGATCGATGCGACGCCTGACATGGAGTGAGTGCGCTGGACTCCAGGGGTTTCCGGGTGCGTGGCACTTCCAAGGAAACGCTTCTTCAAAGTTCCGGCAGATCGGGAACGCAGTTCAAGGGCAGATCGCCTATGCGATCGGGATTGCACTGGGCACCGCTGCGCGCCAAGCGAAGAGAGGCAAAGCAGAGTCGGCTGAGTGGCCGGCGAGCTTTCACCGTCGCCTTCGCTATACCGTTGCCGAGGCTGAGGTCAATGGTGAACACAGGGCCGCAGCGAAGGCGGCAAAGAAGCGCGTTGCCGGATCGGTGCCCGTTGATCTAGTCGCGGACGAAAGCCTCTAGCTCACTAAGGTCGTGTTGCCAGAATATCCAAGCCCCTTGATCTTGGGCCTGGACAAGTGAAGCCTTGTCGAAGACACCTGAAATCACGCAGCCAGTGACCACCTGATCGTGAAGGTGTTCCCTCCAAGTATTCGACTTGCCAACAGTCTCCTGGTTCAGGCGCTTCCAGGAGTTCTTAGGTGTGTTGCTGACCTTGCATTCCAGCGTTAGCAGTCGCCCGTCGAGAAGGCGAACGGGGACGTCGCATTTCTTGTTGTAAATTGTCTTCTCGCGGCAAAACGTGCCCGGCTGTAAGTTCTGCACCGACTTTGCCGTTGCGTCGTGTTTGAATCCGGCTGCGATCAGCGCCTGATGCACAGCGCCTTCTTGGCCCTGCGCCGCTTGGCCGCGATTGTCGGTATTGAAGCGTGCTTGCGCCAACAGCATCGAAGTGGCCACTAAAGCGATTCGGCGTTGGTCGGCACTAGGCTCAACGCCGGTTGTGATCCAAGGAAACCGAACCTTGTCCAATCCCGCAAGAAGTACGGCTGCCAGCTTGCCTTCGACACCGGCAGGTACAGCTGCCTTGAACTTGCGGCCAACGTGGGTCCAGAGGTTCTCTTCGCTGAGAGGCGGGCCAGGGAAGAAGCGCAGCACCTGCCAAAGTGTTCTGTCTGCCTCGAATGTTTCCGCGCTTAGTGCGAGCAGGTTGCTTGTGCGCTGTAGTACCGCCTCGACTTCGGCTTCCACTTGCGCATACAGGACCGCGAAAGCGTCGCGCACTCCTGCGGGGCCTTGGCTGGCTATGTAGTTCCGCTCGGCGATATCGCGTGCGGCTTGCAACTCTGTTGCGGTCCAGCGGCGGGGAAGCTTTGGGGCGGTGTTGGTGATGTTTGAGGGCACGCGGTCTAATCCCTTGCTGCCGCCGTCTCGTCGTGGGGCGGTCATCGGGGATCATCCTACCGGGTTGTATCGCGTGGCCAACTCGCCTGCTACCTGTTGACGCATAAATACAGCGGAGGGGGGAGCAACTATGAGACTAGACGAGATTGAACCAAGCAGCGCAGCCGAGGCGCGCGTGAAGCGGTTGAAGGACAACGCGAAGACGGCGAAGGACCGTGCAAAGCAACTGACGGCGCAGGCGGAAACAGGAGCAGAACAGCTTCACATGCAGCAGTCGAGGGCAAAGCTGGCGCAGATCAAGAAGGCCGGCATGACCTCGATGATCAAGCCGTACCACTGATGGTCACCTTCGGCTGGGAGGTGGTCGACTTGGATAGCGCGAAGGCTGCAAGTGGACCGCGCGCCAATGCAGAGCTGAGGCTATGTCGGGCGGGTCCGAGCCTGTCCGGAATTTTGTGTGCGAGGCATAGCATGACCAACAGGAGCATGTATGCCTATCAGCAGGAAGACGACGAAGGCGGCGATGGCCGCAGCGGCGGCGATGCCGTCGATCCCGAAGGAACTCATTGACCAGTTCGTGACCG
>CANGHH010000016.1 GCA_947453725.1 Betaproteobacteria bacterium | reverse complement strand
TCCTGGTGAAGACCAAGGCCATCCAGGAACTGTTCGACCCGACCTACGGCCGCCTGAACGCCACCTTCGGCGTTGAGATTCCGTACACCAGCGCGCTGACGCAGACCACGATTCCGCTGGGCTATGTCGACGGCCCGACGGAAGAGATCGCCGACGGCGAAACGCAGATCTGGAAGATCACGCACAACGGTGTGGACACCCACCCGATCCACTTCCACCTGGTCAACGTGCAGCTGATCAACCGGGTGGGCTGGGACAACTTCATCACGCCTCCGGAACCCAATGAACTGGGTTGGAAGGAGACGATCAAGATGAGCCCGCTGGAAGACGTCATCGTCGCCGTGCGGGCCAAGAAGCCCAAGCTGCCCGGTTTCGGCCTGCAGAACAGCGTGCGCCTGCTCGACCCGAGCCAGCCGATCGGCGCCACCGCCGGCTTCACGCAGATCGACCCCAACACCGGCCTGCCGGCACCGATGGGCAACGACTACTACGACTTCGGGTGGGAATACGTGTGGCACTGCCACATCCTGGGCCACGAAGAAAACGACTTCATGCGTCCGATCGCCTTCCGGGCCAATGAGGCGGTGCCGACCGCGCCGGTAGTCACGCTGGCCGTGCTGGTCGGCGGGCAGGTGAACGTGACCTGGGCTGACACTTCCGCCACGGAATACAAGTTCCGCGTCGAGCGCAGCGACGACCTGGGCGTCAACTGGACCCCCGTGGCCGACGCCCTGGCCAACGCCACGGCGTTCACGGAAACCAACCCTGCGGTCACCTTGGGTGTCACCTCTTACCGTGTCGTGGCCGTCGGTGCCAACGGCGAGAGCGCGTCCAACGCGATGGTGGTCGACATTGCCCCGGCAACGCCGACCGCCCTGGTGGCAGCCGCACGCAGCTACCTGTCGTCGACGGTCGTCCTGAGCTGGACCGACAGCTCGAACAACGAGCTGAGCTTCAATGTGCTGCGCAGCGCCGACGGTGGCCTCACCTACAGCACCGTGGGCAAGCTGACCAGCAGCGCCGCCCAGCGCGTGGCCTCGGGTGGCACCTTGACCTTCAGCGACACCACGGCCGGCGTGGGCGCCTACGTCTACCAGGTGACGGCCAGCAATGGGGCCGGCACCTCGGCGGCAGCGGGTCCGGTGACGGTGGCGGCCATCCCGGCGCCGACAGCGGCGAGCATCAGCTCGGCCGCAGTGGCTTCGCCGACCAGCGTCACGGTGACCTACGTCGACAACTCGACCACGGAAACCAGCCTGGAACTGCAGCAGGCGGTGGTGACCAACGGTGTGGTCAGTGCCTACGCAACGGTCTCGACCGTGACCCGCGCTGCGGGTGACGCCTTGATCGCCAGCACGGGCACCGTCAACACCTACACGGCCACCGGCCTGACGGCCGGCCAGACCTATGCCTACCGGGTGCTGGTGAAGAACGCCCTGTTCACAGCCGGTGTCGCGTCCAACGTGGTGCAAGCCACGCCGGCCTTCCCGGCGGCGGCGGCACCGACGGGTCTGGCCGCAGCGGCCCGCACGACAGCAGCCACCGTGGCGCTGAGCTGGGTCGACGCGTCGACGAACGAGACCAGTTTCCGCGTGGAGAAGAGCGCTGACGGCGTGAACTGGACGACGCTGACCAGCGTCGCCCGGAACGCGACCCTGCAAGCGGCCACCGGCGGCAGCGTCACGGCCACCGACGCAGCGGCTTCGGCCACGGCCACCACCTACTACCGCGTCTTCGCGGTGGGCCTGGGCGGTGATTCGCCGGTATCGAACGTGGTCACCGTGGCCTCGATGGTGCCGGTGGCGCCGACGGGCCTGGCTGCGGCAGCGCGCAGCACGTCGGCCAGCGTGGTGCTGAGCTGGACGGATGCGTCGACGACCGAGACCAGCTTCCTGGTCGAGCGCAGTGACAACAACGGGGGGACCTTTACCGCGCTGGCCCTCCAGCCGGCAGCCCGGACACCGGCACAGACCGGGGCGGCGACGCAGGTGTTGAGCTACACCGACGCCACGGCCACGGCCGGCGCCTTTGTCTACCGCGTGAAGGCCGTCTCGACGCTGGCCGGCAGTTCGACGCCGGTGACGGTGAACGTGGCAGCCATCCCGGTGCCGACGGCGCCGACGATCGCCCTGGCCCGCAACGCGCTCAACAACCAGGTGCAGATCACCGACACGTCGACGGTGGAAACCGGCTTCCTGGTTCAACGTGCGCAGGTGACGGGCACGGTGACGGTGCCGGCGGCCGGCACCACCGGCTCCACCCTCACGGGTGGCACGGTGGGCGCCTGGGTGACCTTGACCGCGCTGACGGTGGCGGAGTCGGCCAACCAGACCGCGATCCTTCGTCCGACGTTCAATCAGAACGACACCTCGGCTGAGGCCGTGGTGGCAGGCACGACCTGGGCCTACCGCGTGGTGGCCACGGGTGTGGCCACGGGCAATGGCACCACGGACACCTCGAACGTGGTCTACGTCAAGCGCTAAGCCCAGCGCGCAACACCCTGGGTGGGTGCAGCCAAGTGCTGCACCCACACCAGGTTTCCCCAACGGCCGGTGTGACAGCACACCACGACACACCGGCCGAGCCCGTCGGCTCCAACACAGAGTGCAAATCATGAAGACCTCACTGCTGATCCTCACCCTCCTGGCCGCTCCCGTGCTGGCCGGTGCCGCCGCCGACCCGGCGGCCACTTACAAGCCGGCGACCCCGCCGGTCCATGCGCACGCGGCCCTGGTGGCCGCCAAGCAACGCAACGCCGTGATGGGCGCCTGCCAGAAGGAAGCCGCCGAGAAGGGCCTGCACTACGAAGAGCGCAAGCTGTTCCTGGTGGCCTGCGTCAACGCCAAGATCTGACGGCGGACCGGCCGACGCGGCGGCCCCGGTGGGGCCACCGCGTCGGCGATGCTGTAAGAGGCACTGTTGCCCCGGCTTTCGCGCTCCACCAGGCCGTGCTGGGTCAGCAGGGCCAGATGCCGCGAGACCTTGGCCGAGCTGGAGCCGCACCACGGTGCCAGCTCGCCCACGCTGCGCTCGCCGGACAGCCGAATCCAGCCGGCCTGGTGGGCTTGCGCGCTGGCCGCGACGAGCAGGTCGGCCAACGAGGCCAAGCACCACCGACGCGCGCCAGATCGAGCACGGTGCAGTCGAGACCGTCTACCGCCTGCCCATCATGAACGCCACGGAGATGACGCAGAAGGACCGCTTCACCACCGACGGCAGGCCCGGCCTGCACCTGCGTGATGCCGGGGCGGTCAGGCGCCGCCGAGCAAGGTGTCAACGGCCTTGCGGAAACGGTAGCGCGGTATCTGGTCGAGATCGGTACCCGTGATGCGCAGGACCCAGGCTTTCTCGGGGTGGGCCGTGGCGTGAACCGTGCCGCTGGGATAGGCCCGCGTCTGGCCGCTGTGCAGGCTGTAGCGGGTTTGCGGCATCCATACCGCGTGGGCTTCCAGGGCATCGTTGACCCGGCGGTACTCGGTCATGTCGGTGCGGCCGCGGGCGTTGCCGTACACCGCCCACGAAGCCCCGTGGTCGTGCGGCGCGCCGCCCTTTCCAGCGGCTTGCACATGGGCCAAGACGAGGAAACCCGTTGCGTCGTCGCGGTGCAGCAGGCGCTTGCCGGCAGGTGTGTCGTCGTCGAAGGTGGCGGCGACAAATTCATCGCTCGCCAGCAAGTCCTGGAGATGACCGGCAATCAGCGGCAGTGCAAGGTCGAGCGGCTGTCCTTGCAGGGCGGCTCGGGACTGACTGCAGAAGGTGTCGAGGTGGCGGCGCATGGGGGCCTCAAGCGGACGGTGTCGATGCGGATGACCTTAGCAGACTCGGCGCTCAGAACATCCCCGGGGCTTGCAGGCGCCAGTCAGACCTGCGCTCGCTCCAACCGGCCTGACAGGATCGGCATCCAGCGGTGACTGCCAGCTGGACTTCGGCGTGCAGGTCAAAATGCGCGCGGGCCAACTGCCCGAGCCCGAAGCGATCCCCACACACTCCCATGGCTGAACTGTCCCCGCGGCTCCCAGCATCCCGAGGCCTTCAAGGGCCAGCCCGAAGCCCTTTCCTGTCACTTTGCAGCGCCGCGCTCAGCCTGCTGAGCCTGGCTTTCGCCATGACCACCCTGCCCGCACTGGCTGCCGACCCCGAGCAGCACGAATTCGTCATCCGCAACTTCAAGACCGAATCGGGCGCCGTCCTGCCCGAGGCGCGCATCGTCTACGGCACCTATGGCAAGCTCAATGCCGCGCGCGACAACGCCGTGCTGCTGCCGTCGCACTACATGGCCCAACTGACCGGCTACGGCTGGTTGATCAAGTCCGCGGCCGCGCCCGAACTGGCGCTCGACCCGGCCAAACGATTTCTGGTCACCACCGAACTCTTCGGCAACGGGCGCTCTTCGTCGCCCAGCAACACGCCAGCGCCTTTCGACGGACCGCGCTTCCCGGTGATGACGGTCCGCGACAACGTCGAGGCCGTCCACCGCCTGCTGGTCGAGGAGCTGAAGATCCCGCACCTGAAGGCCGTCATCGGCTTCTCGATGGGCGCGCAGCAGGCCTTCCAGTGGGCGGTGTCCTACCCGAACTTCATGGACCAGATCGTCGCCACCGCGGGCACCGCCAAGACCTACGGCCACGGCATCGTGCGCCTCGAAGGCCAGGTCGCGGCGATCGAGGCCGACCCGGTCTTCGCCGCCGGCGAGTACAAGACACCGCCCACGCAAGGCCTGCAGGCCTTCGGCATGGTCTGGGCCGGCTGGCTGTTCTCGCAGGAATGGTGGCGCAAGGAGATGTGGCGGGGCACCGGGCGCGGCGACACGCTGGCCGAGGTGATACAGAACTTCCGCACGCGCTTCATCCCGGGCGCCGACGCCAACAACCTGATCCTGCAGATGCGCGCCTGGCAGTCCAACGACGTCGGCGCCACGCCGGCCGGTGCCGACCACCCGGGTTTCGGCGGCGACGTCGAAGCCGCGCTGCGGTCGATCCGGGTGCCGGTGCTCTACATGCCGTCCGAGACCGACCTGTATTTTCCGATCGGCGATGCGCGCTACGAGGCGGGCTTCATCCCGCGCGTGCAGTTCACGCCCATCCCCTCGCTGTGGGGCCACACGGCGGGCGCGGCCAGCAACCCGGCCGACAAGCAGTTCATCAACCAGACACTGGCGAAATTCCTGGCGCCCTGAGTCCCGAAGCGCGGTCGGCGCTACAGACTCGACGATCTCGACGATCTGCGCCAGGGTTCTCGCCACGCCCCCTTGTTCGCAGGGTGGGCGGCAGCGATCGATTTGATGACCATCGGCCCGACGTCCGCCTCGAGAGCGCATCCCGCGCCCAGGGCTCAACCAAGGAATGCCGTGAATTCACCGCTTGCAAGCCGTCCGATCGCCACTGCTTTGTTCACCCTGTTGGCGCTAACGGCCGCCTCGGCGCAGGCCGGACCGTACAGCGGCCTCTTCATCTTTGGCGACAGCGTGTCCGACAGCGGCAATGTGGCCGCTTCGACGACGTTCCGCTCGCCTGCACCGACCGGCAACACCTTCATCCCGGACGGCCCCTACGACCCGTCGGGGACCTTCAGCAACGGCGCGACCTGGACGACGGCCTTCGCCAGCGACCTCGGCCTGGGCCCGTCGGCCACGGCCTGGATGACCGGGGGCAGCAACTACGCCTTCGGTGGCGCGCGGACCGGCGGCGCCGATGACCCGACGCCGACGCTGACCAGCCAGCTGGGCTATTACCTGGCCGCCACCGGCAACCTGGCATCGGCGACCGCGCTCTACGTGGTGGCCGGCGTCGGCAACGATGCCCGCGACACGCTGGCCGCCATCGCCGGCGGCGCCGACCCTGCCGGGGCGCTGACCGCCGGTGCCGTCAACTACGCGAGCAACGTGGGCGGGATCGTCGACGCCCTGCAGCTGGCGGGCGCGCAGCACATCCTGGTGCTCAACACCGTCAACCTCGGCGTGACGCCCTACGCGCTGACCGTCGACCTGGCCCACCCCGGGTTTGCCGGCCTGGCGACCACGGTGTCGGCGTCCTTCGACGTCGCGCTCGCCACGCGGCTGCAGGGCGAGGCGGGCGTCACCGTCTTCGACACCTTTGCCTTCCTGACCGGCATCGTCCAGCGCCACGGCTTTGCCAATGTGACCGACGCCTGCGGCGCGCAGTCCGCCCTGAGTTGCGCCGACTACCTGTTCTGGGACGGCATCCACCCCACCACCGCGGCCCACGGGACCCTGGCCGACGCGGTCTACGCGCAGGCCGTGCCGGAACCGACGAGCTGGCTGCTCTTCGCCGGCGGCCTGGCCGGCCTGACCGCGCGGGCGTCAGCGCGCCGGCGGCGCCAGGCGCAAGGTTGAAGCGGTCCTGAGGTCGCGTCGCGGACGGGCCGGCGGGAGCCGGGCCCGGCGCCAGGCGCCAGGCGCCGGTTCAGCGAACCGCGTCGGGCAGTTCGATCTTCACTTCCAGGACCTCGAAGTCGTCCTGCTTCTCGAGGCTGACCTTGATGTCGTTGGGGCTGATCTGCACGTACTTGCTGATCACGGCGATCAGTTCGGCCTGCAGCTGCGGCAGGTAGTCGGCGCGCGAGGTGCCGCGGCCGGAACGTTCGTGGGCCAGGATGATCTGCAGCCGCTCCTTGGCGACCGACGCGGTCTTCTTCTTCTCACCGAGCAGGAATGAAAGCAGGGACATGCTGCATTACCTCCCGCCGAACAGGCGCTTGAAGAAACCCGGCTTCTCGGCTTCGGTGAAGCGCATCGGCACGGTCTCGCCCAGGAAGCGGCTGATCACGTCCTGGTAGGCCTCGCTGACGTCCGAGGTCTTCATGTGGATGGCCGGCAGGCCCTGGTTGGAGGCGTCGAGCACGGTTTCGCTCTCGGGAATGACGCCGAGCAGCGGGATGCGCAGGATTTCCTGGATGTCGGTCAGCGACAGCATCTGCCCGCCCTCGACGCGGCTGGGGTTGTAGCGCGTGATCAGCAGGTGTTCCTTGATCGGCGCGCCGCCTTCGATGGCGCGCCGGGTCTTGCTGCTGAGCATGCCCAGGATGCGGTCGGAATCGCGCACCGAAGACACCTCGGGATTGGTCACCACCAGCGCTTCGTCGGCGAAGTGCATGGCCATCAGCGCACCGGTTTCGATGCCGGCCGGCGAGTCGCAGACGATGTAATCGAAGCCCATCTCGGCCAGGTCCTGCAGCACCTTCTCGACGCCTTCCTGCGTCAGCGCATCCTTGTCACGCGTCTGGCTGGCGGCCAGCACGTAGAGGTTGCTGCATTGCTTGTCCTTGATCAGCGCCTGGTTCAGGTTGGCTTCGCCCTGGATGACGTTGATCAGGTCGTACACCACGCGCCGCTCGCAGCCCATGATCAGGTCGAGGTTGCGCAGGCCGACATCGAAGTCGATGACGGCCGTCTTGTGGCCGCGCAGGGCCAGGCCGGTAGAAAAGCTGGCGCTGGTGGTGGTTTTGCCCACCCCGCCTTTGCCGGATGTGACGACGATGATCTTGGCCATCAGCTTGCTTTCTGAGAAGGGAGGGATCGAGCGCCCGGATCAGGCATCCAGGCGCTCGACGATGATCTTTTCGCCATCCAGCCGCACCTGCGCCGGCTGGCCCAGCACCTCGGGCGACAGCGGCGCTTCGGTGGTGCGGTAGATGCCGGCGATGGACACCAGTTGCGGCTCCAGGCAGGTGCTGAAGATGCGGGCCTTGGTGTCGCCACGGGCACCGGCAATCGCCCGGCCGCGCAGCGGGGCGTAGACATGGATGTTGCCGTCGGCGATGACCTCGGCACCGAAGCTGACGACGGCCAGCACGATGAGATCGCCGCCGCGGGCGTAGACCTGCTGACCCGATCGCAGCGGCTTGTCGATGATCAGGGTCGGCACGGGGGCGGCCGGCACCTCGCGGATGAGCTCGTGAACCACCGGCACCTCGCGAACCACTTCACGCACCGCGTCGCGTGCGGATTCGCGGGGCGCCGGCGCATCGGGCGCCTCGGCCAGGCCGCAAGCGCGGGCAGCGGCCTGCTGCGCGGCGCTGCCGCCCTGGACGGCGATCGGCAACAGGCCGTGGCGGCGCAAGGCGGGCAGCAGGGCCTTCCAGTCCAAGGTGGCGTCGGCCAGGCGCAGCGGGCTCAGGTCGACGACCACGGGCTCTTCTTCGAACAGGCCCGGGGTGTCGGCAAACCGGGCGTCCAGGGCCACTGCCAGCGCGGGCACGTCGGACGACTGCAGGCGCAGCGCGGTCAGGGTCCAGGCCGTGCTTTTCAGGTCGAAGAGGGCGACGGCGGCTGGGGTGGGAACGGACATGAAGGGGTGCGGGGCAGAACAGGCAGGAGGGGCGAGGGCCGTGCAGCCATGGGCATGGACAGCGCCGGCCGGCGGGCCGAAGTGTATCTGCCCGACCACAAGCAGCCCCCGAAAGGAACACCGATCGATCGCCAGTCCGCCGGCTGCATGGTCGGCACTACCATCTGAATCCCCAGCCTCCGGAACCTTGCCATGAACCCATTCGCGCTACGCCTTGCCGGCGTCCTGATCCTCGCCCTGACGAACGCACAGGCCCAGCCGGCGGTGACCCTGTCCAGCGAGACGCCGGCCGAGTTCAAGCCGGTCATCAGCAGCTTCGATTTCGACAGGCGCGAGGTGATGGTGCCGATGCGCGACGGGGTCAAGCTCAAGACCATCATCCTGGTCCCGAAGGCGGCCCGCGGTGCGCCGATCTTCCTGAATCGCACGCCCTACAACGCCAGCAAGAAGCTGTCGCGGCTGGACAGCCCGCACCTCGCCAGCGTCGTGCCGCAGATGAACGACACCACCGTGGCGGCCGGCTACATCATCGTCAGCCAGGACGTGCGCGGCAAGTACGGTTCCGAAGGCGACTACGTGATGAACCGGCCGCTGGTCGGGCCGCTCAATCCGACGGCCGTCGACCACGCCACCGACTGCTTCGACACCATCGACTGGCTGGTCAAGCACCTGCCCGAGAGCAACGGCCGGGTTGCCGTCGGCGGCGGCTCCTACGAAGGTTTCACCACCGTGATGTGCACGGTCCATCCGCACCCCGCGCTGAAAGCCGCGGTGCCCTTCGCGCCGATGGTCGATGGCTGGATCGGCGACGACTGGTTCCACAACGGCGCCTTCCGGCAGGACGGCTCGCTGGACTACACCTACGACCAGGAAGCCACGCGCAAGAACGACGAGAAGTGGTGGTCGGGCTACACCGACACCTACGAACAGTACCTGCGCACGGGATCGGCGGGCGATGTCGCCGCTTCGCGCGGGCTCGAGCAGCTGGGTTTCTGGCGGGCGATCGCCAGCCACACCGCCTACGACCGCTATTGGCAACTGCAGGCGGTCGACAAGCTGATGGCCAAGGAGCCGCTGACCGTGCCGACGATGATCGTCTCGGGTCTGTTCGACCAGGAAGACATCTACGGCGGCCCGGCGCTGTACGCGGCGATGGCCCAGGCCCATCCGAACAGCGACAAGCTGCACCTGGTGCTGGGCCCCTGGAACCACGGCGGCAGCCGCAACACGGGACGGGCCATCGGCAGCATCCTCTTCGAGGGCGACACGGCGGCCTGGTTCAGGGCCAAGGTGATGCAACCCTTCCTCGACCGCTACCTGAAGGACGCGCCGACGCCGCTGCCGCCGCGCGCCCTGGTCTACGAGACCGGGGCCAACGAATGGCAGCGCTACGACGCCTGGCCGCGCGCCTGCGCCCAGGGCTGCGCCACGGTGTCGCGCAAGCTCTACCTGCAGGCTGGCGGCAAGCTGGGTTTCGAGCCGCCGGCTCCCGGCGCGGCGGCCTTCGACGAGTACATCGCCGATCCCGCCAAGCCCGTGCCCTACCGCGCGCGCCCGACCCTGGCGATCGGCGCCGAGGGTTCGACCTGGGGCGAGTGGCTGGTCGATGACCAGCGCCACGCGGCCTCGCGCACCGACGTGCTCGTCTACGAGACCGAGCCCTTGAAGGCGCCGCTGCGCATCGCCGGCCAGCCCTGGGCCGACCTCATCGCCTCGACCAGCGGGACCGATGCGGACTGGGTCGTCAAGCTGATCGACGTCTGGCCGGCGGAAGTTCCCGGCAACGCCCGGATGGGTGGCTACCAGCAGATGCTCTCGGCCGACATCTTTCGCGGCCGCTTCCGCGCGGATATCACCAGCGCCCAGCCCTTGAAGGCCGGCGAGCCGCTGGCCTATCGCATCCGCCTGCCCCAGGCCAACCACACTTTTCTGCCCGGCCACCGGGTGATGGTGCAGGTGCAATCGAGTTGGTTCCCGCTGTACGACCGCAACCCGCAGACCTTCGTGCCGAACATCCTGTTCGCGAAACCAGCGGACTATCAAAAGGCGACGCAGCGTCTGTGGCACACCCCGGCGCAGGCGAGCGCCATCGAACTGCCGGTGATCGCGGCCGCGCCCTGAGGCCTTGGCACTGCCGGCCGGCTTGACCGGCAGCGACCCGCCTATACGCCGATCCGCCGCGGCATCCAAGGCGCCTATCCCCGACAGACGCCTCTACGAAGGTCGGTAAAAATCGCTCCCATCTTGTATTTTTGATGGGTGAAGCATGCGGTTCCTGAGTCGATCGTTCATCGGATGGCTGCTGATGCTGATGGCCATCGGCGCGGCAGCACCCGGCTGGGCGCAGGACGGCGCGGCGGTGTTCAAGCTGTATTGCGCAAGCTGCCATGCGGGGGCAGGCAACGACCGTGCGCCCACGCGCGACGTGCTGGGCCAGCTCTCGCCCGAACGGATCCTGCTGGCGCTGGAGAAGGGTGCCATGCAGGCACAGGCCGCCGAGCGCAGCCGCGCGCAACGCCGCGCCGTCGCGGTGTACCTGGCCGGCAAACCCTTCGGCGCGGATCCCCTGAAGCCCTTTCCCGATTCGGCCTTCTGCGCCAACACCGGCGTGAAGTCGGTCGCGTCGCTGCAGGCGCCGGCCTGGAACGGCTGGGGCGTCGACAAGGCGAACACCCGCTTCCAGCCCGCCGCGGGCGCCGGGATCGGCGCAGCGGATGTGCCCGCGCTGAAGTTGAAGTGGGCCTTTGGCCTGCCCGGCGCCAGTTCCGGCGGCACGCAGCCCGTGGTCGCCGGCGGGCGCCTCTACTTCGGCAATGCCGAAGGCGACCTTTTCGCCCTCGATGCGAAGACCGGCTGCATCCTCTGGCGCACCGAGGTGGAGGCCGGTGTCCGTTCGGCGCCGGTGCTGGGACCGCGCGCCGGCGGCGGCGTCACCGCCTATCTCGGCGATCAGGCGGCCAACGTCTACGCCATCGACGCGGCCGACGGCAAGATCCTGTGGAAGGTCAAAGTGGATGACTACGCGCAGGCCGCCGTCACGGCCACGCCGCAGCTGCATGGTGGCGTCGTCTACGTGCCGGTCTCGTCGCGCGAGGAGTCGAAGGTCGGCGACCCCCTCTACCCCTGCTGCGCCTTCCGCGGCAGCGTCGTGGCACTCGATGCCGCCACCGGCCAGCAGGCCTGGAAGTCCTACGCCATCGCCCAGCAGGCCGCACCCAGCGGCAAGAACAGCGCCGGAACGGTCATCGTGGGTCCCTCTGGCGCAGCCATCTGGAACACGCCGTCCATCGATGAACAGCGCGGCCTGCTGTACGTCGGCACCGGCAACAACTTTTCCCCGCCAGCCACCGCCACGTCCGACTCCGTCGTCGCCTTCAGCCTGAAGAGCGGCGCCATGACGGTGCTGCGGCAATTTGGTCCCGACGACATCTGGAACGCCAGCTGCCGCCGGCCCGATCGCGAGCAGGCCGTGTGCCCGGTTGCCGAATCGCCCGACGCCGACTTCGCGGCATCACCGGTGATGGTGACGACGAAGACCGGTCAGCCTTTGCTGGTCGCCGGCAACAAGTCGGGCAGCGTCTGGGCGCTCGACCCGGCCGCGGGCGGCAAGACCGTCTGGGACCAGCAGGTGGGCCAAGGCGGCACTGGCGGCGGCGTGCTGTGGGGCATGGCCGTGGGCGAGGATCGGGTCTACGTGCCGAACGGCTTTTTCGACGCCAAGCGTCCGGACGCCGCCGGTGGTCTGACCGCGCTGGACCTGAACACCGGCCGGGTGCTGTGGTCCGCGCCGAACCCGCCCTGTGGCGCGCGCAAGCCTTGCAAGCCATCCCACGCGGCGGCGGTCAGCGCCATGCCCGGCGTGGTGTTCAGCGGCACCATGGATGGCCAGCTGTACGCCTACGACGCCGCGACCGGCAAGATCATCTGGGCCTACGACAGCGTCCAGGACTACACCACCGTCAACGGCGTCAGCGCCAAGGGCGGCTCGATGAGCAACGCCGGGCCGACCCTTGCCGGCGGCATGGTCTATGTGCAGTCGGGCTATGCGCACCACGGCGCGGTGATCCCGGGCAATGTCCTGCTGGCCTTCGGCGTGCCGTAACGGCGGTAACGGCGGTAACGGCGGTAACGGCGGTAACGGCGGTAAAGGCGGCTGGCGGCGGGCGCAGCCCAGCCGGCGTTGAAGACGGCGCTGATCCCGAGCCATCGCGCGCCTCGGGGCGCGGCTATAGTCCGCGCCCCGCGCACGCTGCGACCGCTACCTTGCAACCGAATGAGCCTTGCTGAAGTCCGAGCGGCGCTGGACGCCGAACTCGCGGCAACGCCCGAGTACTACGACTTCAAGGTGCTGCACAGCGAGCGCGACGGTGCGCTGTGGCGGGTGACGCTCGAGACCGGCTACGTCTACGCGGAGGGCCTGCGCCCGGGCCTGTCGTCGGCGCAGGTGCTGCTTGACGACAGCCTCGACGGCGCGTCGGCCTGGTGGGGCGCGCCGACCAAGGGCGGCGCTGCCGTGCTGGCGGTGATCGTCGACGACGACCAGCTGCTGCTGCAGAACGCCAGCAGCCCGCCGCCCGGGGCCGGTTTCCTGATCCGCCTTTACCCGGCGCGCTTCCTGCAGGCCGTGGCCGATGCCTGGTCCGACCCGCCCTGGGCCGCACGCGCCCTCGCCTGCCAGCCGGATCTGGGCCTGCCCCAGCCGGTGGCCGCCGGCGCGGCGCTGACCGGCGAGCCCTTCCGTTGGCTGCGCCAGGCGCAGCGCGCGGCGTTGGCGCTGGTGGGGCACAGCAGCGCCTTCCTGTGGGGGCCGCCCGGCACGGGCAAGACCACGACGCTGGGCGTGCTCCTGGCCGAAGTCCTCGAGCGCCACCCGGCCAGCCGGGTGCTGCTCTTGTCGACGACCAATCAGGCGGTGGACCTGGCCACGATCGCCGTCGACAAGGCGCTGCAGAAGGGCCGCCGCGAAGCGCTGCGGCCGACCGTGCAGCGGCTGGGGACGCGCTTCGACGCGGCCGCTTACGCCGGCCGCGAGCACCTGATTCCGAATGCCGACCTCGGGCTGATCGCGCGCCTGGCGCGCGCCGAGGCGGCCCGGCCGCCGGCGAGCGACGCCGCCGCGCTGAAGGCCTGGGCCGACCGCGTCGCGACGCTGCGCGAGCAGCTGCGGACCTCGTCGCTGCAGGTGCTGCGCCGCTGTCGGCTGGCCAGCATGACGACGACGCGGGCGGCATTCACGCTGAAGATGCTCAGGGAGCTCGAGCCTGAGGGAGCGCCGCCCTTCGACCTGCTTGTCTTCGACGAAGCCAGCCAGGTCAGCCTGGCGCACGCACTGGTCCTGATGCCGCTGGGCAGAGCCCGGCTGTTCGCCGGCGACCCGCAGCAGCTGTCGCCGGTGTTGCGCAGCGCGGCGCCGGTGGCCCGGCGCTGGCTGGGCCGCTCGGCGTTCGCCGAGATGCCGCGCAGCGGGCCGTCGGTGGCGATGCTCGATGAGCAGTCGCGCATGGCCGGCACGATCAGCGAACTGGTCAGCGAGCTGTTTTACGACGGCGCGCTGCGCGTGGCCGGCGATGCCAGCGCCTCCGCGGACTGGCAGGCGGCGCGGCGGCGAACCCTGGTCGACATCGGCGCAGACACGCCCGTGCATATCCAGTGGATGCAGACCGCGGGCGCCTGGTCGCCGGCCGAGCGCGGCCCGGTGCGCCGGGAGTCGGCCGAGGCCATTGCCGACACCGTGGCCGCGGCGCTGGCCGGTGGCGACTGGCAGCCGCAGGAACTGATCGTGCTGACACCGTTCCGCGCGCAGCGCGCGCTGATCCGGCGCTGCCTGGCGGCGCGCGGCCTGCCGGATGCGGTGAAGGTCAGCACGGTGCACCGCGCGCAGGGCAGCGAGGCGCCGGCGGTGCTCTTCGATCCGGTCGATGGCACGCAGCCCTTCCTGCGCACCGACGAGGCCCGGCGCCTGGTCAACGTGGCGCTGAGCCGGGCGCAGGCCAAGGTGCTCGTCTACCTGTCGGCCACCGACGCCGCCAACCCGCTGCTGGCGCCCATCGTGCAGCGGCTGCGCCTGGCGGGCGACCTGCGCGACGCGGTGCCGCTGGCGGAGCTCGCCCGGCAGGCGGACTTTCCAGCCAATGCGCTGGGGCGCCGCGTGCGCGCAGGGCGCCAGGTCGGCGAGGTGGTCCGGGTGAGCCCGGATGGCCGGCAGTTCTGGCTGGTCAACGAGCGCAGCGGCGCCGAGCAGCCCATCGACACCGCCTTCTGGCGGGCCCGGGCGAACGCCGGCAACTGATCGCCCAACGGCACCGGGACCGCCGCCGCGCCCCGTCAGCAGGGTCTCATCAGAAACGTCCGGCGTCCACGTCCTTCAAGAACTTGATCAGGCCGCGCATGTAGACCTGCTGGTCGTCGTACAGGGCCATGTGGCTGCCTTGCGGGCAGAACAGGTAGCGGCCATGGGCCACGCTGGTGGCGATGCGCTGCATCTGCGCGGGCTCCATGGTGTCGTGGCGGGCGCCGATGGCCAGCGTGGGCGTGGCGATGCGGCGCAGATCGGCCGTCCGGTCCCAGTTCTCGAGCTTGCCGCTGGCGCCCATCTCGCTGGGGCCCTGCATCGGGATGTAGACCTTCTTGTTCAACCGGGCGAAGCTGCGCACCACCGGGTCGGGCCACTGCTCGGGCGGGCGCCGCAGGATGTGCTGCTGGTAGAAGTGTTCCATCAGCAGCGCGTCGTACTGCGGGTCGGCGTACTTCCCCGCCTGTTCCAGCGCCAGGATCTGCTGGAGCGCCGCCGGGTCCATGGCCGGCATCAGCACCTGTTTGGCGTAGCGGTTGTATTCGGGGATGCTGGCGACCATGTTGGACACCACCAAGCCCTTGAGCTGCTGCGGGTACTTCAGCGCGTACTCGATGGCCAGGATGCCGCCCCAGGAGTGGCCCAGCAGGTAGAAGTTGCGGCGGTCCAGCTTCAGCGCCTGGCGCACCTGCTCGACCTCTTCGACAAAGCGCGGCAGATCCACCAGACTGGGGTCGTCGGGCTGGTCGCTGAAGGCCGAACCCAGTTGGTCGTAGTAGTAGAACTCGATGCCTGCGCCGGGCAGGAAGCTCTCCAGGGCCTCGAAGTACTCGTGGGTCGCGCCCGGGCCGCCGTGCAGCAGCAGGACCTTGATCCGCGGGCTGCTGCCCACCTTCTTCGTCCAGACCTTGAACGGGCCATTGGGCGTCTGGATGGTGAGCACCTGGACACCGCCCGTCTGCATCACGGCTGGCGCCGGACTGAGCGCGTGGGCCGCCGTCGGCGAACCCCATCCGATGGCCAGGGCCAGCAAGGGCATGAAGGAGCGGCAGGCCCGGCTCAGGAATCGAAGCATGGTGGACACGACTTGGCGGTGACGACCGGCCGAGTCTAGGCGACGGCCAGCGCCCGCCAGCGCCCGCCAGCAGCGGGCCGGCTTCCTGCCCCGCCGGGGCCGGCTCACACCATCAGCATCCCGCCGTCCAGCAGGATCGACTGGCCGGTCATGCCGTCGCTCTCGGCCGAGCCCAGGTAGACGGCCAGCTGCGCGATCTCCTGCGGCTGCAGGAAGCGCCGCAGTGGCACCCGGGCCTTGCCGTTGGCCAGGATCTGCTCGAAGCTCAGGCCGGTGATGGCCGCATGCGCGCTGAACGACTGCAGCATGTCGGTCTCGACGAAGCCCGGGCAGATGGCGTTGATGCAGATGCCCATTGGGCCCAGTTCCTGCGCGGCGCAGCGCGTCAGCCCGACCAGCGCGTGCTTGCTGGCGTTGTAGGCGCTCTGGTTCATCGAGCCGCCCTTGCCGGCGGTGCTGGCGATGTTCACCACCTTGCCGGCGCCCTGGTCGCGCATCTGCCGCAGGCTCAACTGCAGGACATGGAAGGCGCCGTACAGGTTGACCTGCATCACGCGGTCGAAGTCCTCGGGCGCGGTGTCCAGCAGGCTGGCGGCATGGTAGACGCCGGCGTTGTTGACCAGCACGTCGATGCCACCCAGCCCCGCCACCGCCGCATCCACCAGGCCTTGAACGGCGCTGCGGTCGGTCACGTCCACCGCTTGCACCAGCACCCGGGCGCCGCGCGCCTCGGCCTGCGCCTGCGTGTCAGCCAGGCCGGCCAGCGTGGTGGCGGCCAGGAACAGGCTGGCGCCTTCCTCGGCGTAGCGCAGGGCGATGGCCTGGCCGATGCCGCGGCTGGCGCCGGTGATCAGAACGCGCCGGCCGGCCAGGCGACCGGGTCGGGTTGGCAGCGTCGCGGCAGTGGATGCAGTCATGAAGGCGATCCTGGGACGGGGGCGATGGGCCTTCATGATGCCCAGCAAGTTCGCGCCGGGACACCCGAGGACACCCGATGAAATGTGCTTGCGGCCGCGGTCGATTGACGCGGCATCGCCGGCCAACAGGCGCACGGTCGGTGCTGCGGCCTTCGCCTGCGAGGCCGGCGCTGCTGACCCGCAGACCGGCAGCGCTGTCCGTCACGATGGCGTCACGGCCAGGCTGGATAAGGGGACTTTCACCCAACCAGGAAGCACGACATGTCCAAGGCCCCAGGCAGCCGCCGCCAATTCATCCTGCAAACCGCTTCGGCCGTCGGCGTCACCGCACTCGGCAGCAGCCTGGCCGCCTGCGGCGAAAGCGCCACGCCGCCCGCCGAATTCAAGTACGGCGTGGCCAGTGGCGATCCGCTGGCCGACCGCGTGATCCTGTGGACACACGCCCGGATCCCTGCCGATGACCGCGCTGTCTGGCTGGACTGGCAGGTCGCCAGCGACAGCAGCTTTGCCACGGTGGTGCGCTCGGGGCGCGCATCGGCCAGCGCCGCCACGGGCTACACGGTCAAGGTGGATGCCGATGGCCTGACGGCCGGCAGCAGCTACTGGTTCCGCTTCATCGACGATGCCGGTGTCGTGTCGCCCGTGGGCACCACGCGCACCTTGCCGGCTGCCGGTGTGGCGACGGTGAAGTTCGCGGTCTTCTCGTGCACCCTGTATGCCGAGGGCTACTTCAACGCCTACAAATCGGCTGCGGCCTCGGACGCGCAATACGCGGTGCACCTGGGCGACTACATCTACGAATACGGCGCCGCCGCCACGCAGTTCGGCAACACGGATGCCGTCAAGCTGGGTCGGGTCACCAGCCCGGCCCATGACATCGTGAGCCTCAGCGACTACCGCACGCGTTACGCGCTGTACCGTTCCGACCCGGATCTGCAGGCCCTGCACGCCCGCATGCCGTGGATCACGGTCTGGGACGACCACGAATTCGCCAACAACGCCTGGGTCGGCGGCGCCGAGAACCACAACAGCAGCACGCAAGGCGACTGGAACGCGCGCAAGGCCGCGGCGGCGCAGGCCTACCACGAGTGGTTGCCCATCCGCACGCCCGACGCGAGCAATCTGCTGAAGATCTACCGCAGCTTCGACTTCGGCAGCCTGTTGACGCTGCACATGGTCGACACCCGCATCGAAGGCCGCGACCGCCAGTACGACAGCTTCGGTGACGCCGATGGCGGCTTGGCGCGCTATGTGGCGGGCCTGACGCCCAACGCCAGCGGCGTGACGCCCGACTCGACGCGCAAGATGATGAGCAGCACGCAGCAGGCCTGGCTGACCAGCGGCATCAGCGCTTCCAAGGGAGCCTGGCAGTTCCTGGGCAACCAGGACATCATGGGCAAGATGTGGTTCCCGGCTTCGGTGCTGCAGGCGCAGGCCAGTGGCAGCGCTGCCGCCGTGCAGGCCGCCATCGGCGCCTACCTCACCGCCAAGGCCACCCGGGCGGCCGCCGGCGTCGCCGCGCTGACGCCGACCCAGTCGGCCTTGCTGAACCCCGGCACCAACCCGACCCTGCCCTACAACCTGGATGCCTGGGACGGCTACCCCAGCCAGCGCGAAGCCGTGCTGCAGGCCGTGCGCTCGCAGGGCAAGCGGCTGGTGGCCTTGTCGGGCGACTCGCACAACGCCTGGTTCAACAACCTGACGACCCTGGCCGGGCAGAAGGTCGGCGTCGAATTCGCCGGCAGTTCGGTCACCTCGCCCGGCTTCGAGAGCGCCGGTCTGGGCGGCCTGGCCAGCTCGCTGGACGGCAGCGTCCTGGTACCGCAATTGGGCAACGCCGCCATCGGCAACGGCCTGGGTCTCGTCGACGACCTGAACTACGCCGACACCATCCGCCGGGGCTACCTGCTGATGACGGTGACGGCCACCGAGGTCAAGGGCGAATACGTCTTCGTCAGCACCGTCAAGTCCACCACGTACACGGCCAGCGTGGGGCGCACCATCACGGTGGCCGCCAGCAACGGCGCCGTGACCTACGCCTGACGGGCCGGGTCCGTCGGCGCGGGCCGGCGTCGCTGCGCAGCGGCGCCGGCCTTTTGCCTGGCTTGCTCAGGCCGCCACTCAGGCCGGCAGAAGCGCCCACAGTGTCGGCCCGGCCAGAGCCGCCCAGGCACCGGCGAGCATCAGCAGCGCGATGAAGACGGCCGCACTGCCGCAGTCCTTGGCTTTCGCGGCAAGGATATGGATCTCGGGTGAAGCCCTGTCGACCACGGCTTCCAGGCCCGAGTTCAACAGCTCGGCCACCAGCACCAGGCCCATCAAGGCCAGCAGCACCACGGTGTCGGTGCGCGGCAAAGGCAGCCAGAGCGTCAGCGGCGCCAGCAGCAGGACCAGAACGAGTTCCTGGCGGAACGCCGCCTCGTCGCGCCAGGCGCTGCGCAGGCCCTGCTCTGAATATTGCGCTGCGCGGAAGACGCGGACGATGCTGAATGCGGTCGTGGATTTCATGTTGCGGACTCGTTCAAACGGCGCGCAGCGCAGGCGCCTTCGGCAGGGCCAGACCCAGGGTCAGACGCCCTGGCAAGGGGATCAGGCTGATGCTCAGCCAGACCGCCAGGCTGAAGTACATCGTCATCCAGACGACTTCAGATTGCCAATCCGCCCAGCGGTGCGTCACGGTCCAGCGGTGGGAGGCATCGAGCAGGCCCTGGGTCAGCGTCAGCGGAATCTGGCTGTGCTCGGATTCGGCCAACCAGCGGGTCCAATACATCGGCACATCGACCTGGAACATGTAGAACACGTAAGCCACGCCGACCGTGACGGCCGCCGTCAGGGCGGGCCGCGATGCCCGGTTGCAACGGGGCCAGACCAGCAGCAGGCTGACGACCAGCACCGCAGCACACAGGCCCCACAGCGTTTCCTCGAAGACATGCCCGAGGTTGCATCGGGTCAGCACCGCATGCCATGAACACAGTTCCGCCGCGGCGATCATCGGCATGACGCAGCGCGCGACCTGCAGTCCCGGGCGGTGCTGGTTGGCGTGCGCGATGCCGTGCATCAACAGCGCCCATTGCGCGGCAAAGCACAATTCGGCCACGGTCGCGACCGATCGTCCCACCACGACGCTGGACAGCCAGGTGTCCACCAGCACCTGACGCCCGACGTCATAGACCGGAAAGGCCGAGCGGTAGGCGCACCCCAGCACATAGCCCGCGGACAGCAGCATCTGCAAGCGCATGGCTCCGCGGGTCGCCGGGCTGAGTGCGAGCGAGCGCCGGTGGGCAAACGCCGCAGTGGCCGTCCAAGCCAGGACATTGAAGATGCTGACGCTGCACAGCAAGGCCCACCACAACCCGGTCGTGTCGGTCATCGTGCTTCCCCTCGGACGCAGCACCCTGGCGGGTGCCGAGGATTCAGTGCCCCTTCTTGGGACGACCCGTCTTCACGGTTTCCAGCCGATCCAGGACCACCACCAGGGACTCGGCGTCCAGCCCGGCGAGGATCTGCAGACCGGCGCGCAGCAATTCGCTCTTCTTGGCAGCACGCCGCGCGCCCAGCGCCGTGGACTTGAGTTTCGCGATCAAGGCAAAGTCGGTCTCGGGCATGGTGAAACTGTCACGCACCAGCACGGGCCGGGGCTTGACGGGCTTCTTGCCGGCCTTGCCAGCCGGCGGCTCGGCCTTGGCGGGCGGTGCTGCCTTCGCGGGCGGTGCTGCCTTCGCGGGCGGCGCTGCCTTGGGCTGTCGCTGGGACGTCAAGTCGGCGGGCTTGGCTGGGGCCCGGGTCTGGACCTTGCGACGGGCCGAGGTCTTGGCGGCAGTCTTGGCCACTGCTTTGGCGACCACGGGCGCAGCCGCTGGCTCGGGCGCTGCAGGTGCCTCAGGCGCTGCAGGTGCCTCAGTCGCTGCCGCTGCAAGGGGCGCAGGCGCCGAGGGCTTGGTGCTGCGCGAAACGGTTTTGGTGCTCATGCTGTCTACTCCACATACGGTATAAACAGTTTATTCCTTTCTCTGTTTGACAGGCAAGCGAAGTTGGGTCCGGCGTTTGCCGGCCGGGACTCGACGGCGGGGAAGACCGGCGGCAAGCTGCCGACACGCGCAGCTGTTCTAATTTGGGCATGCAGCCCCAGTATGGATCCGACAAGAACGGCCTGATTTGCGGTTATCTGTTCACCGGCGCCGCGCCCGGCGCGCCCGTCGATCTGCCGGCTGCGCTGCGCTGGCTGGCAGGCCAGCAACCCGGCTTCATCTGGCTGCATTTCAACCTGGCCGATGCGGCAGCCGAAGGCTGGATACGCGAAAACCTGGCGGTGGTGCCCGAGTTCTTCGAGGCGCTGCATGAAGGTTCACGGTCCACGCGCATCGAGGACGCCAGCGACACCCTGGTGGCTGTCATCAACGACGTGGCCTTCGAGTTCGCTTTCGATCCCTCCGAAATCGAGACCCTCTGGGTGCACGTCGGGCCGCGCATCGCACTGAGTGCGCGGCTGCGCCCCTTGCGCTCGATCGACAGGCTGCGCCAGGCCGTCAAGGACGGCTGCCGCTTCGATTCCTCGGTCAGTTTTCTCAACCACCTGCTGCACGACCAGGGCGACGTGCTGGTGCGCATCGTGCGCGAGGCCACGGTGCAAGTCGACAAGGTCGAGGACGGCCTGCTGGCTGGCCGACTGCAGCACAAACGCGCCGAACTCGGCAAGTTGCGTCGGGTGCTGGTGCGGCTGCAGCGCCTGCTGGCGCCCGACCCCGGGCCGCTCTTCCGGCTGATGCGCCTGCCGCCACCCTGGGTGTCCGTGCAGGGTCTGGATGAACTGCGTCAGGCGACCGAAGAATTCACCCTGGTCATCCGCGACCTGTCGGAATTGCAGGAACGCATCAAGCTGCTTCAGGAAGAAATCGCCGCCCAGCTCAACGAGCAGACGAACCGCAGCCTGCACACCCTGACCATCGTGACGGTGCTGGCGCTGCCGATCAACATCATGGCCGGCCTGTTCGGCATGAACGTCGGCGGCATACCGCTGAACCAGAACGAGCACGGCTTCCTGCTCATCGTGGGCATCATCATCACCTTCACGGTGCTGGCGGCCTGGCTGGCCTTTCGCCGCCGCGACTGAAAGCCGGCCTGTTCAAGAGACCGAGCAGCAGCGTGGGTCTTTCCCGCCGAGGTCCCGCCGCGAACCGATAGAGTCTCCGGCAAGCCAGCTGGCACCGTCAGGAGTTCACATGTCCCTTCCCGAACCAAGGTCCTCTCACCTGTCCGCCACGGTGATCGAGGTCTTGCCGATCACAGGCCTGGCTTACCTGGAGGGCGATGACCACCGGTCCTGGGCGGTGACGAAGAGCACGGCAGGCGGCGACCTGAACCAGCTCAAACCGGGCAAGCGCGTCCATCTGACCATTGCCCATGGCCACAGTTTCGACATCGTGACCGCGTACTGCACGGTCAGCTGAGCGGTACGGAAGGCATCGCCGCCGTCATCCCCCCAGTCGCCGTCGTTGCAGTACAGAACGCCATTAGCGGGTTGGGAACGGGCGAGACGGTACCGCGCCCTCAAGCCATGAAGCGCGAGCGGTAGGAGCGCGGGAGGTCCGCCAGGTCCATCATCAGGGGCAGATCGGCAACGCCGAAATCGGGATCCCAGGCAGGCGGTCCCAATACCTTGGCGCCGCACTTCAGGTAGCCCTTGATCAGCGGCGGCGTGGCCACGTTCAGCGTGCCGTCGAGGTGCGCCACAGGCAGCGGCAGCCTCGGCTGAACGCGGCGATCCGGTGCAGCCAGATGGGTCTGCTGCAGCCGGCACCACAGGCTGGCGGCGAGATGACCACCGTCGTGCATGGGCACGCTGGCACAGCCGACCACCAGGTCCAACCGTCTGCGCTCCAGGAACTCGGCCAACGCCGACCACAACAACAGGATCACGCCGCCGTTGCGCCAGCCTTCGGCCGTGCACGACCGGCCCAACTCGGCCATGCGCGGGCGCAGCGCGTCCAGCGGCGTGAGGTCGAATTCGGTTTCGCTGTACAGACCGCCCGTACGCTGCGCGGCATCGGGTGGCAGCACCCGGTAGGTCCCGACGACCTCGCTGGCCCTGTCAGCGGTCTCGACCGTCCGAACCAGCAGGTGTTCGCAGTGCGCGTCAAAGCGGTCGACATCGAGTCCGGCGAGCGTGCCGGGCGGCGGTGTGATGTGGGCGCCCATTTCGCCCGCGAAAACGCGGTGCCGCAGGCGCTGCGCAGCCTGTACGTCGTCGGCATGCGCGGCCCAGACCGCTTCGAGCCGGACGGCTTGTTTGGACGGCACCCCGGCGACGCCATGCGCCTCCCGAACAAGGGCCGAGCTGGATGCTGGTTGGTTCATCGCCCGATCTTCAAGCCGCGATTTGAATTGCGCGTGACGCCGGCGTGACGTCGGCATGACAAGACCCCGTCGCTGGCCAACGGCCTCTGGCGCGGCCCGGCGGGCGTCATCGCCCGGCTCACGCGGCACAAGGGCTGCACCGCCTTTGGCGGCGCTGTGAACGCCCCGCGAGCGCCATGCCTGGCGCGAGGTTCGGCAAATCGCTGCCAGGTGGGGCAGCTTCGGTGCAGCCGGCGCTGTTCGCCGCCCGCTGGGGCGGGCGGCGTGGCGCGATCAGGCCAGGATGCTGGCGATCCGCAGCCAGGACCAGTAGGCCGCCAGCGAGCCGATGGTGTAGAGCGCCGGCGTCTTCAGGCGCTCGCCCAGGTCCACCCGCCGCAACAGGCGCCACAGCAACCAGGCGGCGGCCACGGTCAGCAACTGGCCGGCTTCGACACCCAGGTTGAAGGTCAGCAGCGCCACCACCAGGTGCTGCTGCGGCAGGCCGATCTCCTGCAAGGCGCCCGCAAAGCCCAGGCCGTGCACCAGGCCGAAGGTGAAGGCCACCAGCGCCGGCCAACGCCGCGCCAGAGTCTGACGGCTGTGCAGCGCTTCCGCCGCCACCAGCAGGATGGACAGCGCGATGCAGGCCTCCACCGGCGGCGAACGCAGGGCCAGCCAGCCGACGGCCGCGCTCGCCAGCGTCAGGCTGTGCGCGGCCGTGAAAGCGGTGATGGTCCAGACCAGCCGGCGCTGGAAGCCGACCAGGAACAGCAGGCCGATGACGAACAGCAGGTGGTCGTAGCCGCTGAGGATGTGCTCCACGCCCAGCAGCAGGTAGGCCGATGCGATCTCACCGACGCCGCGCGGGTCGTCGGCCGCGCCGTAGAGCTGCACCGAGTTGTGGCTGCCGGTCAGCGTGTAGACGCGGCTCTGGCCGTCGAGCCAGAACACCTTGACCATGGCCGCCGAATAGCGCTGGCCCACACCTTCGATCTGCAATTTGCCTTGCAGGCCGGCCGCGCCACAGCGCAGGGCATTGCCTTCGGCAAGGCAGCCCTCGGGCCAGACGGGCTGCAGATCGACCAGCGCCTTGCGGTCATCGCTGGCCGTCCATTGCCAGATGAATTCACCGCGTGCCAGCTCGCGGATCTGCATCTCGGCCATGCTCATTTCATGCGCGCCGGCGGCGGCACTGAGCAGGGCCAGCAGGGCCAGCAGCAGCTGGCGAACCAGGCGCGTCATCACTTCGCCTCCATGACCCGGCTGCCTGCCGCAGAACCGGCGCCGCCGGGCTGCTGGCTGGCGGCCCCCGCGGGGGGTAGCGGACGCAGTGCGCTCGGGGGCTCGATCACCACGGTGTACTTCTTGGCCAGCGCGCGCACCGCCGCCGAGCGCTGCTCGGCCAGCACGGCATCGGTCCAGTCCTGCAGCACGACACCACGCAGCGGCTCGAAGGCCGCCGGCTGGGCGGCGTTGGCCGCGTCCAGGCGCATCACCCGCAAGCCGTCGCGGCTGCTGAAGGCCCGCCATTCGCCGACGGTCGCCGACTCCATCGCCTTCGCCAGCTCAGGCCCGTAGCTCTGGACCAGGTTGGCGTAAGGCCGGCCCTTGAACACCCGCAGGCCGGCCTGGGCATCGCCCGGCGCGCCGGCGTTCAGCGCGGCCACGAAGGCGCGGACGTCGGTCTCCGAGGGTTCGCCCGACAGCACCGCTTCCTGGAAGTCGAAGCGGCCCGGTTGGTCGTACTTGGCGCGGTTCTTTTCGAACCAGGTGCGCAACAAGGCGTCGTCGTAAGGGGGCAACTTGGTGTCGGCGTCGATCAGGCTCAGCGCCTTGAAGATCACGCGTTCGCGGATGGCCGTGTCGCCCTTGTCGACCTGCATCGCCAGGCCCTCGCGGTACAGCACCTCGTTGTCCAGCCAGACGCGGCGCAGCGCGGCCAGTTCGTCGGCGTTGGGGTCTTGGCCGCGGGCGGCCTTGAAGACCTGGCGCGCTTCGGCATCGACCTCGGCACCGACGACGATGGTGCGCGGGTCGTTGGCGCGTCGGCTCAGCAGGTGGTCGGCGCCGAACAGCAGCGCGCCCAGCAGGGCGAAATGCAGCAGCGGCTCGCGCGACCAGGCGGGCCAGCCTGCGCCGCGCAAGGGGCGCACCGCGGCGCTGCTGGAGGAAGACGGCAAAGGTGTGGACATGGCTCGTTGTCGACGGGTCGAAGGAAGCGGCGCAGGGGGCACCGGGCGGGCGGTGCGGACACGGCCCGGCAATAAACGGGAAAAGGCGCCGCGCGATGCCGCGCGGCGCCTGGGCGGGGAAATGCGTCAGTGACTTACTGGACGCCGGCCACCGCGGTCGAACCGTTCACCTGAACGTAGATCGGGTTGCTGTAGAACCACAGGTCGGCCCAAGCGGCCACGTCAAAGGACACAGCCTTCTTGCCGGCGATGGGCGAAGCACCGCTTGCGGTGGCCAGATGCGCCGGGCAGCCGTTGAAGTCGGTGGTGCCCACGGTCGTGCAGGGAATAGCCAGGCGCGTCGTGTCGTTGGCATTGGTGTAGACGTCGGCCAGTGGGTTGCCGTTGGCATCGGTCTCGTAAGGCACGCTGGCCGGCAGGTTGGTGCCACGCAGACGCACGTACTGCGAAGCCGTCACCGCCGGGATGCGGTAGCTCATCTTCAGGAAGCCGGTGTTGTCCACGCCGGACTGGAAGGCGACCCAAGGCGTGCTGCCAGCACCGCTGAAGGTCTTGATGACCGCAGCGCTGGTGTTCTTGGCGGCGGCCGGCACCACCGACAGGCCGGCCGTCGTGCCGTCGGCCTTCAGCCAGTCGGTGTTGCGCGGCCATTCGCCCGAGTAGTCGGCAGCGCCCGGCGTCTTGTAGCCGGTGACCAGGCCACGGACCAGGTCGATGTGGTCCAGAACCGGGTTGTTCAGCGGCTGGTTGATGCCGACCTGCAGCAGCGACGGGTTGGCGAAGGTGTACGGCGAGTTGTTCGAGCCGGCCGGGTCGCGCACGACGATGGAAACCACGATCTCGGCACCCGACTTGACGACGAGCTTTTCGCCCATCGTCGCGCAGCCCGAGGTGTCGATGTCGGTGTTGTTGGTCGCCGCAGCCACCGCCAGCGCTTCCACCGACGCGTTGGTGCGTGCGGCGATGCCCGGGTAGGACGCGCAGGCGATGAAGCCCAGGCGGTCGATCAACTGGCCGCTGGCGGCGAAGTTGTTGCCGGTGCGCAGGCCGTTGACCACGGTCTGCGGACGGACCTTGTCGCTGCCATTGCGAACCATCGTGTAGTTGCGCTGGTATTCACCGGGCTGGAAGTCCTGCGTGCTGCGGCGGTCATCCGGGCCGAAGATGCCGCGGTTGTGCCAGTCGGAGCTGGCGAAAAACCAGAAGTTGCGGCCTTCGCCGAGCAGCGCGTCCCACACGCCACCGACTTGCGCACCATAGACACCGGTGCCGCCGTAGGTGGTGCCGCCGACCGAGTCGACGGTGGTGAAGGTGCCCGAGAAGCCACCGTTGCGCAGCACCTGGTACTCACCGCGGTTGGCCGAGGCCCCGTGGCCCGGCTGGGTCTCAAAGCCGAAGGCGACGGCCGGCGCGGCGTTGTTGAAGTTGCGCAGATGCTCGACGTTGAAGCCGTTGTTGCCGTTCGGGTTGAACGGGCCGGCGCGCTCCAGGTGGGCCGGCACGTAGTAGCTGCTGTTGCCGTGGTTCTGCGCCATCCACTTCAGCGCTTCGACGGTCTTCAGGTGGCCCTTGGTGCCGGTGCCCGTGCCGCCGGCCGGGATCAGCTTCTGGGCGGTGGCGTTCCAGCTCGGATCGGCGGCATTCAGGCTGCCGGTGACCGAGCAGTTCCAGTTGTTGCCGATCGCGCTGCCGACCGCCGTGTTGCCGCGGCTGGTGTCGGTGTCATTGCGGTCGAAGCAGTACTCCCATTGGGCCAGCGCGTTGGCGTTGCCCAGAGCGGTGTAGCGGCTGGTGTTGGCGGCGATGACCGGCGAGGTGGGCAGCGTCGCGGTGTCCAGCGACAGCGGAATCTGGCCGGTGATGACCGACATCGACGCGTGTTCGTGGCCGGCGACGACCGACTCGACACCGGCGAACAGCGGCACGTTCTTCAGCGCGCCCAGGTATTCGATCAGCGGGTACTGGAATTCCTGGATCGACTGCCAGCGCCACATGTTGGCATTGGGCGCGGTGCCAGAAGCCAGGCCCTTGGGGGCGATGGCCGGGGTGGTGGACTGCCAAGTCGTCGTCGGACCCTGGCCGGTGTGCGGGTAAGCCGGCGTGGCCAGGCTTTCGTCTTCGGTCAAGGTGCAGTTGCGGTTGCCGTTGCCGCCGTGGCCGGCTTGCACGAACCAGTCCAGGCCCCAACCGTCGCCGGCCGGGCCGGTCGCCTTCTTCACCAGCTTCTGCATCGAGATCGAACCGTCCGAGCAGGTGGTGTGGTTGTGGAAGTCACCGGCGACGTACTTGCCCGGCGTCTTGCCGGCGGCGGTGGCGGTGGTCGGCGCGACGGCCAGCGTGGCGCTGCCGATAACCGCAAGCGCGGCCAGGGCGATCGGGGTGCGGGGAAAGTCGAAACGCATCAAAGCTTCTCCTGGGTGTGTGAAATTAGTGGTCCGAGATGGCCTGCCGGTTCAGCCAGTCAGCACCTGCGGCTTGGGCTTCATGCTAGGAAGGGCCAGTGACGTCAATGTGACGGGCCTGTGCGCCGCTCGGCCCGGTCGGTAGGGTCAGCATCGACGTGCGTCGGTGCGCGTTTCAAAGTTCGCGCTCCGGATCGCGCCCTTCGCCGAAGGTGACGCAGGCCTTCGAAGGCGGAAGCCGGTGAATCCTGATGACAGCCTGACAACCGGCAGGACCCTGCCGTGGCCGCGCCGACCGGACCAGCTACTTTTTGTCACACGCTTGTCGCCGACCCCTCCCTAGACTTCACGGCGACTTGAATAAAGGCCGCGCCAAACCGGCGGCGGCCCATGCACCCTCACCATCCACAGGAGTTTTCGATGAAGCTGATCACCACCGCCGCCCTGGTTCTGGCCGCCACCACGTCGGCCTGGGCCGACACCACCGTCACCCTTGATTTCGAGGGCGCCACCGGCTTCGTCAATCCGATCGCCGACTTCTACAACGGCGGCACCGACAGCCTGGGCAACAGCGGGGCCAACTTCGGCGTGTCGTTCACCGACGCAGCTGTCGGCCTGTCGAACGACGCAGCCGGCCCCTACTACCTGAACGCCCCGACGGCCGGCACGGTGCTGGTCGCGATGGACCAGACGGCAACCATGAACGTGGCCAGCGGCTTCACCGGCCAGCTGACCTTCTGGTACTCGTCGGCCGTGAACACGCTGGACGCCGTGAATATCTATTCGGGTCTCAACAGCACCGGCACGCTGCTGGCCAGCGCCAGCTTGTTCGGCAACGCCAGCGTGGGTTGCACCGACCTCGCCTTCTGCCGTTTCGACCTGACCAGCGTGAAGTTCGCCGGTGTGGCGCAATCGGTCAACTTCGGCGGCAACGCCCTGTTCGTGGCCTACGACAACATCGGCCTGAACATCAGCGCCGTGCCGGAACTCGACACCTACGCGCTGCTGGCTGCCGGTCTGGTGGCAGTGGCCTTCGTCAAGCGCCGCCAGCAAGGCTGAACGCCCGGACTCTGAAATCGGCAGACGCCGGACACCGGAAAGCGCCAGACATGGACGAGGTCATCGGCCTCTTTCCCACGCCTTTCCTGCGCGTGCCCGGCGCGCTGTCGCCGCAGCTGGTGCAGCTGCTGGTGGCGCATTTCAGCGCATTGGCGGTGCGTGACAACAATTCTTCGGCCCAGTTGTCGCACACCAAAATGCTGCGGCCGGCCGACAGCCCGCTGTTCGTCGAGGCGGCCGGCCTGATCACGCCGAAGCTGGCCGATTTCGGCCTGCTGCTGTTCGGCGAAAGGCTGGGCTGGTCGATCAAGGAGATGTGGGTCAACGTGCTGGACACCGGCGGCCACCAGGCGATGCACAACCACGCCAACAGCTTCGTGTCGGGCGTGGTCTACCTGACACCGACCCACCCGGATTCGCAGACGGTGTTCATGAAATCGCCGGGCGGCACCGATTTCGCCTTCCGCAACGACCATGCACGCATGACGCCTGGCCCCTACAACGCCGACAAATGGGTCAGCCCCGCGCCGCAGCCGGGCGACCTGGTCCTGTTCCCCAGCTACCTGATGCACGCCGTGCCGCCCAATCCCGGCGAGCGGCGCATCAGCATGGCCTTCAACGCGATACCGAACCGGCTCGACAGCTGGGGCTACGCGGTCAGTTTTGGCGGCTGATCGTCCTGCGCGCCAGCGGGCGCTGGCCTGCAGCCTGATGGTGGCCTCGGGCTTTGCCGGCCTGGGCTACCAAATCGTGTGGACGCAGCAGGCCGCGCTGTGGCTGGGCCACGAGGCCGCGGCCGTGCTGGCGGTCATCACCGCCTTTTTCGGCGGCCTCGCGCTCGGTGCCTGGGCGCTGGGGCCGCGCATCGAGCGGTCGGCGCGACCCGAGCGGGCCTATGCGGCTTGTGAAATCCTGATCGCGCTGTGGAGCGGCGTGCTGGCCCTGGCGCTGGCGCCGGTCAGCGGCTGGGTGCTGGCGACAACGGGCGCGCAGCCCACGCCGGCCTGGCAATGGAGCGTGGCCTTCGGCGCGACCTTCTGCCTGCTGCTGCCGGCCACGGCGGCGATGGGCGCCACGCTGCCCGCGATGGCCCGCGTCCTCGAGAGGCTGCAGGGGGTCGGACCATCGACCGCCGGCCTGTATGCCTGCAACACCCTGGGCGCCCTGCTGGGCGTTCTGGCGGCAGCCTTCTGGCTGGTGCCTGGTTTCGGGCTGACCCGCACGGCGGCGGTCTGCGCGGCCTTGAACGGGCTGTGCGCACTGGGGGCCTGGCAGCTGGCGCCGAGGTCAGGCCAAGCCGCACCGAACCCGGCAGCCGCGACTGACAAGGCAGCCAGCCCGGCGCGGTCCCTGCTGGCGACCCTGGCGGCCACCGGGCTGCTCGGCATCGCCTACGAAGTTCTGGTCGTTCGCGTGCTCAGCCAGGTCACCGAAGCCACCGTCTACACCTACGCCGCCTTGCTGGCGGTCTACCTGGTGGGCACGGCGGCCGGCGCGGCAGCCTGGCAGCGCCGGCCGTCTGCCAGCGCTGCCGACCGCAGCGCAGCCGACCTGCTGCAAGGCCGCCTGCTGGTGCTGCTGGCGGCTGCCTGCCTGACGGGCGCCGCAACGCTGTGGGCCGCCGAGCACATCCGCGACACGGTGCGCGCGGCACTCGGCAGCGGCCTGCTGTCGGCCCTGCTGACCGAGGGCACCCTGGCGCTGGCCGCGTTCTTGCTGCCGACAGCCGTGATGGGCGCACTGTTCAGCGAAATGTGTCTGCGCGCGCAGCACCAGGGCCTGGGATTCAGCCGTGCACTGGCCGTCAACACCCTGGGTGCGGCGGTGGCGCCCCCGCTCTTCGGCGTGCTGCTGGTGCCGCTGCTGGGGTCCAAGCTGTCGCTGCTGCTGGTGGTGGCCGGCTACTTCGGGCTGGCAGCCACCCGGGGCAGCTGGACGGCGCCCGCCCGGGCCATGGTCGCAGCCGCCATGGCTGGCCTTGTCGCGGTCGCGATATGGGCACCGCCCTTGGCCTTTGTCGAGGTGCCGGACGGCGGCCACATCGTCAGCTACCAGGAAGGCGCACTGGCCGCGGTCAGCGTGGTGGAAGATGCCAGCGGCGTGTCGCGCCTGCGCATCAACAACCGCCAGCAGGAGGGCAGCAGCCACAGCCAGCTGTCCGATGCGAGGCAGGCCTTGCTGCCGCTGCTCTTGCACCCGGCCCCGCGGCGCGTGCTGTTCCTGGGACTGGGTACCGGCACCACCGCGCGGGCGGCGGCCCAGGACCCCGGGCTGCAGGTGGAGGCCGTCGAACTGCTGCCCGAGGTCGTCGCGGCTGCAGCGCATTTCGCCGCCGCGCAGGCCGAGCCCGGGACCGAGGGCCTGCCCCAGCGGCTGCAGGTGGTGACGGCGGACGCCAGGCGCCACATGCGCAGCCGCGGCCCCGCTTACGACGTCATCATCTCCGACAACTTCCATCCGGCGCGCAGCGGCTCGGGGTCGCTGTACACCGTCGAGCATTTCCAGGCGGTGCAAAGCCGTCTGGCCGAAGGCGGCCTTTTCTGTCAGTGGCTGCCCTTGCACCAGTTGGACCGCGAGACGCTGCGCAGCATCGTGCAGGCCTACCTGCAGGTCTACCCCGGCGCGTGGGCGATGTTGGCCACCAACAGCCTGGACACGCCGGTGCTGGGCCTGCTGGCTCGCCGGGGTGGCGCGCGTTTCGATGCCGCGCTGCTGCAGCAGCGACTCGAGGCGCCGACCGGACTGCCGCGCCTGGCCGATTTCGGCCTGATCGACCGCTATGCACTGCTCGGCGGCTTCGTTGCCGGCCCGCAGGCCCTGCTGCACTTCGCTGGCGATGCGGCCGTGAACACCGACGACCACCCCGTCGTGGCCTACACCGCACCGCGCATCACCTATGCCCCCGACTCACAGGCCAGGGACCGGCTGCAGGCCTTGCTGGGCGAACTGCAGATCGCGCCCGAAGAACTGCTGGGCAACACCCCGGGCGGAGACTTTCAAAGGCGTCTCGCAGCCTATTGGCAGGCCCGCGATCTGTTCCTTGCAGCCGGTCGTGACGTCCGGCCGACAGCCGATGTGACCAAGATGCTGGAACAGGTGCGCGCGCCCTTGCTGGCCGTGCTGCGCACCAGCCCAGACTTCCGTCCGGCTGACGAACCACTGCGCCGCATGGCCGCTGCGCTGGGCCGCAGCGATGCGCGCGCCGCCCGCGCCTTGCTGGACGAGTTGGACCGGATCCAGGGCGCTGCCGCGGCCTCTGCGACGCCTTGATCGCCTTCAACCTCGCCGGGGTCGGGTCGCCACCCCGCAGCGGGCACAGGCGCCTTTCAGGACAGGCGCTACGGACCCTGAAGGCGCCAGTTCGCGAGCACTGCGGCCAAGCGCTCACGCTGAGCCTCGTCCAGGTCGGCGCAAGCCAGCAGCATGGCCATCGCGGCAACCGGGGCGAGACCTTGCGGCAGGGCTGCACGACGGCCCTCGAGGGACAGCTTCATGGCCAGCAACTTGCGCGCGCGGCGCGCGGACTCGAAGGCCGGCGGCGTCGGCAAGTTCCAGGCGATCTCGACATCCAGCAGCAGACCGTCGACATCGGGCGCCTTGACCGGGCTGCTGGATGGCGCCAGCCCGGCGCGGCGACGCAGCGCGCTTTCCAGGGGTTCTGGCAACAACGGCAAGGTCGACCACGCCGCCGTGGTGCTCGCCACATCGGGATCGGTGCCGCCGGCCCTGCCTTGCTCGCCCGCCTGGCACAGCGACAGCTTGGCGTCCAGCGCATCGCAGGTGGCGCGCCAGGCGCGCTGCTGGCTGCCTTCCAGGCTCTGGCTGAGCGCGTCACGGGCGGCGCGGAACCCGGCGTCGAGCGTGGCGGCACGGGCGCGCGGCGCTGGCCCGCAGCGCCGCCACGCTTCATCGACCTCGGCCAGCAGGCGGCGCTGCGTCGGCGGGCTGTCGCCGACGCCAGCACGCAGGCGTTCGATCAGTGCCGAGCGCTCGGCGGCATGGGCCTCGATCTCGGCTTCGCGCGCGCTGTAGACCGCCTCGCGGGCAGCGAAGGCGGCGTCGATCGCGGCCTTGAAATCGGCCCACAGGGCTTGCTCGTCGGCGCGGCTCAGCGGCAACGCCTTCGCCTGCTGCTGCCATTCAGCCTGCAGGGCCCGCACGCCGACCACCAGATCGCCGTTGCGTCCGGATGCCTCGTCGGCCAGCCCGCGAGCACGCGCCACCAAGGTCTGGCGCTGCGCGCCGGCCAGCGCGCGGGCCGCCTGTAGCGGCGCTTCGAGCCTGCTCAGTGCCGACTGCAGGCGAGCAAGCAGCGCCCCTTGCGCCGCGCGCGGCACCGTGTGCGCCAGCGGACCGAGCTTGCGCCATTCGGTCTGGAAGCGGTCGAGCGCGCTGGCCAGCCGGCGCGCCTGCTCAGGGGCCTGCGCAGGCGGCTCGGTTTTCGCGTCCGGCCCGGCGATGCCCGCCGCCGCGCCCTCCCCGCCTGCGCCATCCGCCAGCCCCGGTGCGCCGGCAGCGCCGGCCGCTTCGAGGACTTCAAGCAGTTCCAGCCGGGCCGACAGATTGGCCTGCCGGGCCGCGCGCTGTGCCGAGACGTGCGCCGCCACCGGCTCGCCAGCGGCCGCCAGGGCGGCGTCGAAACGACGCCACAGCGCCTGATCACCGCCGCCACCCAGGCTGTCAATTTCCTTCCATCGCTGGCGCAGGGTCTGGATGAGGTCGGCACGCTGGCGGATCGACAGCCGCGCCACTTCGGCCAGGACCTCGGCGTCACCTTGGACCTGGCCATCGACCCGGCCGTCGCCGGCGACCGTGGCGACCGCCAGGGCTTCGGCCTGCAGCACCAGTTCGTCACGCGCGCGCCGGCCGGCCCAGTGCTGCCAGCCCCTCAGCTGTGCCAGCCGGGCCTGGGCCGCCTGGATGCGGGTCTGCAGTGCATCGGACGCATCGGCACCTTGCAGTTGCTCGTCGATGTCACTGAGCAGGCGGTGGGCTTCGACCAACTGCCCGTCGTCGAGGGCTGCCTCGGCCAGCGCCAGATGGTCGACCAGGGCCGTGCGCTGCTGCACCTGGCGCCCTCGCTGGTGCTCGCGGGCCTGTTCACGCCGCTGCAACTGCCGCGCCTGCCGCGCCCGATCGCAGGCCACCTGCCAGCGCGCCTGCCGGCTCTGCAGCAGCGCGGCCAGGCCGGCGTCGGGCAGCGGCGGCAGCGCCTGCCAGCTGCGCAGCGCGTCGTCGGCGCCAAGGGGCAGCTGCTCGCCCGCCAGATCGCCGGCAGTCAGGGGCTGCGTTTCAGCCGATGCGGCCAGCAAGCGATCGAGGACCAGCAAGTGGCCGTCCAGCGTGGTCGCGGTCTCGATGGCCTGTTGCAGGTCGGCCAGCGCGCGGGCCGTCGCCGGCTCAGCCGCCCCGTCCGGCGGCAGCGCGCCCGTCACGCCGCGGGCCGCGCTGGCTGCGTCGCTGAGCGCCGTTCGGTCCTGCGTTCCTGCAGCAGCCCCAGTGCAGGCCACCTGCAGTTGCCCGACGGCAGCCCTGGCCGCGGCCTGCCAGTGTTTGAGCTGCTGCGCGAGGTCTGCGCGCTGCCGCAGCTGCCCGGTCAGTCGGGCCGACAGCGCCCCGAATTCATCCCGCCGGGCGGTCTCGATGGCGTCGGCATCCAGCGACGCCCAGGCCCGGTCGAGCTCGACCACCCGATTCGCCGGCACGTCTACGCCACCAGCCAGATTTCGCGCGTCCTGGATCAGGCGCTCGGCCTCCTCGCGGGCCAGGCGCTGAGCCACCTTGGCCTGCAGCCGCTGCCGGGCCACCTGGTGGACGCGTCGATCGTGGCTGCGGAACTCGCGCTCGGCCAGTCTCAGCGCCGCTTCTCCCGTGAGGGCCTCGACGGCGCCTTGCTTGAACGGGAGTGGCGCCCCGGCGGTGCTGGCCAGGGTCAGCAGGGCCTCATCGTCGCCGCGCGCGCGCGCCAGCGCGGCCGTCCAGTCCACCTGGGGTGCGGACACCTCTGCCGCCAGACGGCTCGGGGCCTCGGCGGGTGCCGACCCGGACTTGATGCCCTGCCTCTTGAAGATCCAGCCCAGCATGCTTGCGCCTGTTGCGCGCCGTCGTGGCGCCGAAAGCGCATTCTCGGGGCAATTACCGAGACGGCGGACACCGTCGCGCCCTGGACCTCCCGCCGCCGATCTGGTGGTTGAAGGTCGGCGAAGGCGGGGGCCCGGTTGAGCCTGCAACGCGACCTGCGGGAAAAACAACTCGCCGGCCTCGACACATTCCGCTAGGGTGCTCACCATGAGCACCCCGGCCATCACCGTCGAAGCCTTGCCGGCCAGCTACGGTGACGCCCTCCTCGTCACCTGCGCCACGCCGGCCGGCCCCTGGCGGCTGCTGGTCGACACCGGCCCTGACGAATGCTGGCCGACCCTGAAGGCGCGCCTGGCCTCGCTACCGCTCGACGCGTCGGGCCGGCGGCACATCGACCTCGCCGTCATCAGCCACATCGACCACGACCACATCGGCGGCGCCGCTTCGCTGTTCAATGACCGCACGCTGGGCCTGACCTTCGGCGATGTCTGGTTCAACGCACCGGTGCAACCGGCCGCGCGGGGCGTCGCCGAAGGCCAGTCGCTGGCCGGCCTGCTCGGCGCCCAGCCGACCACCCTGCCCTGGAACCAGGCCTGGGGCGGCAGCCATGCCGTCACGTCGGCGGCAGTGCCCTTCGTCGAACTGCCGTATCGGCCCGATGAACCCCGGCTCACGCTGCTGTCGCCGACGCCGGCCAGCCTGGCGACGCTCTTCGCGGTGTGGGACAAGGCCTTGGCCCAGCTCGACCGGTCGGCGCCGCCACCCCCACCGGAGGCAGCGCCCCGCGAACCTGGCGTGCCCGACCTGGCCGCGCTGGCCGCCAAGGTGACGGCGGTCGATCACGCCCCGGCCAACGGTTCCAGCATCACCCTGCTGCTGGAGCACCGAGGCGCCTCGGTGCTGCTGGGCGCCGATGCCCACCCCACGGTCTTGATCCCGGCCCTGAAAGCGCTGGCCGCGCACCGCGGCGTGGCGCTGCCGCTGCAGGTGGATGTGTTCAAGCTGCCCCACCACGGCAGCCAGGCCAACGTCACCACGGCCCTGATGCAGGCGGTGCAGGCCAGTCATTACATCGTCAGCACCAACGGCGCGATCTTTGGCCACCCGAACGATGCCGCCATCGCCCGGGTCATCGTCAGCGGCGGTACGCACCGCGCCCTGTGGTTCAACTACCGCAGCGAGCACACCGCCCAGTGGGGATCCGCCGCGCTGCAGCAAGCCCAAGGCTACGTCGCCCAGTTGCCGGCCGCGGACGCGCAGACCGTCGTGGTGGCGGTCCCGGCAAAGGCCTGAAAGCCCGGGAGGCGGCTCATCCTGCGGTCGGCGTCGAGTGGGCCGACCGGTCACCGCGATCAACCGCGCCCACCGCACCACCCGTTCCCTCTCGGCGAGAAGCTGCTCGCGGCGCATTTGCTTCTTCTGCAAGGCGAATTCGGCGCTGGCAAAACTGCGTGGGGGCAGGGTCGGTCGGGCGGATGGGTCGATGACTTCAGGCGCACACGTCGCGGGGCTGCGGCGGTGAATTGATCAGCGATTCCCCCAGGCTCACGCCGTCGAGGCTGAAAGTTTCATGGACTGCCAACGGCGTTCAGATCGGCGCCAGGTGCTGGGGGGGCCCAAGGCCACCCCATGCCACCCCATGCCACCCCATGCCATGCCATGCCAACGCCAGCCTAGACTTCGCCGCTTCGTCCACCCCTTCCCTGCCCATGAGCCCCAAGTTCCAGCGCATCGCCGCCGCCTGCACCCTGGCCCTGAGCGGCCTGTCCGCGACGGCCGCCGACCGCGTCGCCACCGTCACCACCACCGCGACGGCCTGCAGCGACTTCGACAGCCACGTCAATGGCCGCTGGCTGGCCACCGCCGAGGTGCCGGCCAGCAAGGCGCGCATCGGCAGCTTCGACACCCTGCGCGAAGCCAACGACAAGGTGTTGATCGCGGCACTGGCCCAACTCGCCGCCGACCCCGCACGCCAGACCACGCCCGGCCTGAAGCTGCTGGCCCGCTACTACCGCAGCGGCATGGACGCGGCCGCCATCGAGCGCCAGGGCCTGGCCGCCGTGCAGCCGATCCTGACGCGCATCAATGGCCTCGGCCGCGAACAGTTGCCCGCCCTGCTGGGCGAGATGGCCCGGCTGCAGCTGAACCCGCCGCTGGGCCTGAACGTCGGGCCTGACGCGAAGAACGCCAACCGCCACGTCATCAACGTCGGCCAGGCCGGCCTGGGCCTGCCCGACCGCGACGACTACACGCGCAGCGACGACAACACCCGCCGCGTCACGGCCGCCTACCGCCTGCACGCGCAGACCCTGCTGAAGGCCGCCGGCGCGCCGGCCGACGAGGCCACGCTGGACAGCCTGCTGGCCTTCGAGGCGACGATGGCCCGCGCCACGCTGACCCGCGTGCAGCGGCGCGACCCGAACGCGGTCTACAACGCGATGAGCGGCGCCGCCTTGAAGGACCTGGGCGCCGGCTTCGACTGGACGGCCTGGATCACCGCCTGGGGTCTGCCGAAGGCCCAGGTCGAACAGGCGCCGCTGGTGGTTGGCCAGACCGGCCACGCCCGCGCCATTGCCGAGTTGGCGGCCAGCGCGCCGCTGTCGACCTGGCAGACCTACCTGCGCGTGCGCAGCCTGGAGGCGATCGCCGAATTCGGCCCCAAGGCCCTGGCCGACAGCCACTTCGCCTACCGCAGCGGGGCCATCCGCGGCCTGCAGGCGCCGCCCACGCGGGCCGAGCAGGTGATCCTGATGATCGGCGGCGCCTATGGCGGCGCACCGGTGTCGGAAGCGCTGGGCGAGCTCTTCGTCAGCAAGGCCTTCTCGCCGCAGGCGCAGGCCCGCTCGCTGCAAATGCTGGCCGACATCAAGGCCGCCATGCACCAGCGCATCGAGGCCCTGCCCTGGATGAGCGCGCCGACCAAGCTGCTGGCCCAGGCCAAGCTGGCCGCGATGACGGCCAAGATCGGCGCGCCCGAGAAATGGCAGGGCTGGGACGGCCTGCTGCTGCAGGACGACGACTACGCCGGCAACCTGCTGCGCGCCAACGCCTGGGTCACGGCCGAGCGCCTGAAGGACCTGGGCCGGCCGGTCGACCGCAGCCGCTGGAACACCAGCCCGCACATCGTGAACGCCTTCGCGGCCAGCGGTAACCAGATCGTCTTCCCGGCCGGCATCCTGCAGCCGCCCTTCTTCGACGCCGGGGCCGACGACGCCACCAACTTCGGCGGCATCGGCATGGTCATCGGCCACGAGATCACCCACCACTTCGACGACCGCGGCCGGCAGTTCGACGCCCAGGGCAATCTGCGCGACTGGTGGCTGCCCGCCGACGCCGCCGCCTACAAGGCCCGCGCCGACCGCGTGGCGGCGCTGTACAGCAGCTACGAGCCGGTGCCCGGCGTGCGCATCAACGGCCAGCTGACGCTGGGCGAGAACCTGTCCGACGTGGGCGGCATCCAGATCGCCTACGAAGGTCTGCAGATCGCGCTGAAGCGCCAACGCGCCGCCGGACTGGCCACGCCGCTGGTCGATGGCCTGACGCCCGAGCAGCGCTACTTCACCAACAACGCCTTGCTGTGGCGGGTCAAGGCGCGCCCCGAGGCCCTGGTCGACCAGCTGCGCACCGATGGCCATTCACCGGGCCGCTGGCGCGTGCTCGGGCCGATGAGCCAGATGAGCGCCTTCGCGCAGGCCTTCGGCTGCAAGGCCGGTGACGCGATGGTGGCCGGCGAGCCGATCGTGGTCTGGTGAGCGGGCGGCCCCGAATCAGCGTCGCGGAAGAGGATGCCGTCGCCCGGCCGCCCCGGGCAACGCGGGGCCGGCTTGCCCAACTTTGCCCAGCCAACCACGGTGTCGCCTTGGGTACGGTGCATCGACGTCAGGCGCGTGCGCCACGAACCGCTCGACACGCCGGCTTGGATGGGCGGAGCGCGAACAACCGCCCGCGGTACGGCGCGATCTCGCGGCGGCACAGCGGGCAAGCGCCGTCGTAGAGCACGGTCAGCACACCCGCGGCGCAGGCCGCTGCTGGCGCGCCTGCCGGGGCTGGGGCCAGGGTTGGCAGGGCCGGCCTGTCGGGCTCGTTCAGCGGGGTTGTCAGCGGGCTTGTCGATGGCATCGGCGCCAAGCTGCCAGGGTGCTGACATCCGCGAGCCTGTCGGGTCTGCGGGTGGCTCGCAGGCGGCGCCGCTGCTCGCGCAGAATGCCGCTTCCCCAAACGCCATCGAGGCCCTGCATGCCCCCTTCCGAAGGTCACCTGGTCGACATCGGCGACACCGAACTCTTCATCGTCGAGCGCGGGCAGGGCCACCCCTTGATCCTGCTGCACGGCGGGCCGGGCCTGGACCACCACATGTTCGGCGATTACCTGGACGCGCTGGGCGACCGCTGCCGGCTGATCCTGGTCGACCAGCGCGCCAACGGCCGCTCAGGCCGCCCGCCCGTGGCCACCTGGACGCTGGCGCAGCACGCGGCCGACGTCGGCCTGCTGGCGCGTGCCCTCGGGCTGCCGCGCTACGCGGTGCTGGGCCATTCCTACGGCGCCTTCGTCGCGCTGCAGCAGGCGGTCGACTTCCCGGGCGCCGCCTCGCAGACCATCGTGTCCTGCGGCGTCGGCAGCAGCGCGGCGCTGATGTCGCACGTCGAAGCCGAACTGGCGCGCTTCGAGCCGCTGGCCCTGCGCGAGCAGGTGACGCAGTCCTGGGCGCGCGAGGCCACGGCGCAGACCGCGGCGGACGTCGCCGAGCTGCTGCGCCTGCAGCTGCCCTTCCACTTCGGCAACCCGCTGGATCCGCGCATCGCCGAGTTCGAACGCCGCACCGCCGGCATGGTCGGCGCACCGGAGGTGCTGCGCCTGTTCGCGGCGGGCGGTTACGGCGGCATCGAGGTCGAGGACCGCCTGGGGGGCGTGCCGCAGCCCGTTCTGGTGCTGGCCGGGCGGCACGACCGCACCTGCTCGGTGGCCGCGGCCGAAGGCATCGCGGCGCGGCTGCCGCAGGCCCGGCTGCACGTCTTCGAGCACAGCGGGCACATGACCTTCGCCGAACAGAACGACGAGTTCCTGGCCGTGCTGCGCGCCTTCCTGCTGGAGCGCGGGGCGACTGGCATGCAGAGTGGGCCGGCTTTCGCGCCAGCTTGAAGACCGCCACAGCCTGCACCAGCTCCCGCGACCGGCCCCTCAGACTTTCCGCTGCCGCCGCACGCTGCTCGACCAAGGCGGCGTTGTGCCGCGTTGCCATGTCCATCTGCCCCACGGCGTCACGCAGCTGCGCCACCCCGGCACTTTGCTTCGCCGCTGGCGCGCGCGTCAACCGCCCGCGCGGGCCTCGGCCGCGCCGCGGAACGGCGCGCACAGATGCTCCACGTAGGCCTGGTGCGTCGACAGGCCGCCGACGATGCGCTGCACCCGCACGCGGATGTCGTCCAGGAAGCGCTGCAGTTCGTCCGGCCCCATCAGGTCGGCCACCGGGTGGTAGCGCTCGGGCGTGATGCCCTGCCCCATCATCACCTGGACCCAGGAGTTCTCGGCGAAGAGCTCGTCGCTCGGCCGGAAGACGCGCGCCGTCTCGCGGAACAGCTCGATGCGGTGGCGCAGCGACGGCGGCAACGCCATCTCGCGGACGTGCCGCCACAGCGCCGAATCGGTGCGCGCGTTGACGTGGTAGTGCAACACGATGAAGTCGCGGATGTGCTCGAGGTCGCGCTGGGACTGCAGATTGAACTCGTCCACATCCGCCTGCTGGACGCCGCCGGCCGGAAAAAGCTGCATCAGCCGGATGGCGTGGCGCTGGATCAGGTGGATGCTGGTCGATTCCAGCGGCTCGACGAAGCCGCCCGCCAGGCCCACGGCCACGCAGTTGCGCTCCCACACCTTGTGGCGCTGACCGGGCAGGAATTTGATCAGGCGCGGCTGAGTGATCAGTTCGCCCTCGACGTTGCGACTGAGCATGTCGGGTGCGTCGGCGTCGCTGAGTTCCTTGCTGCTGTAGACCAGGCCGTTCCCAACGCGGTGCTGCAGCGGGATGCGCCACTGCCAGCCGAAGGGGTGGGCGATGGAGCGCGTGTAGGGCCAGGCGTCGCGCACCGAGGTCGTCTGCACCGCCACGGCACGGTCGCAAGGCAGCCAGTGAGACCAGTCCTCGTAGCCCACGCCCAGGGTCTCGCCCAGCAGCAGCGAACGAAAGCCCGTGCAGTCGATGAAGAGGTCGCCCTCGATGCGGCTGCCGTCGGCCAGCTGCAGCGCCGCGATGTCACCCGCGCGGGCGGCGCCGTGGTCGGCCGCGTGCTGCAGCACGCGGGCGATCTTGCCCTCGATGCGCTGCACCCCGCAGGCCTCGCTCATGGCGCGCAGGAAGCGGGCGTAGCGGCTCGCGTCCAGGTGGTAGGCGTAGTTCAGCGCCTGGTTGGGCAGGTGCGCGAAGCGGTTGGCGAAGGCAGCGACCGTCTCGGGGTTGTAGTCGGTGTAGGTGCGGGCGAGCCCGGCGGCCCGGCCTTTCAGCCAGAAGTGCTGGAAGCCGGCGCTCCAGTGGTCGTTGCCCGTCGAGCCGAAGGAGTGGAAGTAGTCCTCGCCGATGGCTTTCCAGCCCTCGAAGTTGATGCCGAGCTTGAAGGTCGCGTTCGTCGCGGCCATGAACTCGGCTTCGTTGATGCCCAGCAGGTTGTGGAAGGTGTGCAGCGCCGGGATGGTGGCCTCGCCGACGCCGACGGTGCCGATTTCCTCGGACTCGACCAGCTTGATGGTCAGCTGCTTGCCGAGCAGCTTGCTCATCAGCGCGGCCATCATCCAGCCGGCGGTGCCGCCGCCAGCGATGACGACACGGTTGAACGGTTGCAGGGTGTTGGTCATCGCTTCAGTTGGCTCAGCAGTTGCGCGCGGGCCTGGCGCGAAAGGGGTTCGGCTATGGGCCCGAGCAGGCCGCGCGCGGCCTCGGGGATGTGGGCCCAGCTGTCGGCATCCGCCCCCCAGATGAAGTGCTGGAAGTGGTGTTGCCAGACCCGCCGCTCCTTCTCGGGCAGGTCGCGCAGGGTCATCAGGGCCAGGCGCAAGGTGGCGAGCGGCGAGTCCACGTGTTCGGGCGTCTGCCGCCACCAGGCGTTGATGAGCAGGTTCACGGGCGCCAGCCCCTCGACGTGGTGGAACCACATGCTGGGGATGAAGAGGGCGTCGCCGGGCACCATCTCCACCTGCTCACCGGCCTCCCAGGCCTGGGCAAAACGCGGGAAGCGGGCCAGGTCGGGGTTGGCGAAGTCCACCAGGCTGATCGGCTGGCCGGCCGGGGTGGGCTCGAGCGGACCGACGTAGAGGTTGTGGATCTGCTGCGGCGGGAAGACCGTGAAGCGGCGGCGGCCGGCGGCCACCACGGCCAGGTTGTCCGGCAAGTCGTAGTGGGCGGCGATGCGGGTGCGGTTGCCCAGCCACAGGCTGACCAAGGCGTCGCGCTGCCCCATGCCGATGGGATGGGCATCGAAGAAGCGCGGCAAGATCGCTTCGACCGTGGTCGAGCCGACGTACAGGCCCGGCGGCTGCGGCGCGTCGGCCACGCCCAGCAGGCCGAGCAGCACCTGGTCCAGCGTCGCGGTGTGGCGGCTGAAGTTGAAGCCGCGCAGCGTCTCGTCGGCATAGAAGACGCGGCCGCGGGCCTCCGGTGGCAGCTGGAAGAGCCCGACGTGCACGCCGTTGTAGTGGGACACCAGGTAGCGCGCCAGGGCGTCGTCGGACTGGCGCGCCGCCTGCACCACCGGCCAGTGCGCGAAGGCGCCCCGCACGACATACGGCCGCTCGGCCGTCAGCAAGGCGTCGGGCAGGGCCTCGGGATCGAAGGGGCCGGTCCAGTCGGGTATGGCGCGCATGGTGGAGCCGGGTGGTGTGCAGCGGCCGTTCAGCGGCGGGCGGCGCGCTCGGCCAGCACCGGCAGCTGGGCCAGCGAGGCGATCTGCAGCATGGCGGGCAGCAGGTGGCCCTCGCGCGCCAGTTCTTCCAGCGCCGGGCCCGGCAGGGCCAGCAGGCGCTCCTCGTTGACGGTGAACAGGCCGGTCAGGCGCGACTGTTCACCGCTGGGCAGCTCGAGGTCGAAGATGAAGGGCTCGAGCAGCTGGTGGCGGGTCAGCGCACCGATGAAGGCCGGCAACTGCTGCGCCTGCGCGTGCAGGCTCTCCATCAAGGCCACCACCTGGTCGAGGTATTCGCTGAAGCCGCCCTGGGGCAGGAAGAGCGCGGTGCCCAGTTCACCCTGGTCGGGCCGCACGACGCGGGGGCTGTCGAGGTCGATGTGCAGCTGCAGGCTGTTGTCGGCCGCACGGCCGATCAGGAAGGGCTCGCGCTGCAGCGCCATGGGCATGGCCGAGGCGTCCCAGCCGGCATGGGTCAGGAAGAGATTCTGGCCCTCTTCCAGCCCGAAAAGGGCGATGGGCTGAAAGCCGACGTCGCCCTCGACGAGCTGGAACACGATGGGAAAGTGGGCCTGCAGCTGGCGGAATTCGGCCGGCAGGGCGAGGGCCGACTGGCGCGCATCGCCCAGTACGGCGCTGCGCTCGGTGCGCACGCGCAGGTGTCGGTGCGTGACGTTGTCGAGCAAGGCGGGACGGGTCATGAGGCGGTCTGTTGAAGGTGGGCGAGGAGGCTGCGGTGGCCCGGCAGGCCGCCAACCAGGCGGCGGACCTGGCGGGCGGCCTCGTCGAAGCAGGCCTGCGCAGCCTGCAGTTTGGCCGGGGACAGGGGTGCGGTGTCAGGGCGGAAACCCATGCCGTAGAGGACGTACTGGTAGCTGGCGTCGGGAAAGACCTCATCGATGCGGCCGAAGTCGTGCCGCGCCGGCGGGCGCAGGCGCCACATCGGCAGCAACTCGCGCAGCCGCTCGGGCCAGGTGGCGGGGTCGCGGTGGTCGCGCCAGTACGCGCTGTCGTCGCGCTGCGACAGCAGGTAGTGCAGCTTCAGAAAATCGATGACGCGCGCCCAGCGGTAGCTGAAGTCGTCGTTGAAGCGGCGGGCCACGGCGTCCATGCTCGCGCGGCTCATCGGCAACTCGGCGCACAGGCGTTGCGCGGACAACTCGACCAGCGCCAGCGCCGAGGCCTCGAGCGGCTCGATGAAGCCCGAGGCCAGGCCCACGGCCACGCAATTGCGCACCCAGAACTGCTGGCGGTAGCCCGGGTCGTAGCGGATCAGCCGCGGCGCCGGGCGCTCGGCCGGCGCGCCGGTGGCATCCAGGTAGGCCTGCAGCGCCGCCCGGGCCTCGTCCTCGCTGGCATGGGCGCGTGAAAAGACGCAGCCGACGCCCCGGCGGGCGGGCAGGCCGATGTCCCAGATCCAGCCCTTGGCCCAGGCCGTGGCCACGGTGCACGGGGCCACCGGCGCGTCGGGCTGGGCATACGGCACCTGCACCGGCAGCGCGGCATCGTTGAACAGCACCTCGCGCTCGCTCTTCAGCGGCATGCCGTAGTGTTCGCCGATGAGCCGCGCCGCGAGGCCGGAACAGTCGATGAAGAGGTCCCCGGCCACGTCGCCGTGTTCGCGGGTGCGCAGCGCGGCGATGTCGCCGTTCTCGTGCGGCATCACGGCCTCGACATGGTCGACCAGGTGCTGCACACCCAGGACGCCGGTGGCGTGCTCGCGCAGCATCAGGCCGAAGAGGCCGGCGTCGAAGTGATAGGCGTAGTTGGCGACGGCGCCGAAATCCGGCGTCTGCACCTGCTTGGGCGCCCGGCCGGCCTCGCAGATCTGCACCGAGGGGCTGACCACATCGGCGTAGGGCCGCCCGGCCTGCGTGGCCTGCCAGGCTGCTGCCAGGTCCACGTCGCCATGGCCCACCGGCAGCATGAAGGGGTGGTAGTAGCGGTCGCCTGCCGATCCGGCGTCGCCCCGCAGCCAGCCGTCGAAGCGCGACCCCTGCTTGAAGGCCACCTGGCAGCGGCGGACGAATGCCGTTTCCGACAAGCCGATGCGGCGCAGCGTGTCGCGCATCGACGGCCACGTTCCCTCGCCGACCCCGATCACCGGCACGTCGGTCGACTCGATCACCGTGATGCGCAGTTCGGGGTGCTCGGCAGCCAGCAAGGCCGACACCAGCCAGCCGGCGGATCCGCCACCCAGCACCACCACCGCTTGCAATCGCTCGTTCACCTGCCTGTCCCCGGAAGCGGGCCCGGCGCGTATTGAAACCTCAAAAGCAAGGGCCGGTCGAAACCGGCCCCTTCACGCTCTCGAGGCATGCGCGCCGATGGGCGCCTGACTCAGAACTTGTACCGCGCGCCGATCATGAAGCGACGGCCCAGCTGCGTCACGCTGCCGATCTGGTTGTCGTTGCGCATGTGCGTGCGGACGTACTGGTCCGTCAGGTTGATGGCGTCCAGCTGCAGGCGCAAATGCTTGTCCACGTTGTAGCCCATGCTCAGGTCGAACTGCCCGTAAGGCTCGACGTACAAGGGTTGGGCGCCTTCGACGCCGCCGAAGTTGGCGACCAGGAACTGGCCGCGCCAGTTGTAGGCGAGTCGGGCACTGAAGTCGGCGTTCTCGTAGAAGCCCACGAGGTTGCCGGAATCACCCAAACCGACCAGCACATCGGTCTGCGCGCCGGCCTTGTTGTTGTCGTAGCTCCGATTCGACCGCACCTTCGTGAAGTTCGCCGACACACCCCAGCCCGTGTTGCCGAAGATGTGCTGCGCATTCAGCTCGACGCCGTTGATCTTGCTGGTCTGCTGATTGTTCTGGAAGGTACCCATGTTGAACGACAGCAGCGGATCGCCGGACTGGCCGGTGATGATCTTGCCGGTGGCGTCGACGCCCGGCGAACTGGCCAGCTTGGCGAAAATGTAGGCGCGGATGCAACCCGAATCGCTGGGCAGGCAGCCGCCCGTGGTGGTGGCCTGCTTGTAGTAGGCACCGCCGACAGGCGTTGTCAGGCCGGGAATGGTCTGCGGCGTGATGACGGCTTCGTTGTAGTCCTTGAGGGACTTGGTGAAGTAGCTCGCCGCCACGTAGCTGCCCTTGGCGTAGTAATGCTCTGCCGACAAGTCGAAGTTGGTCGAGTGCAGCGGCTTCAGGTCGGGGTTGCCCACGTTGCCCGTCCCGCCGTCGATCCGTGCCAGGCCGTTCAGCGTGCGGCCGCCCTGGATGGCATTCCAGCCCGGACGGCCGATGGTCTGGCCGTAGCTGGCGCGCAGCTTGGTCTGGTTGCTGAGGTCGGCACTCCAGTCGATCGAGGGCAGCGCGTAGCTGTACTGGCCGCTGCGCGATGCGCCACGCGTGCCGTTGAACGTGATGGGCAGTTCGTTGTCGGCAACCCATTTGACGGCGGTCGGGACCGACTCGACGCTCGGCGACTCGACCTTGGTGCGCTCGTAGCGCAAGCCGGCCGACAGGTCCATCGGCACGATCCAGTCCCAGCCCCGGTTGTACTGAGCGAAGAGGGCTGAGGACTTCTCCGTCGTGCGGAAGTCGTCGGTGAAATCGAAGGACGCCTTCAACAGCGCATCCGAGCCCAGGGCCTTGATGGCCGCGTTGCGCAGATCCTCGAAATTGAAGATGAACATCTGGTTGTACAGGCGCGGATCGTTCGAGCCGGGGATGCGGCTGAAGTACTTGCTGATCGAGTCGGCCTTCCAGATGTTGTCCGGCATGGCGGCGGGACCGCCGGCCGCACCGCCACCCCAGGAATCGCGCTGCACGTTGGCGAAGGCCGACCGGTTCTTCACCTCGGTCAGCCCGAGGCCGAAATCGAGGCTGCTGTCACCGTCGATCTTCCAGCGGCCCTTGGTCTGCAGCTGCTGGACCTCGTTCTTCTGGTAGCTGTTGCCGAAGACCGAACCCTGCAGTTCCTGCAGCGACGGGTCCAGCGCGCCGCCCTTGATGTTCAGCACCGGGAACTTGTTGCTGAAGTCGACGTAGGTGTCGCCGCGGTTCATCGACGCGGTGCCCATGGTCACCGAGGTGCCCAGCGGGTCATCGGCACCCGAGGTAGCCGTGGAGCGGTGTGCGTCCAGGTCGAAGCTCAGCGCGTCGCTGGCCTTCCACTTCAGGTTCAGGCCGACCTGCTGGTTCTTGTTCTTGGTCTGGATGCGCGACGCACCCATCGCGACGTCGGAGCCGGCCATGGTTTCGCCGTAGATGACCGGCGACGATGGCGAGCCGGTCTGGTACTCGCCGAACTGGCCGCCGTAGTTGAACCAGGCGGAAATGTCGTTCCGGCGCTGGCGGAACTTCTGTTCCGACATCACGAAGTCCAGGGTGGCCACCACATCCTTGACCGGCTTGACCTGCAGCGTCGCCTGTCCGTTCAGGCGCTCGCGGTGAACGCCGGTGAACGAGTAGTTCAGATTCTGAGGAACGCTGTAGACGGCGTTCGCGACCGGGCGATTCTTGATGGCACCCGCCGACGCCGGCGGCAGCCCGCCCCACTGGGCGTTGGATCCGCCCCAGTCGTTGTCCACCTTGCCGTCGAAGGTCTTCCAGCCACTGGTGACCGCGGCCTGCGAATAGCCGGAGTCGCGCACCTGGTAAGTACCCATCAGGGTGATGCCCCACATGCCATCGTTGGCCTGGGTGCTGTAGATGCCGCTGACCTCGGGGGTGAGCTTCTTGCCCTGCTCTTCGCTGGGCAGGCGGCGCGCGGTGTCGTCGGCCACCATCTTGACGCCGACCTGGGCGATGGTGCCCTTGATGTCGAGGGGGCGCTGGGTGCGGACGTTGATGGTCGCACCCATGCCACCGGTCGGGTTGCTGGCACGGCTGGTCTTGTAGACCTCCAGCGCCGCGACGCCGTCGGAGGCGAGGTTGGAGAAGTCGAAGGAGCGCGAGCTGGGCGCGCTGCCGTCGATGCTGGCACCGGGCATCTGGCGGCCATTGAGCAGCACCAGGTTGAAGTCCGGGCCCATGCCGCGCACCGTGACGCGGGTGCCTTCGCCGTTGTTGCGCTCGATCGACACACCACTGATGCGGCTGAGCGACTCGGCGAGGTTGGTATCTGGAAACTTGCCGATGTCCTCGGCCACGATGCCGTCGACCAGACCCTGGGCGCCACGCTTGAGGTTCAGCGACGTGTCCAGGCTGGTGCGGATCCCCGTCACCACGATCGACTGGGCATTGACGGCGGGCGCCGGCGCCTGCTGCGCCTGGGCGACGCCGGCGCCGACCCAGAGCGAGGTGCAGGCCACCGCGAGGTGGGTGCGCCGGAAGGTGGGCGCCTTGCGGCGCAGGGGGTGTTTGGCAGGCATCGACAGGTCTCCGTTCGTTTGGTAAGTGGGCGCGTCTCGATCCGTGGGGTCGCTCACAGCGGCCGGTTTGCACCGGGCTGAACCTTTTATGAAAGCGCTTTCTTGGACAATACTGTGGGTGTCGAGGGCGGTCACCTAGGATTGACCCGGAGGCGGTAGCGGTGCTCGCGTTCGCGTGTGCCACAAGGCCTGCCGGTGGATGCGTCCGGCCGGTTTCTCGCGCCAGACCGCACCGGCGTGGAATCCTGACCAGGACCTGGCGGCCCCTTATGAAGCCGCATTCACGCGTGCGCCCGGCGCGATGCCGCGAGGCGCACGCGCGGGTTGGGCCTGGGATAACCATAGTTCCCAATGGACTCCGGGCCTGCAGAATCTGAAAGCGCTTTCAAAAGTCACCGCCTTCAGCGTCAAGCAGCTCGATCTCCATGGACATGACCCCCCAAGCAGAACGCGCCGAGCGCGCACTTGCCGCTGCGCAGGTCTGCGGCGGCTTCGTCGTCGAGGGTGCCGAGACCTGGTACCGCATCGACGGCCATGACCATCTGGCGCCCTTCCTCATGGCCCTGGCGGGCGACAGCGACCTGTGGGCCTTCGTGTCGACCGCAGGCTCCCTCACCGCCGGCCGGCGCGACGCCGAAGGCGCCTTCCTGCCGTACGAGACCGTCGACAAGATCCACCTGCGGGGAGAACACACGGGGCCGCGGACCTGGATCCGCTTCCGGCACGGCGCGGAAGAAGTTCTCTGGCAACCGTTCGCGCTGGGCCCGGGCCGCCCGGCCGCGCAGCGCTCGGTGTGGAAGAACCTGTCGGGAACCCGCATCCGCTTCCGGGAAGAGCACCCTGCCGGGCGGCTGGCGTTCCAGTACGAGTGGTTCACCGCCGCAGGGCTGGGCCTGGTCCGCACGTCGCGCCTGGAGGCGCCGCACGGCGCAGTGCCCGTCATGGTGCTCGACGGTGTGCTGAACCTGGTCCCGCCCGGGCTGAGTGTCAAATTGTCGGACACCATGAGCTGCCTCGCGGATGCCTACAAGTGGAACGAGTCAGCGGCTGGCGGGCGCATGGGCCTGTTCACGCTGTATGCGCAGATCTGGGATCGCGCCGAGCCGAAGGAATCCCTCTGCGCGTTGACGGCCTGGCACAGCGGGGCACCGGCCGGCACCAGGACCCTGCTGTCGGCCCACCAGGTCGATGCCTTCTGCCGCACCGGGCGGGCCGAGGCCGAGGCCCTGACCCGCGGTCGTCGCGGTGCCTTCCTGGTCAACTTCGATGCGGAGATCGATCGGGATGGCCTGGAGTGGCACATCGTCATCGACGGCCCGCGGTCCCAGGTCCAGACTTTCGAGCTCTGCCGCCGGCTCGAATCGGGAGGCGGCAGCCCCGACGAGATCGCCGTCGCCCGCGACCGCAACACCGCGGGGCTGGACGAACTGCTCGCGCGCGCCGACGCCTTCCAGGACTCGGGCGACGCGATGGCCGCCGCACACCACCGCGCCAACGTGCTGTTCAACATCATGCGGGGCGGCGTGTTCGTCGACGGGACGCGTTTCGAGCGCGACGACCTCCTGGCGTTTGTGGGCCGCAGCAACAAGACCCTGGGCGCTGCGATGCGCCTGGCCCTGGCCAGTGGACCCGAGCACATCGAGCGGGCAGACGCACTGGCGCTCGCCCGGGATGCCTGGGGGCCGCAGGCCGAGCGTCTCGTGACGGCTTACCTGCCACTGACCTTCAGCCGCCGCCACGGCGACCCGAGCCGCCCCTGGAACCGCTTCTCGATCCGCGCACGCGACACGGCCGGCCGGCGCGTGCTGAATTACGAGGGCAACTGGCGCGACATCTTCCAGAACTGGGAGGCGCTGCTGACCAGCGCACCCGCCTACGTCGGTTCCATGATCGCGGTCTTCCTGGGCTCGATGACGGTCGACGGCTACAACCCCTACCGCATCGGCCGCGACGGCATCGACTGGGAAGTGGAGGAGCCCGACAACCCGTGGAGCCAGATCGGGTACTGGGGCGACCATCAGGTCATCTACCTGCTCAAGTTGCTCGAGGCCGCTCAGGCGCGCGAACCCGGCCTGCTGCAGCGGCTCTGGGACCGCGCGCTTTTCGGCTTTGCCGACGTGCCCTACCGACTCAAGCCCCACGTGCAGCAGGTCGCGCAGCCCAAGTCCACGGTGGCCTTCGACCACGAGGCGCATCGCCGCGCCCACGAGCGGGCCCTCACGATCGGCAGCGATGGTCTGCTCGTGTGCGACGACGGCGGCGAGCCCGTGCTCGCCACCCTGGGCGAGAAGCTGGCCACGATCGTCCTGGCCAAGACCTGCAGCCTGGTCCCGGGCGGCGGGCTCTGGCTGCACACGCAGCGCCCGGAGTGGAATGACGCCAACAACGCGCTGGCCGGCCACGGCCTGTCCGTCGTCACGCTCGCCCACCTGCGGCGCTTCCTGAGCTTCCTGGAGACCTTGCCCGGCGCTGACGATCCCTTCATGGTGTCTGCAGCCACGCTCGACGCGCTGCTGCGGCTGCGCGAGCTGGTCGATTCAACCGGCCTGACGGCGGTCGACGATGAGGGCCGGCGCCGCATGTTCCTCGACGCCGCCGGCACGATCCTCGACGCCTGGCGCGCCCGGGCCTACCTCGGCGCTGCCGGTCGGGTCGCCGCCCGCGCGCCTGCAGGGCTGCTGCCGGCGCTGGCCAGCGCGCTGCTGCCCCTGGTCGACGCCACGCTGCGGCGTTGCCGGCGCAGGGACGGGCTCTACGAGAGCTACAACGTCGTCGACTTCGCCGATGGAAAGGCTGTGATCGGGCACCTCTACCCGATGCTCGAAGGCCAGGTCGCCGTGCTGTCTTGCGGTCTTCTGTCGTCCGCAGAATCGGTCAGCTTGCTCGATGCGCTGTTCGCCAGCCCGCTGTACTCGGCGCACCACGGTTCGTTTCTGCTCTACCCGGACCGCACGCTGCCGGGCTTTCTGGACCGCAACCGCCTCGACGCCGAGGCGCTGAGCCTGCCCGTCGTCCAGGCCACGCTGGCTGCGCAGCGTACCGACCTGCTGCAGACCCAGAGCGATGGCACGGTGCGCTTCGCGCCGGGCCTGGCCAATCGATACGATCTCGAAACCGTGGCGGCGGATTTGGGGCGGGACCTCCCCGCGCTGGTGACGGCTTACGAGCGTGTGATGAAGCACCGGGAGTTCACCGGGCGATCGGGCACGATGTTTGGCTATGAGGGCCTGGGCTGCGTCTACTGGCACATGGTGGCCAAGTTGCTGCTGGCGGTGCAGGAGCGGGTCTTTGGCGCGTCCGACCAGGGCGCGTCGGAACTGGCGGCGCTGTGCAGCTACTACCGCCGCGTGCGCGAGGGACTGGGTTACCGCAAGGACCCCGCGAGCTACGGCGCCTTTCCGACCGACCCCTACAGCCACACGCCGGGCGAGGGCGGTGCCCAGCAGCCGGGCATGACCGGCCAGGTCAAGGAAGAGATCCTGACGCGCTGGGGCGAGTTGGGCCTGCGCGTCCGCGCGGGGCGCATCCACTTCGACCCGGTCCTGCTCGACGAGCGCGAATTGCCGCCCGGTGGCGCCCTCAGATTCACCTGGGCTCGCATCCCTTATGTCTACCGGCGCGGCACTTCCACGTCCTTGCGGGTCCTGGACGCGCAGGGCTGGCGCGACTGCTCCGGTCTGAGCTTCGACCCCCGTGGTGTGACGGCCGTCGAGGCCGAGGTCGCGTTTGCCGCCCACGGGGCGGGCCTCGCATGATGGTTCGATCACCGCCGTCGCGCCTGCGCCGCTCGCTGCTGGCCACAGGCCTGGCCGGCGCACTCCCGTTGCCCATGCCGATCGCGCACGCCACCGGACGGCCGAAGCTGACCGTGGCGGCCTTCCCGGCAGTGGACCAGATCGTCCGCGCCGCCCTGCCCGCATGGCGGGCACGCCACCCGGACGTCGAGGTCGAGGTCATCAGCCGCCAGTACGGGGACCACCACACGGCGATGACCACCGCGCTGTCCACATCGTCCTACCTGCCCGACGTGATGGCGCTGGAGTCGACCTACGTCGGCCGCTACGCGCTGGGCCAGGGCCTGGAGGACCTGGCCCAGCCGGCCTTCGGCGTGGGCCGCATGCGCGATCGCTTCGCCCGCTTCGCCTACGACCAGGCGATCAACCGCCGCAGCGAAGTGATCGCCGTGCCCACCGACATCGGGCCCGGCACGCTGCTCTACCGCCACGACCTGCTGGCCCGCGCCGGCCTCGTCGAAGCCGACCTGACCGCCTCGTGGGAGGCCTACGTGAACGCGGGCATACGGCTCAAGGCGGCCACCGGCGCCTACCTGATCGCGAACGCGCAGCAGATCAAGGACATCCTGATCCGCGCCGGGCTGCAGCCCGGGGAGGGGCTGTACTTCGACGAGAACTCGCGCGTGCTGGTGGATTCGCCGCGCTTCGTGCGGGCCTTCGAGCTGGCGCGCAAGGCGCGGCAGAACCGGCTGGACGCGCGGGCCTACGCCTGGTCCAACGAATGGGCCGAGGGCTTCCGCCGCGGCACCGTGGCCACCGAGCCCACGGGGGCGTGGATGGTCGGCCAGCTCGCCAACTGGGTGGCGCCCGACACGCGCGGCAAGTGGCGCGCAGCGCCGCTGCCCGAGCAGACCTTCGTCGGCTACGGCGGCACCTACTTCGCGATGCCGCGCCGCGCTCCTGCGGCCAACAAGGGGCTGGCCTGGGAGCTGATCCAATTGCTCACGCTCGACCGCGCCCTGCAGTTCGCGGCCTTCAAGTCCGAAGACGCCTTCCCGGCCCTGGTCGAGACCTATGACGACCCGTTCTTCGAGGAGCCCATGCCCTTCCTCGGCGGCCAGCGCGCGCGCCTGCTCTGGCGCGATGCGGCACGCAAGATCGCGGCCATCCACCCTCACAAGCAAAGCGACTTCGCCAATGAGGTCATCAACACCGAGCTGTCCAACGTGATGGACCGCGGCAAGCCCATCGCGCAGGCCCTGGCCGATGCCCGGCGCCTGCTCGAGCGCCGGGCGCTGCGCTGAGACCGCGATGCCACGCCTGCCTGCCGCTTTCCGTCTCTCGCCACGCTGGGCGCCGTACGTGCTGATCAGCCCGTTCCTGCTGCTGTTCGCGGTATTCGGCGTGTTCCCGCTGCTGTTCTCGCTGTATCTCGCGTTCCAGTCCTGGGAGCCGACCAGCGGCCTGGGCGCGATGGCGTACGTGGGCTTGGATAACTTCGCCTTCGCCCTGGGCGACGAATGGTTCTGGAAGTCGCTGCGCAACACGCTGTGGCTGGCTTTCGCTTCCGGCGTGCCGCAGCACCTGGTCGCCATTCCGCTGGCGGTGTTCATCCACGGACGCTTCCAACGCCTGCGCGACAGTGTCGTCGGGGCCTACTTCCTGCCCTACATCACCTCGACGGTGGCCATCGCGATCCTGTTCAGCGCGATGTTCTCCACCGACTTCGGCCTCATCAACGCGGGCCTGGAACGCGTGGGCATCGGCAAGGTCGACTGGCTCAACGAGCCCGGCTCGCTCAAGCCGGTGATCGCGCTGGTGGTGTTCTGGCGCTACCTCGGCTTCAACCTGGTGCTGTACCTGGCGGCGCTGCAGACCATCCCCAAGGACCTGTACGAGGCCGCGACGATGGACGGCGCCAGCCCGTGGCAGCAGTTCCGCTTCATCACGCTGCCGGGCATCCGGCCGATGGTCTTCTTCGGCGTGACGCTCAGCGTCGTCGGTGGCCTGCAGTTGTTCGAGGAGCCGTTCATCCTGACACGCGGCAACGGCGGCACCGACCAGGCCGGCATGACGGCCGCCGTGTACCTGTACCGCATGGCCTTCGACTTCAACGACTTCGGCGGCGCCAGCGCGATGTCGTGGCTGCTGTTCGCGGTGGTCGCCGTGATGACCTGGCTGACGAACCGGGCCTTCGGACCCAAAGGCGGCGCGGCATGACCAGGCAGCCGAATCGCTTGGCGCCATGGGCCGCCTACGCCACCGTCGGCGTGGGCGCGCTGATCACGCTGGCGCCGTTCTACTTCATGTTCGTCTTCGCCACGCACTCGCGAAGCGCGATCTTCAGCCTGCCCCCGCCGGTGTGGTTCGGCGGCGACCTGCTCGTCAACCTGGGCATCCTCACCGAACGCCTGCCGTTCTGGCACAACCTGGGCTGGAGCCTGTACGTGGCGCTGGCGTCCACCGGGCTGACCTTGCTGTTCTGCTCGATGGCCGGCTACGCCTTCGCGCTGATGGAGTTCCGCTTCAAGAAGGCCCTGTTCAGACTGGTGATGGCCACGATGCTGCTGCCCAGCTTCATGAACATGATCCCGACCTTCATGATCATGGACGCGCTGGGCTGGATCGACCAGCATCGCGCGCTGTACCTGCCCGGCGCGGCCAGCGCCTTCGGCATCTTCCTGATGCGCCAGTTCGCCGCCGCCTCGGTGCCGCGCGAACTGATCGAGGCCGCGCGCTTGGACGGCTGCGGCGAGTTCGGCATCTACTGGCGCATCGTGCTGCCGCTGCTCAAGCCCGCGATGGGCACGCTGGGGCTGATCACCTTCATCGCCTCTTGGAACAACTTCATCGGCCCGCTGATCGTGCTGCGCAGCGCCGACCAGTACACCCTGCCGCTGGCGCTGCGCAGCCTGCAGAGCACGCTCAACACCGAGTGGGGCGCGCTGATGACGGGCTCGGCCATCGCGACCATTCCGCTGCTCATTCTGTTCGCCGTCTCGTCGCGGCAACTCATCGCCGGCCTGACCGCCGGTGCCGTCAAGTGACGACCCGGCCACGACCATGACCCGACACCCCGACCTGCGCGTGCAGTTTCCGCCTCTCTTCGCCCGGGGCGTGCCCCGTGCGATGCCGCGCCGCGGCTCAGCGCCCCAGTGCCCTTCATGGCCAACGGCGTCTGCGGCGCCGTCGCCAGCGGGAGGCTGACATGGGCCAGGTCAGCCTGCGCGGCATCCGCAAGCGCTTCGGCACGGTCGACATCATCAGGGGCGTCGACCTCGATGTGCAGGACGGCGAGTTGATGGTCTTCGTCGGACCGTCGGGCTGCGGCAAGTCGACGATGCTGCGCATGATCGCCGGGCTCGAGGGCATCGACGAGGGCGACCTGCTGATCGACAAGCAGCGCGCCAACGACCTGCGGCCTGCCGACCGTGGCGCGGCGATGGTCTTCCAGAGCTACGCGCTGTACCCGCACATGACCGTGGCCGAGAACATGGGTTTCGCGCTGCGCATGGCCGGCTTGGGGCGTGCACAGCGCGACGAGCAGGTGCGCCGTGCGGCCGAGGTGCTGCGCATCACCGAACTGCTGGGGCGCCTGCCCAAGGAACTCTCGGGTGGCCAGCGCCAGCGCGTGGCCATCGGACGCGCCATCGTGCGCAAGCCCAAGGTCTTCCTCTTCGACGAGCCGCTGTCCAACCTGGATGCCGCGCTGCGCGTGGACATGCGCATCGAGCTGACGCGCCTGCACAAGGCGCTCGGCACGACGATGATCTACGTCACGCACGATCAGGTCGAGGCGATGACGATGGGCGACCGCATCGCCGTCTTCCACCAGGGGCGCATCGAGCAACTCGGCGCACCGCTGGACCTCTACGATGCCCCGGCGACCGAGTTCGTGGCCGGCTTCCTGGGCGCGCCGCGCATCAACCTGATCGACCGGCCCGGCGACGGCGCGTCGCCGGCACATCGCGCGCTGTGGGCGAGGCTGGGCGCAGGCGCCCCAGCTGGCACGCGCCGGATCGGACTGCGCGCCGAGCACCTGGGTTTGGCAGCACCTGGGCAAGGCATCGACGCCACGGTGGTCCTGTCCGAACACCTCGGCGACGCGTCGATCGTGCACCTGCGGCTGGACGGCCTCGATGTGCGCCTCCATGCCAAGGTCGGCGCTGCAGCGGGCCGCCTGGCAGCAGGCGACATCGTCGGCATGCTGCCGAAGCCTGAGCAGGCACTGGCCTTCGATGAGGCGGGCCGCCGCCTGCCGTCGGACCAATTCGCGACGAGGAATCAGACTTGAACCCGCTCCGACCGCGCACCGCCCGCGCCTCATTCCCTGCGGCCGCCACCTTGGCGGCCTGCCTGTCGTTCTGCCTGTTCCCTCTCGGGGCTCGCGGCGAGCCGTCCGCGGTGCCGCAGGGCTACAAGCTCGTGTGGTCGGATGACTTCGATGTCGACGGCCTGCCCGACACGCGGAAGTGGCAGCACGACACCGTGCGCAACCAGGAAGGTTGGCACAACCACGAGTTGCAGTACTACGCCGGCCCCCGCGCCGAGAACGCCGTCGTCCGGGGGGGGCGCCTCATCATCACCGCGCGCAAGGAGTCGATGTCGGCGGCCCCCGACTGGGGCGGACAGCGCTACACCTCGGCACGCCTGATGACGAAGGACCGCGCCGAGTGGACCTATGGCTACTTCGAGGTGCGGGCCAAGTTGCCGTGCGGCAAGGGAAGCTGGCCGGCGATCTGGATGCTCAACAGCGCCGTCAACTGGCCCGCCGGGGGCGAGTTGGACATCATGGAACACGTCGGTCGCGAGCCGGGCCGTGTTTTCAGCACCGTGCACACGGCGGCTCGGTATGGCGACGGCACGGGCGCCGCGACCCAAGTACCCGACGCTTGCGAGGCCTTCCACGACTACCAGATGCACTGGACCGCCGACCGCGTCAGCTTCGGCATCGACGGCAAGGTGCACTTCGAGTACCCGAACCCCCGCACCGGCAAGGACCGCTGGCCCTTCGACGCACCGCAGTTCCTGCTGCTCAACATCGCCGTCGGCGGCGACTTCGGCGGTGAGGTGGACGATCGGACCTTGCCCTTGTCCATGGAAGTGGAACATGTGCACGTCTTCCAGTCGCCGAAGGATCAGGCACCGTAGGAATCTGGATCCCGGAGCCCCGCGTTCGACGAGCGCATCAGCCAGCACGTCCACTCACGAACAGCAGGTGCTGGACCTCGCAAGCGCCCGAACGCTGCGGCGAGCGCGTGGCCGACGCTGCCCTTCGACCTGCGCAATGGCGGCAGACGCCCAACCTTGCCAGGTTTCGCTGCCTGCTTCACCCTTGCGTCGACCCAGCTCCTGTAGCGCGCCGGGCCCTTCCATTGACGCTGGCAGCCAGGGTGGTGGGGGCGATGGCGTCGACGTCATCCACGCCAGCCCACCGGAGCGGGGGCGTCTGCCGCCAGCGGGCTCGTCCGGACCTTCGTCGGACCGACCCCTGTTCGCAGGGGGAAGGGTACGTGCCGGGGTTCACCATCCCACCGGTGGTGCCCTGCGTTCGTCATCGAACAGACCGCAGCAGGCACTGCGCCCAGGCTTGCAGCGAGGTCGTTGACAGCCCGGTGGCGACTCGAATTCACGTCCGCCTGGGTACAGGAACCTGTCATGGGCTCAGAAAGCACGAAATTGCGCCGGCCGATCGTCATCCTCGCAGCGCTTCTGGGGCCGGCCGTTCTGCGTGTGGGCCTGGCCTGGCGGCTCTGAAATGCCGGCCCAGCCAGCCCACAACATGAGGAGCCGAGCATGACAAGGCGATCGAGCGTTCCGGTGGTGCTGATGCTGTGCCTCGTCGGGGCGCGCGCGGCGTGTGCCGCGCCTGCAACGAGCGTGCACATCGAGGTGAACTTCCTGCTGGGCTATGTCGAGGGCAGCGGCTGCGAATTCGAGCGCAACGGCAGCTGGTACGCCTCGCCGGCCGCGCAGGAGCACTTGCGAACCAAGTACGACGCCCTGGTTGCGAGGGACCTGATCCAGAGCGCGGAGCAGTTCATCGACAAGGCCGCCACGGAAAGCAGCCTCAGTGGCCAGCCCTACCGGGTGCGTTGCCAGGGCGGCGCGCTGATGACGAGCCAGCAATGGCTGCGTGACGAACTCGCGCGGCTGCGGAGCAGGCCATGAAGCCCGACACCCCATCGGCGTGCTACCAGGCCCTGCCGCTGCTGCTGAGCCTGGCCTGGCAGGCGGCACCTGCCCAAACGACGGCGCCGGCGGCAGAGCCCGACAAGCGCTTCGTCGTGCCGGCGCTCGAGATCATCGGCTTCGACCTCATCCTCAGCAACTTCAACCGCCGCGTCAGCGGGTCCAAGGACTACGACGTCAGCCTGGGCTCGATACGGCGCAACCTGCGCGGGCCCTGGGTCGTGGACAACGACCCTTTCTCGATCAACCAGTTCGCCCACCCTTACCAGGGCTCGCTGTACCACGGGGCCGGTCGTGCCAGCGGGCTCAGCTACTGGGAAGCCGCGGCACTCACCTTCGCTGGCAGCGCCTGGTGGGAGATCACGGGCGAGAAGACGCCGCCTTCGCGCAACGACCAGATCGCCAGTGGCATCGCCGGCAGCTTCCTCGGCGAGCCCTTGTTCCGTATGGCGCACCTGGTTCTGAGCGAGCGCAGCGGGTTGCCTGCGGCCTGGCGCAACGGCCTGGCTGCCGTCATTTCGCCCGGCGTCGGCCTCAACCGGATGATCTTCGGCACGCGCTTCAGCATGGCGTTTTCGGACCACGAACCGAGTTACTACGGCCGGCTTCGCATCGGTGCCACGCATGCCGTGCAGCACAGCTTCGACACGCCGGTCGACTTCAAGGTCAACGGGACCACCATCGACTTCGCCATCGACTATGGCCTGCCGGGCACGCCCGGCTACAGCTACAAGCGACCTTTCGACTTCTTCACCACGCGGGTCATGGTCTCCAGCGCCAACGGCATCGAGGGCCTGAGCACCACCGGCCTGCTCTGGGGGGCTGACCACGCCATCGGCCCCGACTACCGCGGCATCTGGGGCCTGTACGGCAGCTACGACTACCTGGCGCCGCAAATTTTCCACGTCTCGACCACCTCGCTGTCGCTGGGCACCACCGGGCAATGGTGGGCGACACAGACCATTGCGGTTCAGGGCACCGCGCTCGCCGGCCTGGGCTATGCGGCCGCCAGCACCACGCACCGGACGACCGACGAGCGCGACTACCACTACGGCGTGGCGCCGCGCTTCGCCCTCGGGCTGCGCGGCGTCGTCGGTGCCGACTTCTCGGCCGACATGCTGGCGCGCATGGTGTCGATGGGCAGCATCGACCAGCGCAATGCCGGGCGCGACGAGATTGCCAATGTCGACACGGCCCTGACCTGGCGCATCCAGGGCCGGCACGCCGTCGGCGTGAATTACGCCTGGTCGCACCGCAGTTCGAGTTCGCCCGATGTCTCCGGCCGTCGGCAGTCGCTGGCCCGCATCGGCCTGTTCTACACCCTGGTCGGCCGCGAAGGGAACGGCGTGGTGGATTGGCGGACGCCGAGCCTCAACTGACAGCAGGACGTGGGCAAGACCCTGGCCGTCGCGTTCGCCGCCACCCTGATGGCACTGGCCTTCGCGCTGCTCGGCGGCGAGGTGCTCGAGGGCGACACGCGCCACTTCGACGCGGCAATGCTGCAAGGCGCACAGGCCTTGCGGGACGCACACCCCGGCATGGTCACGGTCATGCGCGACTTCAGCGGGCTGGGCAGCACCGCGGTGCTGACCCTCTTCACGCTGCTGACCGTGGGCTACCTGCTGCTGGTCGCGCAGCAACGCACGGCGGCCCTGGTCACGGTCTCGATGGTCTGTGGGGCCATCCTGGTGGCCTTTTTCAAGACGGCCTACGGGCGCTGGCGACCGGATCCGATCTACGCAGCCTTCGCGGTCAACGGATCGAGCTTTCCGAGTGGGCACGCCGGCATGTCCGCCATCGCCTTCCTGACCATCGGCGCGCTGGTTGCCGCAACGCGCAGGCGCAATGCCGAACGTGCCTTCATCCTGTCGGCGTCGCTGCTGTTGTCCTTGTTGGTGGGCATCAGCCGTGTGGTCCTGGGCCTGCACTGGGGAACCGACGTCATCGGCGGCTGGGCTTTCGGCACCGGCTGGGCACTCGCCTGGCTGCTCGTCGACCGCGTCTGGAGGAACTGCCGTGGCATTCCTTCCAGGTCACCCGAAACCGGACGCCCTTGGCGTGGAGACGCCGGTCGTGCGGCTGCATCCCGCCACGCTTGCCCCGTTCCAGACAAACAGTCAAGCCTGCGGCCGCCCTGAGGATGGGTCAGTTGTGCAGCCTGCGTTGCAGGATCACGCCTGTGGCGATGGCCGCAAGCACGTAGTCGTCGCCCGTCTGCACCCCGTGGTAACCGCGGGGTGGCTCGCTGAGCGGGCGGTTGCGCCAGTCGCTCGCTGCCCGGCCTCGCCGTGCGGGCGATCATTCCCGCCGCGGCGGTCCGTGCTGTGACGCACCCAGCGCCCGAGACGAAGAGGCGGGCAGGACTCTGTTCGCTCTCGCACAGACACCCTGCGCCGGCCTGTCTATCTTCAGCCAAGCGGTCCCGAACTGCGGCGCATCTGCCAGGCAAGACGACCCAACCGTGAACACCAGGAGAAAAGCGTGCGGACCAACGGCCTCGCCCGCGACGCCCCGAACGTTCCGAAGGCCGTACCGAAGGACGCGCCGGGGTTCAGCAAGGACCGCGGGCCGCCCATTTCCGACAACACCCGGGCCGCTGGCGTGCACAAGCTCTATGGCACGCCCTGCGGCCCGGCGTGAACCGCTGCACGGCCGGGTTCGCCGTGCAATTTCTGCAACTTCAACTCAAGGTGACTGTATGAACAAGGATCAAGTCAAGGGCTCGCTCAAGGACGCCGCCGGCAAGGTGCAGGAGACCACCGGCAGGGTGATCGGGAGTACCGAGCAGCAGGCCAAAGGCATCCACAAGCAGGTCGAGGGCCAGCGGCAGAAGGCCGTTGGCGATGTCAAGGAAGTGCTGAAGGACATCACGCACCCGTGAAGCAACGGGCTGCCCGCCGTGTCAAGGCACCTGGCCTGCCCGGCACGACCACTCAAGCGGCGGCAGGTCGTGGACGCCTTGCGCGTGGCCGCGATCCACTGCGGCTTGAGTGCTTCGAAGACAAGGCGGCCGTGGAAATCTCCAGCACGTCGGCGACAGCGGGACGGACCAGCATCGAAGGTGTCGATGAACACAAGACTGGATCGATCGAGTCCGTGCGCCGAACCGGCCCGGAGAACGGCATTGCCGGCTTCATAGAAGCCGACAGATTGGCTACTGAAGGCGCCCTGTAGTCTCCAGCCGGCCCTCAGCCTTCAACGGCTTCGGCTGCTCGGGCTGCGCTCCTGTCCCTGCGAAGGCAACCAACCATGGCGGCAGCTGGGCGGGCTCAGGTATTCCGGTTTGGTGCGCAGCGCCGCCGTGAACCGCTGCACGGTTTCGATCGGTCGCTCTGGGGCGGTGAGTTCAAGCGCGGTTCTCCGTTTGCTGTCGAACAGATGACCGTCCCGCCCCTGCCCAGCCTCGGAGCTTCGTGATGGTCGCCCGCACTGACGTCCAAGCTGCCCCCCCGCCCGGCGTGCCGCCCGAGGCCCAAGCCGACACGGCCGACCGCGATACGGCCCCGGCCGAGCCGGCACACCTGCACACGCCCATCGACGTCCGCGGCTTGGCGCTGGTGGTGATCGCGCTGGTGGCCTGCGCCTACGCTTTGCGCTGGGCCAGCGCCGTGTTCATTCCGGTCCTGCTCGGGCTGATGGCCAGTTATGCGCTGTCACCGGCGGTGGACCATCTGCAAGGCTGGCACATACCGCGGGCGCTTGGCGCCGCGGTGCTGCTGGTCGCCGTCGTGTGTGGTCTCGGTTCGACGGCCTATACCCTCAGCGACGACGCCGCGGCCCTGGTCGAATCCCTGCCCGACGCGGCGCAGAAATTTCGCGACTCGCTGCGGGTCACGCGCGGCACTTCCGAGGGTCCCATCCAGAAGGTGCAACGGGCGGCGGAGAAACTCGAGGCCGCCGCCGAGGAGAGCGGCTCGGCGGCGCCGTTAGCCGGCAAGGGCGTGACCCGGGTGCAGGTCGAGCGGCAGCGCTTCGACGTCAAGGACTACCTGTGGAGCGGCACGCTGGGGCTGGCCGGCCTGGTCAGTCAGGCGACGGTCGTGTTCTTCATCGCTTATTTCCTGATCGCGTCCGGCGACACCTTTCGCCGCAAGATGGTGAGGATCGCCGGGCCCGCCTTCAGCCAGAAGAAGATCACGATCCAGGTGCTCGACGAGATCACCGGGCAGATCCAGCGCTATCTGCTGGTGCAGATCCTGACCAGCGCGCTGGTCGGCGCGGTGACCTGGCTCGCCTTCGCCGCCATCGGCTTGAACAACGCGGCTGCAGTGGGGGTCGCCGCTGCCGTGCTGAATCTGGTCCCCTACCTCGGTGCCATCGTGATCAGTGGCGCCGCAGCGCTGCTGGCTTTCCTGCAGTTCGGTACCCTCGGCATGGCGCTGCTGACGGGTGGCGCGTCGCTGTTCATCCACACGGTAGCCGGCAACCTGCTCACCCCGTGGCTGACCGGACGCGCCAGCCGCATGAGCCCGGTGGTGATCTTCGTGGGTGTGCTCGCCTGGGGCTGGTTGTGGGGCGTCTGGGGACTGCTGCTGGGCGCGCCGCTGATGATGGTTGCGAAGGCCGTGTGCGACCGCATTGACGACTTCAAACCCCTCGGTGAACTGCTGGGAGCCTGACCCTGGCCTTGTGCAAACCAAGCAGCGCTCATTCCGCCCGTTGGTCCTGACCTGCAAGGATGTGCCGGCTCAGGCCATCAGCCCAGACCGCGTAGCCCTGGGCACTGGGATGCATGCCGTCCACGGCCATGCCGGCGCTCGTCGTGCTCAGCGGATGCCAGTGCAAGGTGCGGCGGCTCTGGTTGGCCAGTTGGCTCGCCAGAACGGCATTCATCTGCCGCGCCCAGCGGCCCATGAACCAGCGCAGGGGCTGCGGCAGGGCCTTGCAGTCGTGCATGGGCGGCACGGCGCTGTGCACCAGCAGGGCGGGGGCGTAGCGGTCGACGATCACTTCGGCGAGCCGGTTCTGCCACTGTGCCCACTGCAGCGGGGCGCACAAGCCCGTGGCGTCGTTGGCGCCCATGGAGAGCACCACCACGTCGTAACGTGCCGAAGGTGCGTCTTGCAGCAATTTGAGCAGGCCCGGCGAATCCAGTCCATTGACGGCCAGCACGCGCCACTGAACCCTGTGATGGCGGCTGAGCCGGCGGACCAGCTGCCCACACAGCGCCTGTTCCTGGCTCTCGGCACCGACGCCGGCGGCGCCTGAGTCGCCGGCGACCAGCAAGCGCATGAGCGAGCCGCGTCCTGCCGTACCGGCGCGGTGACCCGGCGGCTCCGGCATCCGTCGCGTGGTGCGCCGAACGTGCCGGGCCTGCAACCACAGCAACGGCCACAAGAGACCCAACAGCAGCCAACGTTCTCCGTCAGCCATGCACTTGCCGATCCATGATGTTGCCTTCGCGGTGCGGCGCTCGGAGAGCACCTGGCGGAGCGCCTGCCCCGCCTTTCGGCCCCATGTTGGCGGCGTGGGCGCGGCGCAGTCGGTGCGCGGGAGCACATCGCCCGGATGCGCGGATGCGGGCGGGCAGCGGTCTGTTCGACATCGCACGGATCGATGCCTGGCCTGCCGGTCAGACTCCGCAACCTGGGCCGAGCGCTTGTCAGATCGAGAAGCGCGGGCCCGCGGAACCCCTGTTCAGGAGATCGAGCTTGGAAGACCCTGTGCGGACCGAGACCGGGCTGGACCCTTCACCCCAGGGAATCCGAAACCCCAGTCGGGGAAGCGGGGTGAGCGACCAGCACCCAGCCCGGCGCAGGGACTTCCCGGTGGTTTGCGTGGGCGGCTCCGCTGGCGGGCTGGACGCTTACATCCGCCTGCTCAAACACCTCCCGGCGGACCTGGACGTGGCCATCGTCATCGTCAACCACATCACCCGCTTCCCCACGCAGCTGCACACCATCCTGCCGAGTTGCACCGCCATGCCCGCCGAACTCATCAGCGACCGGCTGCTGATCGAGCCCAACCGGGTCTACATCATTCCCTCCAACCGTGACCTGCACGCCGAAGGTGGCGCCTTCCACCTCAGGCCGATCTCCAAGCCACGCGGCTGGCCCGACGTCATCACGGTTTTCCTGCACTCACTGATCGCGCATTGGGACGGCAAGCTGATTGCCGTCATCGTGTCGGGCTATGACGGCGATGGCGCCGCTGCGCTGTGCGGCATTCAGCAGGTCGGCGGCATCACCATCGCACAGAAGCTGGAAACGGCGAAGCAACCCGACATGCCCGAGAGCGCGATCGCCACCGGGTGCATCGACTTCGTGCTGTCGCCTGAAGAGATGGCGCTGGCCATCCGGCGCATCGCCTACCCACAGCGGGCCGCTACCTGAAGTCGCGCTGGGCATCGGCCAGTTGGATTTGGCTGTAGCGGCATCAAGCGGGGCGGTCGGCCAAGGGTTCGCGGGTTTCCAGGGCCGGTGCCGAGGCCTTGGCGTACGGCCTCGGACAAGGCCAGCACACGCCCGAGCAGCGAGACAGTGCGCAGTGCGAATTCCCTCAACGCAGCCCGAGAAAACCCAGCACGAAAAGGATGATGACGATGGCACCCACGAGCACAACGATTCGGTTCACGAGGGCTTTCCTTTGCTGGCGCGGGGTGGGGAAGCGGGGCAGGCCGGCGCACATCAGTCTGTTCCCGCACCTGCCCATCTCGGCCTACTCGGGAAACGTTCTGCAGGCTGCCGAACGGCCGGGGCCGATGCCCTTTACCGAAGTGCAATCAGGCCAGACTCTCAACCTGGACGAGGGGCTCAGCGCCTGCGGTGAGCAGCCCCTTGAGTTCGTCGCCACTGAGCACCTCACGCTGCAACAAAGCCAGCGCCAGGGCATCGAGTTGCCAGCGTCGCGACTTCAGCAGTTGCTCGCATTGCGCCTGCGCGCGCTCGAGCATCGCCCGCGCTTCCTTGAGCACCGCCGCCTGGATGTCGGGGCCCAGCAGTTCCTTGGGCACGCCGGCCACGCTCAGCAGACCGAAGGTCTTGGAGAATCCCAGTGAGCCGACCATGTTGATGGCCAGTTCCGAGGCCCGCTTCAAGTCGTCGGACGCGCCACTGGAAACGCTGCCCTTGACCAGCAATTCGGCCTCGCGCCCGCCCAGCATCATCGCCAGGCGGTTGCTGAGTTCGGCCTGCGCGTAAAGCGGGTCTTCGCTGCCCCGGCTGATGTAGGTGACGCCCAGGGCCTGGCCGCGCGGCTCGATGGTCACCCGCTCCACCGCCCCGAGCTGCAGCCAGTGGCCGACCAGCGCGTGGCCGGCCTCGTGGTAGGCCAGACGTTCGCGCGTACTTTCGCTGAGCAGGCCCTTCGCGGCCGACACCTCGCCACCGAGCTGGTGGGTTTCGATGGCGCGCAGCAAATGTTCTTGCGTCACGGTCTGCGCCCCGGCCTCGGCCGCGCTGGACGCAGCCTTGTTGACGGTGTTGGCGATGTCAGCGGGCGTCAGGCCGGCGGTCATGCGCGCCAGCGCCGCGGTGTCGGCCCGACCGTCGTGCGACAGCTTGCCGATGTACAGATCGAACAAAAGCTGGCGGTCCGGCAAGGTCGGCAGACCCAGGCGCACCAGCATGTCGAAGCGGCCGGGCCGGCGCATCGCCGGGTCGATGTTGTCCTCGTGGTTGGTGGCGGCCACGACGACGACGTTGTCCAGGCTGTCGAAGCCGTCCATCTCGACCAGCACCCGGTTGATGATGCGGTTCAGCTCGGACTCTGCACCGCCGCCAGGGCCGCCCTGGCTGCGTTTGCCGATGCCGTCGACCTCGTCGATGAACAGCACGCAGGGTGCGTTCTTGCGCGCCAGCTTGAACAGTTCCCTGACCTTGCTGACGCCGGCGCCGTAGAACATGGCGGTGAAGTAAGAGCCGTCGACCGCAATGAAGTTGGCCTTGCTTTCGCCTGCCAGGGCCTTGGCCAGCAAGGTCTTGCCAGTGCCGGGCGGGCCCACCAGCAGCACACCGCGGGGGGCCGACGCGCCCAGCCTGGCGTACTGGCCCGGGTCGTGCATGAAGGCCTTGACGCGGTTCAAGCCGGCCTTGGCTTCTTCGCTGCCGATGACATCGGCAAATTGCGTCTGCGGTCGCGCCGCCAGCTTGGAAGCGGCGCCGCCCATGCCGGTCTGCAGTTTGGTGGCCATGAACAGCGCCGCCACGAGTGTGCCCAGCAGCAGCAGGGGTGACAGCACCTTGCCGGCGAAGTCCAGCACGCGGCGGCTGCCCGTGCGCGGGTCGACATCGAGGCTGACCAGCGCAAAGCCGGCCTCGGCGCTCTTGTCGCCGAGACGGTCCAGCACGGTACCAGCGCAACCTTGCGCCGTGCAGCCCGGCACCGTGGCACTGGCCTTCTCGCCGCTTTTCATCGTGTACAGCACCAGCCCGGGCTGGGCGACGGCCAGGCCCACCGCCGCGAGCCGTCCACCGTCCAGTGCGCGGCGGAACTGCGAGACCGTGTTTTCATGGTCCAGCCAGTCTTCCGGCGCCTGCTCGAATTGCCGGGCTTCAGGACTTTTGCGGGCTTTGCTCTCCCGAATGGCCTGGAGGTACAGGGCCGACAGGCAGGCCAGCAGCACCACGGCGGCGAGCGCGGCGATGACGACCTGGGGCTGTGCACCGGCGCGCTTGAGCAGTTTTTTGATAGGCGTCATCGGGGGTGTGGAAACTCGGGCAGCAGGTGGGCAGTCGGTCGCATGGTCGAGCCTACGTTTGCGCTGCAGCCGGGTCGCGGTGGAAGTGAGGCGCAATGCCCTGCCAGATCGGGCCTTTGGAAGCCGCTTGCCCAACACGGGCGGCTTCAATGCCGCGCGGTCCTGTCCGACAGCGCACAGACACCAGGACTGAAGTAGCCGACAAGCCGCATCAGCCCTCCCCGGATCCCCGCGCACCGAATCGACGAGAACCCGATGAACTTGCCCAGCCTGCGCCGTGCCCTTGGGCTGGGCGTGGCCTTGATCACGGCCGGACTGCTCGGCTTGAGCTGCAGCAGCCTGCCCACGTTCGTTCCCGACCTCGGGCACCGGCCGGCGCGGCCGGTTCCGCTGGCGGGCGCGAGCGGCCCGCTATCCGCCGCACAGAGCCGCGCCATCCTGCAGCGCCTGCAGCGCGGCGGTGAACCAACCGACATCTTCGGCCGCCATCTCGCGCTGGAAGAAGCCATCGTCGGCAGCCCGCTGACCACGGGCAATGCGGTGCGCCTGCTGCAGGACGGCCCGGCCACCTACCGCGCCATGCTCGGCGCGATCGCCGCGGCGCGCGACCACATCAACATGGAGACCTACATCCTCGACGACGACGCCGTCGGCCGCCAGTTCGCCGAGGCCCTGCTGGCCAAGCAGGCGCAAGGCGTGCAGGTCAACCTGCTGCGCGACAGCGCCGGCACCTTCGGCACGCCAGTGGTCTTTTTCCAGCGCCTCAGCGCGGCCGGCGTGCAGGTCCTCGAGTTCAACCCTGTCAACCCGCTGACGGCGCGCGAGGGTTGGGAATGGAACCAACGCGACCACCGCAAGCTGCTCATCGTCGACGGCCGCATCGCCTTTCTCGGCGGCATCAACATCAGCAGCGTGTACTCAGGCGGCTCCTTCGGCAAGGCCAAGCGCGTCGACGCCAACGCCGCGCTGGCCTGGCGCGACACGGACCTGCAGGTGCAGGGCCCGGTGGTGGCCGAACTGCAGAAGCTCTTTCTGGCCGCTTGGCAGGGCCAGCACGGGCCACCCTTGCAGCCTCGCGACTACTTCCCGCCCTTGCCGGCAATGGGCACTCAGGTGGTGCGCGCCATCGGCAGTTCGCCGGAAGAGGCCTACAGCCTGATCTACGCGACGCTGCTGTCGGCCATAGCCAGTGCCGAGACCAGCGTTCGCATCACCAACGCCTACTTCGCGCCCGACCCGCAGCTGCTGCAGGCGCTGGTGGCCGCCGCGGCGCGCGGCGTCGAGGTGACCTTGATCCTGCCGGCGCAGACCGACTCGTGGCTGGTCTTCCACGCCGGGCGCAGCCACTACGCGCAGTTGCTGAAGGGCGGTGTCCGGATCTTCGAACGCCGCGGCGTCGTGCTGCACTCGAAGACAGCGCTGGTGGACGGCGTCTGGGCCACCGTGGGCTCCACCAACCTGGACTGGCGCAGCTTCCTGCACAACCACGAACTCAATGCCGTCATGCTGGGCGCCGACTTCGGGCAACAGGTACAGACCATGTTCGATCGCGACCTGGCCGCGTCGGATGCCATCGAACCCGCAGCATGGGAGCGTCGCAGTCCGACCTTTCGCGTTCAGGAGTGGTTCGGTCGCCTGTGGGAATACTGGCTCTGACGCACGGGTCGCAAACCCGCCGCCATGCGCTCAGTTTTCCCGCCGGCGCACCCCCGTGCGTGCGCATGAGCGTCTGCCATGACCGGGTTCGCTCGCGCACAGACCGCAAGCCGGCTGGCGCCTATGTTCGCACTGGCGTCGCGGGCCTCCGGGCCCAGACCGTGAACGAAACGAGATGTCCCACACCCATCCGGGCAAGACATCGCGTTCCGGCCGATACACCCACACCAGGAATCCATATGGAAACCAACGACGTCACGCGTGACAACTTCGGCATGTACGCCAACAGCGGCTCCGGGCCAGGCCCCGCGCTAATGGGCGCCAACACGCTACTGGGCAACGATGTTTACAACAAGGACGGCGAGGACCTGGGTGACATCAAGGAATTCATGATCGACATGGCCTCCGGCAAGGTCGCCTACGCCGTGCTGTCGTTCGGCGGCTTGCTGGGCATGGGCGACAAACTCTTCGCCGTACCCTGGGCAGCATTGAAGCTGGACACCGACAACAAGCGCTTCACGCTCAATGTGCTGAAGGAAGCCCTGAAGGACGCGCCGGGCTTCGACAAGGACCGCTGGCCTTCGATGTCCGACCGCACCTGGGCCACTGGGGTGCACAAGTTCTATGGCACACCCTACAGCGCCGAATGACGTCGTGCGGGGCCTGAAGGTCCCGCACCCGATTCACCCCATTTTCGGAGAGATTCCATGATCAAGAACACCGTGCTCACGTTTGCGCTTCTGACCGCCGGCGTGCTGGCGCTGCCGATGGCCCAGGCGGCTGCGATGTCCAAGTCGGACTACCAATCCAGCAAGACCCGCATCAAGGCGGACTACACGTCGGACAAGGCAGCCTGCGGCTCGCAGACTGGCAATGCCAAGGACATCTGCGTCGAGGAAGGCAAGGCAAAGGAAAAGGTTGCACGGGCCGAACTGGAATATGGCTACAGCGGCAAGGTTTCAGACCGCAACAAGGTGCTGGTGGCCAAGGCCGAAACCACTTATGCCGTGGCCAAGGAACGTTGTGACGACCTGACAGGAAATCCCAAGTCCGTCTGCGTCAAGGAAGCCAAGGCCGTCGAAGTCAAGGCCCTGGCGGATGCCAAGCTGGGCAAGGAGATCGGCGAGGCCCGCAAGGACGCGGCGACCGACCAGCGCGACGCCGACTACAAGGTGGCGATTCAGAAGTGCGATGCACTGGCCGGCGATGCCAAGTCCAGTTGTGTGGCCAGTGCCAAGATGACCTTCGGCAAAACCTGATTGATAAGTCAACGCTTGACAGCGTGTAGGAGAAGACCATGGTGGGCGACGGGGTGTCTAAAAACAAAGTTGAGTCGGGGCCGTGGCCAGGAACATCGATGAACAAGAAAACCACGCCATCCCCAGCCGGCGCAGCGCCGGTCTGGTTCAAGGTGTTCGGCCGGACCGCCATGGTCCAGGCCGTGCAGCCCGGCATGCGCCGGCACCGCCGTGGCTGCATCCTCAACCTGTCGTCACTGGCAGGCATCCGCGGCATGCCAGCGCTGGGCCCGTACAACGCCACCCAGTTGCGCCAGGCGTTCACGGCGGGCGAGGCCGTCGCCCGCTGCGCCGAATTCCCGAAGGATGCGTCATGACACGCAAGATGCAAGCGGCGCAGGTCGAACGATTCGGCCAGCCGCTGGTGCTGAAGGAACTCGACATCCCCACCCCCGGTGCAGGGCAGATCCTGGTCAAGACCGAGGCCTGCGGCGTCTGCCACACCGATCTCCACGCTGCTGGCGGCGATTGGCCGCTGAAGCCGACGCTGCCCTTCACACCGGGGCACGAAGGCATCGGCATCGTCACCGCGCTGGGTGCCGGCGTCACGGGGGTGAGGGAAGGTGACCGGGTCGGCGTGCCCTGGCTGTATTCGGCCTGCGGCCATTGCGAGTTCTGCCTGGCGGCGCAGGAACCGGTCTGCGGCAAAGCGCAATTCGGCGGCTACACGAAGAACGGCGGTTTTGCCGAATACATCGTCGCCGACCCGAACTATGTCGCGCGCATTCCGGCGGGCCTGGCCGCACGCGACGCGGCGCCCCTGATCTGCGCCGGCATCACCTCGTACAAGGGCCTGAAGGAAACGCAGGTCCGGCCGGGGCAATGGGTGGTTATCTCGGGCATCGGCGGCCTGGGTCACCTGGGGGTGCAGTACGCCAAGGCCATGGGCCTGCACGTCTGCGCAGTCGACATCGACGACCGCAAGCTCGAACACGCCAGGCGTCTGGGCGCCAATGCCGCGGTCAACGCCAGGACCGGCGACCCGGTGGCGGCCGTGCGCAAGATCACCGACGGCGGTGCACACGGCGTGCTGATCACGGCGCCGTCCTTGCCGGCTTTCAAGCAGGGCGTGGGCATGACGCGCAAGCACGGCACCTGCGTGCTGGTGGGCATTCCGCCGGGCGACTTTCCGACGCCGTTGTTCGACCTGGTGGCCAACTGCATCACCATCCGCGGCTCCTTCGTGGGCAACCGGCGCGACATGGCTGAGGCCCTGGCCTTCGCCGCCGCCGGCATGGTCAAGGCCGACATCGAAATGCAGCCGCTGTCCGCCATCAACGCCGTCTTCGAACGCCTGGCCCAAGGCGAAGTGCCGTCGCGGGTGGTGCTGGACTTCGCGGATTGAAACCAGAGATCCCGATGGCTGCACCAGATGATGCGATCCTCGTCCAGCAGGCGATACAGCTGTCCGTGGCGCCGGTGTTCCTGCTGTTGGTCATCGCCGGGCTGTCGTGCTTCCAGACCGAGGTCTGCATCGCCACGCACCGCTCGCAGATCGATGTCCTGGCGTTCGATGCCCGGAGCCCGGCGCCGGAAGCGTTGGCGGTTTGAAGGGAATTGATCTGCGAAGCCACGCCGAACACCACCACAGCGACCGCATCGGCTGGTTGCGCGCCGCGGTGCTCGGCGCCAACGACGGCATCGTGTCGACCGCCAGTCTGGTGCTGGGCGTGGCTGCGGCGGGCGCAGAGCACCGGACGATCCTGCTGACCAGTGTCTCGGGCTTGATCGCTGGCGCCATGTCGATGGCGGCGGGTGAATTCGTGTCCGTGCACGCCCAGGCGGACACCGAGAAGGCCGACCTGGCACGGGAGCGTACCGAGTTGACGCGGGACCCGGTGGGTGAACGACGCGAGTTGGCCAGCATCTATGTCGGCCGGGGTCTGGATGCGCCGCTGGCCGATCAGGTGGCCGGCAAGTTGATGGCCCATGACGCGCTGGGCGCGCATGCCCGCGACGAGCTGGGGCTCAGCGACACGACCGAGGCGCGTCCGATGCAGGCAGCCTGGGCCTCGGCGGCCAGTTTCTCGGTGGGCGCTGTGCTGCCCATCGCCGTTGTCGCCACGGCCACGCCTGCGCATCTGATTCTCTGGGTGTCGGTGTCGTCGCTGGTTTTTCTGGCTGGCCTGGGTGCGCTCTCTGCCCAGGTTGGCGGCGCGCGCATGTGGGACGGCACCTGGCGCGTCGCGTTCTGGGGTGCCGTCGCCATGGCGGTCACCGCCGGCGCCGGAGCCCTGTTCGGTGCTGTGGCCTGAGCGCCTGAACCCGGCGCACCACTTGCCGAAACCGCCTTGCCCCGCGCCTGCCCGATTGGCCAGCACAACGGCACAGCAAACAGTCGTCATGCCGAAGTGCAAGGTAAGCCCTTTCGCCCGCGCAGAGCCCCGCATTCGACAAGCGCATCAGCCCGCCCTGGCATTCAGCGCAGCAGCATGAGTTGCGGAACAGCATCGCTGCCGACCCAGACGATGGCGTCCTGGTCGAACTGCGTGCCGATGAAGGCACCGCCGCTGGCGCCGTGGGTCACCAAAAGGGTGACAAGCGCCAGGGCTAAGCGCCACGCAGCACGCTGAATTCCCTGAACAGTCGCGCCGGAAGTGGTGTCTGCAGTTTCCAAACGATGCTCATGGGCCGGTCGCCCTCGGTCGACTCCAAGTTTCGCTCTTTCAACGGCAGCACGCCAGCCTGGAACGGCGCTCTGCGCGCTGACGTCAGCCAGCCAACGGCCGTGAGCAGTTCACGGGCGCCATAGGCCGCGTGCAGGCACAAGGGCGTGTCTTCGAGCCCGGGCACGACTTTGGCACCCAAGGTGCTGCGGGCCTGCAGCAATCCCGATAACTCGACCAACTCCGAGGCGATGGCCGGGTGACGGCTCAGTCGTTCGGCGAAAGCCTCGAGGCCGGCGGCCTGCTCATGCCGGCCATCGATCTGATAGGCCAGCATCTGCACACCCAACGCACCCTGTGTCTCGATCGCTTGCAGGTCGCCCGGCTGCGACCCGACTGCCACCATCACATCAAGCCGGCGCGGGTCGTCCACGTGCAGCAGGTCACCTAAGCGGCGGCTGAAGTAGTCTTCCTCCGGGCCGGGCTCCGCGACGATCAAGCCGGCGTCGCGCTTCAACGCCGTCCAGCCGCTGCGGCCCTGGCCGGTGCCGGCGCGGTAGATATCTTCGAGTTCCAGCGCCTGGTCGTGCAGGAAGTCGGCCAGGCTCACAGCGGTACGGCCCTTCAGCGCCGCATAGGTCTGCAACTCTGTCTTCAGACGGCGCCAGTTCTGCGTCGTCAGCGCACGCAAGCCTTGCAGCACCTGCTCTCGTGTCTGCCGCTGCAGGTGGATGTGGCAGCCGGGCGGCAGGCTGCCGAAACCGTTCTCGACGCCTTCGACCAACTCGCGACGCGACAAGCCGGTCAGGCTGGACAACAGCCGGTCGAACCGGAACTCGGTGCGGTGGTGCCCCACGAAGTCCAGCACCAGGCAACTCTCCTTGCCCGGCGCCAGGCGCAGGCCGCGGCCGATTTGCTGGTGGAACAGCACGGGGCTCTGCGTGGGTCGCAGCAGCAACAGCGTGTCGACCATGGGCAGGTCGATGCCTTCGTTGTACAGATCGACGGTCACCAGCGCGCACAGTTCGCCACTCAGCAGGCGTTGCGGCGCGCGGCGCCGCTCTTCGCTCGCCGTGGTCCCGACCACGCAGGCTGCTGGCAAACCGGCACGGTTGAGCCAGTCCGTCATGAACTCGGCATGCGCGACCGAAACGCAGAAGACGATGGCGCGTGATCGCGATGCATCGGACGCCAGGCGGCGCCATTCGTTGACGACCAGGCGAGCCCGAACGTCATTCGCGGTGACGAGCTTGTCCAAGGCTTCGCGTTCGCCGGGCTTGTCCCAGGGTACGGCCGAGAAATCGGTGTCGTCGTCGCAGGCGTAGTACTCGAAGGGTGCCAGCAGCTGCAAATCGAGTGCGTGCCACAGCCGCAATTCGACGGCGGGACGACCGTCTGGGCGGGCATCGAAATATTGCGCGATGGGTTGCCCGTCGCTGCGTTCGGGGGTCGCGGTCAAGCCCAGCAAGACGCTGGGACGGACCGCCCTGGCAAAGGCATCGAAGCGATCAGCGGCCAGGCGGTGGCATTCGTCCACCACGACGGTGTGCCAGTGATCGGCACCGACGGTGGCGACCAAGTCGCGGCTGCTCACGCTGTCGATGGTGGCGAACAGGTGACCCCAGCGTTCGGGTTGGTGCCTGCCCGTGAGCAGGTCACCGAACTCGGGGTCGCGCAGCACCTCGCGGTAGGTGCGCAAGGCCTGGCGCAGGATCTCTTCGCGGTGAGCCACGAACAGCAGTCGTGGGCGACCGCCTTCAATGCGGCAGGTGTTCCGATAGTCGAAAGCGGCCACCACGGTCTTGCCGGTGCCGGTGGCTGCGACCAGAAGGTTTCTGTTGCGGCCGTGGGCGCGCTCGGTGGTCAATTGCTCCAGCATCTCCTGCTGGTAGGTCTTGGGCTGCAGGTCGAAGAAGCTGATCGTGGCGCCGGGCTCGCCGCCGAAGGACTCGTGGCCGAGAGCGGCGGCCAAGGCTTGCCGGTGCTCGACGTTGTCCGGGTCGTAACGCTGGAACTCGTTGTCGGCCCACAGCGTCTCGAAGTGGGTAACGGCCCGCGCGAACAGCGCTTCTTGCGCGCGCTGGGTCAGCTTGACCGTCCACTCCAGTCCACCGGTCAGCGCAGCGCCAGAGAGGTTGGCGCTGCCGACATACGCAGAGCCGAAGCCGGACTTGCGCTGGAACAGCCAGGCTTTAGCGTGCAAGCGCGTGCGCCGGCCGTCGAGCGACACGCGCACTTCGCAGCCGGGCAGGCGCGCGAGTTCGTCCAGCGCACGCGCCTCGGTGGCGCCGGTGTAGGTCGTGGTCAGGATGCGCAGGCGCGTCGCTGCCCTGCCCTGCCCTGCCCGCCCATGGCCGTGATCTGCTGCAGCACGTCCTGCAACTTGCGCACGCCAGACACGGTGATGAAGCTGACCAGGATGTCGACCTGGTCGCTCGACGCCAACTCGCGTCGGATCTCCTGCAGCAGTGAAGGCGAGCCCTTGCCGGCGGTGAAGAGCCAGTTCGAGTTGGCGCTTGGCTTTGTCGGCGTCGTCGCCAGAGAAATCGTCAAGGATGGTGGCGAGCTGTCGCGTGATGACGTCGGCCAGGAATTCGGCTGCGCCACCTTTGAGAGGCCACACATCCGCACTGGCGGGGTCGATGACGGCGAGCGACCGGGTCAGCCCCTCGGTCAGCAACAGGTCATACAGTCCGTCGGGCAGTGCCATCGTGGCCTATGGCGTCAGGCTATGGGCCGGGTGCCACGGCAGGCCGGATAGCCCGTGCAGCCCCAGAACTCCGCCCCGGCATTCGCCCCGCGCTGGGCAGTCCGCCGCACCATGGCTCGCGCACCACGCCCACACCCACCTTGAAGGCGCGCCACTGCTTGCACTGAAAGAAGAACTTCTCGCTGCCATTCTTGCCGGGTCTCCTGAGCACGAGATCGACACCACCCTCGGCTCCGCCGCCACCAGTTTCCACCACCTGGTAGCCCTAGACGTACTGGCCTGGAGTCATGCCGACATCGGCCGACTCAACCCTGGGACAGCGAAGATTTGACCATGCCGAATGCGCTTTGAAGAACAAGCGAACGCGCCGCTGAACCCGAGGGGCGGCCTGGCCGGACGCCAGCCCATGTGTGTGCCCAAGATGCCGAATCAGTGGTTCGGCGTGGCGGACCCATCCATATCGGGGTCTTCGGTTGAACACCGCAGCAAGCCGGGGAAAGCCATCACCCAGGGTTAATCCCCTCAATATCGGGGCTGTCTGTTGGACGGCCGATGAGGTGCGGCCAGAGCTGCAGCCCGTCTCAATCCCCTCAACCCTGAGCCGCCGCATCAATTCTTTCGTCAACGGTCTTAATCCCCTCAATATCGGGGCTGTCTGTGGGACCAGCACGGATGACCAGTATAAGGGAATCGCTGATGCATGAACGCTTCGGCCGAGCCCGAATCGACGGCAAGTCGAATTCGCGCCCAATTCACCCAATTCATCTCCATGCGCAATTCGGGCCGCTTTTCGGCCTTCCTGAGGGCCATTGGCTGGCATCAAGACGCACCGCCGCCATGCATCGCCAACAACTGCCTTTCGGCGATCACCAGATTGGCCAGGCTGAACAGGCTCAGCAGTTGCGCGTTGTTCTTGGTGAGCAGCTTGCGTTGGCCCGGCTGCAACCACCGTGTGAACGCCCCCCCGACTCAGCATCCACAGCGATGTGCGCCTCCATGCCGAAGTGCCCTTGGTTGCCCTTCCTGGCCTTTCGCGGCTGTGCGCCCGCGCCGCTCACCATCTCGGGGTCGCGTTCGCCGCTGCTGTTCTTGGTCGAACTGGGCGCAGCGATGAGGGTGGCGTCCACGATGGTGCCTGCGCGCATCAGCAGCCCCTGCTGCTGCAGGTGGGCGTTGATCTCCTCGAACATCGCCTGGGTCAGTTCGCCGACCTCCAGAAGACGCCGGAACTTCAGCAGCGTGGTGGCGTCCGGCACCGACTCGCGCGACAGGTCGATGCCCACGAAATCGCGCAGCGCCTGGCTGTCGCAGATCGCGTCTTCCAGTTCCTCATCGGCCAAGCCGTACCACGGCTGCAGCAGATGCCTGCGCAGCATCTTCGGCACGCCCCTCGACTGGCGGCCCACCCGGCCACTCGTCGGCTACGCCGGCTCGATCACCGCAATCAACTTCGCCCACGGCACCACGCGCGCCATCTCGGCAAGAAACTTATCGCGTCGCGCGCGCTTCTTCTTCAGGGCGAATTCGGCGCTGGCAAAACTGCGTTGATTCATGATCGGGGGCGGTCCTGGTCTCGATGACTTCAGGCATGCACGTCGCATGCCTGCGGCGGCAAATTGATCAGCGTTTCCCAAGGGAGTGGAAAAGCGGTCTTAATCCCCTCAATATCGGGGCTACCAGTTGGACCGGCAGGTAATGCCACACTAACTTACTCGAAAGGTCTTAATCCCCTCAATATCGGGGCTACCAGTTGGACCGATCAGATCGGCGTCGTGGCCATCAGCCATGTCTTAATCCCCTCAATATCGGGGCTACCAGTTGGACCGCATGGCTACTCTGCTGACCGAATTTAACGCGTCTTAATCCCCTCAATATCGGGGCTACCAGTTGGACATGGGCAGCGGCAAAAGCTCCCTCGTCAAGAGTCTTAATCCCCTCAATATCGGGGCTACCAGTTGGACTAACCCGGGCGCTGCACACACAGAAGACCGCGGTCTTAATCCCCTCAATATCGGGGCTACCAGTTGGACAACTGCCACGACTGCAAGAACTTCAGTATCGTCTTAATCCCCTCAATATCGGGGCTACCAGTTGGACACGCCGCGAAGATGAAGGCGAAGGACGAAGCCGTCTTAATCCCCTCAATATCGGGGCTACCAGTTGGACAAAGATCGCATGCGTACGATGGGCACCAAGTGTCTTAATCCCCTCAATATCGGGGCTACCAGTTGGACCTACGAAGCCTGCCGACCCGTGGTCCTGCAGTGGTCTTAATCCCCTCAATATCGGGGCTACCAGTTGGACACCTACGCGGATGTCACCAACGACGCGGCGAAAAGTCTTAATCCCCTCAATATCGGGGCTACCAGTTGGACACTGAATTGCTGGGCGAAGAGATCGCAGAATGTCTTAATCCCCTCAATATCGGGGCTACCAGTTGGACGTCCTAACCGAACCGACTATCTGCTGCAACAGTCTTAATCCCCTCAATATCGGGGCTACCAGTTGGACGACAGTACAGACTCGACGCCCCGTGGGCGGAGGTCTTAATCCCCTCAATATCGGGGCTACCAGTTGGACCTATGGACGTGATTATTGATCTCGAAAACGCGGTCTTAATCCCCTCAATATCGGGGCTACCAGTTGGACGCACGGAAAAGGTGCCTAACCCGGACTACGATGTCTTAATCCCCTCAATATCGGGGCTACCAGTTGGACATCGGGATCGCGTGGTCCCGATTGAAGAGTTCAAGTCTTAATCCCCTCAATATCGGGGCTACCAGTTGGACAAAGCTACAAGCCCGGATCGGCTGAAAGATTGCCGTCTTAATCCCCTCAATATCGGGGCTACCAGTTGGACAGCCGACGAGCGCGCCCAGCGCGCCCTGGAAGTCGTCTTAATCCCCTCAATATCGGGGCTACCAGTTGGACCCTCGCCATCGCCCGCTCGTTCGGGCGCGTCAGTCTTAATCCCCTCAATATCGGGGCTACCAGTTGGACGGCGACTCTGACAGACAAAACCGCGGGCACAGTGTCTTAATCCCCTCAATATCGGGGCTACCAGTTGGACGCGTGGTCCCGATTGAAGAGTTCAAGGGCGAGTCTTAATCCCCTCAATATCGGGGCTACCAGTTGGACATCCCGCCGGAGATCGCCGCAGCAGCGGCGCGGCTGTCTTAATCCCCTCAATATCGGGGCTACCAGTTGGACGGCGGACGACGCCCTCGGCGAGACCCTGAGGTCTTAATCCCCTCAATATCGGGGCTACCAGTTGGACACCCACGGTGTCGTCACGCGACGCGATCTGCGAGTCTTAATCCCCTCAATATCGGGGCTACCAGTTGGACGGAAGAAATCGAGCAAGAGGCTGGCGACAACGCGTCTTAATCCCCTCAATATCGGGGCTACCAGTTGGACGATCGGCGCAGCCCTGCTGATGTGCCTGTACGTCTTAATCCCCTCAATATCGGGGCTACCAGTTGGACATGCCTCTTTACTCACTAGGAACGGAACATCATGTCTTAATCCCCTCAATATCGGGGCTACCAGTTGGACACCGCGGGCACAGTTAATAACGCTGGGGAGTGGGAGTCTTAATCCCCTCAATATCGGGGCTACCAGTTGGACAGGGATAGTGCCGCTGCTGTGAGCGGGAAGGACCAGTCTTAATCCCCTCAATATCGGGGCTACCAGTTGGACGCCTGTACTTCGCCAACGTCGAACACGACGCGGGGTCTTAATCCCCTCAATATCGGGGCTACCAGTTGGACGCGTAATCGAGCGCGGGCTACTCTACGGAGCGTCAGTCTTAATCCCCTCAATATCGGGGCTACCAGTTGGACAGCTTACGACGAATTGTGCCCGGGCGGCAAGGGCTTGCGAAGGCACTTGCCAAGTCTGCCGGACTACAGAAAGCTGAGGTCGTCAGCGGCACTCCATGCCGCCTCGTGCTGCAGTTCTGTCGCGGCGGCCGCCATCAGGATCTTCGACGCTTCGCCGGCATCGATGTACACGCCGTCAGGCTGGCCTTGCTGGCCCAGCATCCAGACCGGGCACCGCTGCGGCAGATGATAGGCACGCAGGTCGTCCTCGGCGGGGTCGATCAAGCGCTCCAGGGTGCTCAGCAGGGCCTGCATCTGGGCATCATCGGCCTGCACGCTGAAGGCCGAATACTGCACCGTCGCACCGGTCTTTCGAAGTTGGCGGTGAACCCGGCGCAGGCGGCGCGGCTCCCGAATGTCGTACGACACCAGCCAGGTCTTGTTGCTGCCCGCGCTCACAGCAGCCACTCCCGCAACTGGTGTTCCAGGTCACCCAGCAGTTCCCCGCATGCGGCTTGCAGGTCCGCCGTGTGGCGCTCGACCAGCGCGGCGGCGAAGCGCCCGGGTGTGGCGTCGGCAAAGATGGCCGCTGGCACGCGGTGCAGCAGCCGGTGCAGGCGCCACTCCATCAGTTCAGCGAACAGACGCGCCAGATGCAAGCCAGGCCGGGCAAAGCCGATGAGCGCCGGGTCGCCGAGCGCCGATTGCAGGTTTTCCATCACCAGCGCCGTCGTGGCCCTGTGCAGCGCGCGCAGCCACGGCCCGGCAGGCTGCCCGGTGCGGTCGCGGTGCAGGTTGCACAGGTGGGCGCGGACCGCAGCCGCATCCAGCCGCCCGCGGCGGCTGCCCAGCTGGCGCAGCGCTGCCAGCACCTCGCGCCGCATGGTCGACCGCTGCCATTGGTCGAAGAAGGTCTGCCAGTCCGGGTGGCGCAGGCCCTCGCCCAACAGCTCGGCCAGGGTGGTTTCGCGCCGTCGCGGGCCGAAGCACCAGGCGATCGCTTCGCCCTGGGCGTCGTGAAACAGCACGGGCACGCCGGCCCGCAGGCAAGCGAGCAAGGCGGCCGTTTCCCATTCGGTGCCGGCCCCGCACACCACCCGGGCCAGCCGCCGCAGCGGGTACAGGCTGCGGGCGCGCCCGGCGGTGCTGACATGCAGCGCCACGCCGTCGTCGAGCTTCACGCGCCAGCCCGTGCCACCCTCCAGGTACAGCGGTCGCAGGCTCATGCTGTCGCGGCGCCGGTGCCGCCCTCATCGCCTTCAGCCGCCAGGGCTTCATCGTCAGGCGGCAGTTGCGCGGCCTGCTGCAAGACTCGGGCGGCCAGCCGCGCATGGCGGCGCAGGCCGTCGGCACAACGCTTCTGCAAAGAGGCCGACGCGGCATAGACATGGGCCCGCGCGGCCTTGCCCATCAGGCAGGCGCCAGCGCCGTCGCGGCCGAAGTGCTCGGGACGCAGCAGCCGCTCGCGGAACTGCTGCCACACCCATTCATCGACATGCGCGCGCCAAGGTTCCACCAGATCGCAGGCCAGCGAAGCCCTGCCGTGCAGCGGCAGATGCAGGAAGCCCACCATCGGATCCAGTCCGGCCGCCCAGCAGGCCTGCTCGGCCTGCCCCTGCAGCAGGGTGTAGCCCAGCGAGAGGCAGGCGTTGACCGGGTCGGGCGGCGGCCTGCGGCGGCGGGCCTCGAAGCCGAGCGCCGGCGCGAAGAGCGCGGTGTAGCCACGAAAGTAGGCGGCCGCGCCCGCCCCTTCCAGGCCGCGCACGCTGTCCCGGTCGCTCGCAGCGGGCAGCCGGTCCAGCGTGCGTTGCAGGGTCGCCAGCGCATCGCCCAGCGGCTTGCGCAGGTCCGCGCGGGCACCCTGCGCCTGGCGCAGCAGCCGCTGCTGGCCGCGCAGCTTGGCACGCACGATCTGCCGGCTCCAGACGCTGGCCCAGGCCTCATCGTTCACCCGCTGGCACTGGGCGATGCGGGCGCGTGCGTCGCCGTGCGGCTGGCCCAGCAGGTGCGCCACACGCTGGCCGCCTCGCCCGCCCAGCGCCAGCACGCCCACACCCAGGTCGGCCAGCCCGGCCAGCGTGGCGCTGCTCAAACGGGTGTCGGCGCGCAGCACCACCCGCTCGAGCAGCCTGGCCGGCACGCTGCGCAGACGTTCGCCGTCGGCGCGCAGTTCGATGGCAAGGTCGTTCAGGCGCAGTTCCAGCCCTTGACGGTCGATGTAGAGGGTGCCCATCGCGCCTGCCCCCTCAGCCTTGGTAGAAGAAGTCGCCGTCGGCCGGCGGCACGGCAACGCCCCGCGTGTGCACCTGCGCCCTCTCGTCCAGGCGCAGGAAGATCACGCGGTCGGTGGCGGGGTCGATGATGCGGCGCAGCTGGGCCATGGCCTGCTGCAGTTCGCCACTGGTCAGCCAGCACTCGTACAGCGACTTCTGGCCGCCAATGGCATGGCCCTTGACAGCCTTCAGCGCCCTGCGCCGGGCACGCGCGGCGCTGATGTCGCAAGCGATCAGGAACAGGTGTCGCAACATGGGGCGCTCGCACGGCAGTGGGGTGGAGGGCCACTGTAGGCAGGCAGGCGCCGTTTCACGGGGTTGGCAAGCTTGCGGTGGGCGACGGTGCAGCCCCCCGGGCTTCAGCCTGCCGGCTGCGCCGCCAGTGCGCGTCGCAGTTCGGCCAGCCGGGCCGCCAAGGCGCTGGCGCTGGCGGTCGCGGCAAGCGCGCTGCGGGTGCGCCCGCTGTCGCCGCCGACGGTGCCATGCGCCAGCATGTTGCGGATGTCGGACAGGCTGCGAAAGCCAAGGTTGGCCTTCAGCGAATCGCGTGCTTCTTCGCGCTGCGCGTGAGCGCTGGCGTCCAGCTTGAGGCGGCTGCATTCGGCGCTGATGGCCGACTCCTGCAGGTAGATCGTGGCGCGCAGGAAATCCTTGCGCGCCAGGTAGGCATCGTGCAGCGCCAACTCGCGACTATCGCGACGAGGCTCGCGGGCCCAGGCCAGGCGCTGGACCAGCTGGTCCTTGAACAGGCCGGTCGGCCCACCGAGTACGGCAATGTCCCGCAGCAGCGGGGTGACCGTCCCCTTCGCCCGGCTGACATTGGTCACCCGCTCCAGGTACGCGGCCTCTTCCAGCCGCGCCGCCATCTCGGGATTCAAGCCGTCGCGCACCAGCAGCGGTGCAAACACGCCGTAGTTGCCGCTGGCGTCATGCGCGGCCAGCGCCTCGACCCAGTCCAGCATGCGCAGCAGGCCGTCCAGCTTGACCACCGGGGTCACGCCGTCGGCCGTCATCTCGAGCGCGCCGTAGTAGATGTCGCTGACCACTGCCTGGCGCACATGGCTGAGGTAGCGCGCTGCGACCAGGGCCAGCAGCGGCAGATGGCGAAAGCCATGGGTGATGTCGAGCACCACCTGTTCACCCTGGCCGACACGCGCGGCCAGATTGGCCAGCAAGTCCACCTGCGCCGCCTCGTCGCGGCCGTAGGGGATCAGCACCAGTTCGGCGCCGGGCATGGCCTCGCGCGCCCGCAGGGACACGCGGTCGAGCAGGTCCTGGTCGACCGTCGCCTGTTCGGTGGCCTCGACCAGCTCGGCCCATTCCGGCGCGTCGGGGTCGACGTCGAGCGCGTCCCACATGCTGCCGGCCGTCCCCAGCAGCAGGGTACGCGCCGGTTTCAGGCGCTGCACCAGCGCGGCGCCGAAGAAGGCGGTCTTGACGCGCGCGCCGTCAGCGAATTCGTAGCTGGCGCGCTGGTAACCGTGGACGGGGTCGCGCCGGTTCTTGCCGAGGAAACTGATCAAGGTGGTCATGGGGCGTCCATCAACCGGTAACGGCCAAGGCCGAAAGTGGCGTTCTTGCCCAGGTGCAGCCACTGGCCCAGGTGCAGCAGCGGCCAGAACGGTGCCAGGTCGCCCTGCAGCGTCCAGGGGCCGACCACGCCGCCCAGCACCATATGCTGCTGCTGCCGGCTGGAGTGACGGGTCCAGTCGCGCCAGACCAGCTGGTGGCTGCCTGTGATGGTCGCGGCATGGGCGTTCAGGGTGGCGAAGTCAACGCCCAGCGCACTGCCCAGCTGCAACTCGACCAGGTGGGCCACGCGCCGCAGCAGCGCCATCAGCAACAGCTGGGGTGTCAGCTCGCCCAGGCCGACGACCTGGCCGTTGCGCTGCAGCCGCAGCGGCGTGTCGAACACCAGCGTCACGCTGCGCGGCGCGGCCTGCGGCAAAGGCAGCGCAATCCGCTGGCCATGCGGGCGCACCCGGCCGCTGGCCGGGTCCATCACCGGTTCGGGTTCGCCCTCGACATGCACGGCGGCCAGCCGCGCCGTGCCTTGCTGCGGCCCCAGACCACGCTGCAGCGCGCGCCGCCAGGCCAGCAGCAACAGTGGCAGCTGCGCCAGCGCGGGGCCAATCAGCACCATGCCGAATTCGAGCGGGCTGCCCGCGGCGTGGGCGCGCTCGCCCCAGGGCGGTGGCTCGACGACGAAGGGTTGCGGCACCTGGGTCAGCAGGCGCCGGGGGTAGTCCAGCGGCGGCGGGGTCTCGAAGACGGCAGGGTAGGCGCAGCTGCGGTAGAGCGCGCAGGCGGTGCAGTCGGGCTCGCGGGTGACGCAGGCGGTCTGCCGCAGCGCATGGCCAAAGGCGCCGCGCAGCGCCGAGCCCGCGTATTCGGGCAGGTGGATGGGCTGCTCGGTGATGCAATGCAGCCGGTAGCGCGCGGCGGGAAAGGATTGCAGGTGGTCGCTTGGCATCGCAGGTCAATCCAGTCGGGTGAGCAGGCCGAACTCATGCGGCAGCGTGGCCAGCGCGGCGGCGTCGAGCAGCGCGCCTTCGGGCAGGCGGCTGAGAAAGCGCAGCACCAGCGCCTGGTCGCCCGGCGCCATGCGCACGGCCTCGCGCCGGCAATGGACCGCCACGCCCAGCACCTGGGACAGCCACTGCGCGGTGGCCGCGTGGCCGATGGCGCTGTACGCGCCCCGGGCAGCGAAGGCGCGGGCGTCGTCCAGCGTCAACGGCCCCTCGAAGCGGAAATCACCGTAGCTGGTCAGGACGGGCGCGTTGAGCAGGTAGCGCAAGGGCTTGTCGGTCATGGGGGTGGCGGTCGGGCGGGATGGGCGCTGGCCGGGTCGGACAGCAGGCTGAACAGGTCTTGTTCGACCGCACGACGCAAGGATTCGCGCTCGGCGGCCGGCACGAAAGCATGGGTGAAGGCCTGACGGCTGATCGCCAGCGGGTCCCACAGGCACAGGCCACCGGGCCTCATCCGCGCAGCGACCAGGTACTCGTCGGCCAGCGTGGTGCGCGAGATGCCGGGGTTGTCGGTGCACAGTGCCAGCGGCAGGCCAGCCTGCATGAACGCGCGCAGGGGGTAGTCCGGGCAATCCGCAGAGGCGGCGAATGCCGGGTCGTGGAAGCCGACCACCTCGCGGTTGGAGCTGGGACAGAGCTCGAGCGCGATGCCGCGGTCGCGGAAGCGCTGCGCCAGGTCGGGCCTGTCGACCAGGGTCAGGCCGTGGCCGATGCGATCGGCGTGCAGGTGGTAGGCCGCCTGCCAGATGTTCTCGGCGCGCTCGCCCTCGCCGGCGTGGATGGTGACGGGCATGCAGGCCTCGAAGGCCGGCGCAAAGGCGGGCGCGAGTTGTTCAGGGGCTTGCGTGCCCTCGTCGCCGGCGAGGTCCAGTCCGAGCAGGAAACCGCCGAGGGCGCCGCGCGCCTCGACCGCCTGGCGCACCACCGCGGCGATGCCATCACGCTGGCGCCGGTCGAGTATCCACAGGAAGCCGATGCGCGGTCCGCCATGCGCGGGGTCGAAGCCGCGGGTCTGCGCACCGGCGGCACGCAGCGCCGCTTCCAGTTCACGCAGAAAGGCCAGCGGGTCGGACGGTCGGTATTTCTGCGGGCTGCCGCGCAGCTCGGCCAAAGCCAGCCCCTCGGCGCGGGCCTGGGCCACCAGCGCCCGGGCATGGGGCGCGATGGCCGCCGGATGGGCCAGCAGCGCCGAGCCCGACAGTTCGCCCGGCCGCTCGTAGGCGGCAAAGCCGTGCGGCGAGCGGGCCTTGAGGGCGATGCGCGGTTCGGTGCGGCCGTACAGCTCATGCTGCAGCCGCGCCGGGGGGGCGTGCAGCAGCAAGGCGGCAGTGGCCGCTGCACGGTGCGGGCCGTGCAGGCCTCGCGGCCATTGCCAGGGCCAGTCCCGCGGGCTGGCCTGCTGCGGCGGACCCGCGGCGTCGCTCGCCAGCAGCGGACCGGCGACGATCATCGCCTGGTCGCGCTCGGCAGGCGCGAGTGCCTGCCAGATCGCGGCGGCCGCAGCCTGCTGGTCCGCCAGACCCAGGCAACCGCCCAGGTGCCGGTGCAGGTCGGCCTTGGGCATGCGGCGCAGCAGTTCTCGGTCGGCGGCAAGCAGGGCTTGGCCGCGCAGCTGTTCCAGCCTGCCGGCCGGCAGACGGTACAGGCTGGGCCAGGTCTCGTAGGCATCCTGCCGCGCCCGTTGCGCGACGAAATTGCCCAGCCAGCGCTGACCCGCGCGCTGCCGGTTGGCCAGGTCGGCGTGCAGCAGCGGCGCGCCGGCCGGCAAGGCCCAGCGCACGACATCACCCGCTGGCGCGTCCGGCAGCGGGTAGCTGGCGGCGGTGACATGCCGGCCCTCGAACTCGACATCGAGCAGTTCGCCACGCACGCCACTGCCCACCACCAGCGGCATGACGGCGCCGGCGACCGCTGGCGGCAACGGCTGCAAAAAGGTGGCCGCGGCAGGCCGGCTCAAGGCCTCGGGCAGGGGCTCGGGCCCGACCACATGCAGCCAGGCCGTGGCACCCATCGCCGCGCCGGCGGCCTGCAGGTCGGCGCTCATGGTCTTGCGCCCGCCGGCCAGCGACAGCACGACCTGCCCGTCTGCGCCGGCCCATTCGCTGGCCCGCAACATCAGGCGGAAAGCCAGTTCGCGGAAGTGCGCGCATTCAGGGCCGGTGGCGAGCTGGTCGGTGCCGGCGGCGATCCACAAGCGCAAGGGCAGTGGGCGGCCCAGGCGGCGCCACCAGCCGATCAGGGCGTCCAGGCTCTGCTGCGCGCGCGCGCCCTCGGTCGTGCAGACCCACAACTCGTCGGGCGCCAGCAGGCCATGACGGGACCGGGTGGCGTCCAGGCCGGCGCGATCCGGGTGGTGGGCATAGAGGTCGAGCGTGCGCGGCGCCAGCCAGCCGTAGACCTCGGGGATCACCGCCCAACTCGTGCCCAGCGAGCAGAGCAGGAGGGTGCGGATCCGGCTGGCGGCTGGCGGCGCTGCCAGGGCTTGGTCGTGCATTCGCGCTCAGGTCAGCCCGCGCAGCGCGCGAAGCTTGAGCTTCTTGAACGCATCCTTGACGTCGGGCAGCAGCACCACCTTGGGCAGCCAGGCCTCGATCGCATCGGCGGCGGCGGCCTTCTCCGAAGCGGTCCAGTCGGCACCGTCGAGCGCCGCCTTGGCCAGCTTCTGGGCCTGTTGGTGGAACTCCGTGTTCGGCTTGTCCTTGCCGCCCTTGAGTTGTTCGAAACGCGCTTGCACCGCCTGGATGAAGTCGTCGATGCTGAGTTGGCTGGGCCTCATGGATACGCGCTTGGCCTCGCGTTCGGCATCGATGCGTTCCTTGTCGACCTGGGCTTGACGCGCCGAATCGACGGCCATCGCCCCATAGCCCACCGCAGTCTTGGCACCGAAGCCCAGCCACTGGAAGGCATGGGTCAGCGCTGCGGTCACCAGTTGCTGCCATCGGCCCTCCTGCGCCAGCCCCGGCGCCAAACGGGCCAGGAAGGGCAAGTCGCACTGGACATGGAAGGCGAACTTCGACTTCGGCGGGACGGTCAGGAAGTTGATCGGGTTGGGCTGACCGGATTCATGCGGGGTGTCGCCGTTCTGGTGGTAATGCGACTGGTGCGGCGTCATCACCTCGACCTTGAGCGCGTCGCCCTCGATTTGCGGGATCACGTCCCAGAACGTCAACGCGCCGCGCTGGAATCCACTCTCGGCGCCGCCGTCAGCAGCGTCGTCGCAGTTCTGGCCGGCCTTGCCGAACAGCGCGGTGACCGCGGCCTCGTTCCAGCCCTGGTCGTCGCCCCACTGGTGGTCGGCCAGCTCGCGCGCGGCCTGGCGCAGCACGCCCTTGACGCCGCTGCCGGGCAGGTAGGGCAAGCCGTAGGGGTTGAGGAAGGCGAAGCCGTTCTCCAGCGGGTGCTCGTTGCCCAGCCCGGTGGTGAACGGGGCGATGGCCAGCGCGTGCAACGCCAGCAGCGCGCCTTGCGCGGCGATCGGCGCGGCCAGCGCCGACTGGCGCCGGGCCAGTGCCGCCAGGGTCGCCAGGTCGTTGGCGTTCAGGCGCAGCGCGTTGCCCAGCGCGGCCGTCTTGTTCTGGTCCTCGGAGCGACGTTCCTGTTGCTGGGGGCCCGTGGCGCGGTAATTGACGTCGTGGGTCGTCCACAGCAACTCACCGGTGCGGCTTTCGACACCCCACAGCGGCAGGTACATGCCGAAGCGCAAGCCAGGCGAGGCGGTCGAGAAGTCCTTGCCCAGATAGGCCGGAACAGCGGCGATGGCCATGTCAGTCCTTTCCGACGCGGGCCGCGGGCGCCATCTGGCGCGCCCAGCGCAGCCAGGCATAGGCCTCGGCCGTGATGTGCTGGAAGTTGCGCGGCTCGGCCTTCATCAAGTCCTGCATGAAGGCGCCGAACTCCGCACGGGGCAGCGCCTGGGGAAATTGCCGGCGCAACCAGTCGCGCAGGTGGTCGCCCAGGTCTCGGCAGTGGCCCTGCTTGGACTTGGCACCCTTTTCATGCAGAAAGGCCATCACCTGCATCAGGCCGCTGTTCATGATCAGCGCGGGCACGGCCTTGGCCAGGTTCTGGTATTCGCTGCTGCAGCCCTGGCTACGGGCCCAGGCATCGGCCGCGCGCTTTTGTTCCATCGTCTGTGCCATCGCCTCAGCCCTCCACGACCTTCAGCATCACCAGGCCGCGACCGGTGGTCGCGTCGCCCCCGAGTTGCAGCAGCCTGCCGTCGAGCGCGGTCTTGAGCTTGACCAGCACCTCGGCAGCATCGAGCTTGTCCTCCTGGCGCCCGGTACGGGTCGCGCTGGCGAGCAGCGGCGCCAGCAGCAGCGACTCGGGCGGCAGGTTCTCGGTGTAGAACAGCCCGCCATCAGAGGCCGTGCCCGTCTTCTCATCGATGCGCACATGCGGCTCGACCAGGGTGGCGTTCTGGACGAAGTAGGCGAAGTCGGTGTCCGACAGCACCACCAGATCCTGCGACAGCTTGGTGCGGAAGAACGCGTAAGCCGCATCGGCTGGCAGCGCGCGGCCGGCCAGGTCGGCGGCCAGCACGGGCAGGCCCTCGGACATCCCGGCGCTGTACTCGAAGGCTTCCAGGTGCAGCTTGTCGCCCGACATCAGCTGGTCGTTGGCAATCAGGCACTCGCCTTCCCGCACCGCCGGAACCGTCCACCCGGTCTCGCTGCCGACCAGCGCGAGCATCCGCTGCGCCCGGGCCAGCGCTTGCGGGCAGGTCGCGTAGACGTAGCCGTTCTTCAGACTGCGCACCGGAAACGCGACGAGTTGCGCGTCGCCGAAGCTGACCGCGCCGGCATGCAGATCGCTGCTGCCTGAATCGGGGCCGAAGATCCGGCCTATCAGGCCCGGGTCGCCGCCTAGGGCCTCGAAGCCGTGGCGCAGCGCGCCCTTGATGCCCGAGCCGGCGAAACAGGCGTGGCCGGTGTGGCGCTCGCGCTGGATGGGGTTGTCGATCACCCCGACGGCACTGCCCGCGCCCAGGTGGACGGGGCTGACGGCGTACAGGAAGACGGCGGCTTGGCACTGGAACATGGTGGGTCCTTGGGCTGCTTTTCGGTGTGGGTCTGAAGATCAATAGTCGGCGAAGGTGAAGCGGTTGAAACCCTCAGCCAGTCGGCTGGCATTCCGGGTCTCGTCGTCCCACAGGCCTTGTTCGGCAAGCTGGCGAAGCTGGTCCGGCGTGGCGCTGAGATCGTCCAGCCAATAGACGCTGCCGCTGGGGGCGACCCGCTCGGCGGCCTTGGGTTGGGCACGCGCCAGGTCCCAGCCGCTGACCACCTCGGCGCGGGGCACGGCGGCGCACACCAGTTGACCGGTGACGCCGTGCAGGTTCAGCCGCAGCGCCGCATCCACGCCTGGCGGGCGCCAGCCCTGGGCAAACAAGCCCGGCGTGGTCAGCACGATGCGGCAGCGCCTGGCCCTGACGATGGCGGCCCAGTCGGGCTGGGGGGGCTCATGCGCCACCGATTGCAGGGCCGCGCCGCGGCCGTCGCCGCCGAAGCGCAGCATGCCGCTCGTCGGCGGCTGGGCGCCGCGCACCGCGGCGAGGAAGCCGACGTCGGGCACGAACGAGACCGCCTGTGTCGTGAACAGCTTGCCGTCGTCGGCGCGGCCGGTGGCGGCGTCCAGCCCGACGCCCACGCGCGCGTCGAGCAGCCACAGCTGGGCCGAGGCCACCAGTTGCGCGGTCGACGGGGTACGACCGGCCAGGTAGGCGGCCCAACCGGCTTGCGTCAACCAGTGGCCACCGACCGGCTTGGTGCGGCTGGACGTGGCCAGCACCGGCCACTGCGCCAGCGGTGACGAACTGATCAGCCCTGCTGCGGGCGGGTGGGGATGCAGGCGGGTGAGCTGCAACTGCTGTCGATCGTCCTGGCCCAGCGCCAGATCGGCCGGCAGCGCGTGCAGCGTCTCGACGCGGCCCTTGGCGCCGCGCCGCGCCAGGTCGAAGGCGGTCAGCGCGAACGGGCCGGGCAGCTTGGGCGTGCCCAGCGTCGGGTGCGCCTGGGTGCCGCGCGCAAACGCGGCGATGTCCACCCCGTCGGCCGACAGCATCAGCGACCTCAGCGCGCCGGCCGCGACCGAGGGCCAGGGCGGGACCAGGCTTTCGCCATGGCTGCCGGGGTCGCCGAACAGCTTGTTGCCTCGCAGGAACAAGACGTCCAGGGGCTCGATGAAGCGGTGGGTGATGGTCATCTCAGACTCCGCTGCGGGTTTCGCGCGCCAGGAACTCGGCCGCGCTCAGGAAGTGCCGCAGCCAATCGAGCGCTTCGGTGCCCTGCGGACCTTGCTTGGGGTCGAAAGCCAGGGCGGTCAAACGACGGGCCAACTCGGGCACCTGGTGGGCTTTGCACGCAGCAGCATCGGCCTGGCGGTCCAGCTGGTAGGCCAGCAGCGCGCCCAGCATCGCGGGCTGGTCGCGCGGCAGGTCTTTCAGCCACTCGAAGGTGTTGAAGACGGCGCGGCGCGACACGCCATCGTCAGCAAGGAAATTGCGCAGGTCACCCAGCAGCGCCACGGGTTCGCCCCATTTGGCGGTGACGCACAGCGCACCCCCCGATCGCTTGACGATCGTCAGGCTGAAGGCGTCGCGGCCGCCTTCGCCCTTGGCGCGCTTCTCGGCCAGCCGCAGTTCGCGCATCACCGAGGCCAGCGGCGCCTGGTGGTGGGCGACCACCGCGCCGCAGCTGGCGGTGGCGCGCTCACCCATCATGCGCATCAGGCGCCGGCCGGCGTTGGGGGTGTCGAGCAAGGCATAGCCGTTCCGCAGCGCCAGGCCCTCGCGGTCGCCCGGCCTATGCGCCGGGTCGTGGCCCGAGTAGGCCACCCGCAGGCGCTGCATCGCCGGCAGCAGGTCGGCCACCGGCAGCATGGCCAGCACGTCGTCACCGCCGGCGTAGATCAAGCGACCCAGGTGCTCGGCCTCGACCACATGGCGGGCGACGACGAGCGAAAAATCGTTCAGCGCGCCCGAGACGGCGATGTGGCGGTTGGGCGACAGCGCGCGCTTCTGCGCGGCGTAGGCCTGCAACAGCGGCTGCCGCCTGGAATGGTTGTCGAAGCCCTTGCGCACGTCGGGGTGGAAGCTCTCGCGGTAACTGATGGCGTAATCGTCGCCGCCAGCCAGCCAGGCGCCCATGCGGTCGCCGTCCATCATCAGCATGCCGTAATAGGTCTCGAGGCGAACCTCGTCGCCGTCCTGGCCGCGCAAGGTGCGGCGCACCGATTGCTGCAGCGCCCGCACCAGGGCCTGGTCGTCGAGATCGTCGGCCGTGTCCAGCAGCGCAGGGAGGCGCTTGGCGAGTTCGAGCGCCGGCTTGCCGCCGTGGTCGCGCACCAGCTTGCGCGGCAGGGCCACCGGATCGGCCGGCCGCTTGGCCAGTTCAGCCTTCAGCGCCTCGGCGCCGGCGGCACCGCGCGCCAGCCATTGGTCGATCTGGTGGGCCAGCGCCATCGTGTGGGTGGAGACGACGAAGCGCTGGGCCTGGCCACCGTCCAGGCCACCCAGCGCGCGGCCCACTTCCTCGGCGAACAAGGTGGGCCAGAGCCGCTTGAGCGCCGGCAAGGCCCCCAGGTGCTCGCCCTTCTTCGTCCAGGCCGGCTTCCTGGCGGCGACCCTGGCCCACAGGGTGTCGTTCTGCTGGCGGTAGGAGCGCAGCAGTTGCGTCGGGTCGGTGGTCAACCACTCGGTCTCGCCGGTCAGCGAGCAGCGCCAACCTTGCTGGGCGTTTTGCGCGAAGGGGCGCACCGCTTTGGCGGCGGCCAGCGCGCGCTCGGCCAGGTCATGCACCGCCGGGTACAGCACGCCCGGGTTGGGGGCAAAGAAGGTGGTGTTGTCGTCCCATTGCGATTCCTTGCGCAGCACTTGCCAGGCGGGGCTGTCGAGAAAGCCGCTGGGCTGGCCGGGCGCGACACCCAAGAACGGTGCCATGGCCGCTGACAGCGCCGTGGTGTCGAGGTCGGTCTGACGCTCGGCGTTGCGCGGATGGATCAGCGAGAACGGCACCGCGGCCCAGTGAACCTCGGGGAAACCCTCCAGTTGCTCGCGCATCTGGCGGTGGCAAGGCTGCTCACCGGCCTGATCCATCCCTGCCGTCGCCAGCAACCGGTCGACGGCTTCGACGCCCGTGGCTTTGAGCCAGCGGCGCACGGCCGCCTCGACCTTTTTCGCCAGTCCGGCGGCCTGCGCGCGCGGCACGATGGCGACGAAGCGGTTGGGCAGCGCGGCCGAGAACAGCGGGTTGGCGTCGGTGGCACCGCTGGTCCAGTCGCAGCCGGCGAACAAGTCGGCCGGCAGGCCGCAGTCGTCGCGCAACCACAGGTCGACCTGCGGCACGCCGCGCAGTCGGGGGAACAGGATGGCATCCGGCCCCAGCGCCTCGCACACCGGCTTCATCGCTTCCCAGGCCAGGCGCGCCAGCAGGTGCGAGCCGGCCCAGAGGTCGGAGGTCGAGCGCGCCGCCTCGATGAAGCTCTGCACCGGGCCCAGCGCCATCGTCAGCAGCGAAACTTCGCCGTCGGGGTCGGCGGCGAAAGCCCCGGCAAAGGCCGAAGTCAGGTCGAGGTGGTCCCAGATGCTGTGGTCGGGCACGCGGGTGTCGGCCGGCAGCACGGGCCACAGCACGCCCAGAATGCCGTTGTCGGCGTCCTCGCTCAGCGTGGGACCGAAGCGCCAGAACGCCAGTTGGGTTCGACGCCAGTCCACCTCGTCACCGGCCTTTTGCACGAGACCGGCAAAGTGCGAGAAGCTGCGCGACTTCAGGTCGTCGAGTTCGGTCTCGCCCAGGCTGCCGAGGTCGAACTCGGTGCCGGTCAGCGGGTGGATCAGCACCGGCTTCTGGGTCCAGCGGACCTGCGCCCAGTCGGCGATCTTGAGCGTCAGCGCCTTGCCGGTCTTGGTCGTGACCTCGAGCTTTTCCAGCGGCCACTGCGGTCGGTCGGCAGCGGCGGCCCACCAGTCGGCCCGGCGCACGGTGTTGTAAACGTCAGCGGGGATGCCGTGCTTGAACAGCGTGGCATGCAACACGGCCGCGTTGTCGGGGTCGATATTGGGCGTGGTTATGCGCTGGTAGCCCAGCAGGCGGTGCAGCACTTCAGCGCTGCCGCCTTCGTGGCCGGCAGGGTCGCGCAGCAGCACCAGCGCTTTTTCGGCGGGGTCGTGCAGGCGGGCGTGGAGCTTGACTTGCCAGAGCGAAGTTTCGGAGGTGTCGGTCATGGTCACGCTCAGGCAAGTAGGCGGGTGAGCTGGCGGTCCGCGTGGTCCAGGTGCGCGTGCACCTGGCGCCACACAGCCTGAATCGCCGCGAGGTCGGGCTTGAACTGCTTCGGTGGCTGGCAGGGCATGTGGAAGATCACGCCGCGCAGTTGACCGTCCGCATCGGCGCGGACCTTGAAGCGCAGGCTGTTGGGGAGGCGGAACTCACCCTTGCCCCGCTCACGCCAAGCCGCGACGTTGTGGTTTGTTACCGGGTAACTGAGCCAATGCCGCTCCTCCGGTTGCGCGGCATCTCTGCCCGATGTGAATTTGAATTGCGTGCGAAGGCCGATCTTCAATTCAGCCAGCCTGCGCATCACGGCCGTCCAGTCCGGCAACGCTTCGGTTTGCCAGATCAAGGGCTTGCCGTCACTGGTGCCGATGGCATGCGGCCAGTCGAGCTTCAGCGCGTCTTGCCAGTGCGAGGTCAGGCGTGCATCGAGATCGGCCTGCAGTGCAGGCGTACTGGCGTCTACCGGCGTCAGGCTGAACGATCCCCAGCCATTGCGGCTGCGACCTCCCAGCGTGCCGTAGCGCTGCATCAGCGACAACGCGGTCTCCAGTCTCGAAGCCTCTGCCCCTGAGGGGAAAGCCAGGCTCAGCACCGCCTGCTCGCCAACCTGGATGGCCGCCCTGGCCTTCAGCGCGGTCTGGCGGCTGTCGCGATCAAAGTTCAGAGGGCCATAGCCCAAATAGAGCTGGGCACCCACAGGCGCTGGCCTGCCGTCCCGGCTCTTCACCTCCTGGTGCATCACCCGTTCGCTGTCCTGGCCGGCCCAGGCAGTCAGGCGGCCCTTGTCCCAACAGTTCAAGCGGATTCGCACTTCGCTCTTGCGCGAATCGCCGTCGCGGTCTGCCGCCACCCCGAACAGTTTGCCTTCGGCGGCCCGCATCGCGCCGACGTCGACCGCGTCAACCTGGTCGGCGGCAAAGGCCACCCGCCACCACTGGCGCAGCAGCGCCTTGAACGGCGGCGTGCGCCACTGTCCGTCCTGATCGGCGTTGCCGATGAACGCGGGCGTCACAAAGCGGACGCTGTATTGAAGTTGCTTCATGCGAAGGTTTTCCATGAATGGATCATCGGGCCGGACAGGCCTTATTGCGGTTGCGGCAAGCTTGCGATGGCAGGGGTCATTGGGGGCGGCTTGTGGATAGGCGGGGTGGCGATTAATTGCTTGCCTGCATTTCGGTTTGCATTGACGGCGTAGCCAGGGGGCCGAATTCAACCGCCGACGCTGGCAATGCCAGGTGGTAGGACATGGGTCGGCGCCCGTCCCCACGAACCAGATAGGGTTGCGCGGCGACGCCCAGATGCCTTTCCAAAGCGCGTTTCAGCTTCGACTTGCGCTCCTCGAAGTCGGTCTTGGCCATACCGCTGGCGTAGCGGGCGCGCGTGCGCTCGTCGTCGCCGAATGCACCCCGGATTCGCAGGTACTCCGCCATGTAATCACGCCCGTAGTCGGCGGACGGGTTCTGGTCGCGTGGACTTGGCAGCGGCGGCAGCGACAGGCTGGCACGGCGTGCGAACCAGGCGAGGAAGGCGAGATCGGCGGGCGCCAGGTCGAATGAACGCCCAGCCGCTTCGACACGCTGGTTGGCAAGGTCGATGACCAGACGCGGCGGCGCCATGAGCGCCTGCGCCGCGTGGACTGCATCGGCGAAACAGGTTTCGCCATCGAGCAGCGCCCGAGGCAAGCTGTTGCGCAGGCGCACGAATGGAATGTCAGCCAGCGTCACCTCAGCGAGGGCGCAATCTGCCAGCATGCCGGCCCGCGCCTCGATGATTCGCTCGTAAGGGGTCGGGTAGAAAAAGTCCCAGCTTTTCTCGAAGGGTTCGCTGACCAGCACATGACTCAGCATGTCCTGCGGTCGTCCCCACAGGCCGAGCGCGTACCCGGCAAAGAAGCCGAGCGATTTCCTGCCCCCAGCCATGCTGACGTGAAGCACTGACACGTCGTCACCCGTCAGCCGCCGCACCAGATCGGCGATCTGGTCGGCCGCTTGGACGTTGTCTTGCGCGGTCCGAATGTCTGTCAAAGGCACGCCCGCGGCGTCGTGGATGACGTGGATGTTCTCGTGGCCCAGCCGTATCGGGGCCAAGCCGAAATCCTGCACAAACCGCTGCAGCCAACCGGGGTTCTCAGACAGCAGCGCCAAGCGCAAGCGATCCGCACCTTCGGCCGTGGTGATGACATGCACCTCGTGCGGAAGGGCGTCGGGCGCAGCCTTCAGCAGCGCATAGAGGGTTTCGGTCACGACCTGCGGGGTTAGACCGGTCACGGCAAGGAGCGCACGCCGGCGCTCCTGCGTGCCGTTGAGTCCCTGGATGGCTGCCTTCCTCATGCCTCGAGCGTCACACAGAAGCGGTTTGTTTACAGGGTCCGGCAAGCTTGCGGGCTTCCAACTCATACAGCCCAAGTGCAATTGAGAGCCCGAGGTCCGTGCGTTATCAACTGGAGCCGCCGGTGTGTCTTTCCCGCCGTTGGGAGGATGCTGAAACTCCATCAATTCGGCGACCATCCGAGTATCGTCGGACACGGCCAGCTCAAAACATGAGCTATTGATCGATCCATCCACAACTTTGAGGATGACTTTCTTCGGCGGGTTTTGTAAAGCTGAAGCTCGCAATATCTTTCTGTTCCGCAGTTACCCGAACCCAGCCACCGCACGACGCAACGCTCACTATTTGAGCGAGTGACCTGCAACCATGCTGCTCCAAGCCCGAACCGGCCTGCGCCCATGACCGCCCACCTATCCCTTTCCTCCAGAACTCTCCCGACACCCCGCCGCGGCGGCCTGTGCGCCGGGCAGGACAACACCGTCGAGGCGCTGGCGCTGCATCCCCTGGGTGATGACGCCTTGCCAGGTCGAGTGATCAACTGAACCCAACGCCAAGGAACCCTGTGCCCCTTCAATTCAGAAAACGCATCCGCCTGCTGCCAGGCATCTGGCTGAAGGTCGGCAAGTCGGGCGTCAGCACGTCCATCGGCGGCCCGGGCGCGACCGTCAATGTCAGCCGGCGCGGCACGCGAACGACCCTGGGCGTGCCGGGGACCGGGCTGAGCTACACGACGCTGCATCGCAGCGACCCGGGCGCCCTGCCCTCGACGCCGCCGCGCAGGTCTTCGGGCGCCGCCAGGTGGCTGGCCATCTTGCTGTGGGTCTTCCTGATCGGCACCCTGGCCCGGGCGATGGGATGAGCCATTCCATGGGCGACCAGCGGCCATCGCCTCCTGAAGCACCTGCACGAAGGTCGGCGCGTGGTGGTGCATTGCCGCGGCGGACTCGGTCGCGCCGGCACGGTGGGCGCGCGGCTGCTCGTCGAACTCGGTGTCACGCCTGCAGAAGCGATACAGCGCGTCCGCCAGGCCAGGCCCGGGGCGATCGAGACGCGACAGCAAGAACGCTACGTGCTGGGCCTCGGGCCAAGGCTGGAAACCGGCGCCCGATGAACCTGACCACAAACAAGGATGGAAAACACATGGACTGGTTCGAACGCCTGACGGGTTACACGGAAACGACAGGCCTGCTGGGCTACGAGCAGACGCGCCAGCGGCTGCAGGTCGATGGCCAGACGCTGAGCTCGCAGGTCAATGGCCGCCGCTACGGCATCGGCAGGCTGGAGCTGGGCTCGCTGGCGGACCTGCGGCAGCGCGCGAGCACGGGCGCGACGGTGGCCGGGCCGCGCCAGCTGCGTGTCGTGCAGGGGGATGTGCGCGCCCTGCATGCGAAGCCCGAATACCGCGGCGCGCTGTTCCAGGTGGCCTCGCAGTTCAACCTGCTCGAGATGGTCGGCCCTGAAGTCACGCCCGAGCACGGCGTGACGCGCTACACCGGCGATCCGACGCAGGGGCCGGCGTGCGCGATCGCCGCGGGCGCGGCCACCCTCTACCGCAACTACTTCGCACCCGTCGGTGACGCGGCCGGCCAGACCCGGCACCGGCAGCTGGACGCCTTCGCCGACTTCGGCGCGGCGGTGGCCCAAGGGCTGGGGCGGCCCGCCGACGGCCTGTGGAAGATGCGCAACGGCCACGCCATGTTCACGCGCAACGGCGTCGACCTGATGTCGTCCCACGTCGAAGCGCTCGACGAGGCGGCGCGGGACGCGATACGGGAGCGGCTGCAGATCGGTCTGCACTGGGACGTCGAGGTCACGGACGCCGCCGACACGCCCGGCCCCCAGGTCACTCAGGCTTTCTGCTCGGCGCTGCCGGTGTCCTACTGCAACAGGGAGTCGGGCACCCGCGGCGCGAAGTGGGCACCGCTGGCCCAGCTGGTGCTCGAGGCGGCCTACGAGGCCACGCTGTGGGCCGCGGTGCTCAACGCGCAGCGTGGCGCATCGAACACGGTGCTGCTGACCTCGCTGGGCGGCGGCGCCTTCGGCAACGACGAGGGCTGGATCCGGGCCGCCATGCAGCATGCGCTGCAGGTGGTCTCGGGTCAGGGGCTGGATGTCGTGCTCGTCAGCCGCGACACACCGTCGGCCGATTTGCAGCCATGGCTGGCGGGCCTGGCTTGATGGATGCAAACCGCTGGCTGCCAAGCGCCGTCGTCTTGGCTGTGATGCTCGGCCTGGCCGGTCCGGTGTGGGCCGCCAAAGGCCACGGCCCGGGCGGCCACCCAGGCGGCGGGCACGGCGCTACCGCGCACGGCCAGCCTCACAAAGGACAGCCCAATCACTCGGGCGGCAAGGCCAAGCCGGGGAAATCGAGGGCCGCCACTGGCGTGCAGCGGGACGCCAACGGCAAGATCCAACGCTCAGCCCAGGCCAAAGCCGATTTCAAGAAGGACCACCCCTGCCCGTCCACCGGCAAGCCCAGCGGCGCCTGCCCGGGCTATGTGATCGACCACCGGCAGCCCCTGAAGCGCGGCGGCAAGGACGCGCCGGAGAACATGCAGTGGCAGACCACGGCAGCGGCCAAGGCCAAGGACAAGACCGAGTAACGGCGCAGTCGAACAAGCCGTTCCATCCGCAGGCTGATAGCTCACTTCATGAGCCTGTTGGCCGCCAAGATCTCGAAGACAAGGCGCAGACCGATACCCGCAACACGGCGTGGCGCTTCTGCAGTCACCGCGCCCGTTCGATCAAGCTTACCCATGGACAACGACATGACGCAAACCAGCCTCAGCCTCGACCCAGCGAGGTTCCACCCGGCCGTGCTGACCAGACACGCCAGAAAGCGGTCACAGCAGCGCGGCATTCCGGCCAGGGCCATCACGCTGATCCGCAGCTACGGTGAACGCAGTCACGACGGCCGGGGCGGCGTTCGCTACACGATGACCGGCCGCGCGATGGACAAGCTGATCCGGGCCATCGGCCGCGACCAGTCCATCGACCGCCTCGGCGGTTGCTACGTGGTGCAGAGCCTGGACGCCGCCGCGGTGATCACTGTCGGCCACCGGACCAGCTGAGGCCCAGGTCATGACCGCACAGATTGCAGAGAGGCTGCGTTACGAGGGCCAGGATGTGGCCATGTGCACCAACCCGCTCAGCGACTACTTCGCGATGGGCGGCTACAGCCCACGCTTCGCGTCGAATTGCACCGCCCTGTGGCGCGGCCATGTCGGGCGGTGGGACATCGTCGACGGCCGGCTCTACCTGGTCGGACTGCAAGGCACCCTGGAGGACGGCAGCAAAGCCTGCCTGGCCACCATCTTCCCGGACTTCCCCGACAGGGTCTTCGCGCACTGGTACGCCGGAATCATCCGCGTCCCGCAGGGCAAACAACTCGAATACGTTCACATGGGCTACGCCAGCACCTTCGAGCGCGACCTCTTGCTTGAAATCGAACGCGGCGTCGTGAAGAGCACCCGGGTTCGGCACAACGGAACGGCCGAATCCGAGAACGCGCCAGAGGGCTACGGCATCGGTGCCATGACCGTCTTTCCGCTGGACGGAAAGATGGATGGGGATGCCGCGTGATCGTCCTTTATGGGTACCTCGCGATCGGTGCTGTGGCGCTGGCCATCGCGCTCGGCGCGCACCTGATGGCGAAAGTGAAAGAGTCGGCATCGGCCCGTGAAATGCTCGATGCGCTTTATCCCGAACGCTTGGGGCTGTCGCATCGGATCATGAACAAGGTCGTGGTGCCACTGATCACTGCGGTGGCTCTCGTGCTGGTCTGGCCCGTTGCCGTCTACATGAAGGGCAAGGAGATCTTCGCGAAGAAGTCCGAGACGGCCTTGACCACAGATCGGGATTTCGCGGTGGAAAGCCGTCACCTGCAGGAGCAACTGAATGTCGTGCAGATCGAGAACCGCGAATTGATCTCAGACCCCATGGGCGCCGTTCCGAATCTGCCGTTCGGCCATTTGAACGCGGCCTGGAAGACCTTCCTCGAACGCGTGGGCGCCGACGATGCGCTCTGGTCATTCGAGGCGCACTGGCAAACGACCTGGGGCAGCCAGGAGATCCGGACCGGTTACGCCCTGGTGCGCGGGGGCGTCGTGAGGTCCCACTTTCTGACGATGCGCAAGGACATCGTGGATGGGCCCAAGGCCGGGCAGGATTAGCCTGGGATCGGAATTCCCATTCGCCAATTCAGGCGCGAAATCTTGCACCCAGAAGGCAGGTTCCATGACAGTTCAGTTCGCTGGATCACCGATCTGGCCGCGGGCTTTAAGCACTACTTGGCGCCGCGTCAACAACGCCTAAAGGTCGCATCCTTGAGCTCCCGCCTCAGCTTGCCGACTCTCATTCGGCATGGCGGGACAGGAGCTTTGATGCAAACCACGATTCTGGCCAATGAGGCCTTCCAGTACACGGCATCGCTGCGGCAGCTGACGTCGCAGCCCGGCGCCATCTCGTTCTCCATCTGCAGTGTCTTCGCTGGCGCGCGCAAGCCCACGGAAGAACGCACCGTTTTCCAGGCGCCGCTGGACCGAGACGGCTTGATCGCCTTGCGCGACCTGATCGATCGCGAGGTGCGTTGATGGGCGCGCCCTTCTCACGCCGCCAGTTCCTGGCCAGCCTGTCGGCCCTGGGCGCAACGCTCAGCTTCCCGGCGCTCGCATCGGCCACCCAGGTCAACCGGTCCTGGGCGGCATTGCTGCGCAGCCCCTGGTATTTCGAGGTCGAGGAATACGGCACGATCGTCGAGCCCGAGGGCAAGCAGCCCTCGATACGCAGTGACGTCTACGACATTGAGCTTGGATTCATCAAAGCGCCACGAGACCTGATCGACGAAGTTCAATCTCACGATGAATTGCGCAGCCACTTTTGCGGCCTGGCTGCCGATCATCGAGAGGAACTGGTTGAAGCCATCGAAGAGCAAGAGGACGTGGCGATCTGGCTCCAACGAAATAAATTCATAAATCCGTACGGAATGCCGATTGCCAGCGCTAACGCGACCATCATCATTGCAAGTCGTTGCAGAAACAAGCCGAAGGCCTTTGCGAAGCGCACGATTTGCAAGCCCGCAAAGCTGACAAGCAGGACGGCCACGACAGCAAAGCTGACAAGTAGGACGGTCACGATGGCGGTCAGTGCGAGCTTAAGCATGTGAACTGGCTCTGATTAACGGCTTGCGGACTGCGACGCCTAAGGCATATCGGGGGTGTCCGAAATTCTGTGTGTGAGGCGGTTTGCTGAATTGGCTGTTGGCTGATTTCTCTACTGTCTTCAGGCCCTTGCCAGGCCGCCGGAGGCGCCCCGGTTGAGCCCATGTACTCATGGTTCAACCCCTCTCACCGGCCTGCGC
>CANGHH010000015.1 GCA_947453725.1 Betaproteobacteria bacterium | reverse complement strand
GCCGGTGAGAGGGGTTGAACCATGAGTACATGGGCTCAACCGGGGCGCCTCCGGCGGCCTGGCAAGGGCCTGAAGACAGTAGAGAAATCAGCCAACAGCCAATTCAGCAAACCGCCTCACACACAGAATTTCGGACACCCCCACCGACTGGTGTGCGTCGCTGACCGGCCCACTGTCGACGGTCAGTGAAAACCCGCATACGACCCGATCCGGTCAGTCATGTCGTCTAACTGCCTGCCGCATAGCTGCCATCGTTGGGGGCAGCACGCTGGGGAAATGGAGCACGCAACCCGAGCTTCTCGGGCAACCTACGACACAGTGGCTCAGCGTCGTGTTCCAGGCACGGGACTTCGCCGTGAGCGGTCAGAAATGGCGTCGACCCTGCCTGACTGCCATGCGCAAGTCATTTGTCCGCCGAATGAAGCGCAGGACCCGTGCCGCCCCACAAAGGCAACAGCTTGTCCTCAACCTCCTTCCTCATCGTCAAGAAGTGTGAAACCGGGACGCCCTCGCGCACCACGGCGTACCCGGTCCGGATCTCCTGGCTTCCCCAGGTCGTCCGCCAGGGCGCCGTGAAAGACCAGAGCTCATCATCGGCGCCGACGCCTTCCAGGAAGGTCTTCCAGGCCGCATTCAGATGGCCGAAGGGCACGTTCGGAACGGCGCCCATAGGGTCTGAAATCAGTTCGCAGCTTTCGATCTGCACGACATTCAGTTGCTCTTGCAGATGGCTGCTTTCCACCTCGAAATCTCGCTCTGTCGTCAAGGCCGTCTCGGACTTCTTCGCGAAGACCTCCTTGCCTTTCATGTAGACGGCAATGGGCCAGACGAGCACGAGAGCCATCGCAGTGATCAGTGGCACCACGACCTTGTTCATGAGGCGGTACGACAGCTTCACTCGGTCGGGATACAGCGCATCGAGCATTTCACGGCCCGATTCCGTCTCTTTCTCCTTGGCCATCAAGTGCGCGCCGAGTGCGAGGGTCAGCGCCACAGCGCCGATCCCGAGGTACCAATAGAGGTAAATCACGCGGCATCCCCGTCTTGCTGGTCGGCCTGCGGAAAGACGGTCATGGCGCCGATGCCGTAGCCCACCGGCGCGTTCTCGGATTCGGCCGTTCCGTTGTGGCAAATCCGGGTTCTCTTCACGACACCGAATTCCAGGTCCAGCAACAAGTCGCGCTCGAAGGTGCTCCCGTAGCCCATGTGAACGTACTTGAGCTGCTTGCCCTGCGGGATGCGGATCGTGCCGGCGTACCAATACGCGAAGACCCTGTCGGGGAAGTCCGGGAAGACGGTGGCAAGGGAGGCTTCAGAGCCGTCCTCCAAGGTGCCTTGCAGTGCCACCAGGTAGAGCCGGCCGTCGACGATGTCCCACCGTCCGACGTAGCCGCGCCACAGGGCCGTGCAATTCGAGGCGAAGCGTGGTCTGAAGCCGCCCTTGGCAAAGTAGTCGCTGAGCGGGTTGGTGCACATGGCCACATCCTGGCCCTCGTAGCGGAGTCTCTCTGCAAACTGAGCTGTCATGTCGTTCTTCCTGTTCCTGCGATTCAGTCAATGCCCGCGGATGCGCTTGCCGGGGTACCGCTTGCCAACGGTGATCACGCACCCGTCCACGCTGGACTGCACGAGGTAGCACCGCAGGAATTCGGACACCGGCCAAGCCGGCGGCCTGCAACTCCGCTGCGTACTTGCGTGCGGCTGGCTCGCTCTTGAACACCCTGTTGCGGGCGGGTTGTGCTGCGCTGCTGACGCACCACTCGGTGCGTTTGCGGGGATGGAAACTGGCCATGCTGGACTCCTCGATGACGGTTGAGATAACCGGGTCGAGGGCCATTGGCACAAAAGTGGCACTGCGGCGCCACGTCATCGTTCCAAAAGGCCCGTGAGGGACCGCCAGGGAACGAGCGGGAAGAAAAAAGCCTCTCAAATCAATGACTTGAGAGGCTTGATCTTGGTGGGCGGTGCAGGTTTTGAACCTGCGACCCCTGCCGTGTGAAGGCAGTGCTCTACCGCTGAGCTAACCGCCCGAACTGCCTGCTTTGCAGCAGAGCCGTCGGAAGCCCAAAATTATGCCATGACTTTGGTGGGCTCCAGCTTCCGCCACAGGGTCTTGCCGCCACAGGCCTTGTCCAGGTCGGCCAGCAGGGCCTGGTGCGCCGCCGTTTCCTCGGCGCTGGGTGTCAGCACCGTCAGCGCCAGGGCCGACAGATCGACCGCCTCGGTCTGCAGCGCGGCGGTGGCCTGCTCGCTGGCTTCAATCACCAGCATGCCCTGCCCGCGCGTCAGGCGCAGGTAGACCTCGGCCAGCAGTCCGGCGTCCAGCAGGGCGCCGTGGCGGTCGCGGTGGCTGTTGTCGACCTCCAGGCGGCGGCACAGCGCGTCCAGCGAGTTGGCCTTGCCCGGGAAGGTCTCGCGGGCCATCAGCAGGCTGTCGGTGATGCGGCCGGCCAGCGTGGCGGTGCGGGGCTTGTCGAGGCGCTTGAATTCGGCGTCGAGGAAACCGACGTCGAAGGCCGCGTTGTGGATCACCAGGTCGGCCCCGGCGATGAAATCCAGCACCTCGTCCACCACCGCCGCGAAAGGCGGCTTGTCGGCCAGGAATTCGTCGGTGATGCCGTGCACCCGCACCGCGTCGGGGTGGCTGCTGCGCTGCGGGTTGACGTAGTGGTGCAGCGTGCGGCCGGTCGGGCGGCGGTTGTCGTATTCGATGCAGCCGATCTCGACAATGCGGTCGCCTTCGGCGGCGCTCAGGCCGGTGGTCTCGGTGTCGAGAAAAATCTGTCGCATGGGCGGGTCTCGTGGTCGGGCAGGTCGGGACTCAGGCCGGCTGGTAGGTCGGGTTGTGCTTGCCGAACCACCACCACAAGCCGGCGCCCGCCAGGATCATCGGCACGCACAGCCACTGCCCCATGCTCAGACCCAGGCTGAGGTAGCCCAGGAAGACGTCGGGCTCGCGGAAGTACTCGGTGATGAAGCGGCCGATGCCATAGCCCAGCACGTACAGCGCCGCCACCTGGCCGCGGGCGCGGGGCTTCTGGGCGTACCACCACAGCAGCACGAAGAGCAACATCCCTTCGAGCAGGAACTGGTAGACCTGCGAGGGGTGGCGCGGCAACCGGTCGCCGCTCTGCGGGAAGACCATCGCCCAGGGCAGCGACGGGTCGGCAGCACGGCCCCACAACTCGCCGTTGATGAAATTGCCGACGCGCCCGGCTGCGTAGCCGGTGGGCACGCAGGGCGCCACCACGTCCATCACCTCCAGAAAAGAGCGCTGGCGCGAGCGCGCGTACAGCGCCATCGCGACGACCACGCCGAGCAGGCCGCCGTGGAAGGACATGCCGCCCCGCCAGACCATCAGGATCTCGACCGGGTTCGCCAGGTAGTCGCCAGGCTTGTAGAACAGGGCATAGCCCAGGCGACCGCCGAGCACCACGCCCAGCACGCCGTAGAACAGCAGGTCTTCGATGTCGCGCTTCGTCCAGCCGACGCTGGCGAACTGCGGCAGCCGCACGCGGCGCCCGGCCAGCACGAGGAACATCATGAAAGCGGCCAGGTAAGTCAGGCCGTACCAGTGGATCTGGACCGGGCCCAGGGCCAGGGCGACGGGGTTGAACTGGGGATGCACGAGCATCGGTGGAACTCCTGAGGCAGACCGCGATTGTGCCGGCCCGATGCGGCGCGGCCGCGGCGCCCGATAAACTCGCGGGCTGTCCACGGAGAACCGCATGAGCAGCAACCGCCGAAGCAAGAACATCACCGAAGGCGTGGCCCGCGCCCCCAACCGCAGCATGTACTACGCGATGGGCTACACCGACGGCGACTTCGGCAAGCCGATGATCGGCGTGGCCAACGGCCACAGCACCATCACGCCCTGCAACTCGGGGCTGCAGAAGCTGGCCGACGCGGCCATCGTGGCGCTGAAGGAAGCCGGCGCCAACCCGCAGGTCTTCGGCACGCCGACGATCAGCGACGGCATGGCGATGGGCACCGAAGGCATGAAGTACAGCCTGGTGTCGCGCGAGGTGATCGCCGACTGCGTCGAGACCTGCGTCGGCGGCCAGTGGATGGACGGCGTGCTGGTCATCGGCGGCTGCGACAAGAACATGCCCGGCGGCATGATGGGCATGCTGCGCGCCAACGTGCCGGCCATCTACGTCTATGGCGGCACCATCCTGCCCGGCCGCTACAAGGGCCAGGACCTGAACATCGTCAGCGTCTTCGAGGCGGTCGGCCAGTTCAGCGCCGGCAACATGTCCGAAGAAGACTTCTGCCAGATCGAGCGCCGCGCCATTCCGGGCAGCGGTTCCTGCGGCGGCATGTACACGGCGAACACCATGTCGTCGGCCTTCGAGGCCCTCGGCATGAGCCTGCCCTACGCCAGCACCATGGCCAATGTGGAAGACCCCATCGTGGCCCACACCCAGGACGCGGCGCGGGCCCTGGTGGAAGCGGTGAAGCGGGACCTGAAGCCGCGCGACATCGTGACGAAGAAGGCCATCGAAAACGCCGTGGCCGTGATCATGGCCACCGGCGGCAGCACCAATGCCGTGCTGCACTTCCTGGCCATCGCGCACGCGGCGGAAGTCGACTGGACCATCGACGACTTCGAGCGCATGCGCAAGCGCGTGCCGGTGCTGTGCGACCTGAAGCCCAGCGGTCGTTTCCTGGCCATCGACCTGCACCACGCCGGCGGCATCCCGCAGGTGATGAAGGTGCTGCTGAACGCCGGTCTGCTGCACGGCGACTGCATGACGATCACCGGCAAGACGGTCGCCGAGAACCTGGCCGAGGTGCCCGATGTGCCGCGCGCCGACCAGCAGGTGATCCGCCGCATCGCCACGCCGATGTACGAGCAGGGCCACCTGGCCATCCTGCGCGGCAACCTCAGCCCCGAGGGCTGCGTGGCCAAGATCACCGGGCTGAAGAGCCCGGTGATGACCGGACCGGCCCGCGTCTTCGAGGACGAGCAGACGGCGTTGGCGGCCATCATGGCCAAACAGATCATGGCCGGCGACATCATGGTGCTGCGCTACCTGGGCCCCAAGGGCGGCCCGGGCATGCCCGAGATGCTGGCACCCACCGGCGCGCTGATCGGTCAGGGCCTGGGCGAGAGCGTGGGCCTGATCACCGACGGCCGCTTCTCGGGCGGCACCTGGGGCATGGTGGTCGGCCACGTGGCGCCCGAGGCCTACGCCGGCGGCGTGATCGCGCTGGTGCAGGAGGGCGACAGCATCACCATCGACGCCCACCAGTTGCTGCTGCAACTGAACGTCGACGAGGCCGAGATCGCGCGGCGCCGTGCGCTGTGGCAGCAGCCGGCGCCGCGTTACACGCGGGGCGTGCTGGCCAAGTTCGCGCGCAATGCGTCGAGCGCCAGTTCGGGTGCGGTGCTCGACGGCGACTGAGCGTCAGCGCCGTCAGCTGGCTGGCTAACGCGGCGCATCGCGCCGCTGTTGCGCCGCATCGGCAGCCGGCTGATCGGCACGGGGCGCCTCAGCCTCAGGGTCAGCGCCCGCGTTGCGCGCGCTGACCGCCTCACGGGCTTCGCGGGCGCGGACGCCTTGTCGGCTGCGGCGCGGGTCCAGCGCCAGGGCCGCCACGGCGCGGTCGCGTCGATCGGCCTTGCGCTGTTCCATCTTGTCCATGGCCTTGCGCTGGGTCAGACCGGTGGCGTCGGAAAACTGCCACCAAGCCACCGCCAGGCCGAAAGGCGCCAGCACGATCCACCACGACCAGCCCGCAACCGGACCCCAGTCCGCCATCTTGCAGGCCAGCAACAGCGCACCGATCAGGGCCAAGGGCATGGGCAGTCTCCTGCGGGCACTCTAGCACCCGCAGCAGCGTGCAGCGTCGCTCAGTTCGCCTGGGTCAGCTGGTCCAGGATCGCCGGGTTCTCCAGCGTGCTGGTGTCCTGCGTGATGGCCTCGCCCTTGGCGATCGAGCGCAGCAGGCGGCGCATGATCTTGCCGCTGCGCGTCTTCGGCAGGTTGTCGCCGAAGCGGATGTCCTTGGGCTTGGCGATCGGGCCGATCTCCTTGGCCACCCAGTTGCGCAGCTGTGTGGCGATCTGCCTGGCTTCGTCGCCGGTCGGCCGGCTGCGCTTCAGGACCACGAAGGCACAGATGGCCTCGCCAGTCGTGTCGTCGGGACGGCCGACGACGGCGGCTTCGGCGACCAGCTCGGTGCAACTGACCAGCGCCGATTCGATTTCCATCGTGCCCATGCGGTGGCCCGAGACGTTGAGCACGTCGTCGATGCGACCGGTGATCGTGAAATAGCCGGTGTCCTTGTCGCGGATGGCGCCGTCGCCGGCCAGGTAGTAGCCCTTCAGCTCGGGCGGGTAGTAGCTCTTGACGAAGCGGTCGGGGTCGCCGTAGATGGTGCGGATCATGCTCGGCCAGGGCTTCTTGATGACCAGGATGCCGCCGCTGCCGTTGGGCACGTCGGCACCGGTCTCGTCGACGATCGCCGCGGTGATGCCCGGGAAGGGCAGCGTGCACGAACCCGGCACCATCGGCGTGGCGCCCGGCAGCGGGGTGATGACGTGGCCGCCGGTCTCCGTCTGCCAGAAGGTGTCGACGATCGGGCAGCGGCCGCCGCCAATGTGCTGGTAGTACCACTCCCAGGCAGCCGGGTTGATGGGCTCGCCGACCGAACCCAGGATGCGCAGGCTGGACAGATCGCTCCGGTCCGGGTGCACCGCCGGGTTGCCCTCGGCGGCCTTGATCAGCGAACGGATGGCCGTCGGCGCGGTGTAGAAGATGCTGACCTTGTGCTTCTCGATCATCTTCCAGAAGCGGCCGGCGTCCGGGTAGGTCGGCACGCCTTCGAAGACCACTTCGGTACCGCCCAGGGCCAGCGGGCCGTAGGTGATGTAGCTGTGGCCGGTGACCCAGCCGATGTCGGCGGTGCACCAGAAGACGTCGTCGTCCTTCAGGTCGAAGGTCCAGGCCGTCGTCAGCGCGGCGTGCAGCAGGTAGCCGCCCGTGCTGTGCTGCACACCCTTGGGCTTGCCGGTCGAGCCCGAGGTGTAGAGCAGGAACAGCGGGTGCTCGGCGCCGACCCATTCGGGCTCGCAGGTGCTGGACTGGCTGGCCAGTTCCTCGTGCAGCCAGCGGTCGCGCGCGGGGTTCCAGCCGATCTTGCCGCCGGTGCGCCGGTAGACGATGACATTGGCCACGCTGTCGCAACCGCCCAGCGCGATGGCTTCGTCGACGATGGCCTTCAGCGGCAGGTTCTTGCCGCCGCGCGCCTGTTCGTCGGCGGTGATGATCATCACCGCGCCCGCGTCCTGCACGCGGTCGCGCACGCTTTGCGCGCTGAAGCCGCCGAAGACCACCGAGTGGATCGCGCCGATGCGCGCACAGGCCTGCATCGCGGCCACGCCCTCGACGCTCATGCTCATGTAGATGACGACGCGGTCGCCCTTCTTCACGCCGCGCGCCTTCAGCGCGTTCGCGAACTGGCTGACCTTGGCCAGCATCTGGCTGTAGCTGACGCGGGTGACGGCACCGTCGTCGGCCTCGAAGATGATCGCGGTCTTGTCGCCCAGACCGCGCTCGACGTTGCGGTCCAGGCAGTTGTAGGACACGTTCAGCGTGCCGTCTTCGAACCACTTGAAGAACGGTGCCTGGCTGCTGTCCAGCGTCTTCGTGAAGGGCGTCTTCCAGCTGATGAATTCACGCGCCAGCCGCGCCCAATAGCCCTCGAAATCGCGCTCGGACTCGTCGACCAGCGCCTGGTAGGCCGCCATGCCCGACACGCGGGCGGCTGCCACCAGCGCGGCGGGTGGCTGGTGGGTTTTCAGTTCGGTGGGGCTTTCGCTGGGGGTGCTGGCCATGCTTGTCTCCTGAGGGATGTAAAGGCTGCGGACTTGGAGTCTCTGCTTGGGTGCGGAAGCTAAAGCCCCGCTCTGACGGACGGCTGACGCGTGCTGGGGCGATGATGTGCGGCCCTCTACAATTTTGGCCACCGGGCTTGCCCTTGATCCCGGTCAAACCCGAACCCCATGAAACCCATCCAAGCCGCCGAGAAGAACCGCCAGCAGGCGCTGCCGAATTTCATCTTCGCCAGCCGCTGGCTGCAACTGCCGCTGTACCTGGGACTGATCGTGGCGCAGTGCGTCTATGTCTTCCACTTCTGGGTCGAACTGACGCACCTGATATCGGCGGTGTTCGGCGACCAGCATGCGCTGGACCTGCTGATCAAGAGCATCGGCTACAAGGCCGACCCGGGCTGGATGCCCAAGCTCAACGAGACCGTGATCATGCTGGTCGTGCTGGGCCTGATCGACGTGGTGATGATCAGCAACCTGCTGATCATGGTCATCGTCGGCGGCTACGAAACCTTCGTCTCGCGCATGAACCTGGAAGACCACCCCGACCAGCCGGAATGGTTGAGCCACGTCAATGCCTCGGTGCTCAAGGTCAAGCTGGCGACGGCCATCATCGGCATCAGCTCCATCCACCTGCTGAAGACCTTCATCAACGCCGAAAACTACAGCGACAAGGTGCTGATGTGGCAGACGCTGATCCACATCGCCTTCCTGTTCTCGGCCCTGGCCATCGCCTACGCCGACCGACTGATGGCACCGCCCGCGCACGACTGAAGCTGCACCCGCAAAGCGCCGCACCCCCGAAGAAAGCCCAGCCCGCCATGACCACCCTGATCCGCCAGAACGACCTCGTCGAAACCGTTGCCGCTGCGCTGCAGTACATCAGCATTTACCACCCGGCCGACTTCATCAGCCACTTGGCGCGGGCCTATGAGAAGGAAGCATCGCCAGCGGCCAAGGACGCCATCGCGCAGATCCTGACCAACAGCCGGATGTGCGCCGAAGGCCGCCGGCCGATCTGCCAGGACACCGGCATCGTCAATGTCTTCCTGAAGATCGGCATGGACCTGCGCTTTGACGGCTTCACCGGCAGCGTCGAGGATGCGGTCAACCAGGGCGTGCGGCAGGCCTACCTGAACAGCGGCAACCCGCTGCGCGGCTCGATCCTGGCCGACCCGATCTTTGCGCGCAAGAACACCAGGGACAACACGCCGGCCGTGATCCACATGACGGTGGTGCCGGGCGACAAGCTCGACATCACGGTGGCCGCCAAGGGCGGCGGCTCGGAAAACAAGAGCAAGCTGATCATGATGAACCCCAGCGACAGCATCGTCGACTGGGTGCTGAAGACGGTGCCGACGATGGGCGCCGGCTGGTGCCCGCCGGGCATGCTGGGCATCGGCGTCGGCGGCACGGCCGAGAAGGCCATGCTGCTGGCCAAGGAAGTCCTGATGGACCCCCTCGACATGTTCGACCTGCTGGCCCGCGGGCCGCAGAACCCGCTCGAGGAACTGCGCATCGAGCTCTACGAGAAGGTCAACGCCCTGGGCATCGGCGCGCAGGGCCTGGGCGGGCTGACGACGGTGCTGGACGTGAAGATCGCCACCTACCCGACGCATGCGGCCGGCAAGCCGGTGGCGATGATCCCGAACTGCGCCGCCACGCGACATGCGCACGTGCAGATGGACGGCTCGGGCCCGGTCTACCTGGACCCGCCCAGCCTGGACCTGTGGCCCGATGTGCGCTGGGCGCCCGACTACAACAAGAGCCAGCGCGTCGACCTGAACACCCTGACCCGCGCCGAAGTCGCCGCCTGGACACCGGGCCAGACGCTGCTGCTGAACGGCAAGATGCTGACCGGCCGCGACGCCGCGCACCAGCGCATCCAGGACATGCTGGCCCGGGGCGAATCGCTGCCGGTGGACTTCACGAACCGCGTCATCTACTACGTCGGTCCGGTCGACCCGGTGGGCGACGAGGTCGTCGGCCCGGCCGGCCCGACCACCGCCACGCGGATGGACAAGTTCACCGAGATGATGCTGGCGCAAACCGGGCTGATCAGCATGATCGGCAAGGCCGAGCGCGGGCCGACGGCCATCGCCGCGATCAAGAAGCATGGGAGCGCCTACCTGATGGCCGTCGGTGGTGCGGCCTATCTGGTGGCCAAGGCCATCCAGGGCGCGAAGGTGGTGGGCTTCGCCGACCTGGGCATGGAAGCCATCTACGAATTCGACGTGGTCGACATGCCGGTGACGGTGGCCGTCGATGCCCAGGGCAGCAGCGTGCACAACACCGGGCCGGCGGCCTGGCAGGCCCGCATCGGCCAGATACCGGTCACCGCGGCTTGATCCGACGGTGCTGAAGGGCTGAGGGGCCCGCGACGCGAACCGGGTGCATCGGCCTGGTTCGCGTTTTGCTTGTGGGATTGCTGATCCCTCAGTCCGAGTCTCCAAGCCATGAATCCGTTGTCTCCGCAAGGCCTACCCCGCACCCGGCGCGACCTGCTCGGCCTGATCGGCAAACTCGCCGGCAGCACGGCGATGTACCACGCGATGACCTCGCTGGGCCACGCCGCCGAATCGCCCTACCAGGGGCCGATCCAGCTGCAGGGCGCGCCCAAGGGCGCGTCCATCCTGGTGCTCGGCGCGGGCATCGCCGGCCTGGTTGGTGCCTACGAGCTGCGCAAGGCCGGCTACAAGGTGCAGGTGCTGGAATACAACAACCGTGCCGGCGGCCGGGCCTGGACGCTGCGCGGCGGTGACGAGTTCACCGAACTGGGCGGCGCCAAGCAGAAGGTCGAATTCGACAAGGGTCTCTACGTCAACCCCGGCCCCTGGCGCCTGCCCTATCACCACCACGGCATCCTCGGCTATGCGCACCAGCTGGGCGTTCCGCTGGAGCCCTTCATGCAGGTCAACTACAACGCCTACCTGCATTCGAAGAACGCCTACGGCGGCAAGCCGCAGCGCTTCCGCCACGTGCAGGCCGACTTCCACGGCCATGTCGCCGAACTGCTGAGCAAGGCCACCAACAAGAACCAGCTCGATGGCGAGGTCACCGCCGAGGACCGCGACAAGCTGCTCGAAGCGATGAAGCACTGGGGCGCGCTCGACAAGTCCTACCGCTACACGCCCAGCGAAGCGATGAGCAACCGCCGCGGCTATGACGTCTCGCCGGGCGGTGGCCTGATGCCCGCGCCGGCGTATTCGACCCCGCTGGCGCCCAAGGACCTGATGAAGTCCAACCTGTGGCGCTACCTGTCGGTGGGCCACGACGAGGAATTCCACACCGCCATCTTCCAGCCGGTCGGCGGCATGGACCAGATCGCCCAGGCCCTCTACCGCGAGGTGGCCGACCTGGTGCAGTTCAACGCCCGCGTCACCGCCATCGACCAGAACGACCAGGGCGTCACCGTCGCCTACACCGACACCGCCAGCGGCGCCACCCGCCAGGCCAAGGCCGACTGGTGCCTGTGCACCCTGCCCTTGTCGATCCTGAGCCAGATCGACATCCAGGTCTCGGCGCCGATGCAGGCGGCCATCGAGGCCGTGCCCTACGAAGCCTGCGTCAAGGTCGGCCTGCAGTTCAAGCGCCGCTTCTGGGAACAGGACGACCACATCTACGGCGGCATCACCTTCACCGACCTGCCCAACACCCTGATCGGCTACCCGGCCACCGGCTACGGCTCGCGCGGCAAGGGGGTGCTGCTGGGCGCCTACATCTGGGGGCCCAATGCCTACGAATTCACCGCCCGCACGCCGGCTGAACGCGTGGCGCTGGCGGTGAAATACGGCAGCCAGATCCATCCGCAGTACGAGAAGGAATTCGAAACCGGCGTGGCCGTGGGCTGGCACCGCGTGCCCTGGACCAACGGCTGCTTCGGCAACTGGTCCGACGAAGCGCGCAAGGCGCATTACAAGAACCTGTGCCAGATCGACGGCCGCATCGTGCTGGCCGGCGAGCACGCGTCGCTGATCCCGGCCTGGCAGGAAGGCGCCGTGCTGTCCTCGCACGATGCCATCTCGCGCCTGCACGCCCGCATCAAGGCGGCCGCATGAAGGCGGCCGCCAACCCGCCCGCTGAATCTGGAGTTTTCTGCATGACCGATGTCCTGCCCCGCACCGCGGCCACCGCCTTGATCGGCGGCGCGCTGGCCTTGAGCAGCCTCGCCGTGATGGCCGCCAGCGATGCCAGCGCCCCCCTCACGGCCGGCATTTCGGATGGCTTCCGCTTCAGCCAGAAAGACGGTGAATCGATCTACCGCGCCGTCTGCCAGAGCTGCCACATGGCCGAGGGCCAGGGCGCCCAGGGCGCGGGCATGTACCCGGCGCTGGCCGGCAACCCGAAGCTGGCGGCCAGCAGCTACCCGGCCTACAACGTGCTGCATGGCCGCAAGGGCATGCCGTCTTTCAAGCACATGCTCAGCGACGAGCAGATCGCCGAGGTGACCAACTACGTGCGCACCCACCTGGGCAATGCCTACCGGGACCCGATCAGCGCAGAAGCCGTCAAGGCCCTGCGCTGAGCCGGCTGACCGCCGCGCCTGCCACCCATCCCCTTCCCATTCCGATCCCAACACCGAGACGAACCATGCAGAACGCCCTCCTCCGCCGCACCACCTTCGCCCTGGCCTTGCTGGCCAGCCTGCCGGCCTGTCTGCCGGCCCATGCGGCCGACGTGGTCCGCCACAAGCTGCCCGGCTCCGACTTCCCGATCGCCCTGGCGGTGGAAGTACCGGCCGGCAAGAAGGTGGTCTACCTCAGCGGCGCCGGCCCGGCCGCCTTCGACAAGACCGCCAAGCCCAACAGCGTGGCCTATTTCGGCGACACCAAGCAGCAGTCGGCGACCACGCTGGAGTCGATCGCTGCGACCTTGAAGGGCCTGAAGCTCGACATGAAGGACGTCGTCAAGATGACGGTCTTCATGGTCGGCGATCCGGCCAAGGAAGGCGCCATCGACTTTGCCGGCTTCATGGATGCCTACAAGGTCTATTTCGGCGGCCCCGAGCACCCCAACCTGCCCGCGCGTTCGACCGTCAAGGTCGCCGGTCTGGTCAACCCGGGCTGGTTGATCGAGATCGAAGTCATCGCCGTGGCACCGAAATGAGCTGAAGCCAGCGCGGCGCGGTGGCCCGCAGGACGGCCGCGCCCGGCAGAAAAAAAGGCGCCTCTCGCGAGGCGCCTTTTTCATGGTCCAGCCGACCGTCCTCAGAAGGTGAAGTTGGCCTTGGCGTAGTAGTAGCCGCCGTTGATGCCGAAGGGCGAGAAGCTGGGGTACTTCTGGACGGCCGAGTTGTCGAGGTTGGCGCGCCAGGCGGCGACCAGGTCCTTGTTCATGCCGTCCGGGTAGGTGTTGAACAGGTTGTTCGCACCCACCGTGACCGACAGGGTCTTGCTGACCTTGTAGCTCACGTCCATGTCGGTGATGGCTTTGGTCTTGATGGTGGTCTTGTAGTAGATGCCACCGTCGGGCGAGCCATACTCCGACGAAGAACCGTAGAGGGTTTCGCGCAAGTTGATCGTCCAGTCACCCGAACGCCACAGCGCGCCGAGGTTGACGCGCCACTTCGGAGAGGCGTCCTCGAGGTCGGAGATGGCCGTCTTGTCGAGCAATTGCTGCGGCGCCAGTTGCGTCGGCGACAGGTTGATCTTGGTGACCGTGACCTTGTTGTAGTTGGCCGCCAGCGACCAGTCGACCTTGCCCGCACTGCCGAAGTCGCTGGCCAGCGTGGCCACCAGGTCCATGCCCTTGTTGCTGGTGCTGACCGCGTTCGAGAAGATGTTGATGCCGGTGTACTTGATGCCCGATTCCAGCACGTTGCCGTTGGCGATGATGGCCGCCTTGACCGCCGGCGCGTTGACGTCGCCGCCGGTGCCGTACAAGGTGCCACTGCCGACGATGCGGTCGGAAATCTTGATCTGGTAGGCGTCCACCGTGACCACCACCTTGGACGCCGGCTTGAACACCGCGCCGATGCTCAGGTTGGTCGACTTCTCGGGCTTCAGGCCGTTGACGCCCACCAGCTTGGCGGCCGGCGCATTCGGCGGCAGTTGCACGAAGGCCGAATCCGGACCGACGTTGGTGGCCGAGTAGTACTGCTCGGCCAGCGTCGGCGCGCGGAAGCCGCTGCTGACCGTGCCGCGCAGCGCCACCGCCGGGGTGAAGTCGTAGCGACCGGTCAGCTTGCCGACGCTGGTGCTGCCGAAGTCGGAGAAATGCTCGTAACGCGCAGCAGCATCGAGTTGCAGCTTGGCGATCGGCGCACCGGCCACGTCGGCGTAGAAAGCGTAGTTCTTGCGGTCATGGCGACCGGCGTCGGACAGCAGGAAGCCCGGGAAGGACTGGCCGCCTTCCTTGTAGCGCGAAGCCGCGTCGCCGGCACCGATCTCGTAGATGTCCTTGCGCAGTTCGCCACCGACGGCCAAGCTCAGCGGTTCCGACCAGCCGACGTCGACGGACTTGCTGATGTCGAGGTTGGTGGTCCATTGCGAAGCGACGAACTTGCCGTCGTAGAAGTCCTTCGGCGACGAACCGGTGTCGGAGAACAGCGACTTGTTGCCCGAGTTGATGGTGTAGACCTTGGCGAAGTCGCGGCCGTAGGTGGTGCTGAGGTCGTAGCGCCAGTCGCCGCTCAGCTCGCCCTTGACGCCGGCGCTGTAGGCGAAATCGGTCTCGTCGATCTTTTCCTTGGGGCTGAAGCCATTCGGGTACATGCCCGGAATGCGGCTGGGCATCCGGTAGTTCTCGAAGGCCTGGGCATTCTTCAGGCCGTAGGTGCCGTTGGCATAGAACTGGGCGCCACCGCCCAGGTCGAAGCCCGAGTTCAGCGCAAAGACGTTCAGGTGGTAGGCCGCGTCGCCCTGGATGCTGTTCAGGTAGGGGTAGCCCGGCAGCGTCTTGAGCTGCGGGTAGGCCGTGACGGTGGCGGGGTCGACCACACGCGGGTCGACGTCGCCCCGGAAGCTGTGGCCGTGGTAGCGCGTTTCAGCCGACAGGTTGACGAAGCCGTTGTCCGAGGGCTTCAGGCCGATGTTGAAGGAGGCGCCGGCCGTGCGACCGCCACCGTCCATGTACTGACCGGCGTTCAGGCTGGCGGCGCCGCCGCTGCTGGCCTTCTTCATGATCAGGTTCACCACGCCGGCGATGGCGTCGGTACCGTACTGGGCCGCAGCACCATCCTGGAGCACCTCGACGCGCTCAATCGAGGCGAGCGGGATGAAGTTCAGGTCGGCGGCCGCCCCACCCTGGAACGGACCGCCGAGGACGGCGAGGTTCGATGTGCCGTGGCGGCGCTTGCCATTGAGCAACACCAGGGTGTTGTTCGGGCTCAGGCCGCGCAGGCGGATCGAGAGCGTCAGGTTGGACGTGTCGCCGCCGAAGGACTGCGCCTGGAACGACGGGATGTTCTGGGAAATGGCCTGGATCAGGTCGGGCTGCCCGGTGCGCTCGAGCGAACCCGAGTCCAGCACCTGGATGGGCGCCGCGCTGTCGATGGCCTTCAGGCCGGTCTGGCGGGTGCCCGTGACGATCAGGGTCTCGACCGAACCGGCGACGGCGGCCGCGGCAGCGGTCTGGCCGAACACATAAGGCGTGTGCTGCAAGGCCAGCAGGGCGCCGAGACCATAGACACCTCGAGCAAACTTTTTCATTCAGACTTCTCCTGGGGTTTCGGAATTCAAACGGTTGTGTTGCCGGGGCGGTCCAAGCAAGGGCTGTGCCGCCGCTTCAAATGGCGGTTGGCCATTCCGGTGAAAATGGCGCCATGGCCCAGTACTTCGAAGTCCACCCGCATAACCCGCAAGCACGCCTGCTGAAGCAGGCGGCTGCGGTCCTGCAGGCCGGTGGCATCGCCGCGGTGCCCACCGACAGCAGCTACGCGCTGGTCTGCCGCCTCGACGACAAAACCGCGGCCGAGAACCTGCGTCGCATCCGGCAGGTCGACGACAAGCACCATCTGACGCTGCTGTGCAAGGACTTGAGCGAGCTGGCCCGCTTCGCCCGTGTCGACAACCGCCAATACCGGCTGCTGAAGCTGGGCACGCCGGGGCCCTACACCTTCATCCTGGAAGCCACCAAGGAAGTGCCACGGCGGCTCAGCCACCCCAGCCGGCGCACCATCGGCCTGCGCGTGCCCGAGCACCGCGTGCTGCAGGAATTGCTGGCCCTGTTCGGCGAGCCGCTGCTCGGAACCACGCTGATACCGCCGGGCGAGACCGAGCCGCTGAACGACGCCGGCGAGATCCGTGACCGCTACGAGAAGCTGCTCGGCGCGGTGGTCGATGCCGGCGCCTGCGCGATGGCACCGACGACGGTCATCGACCTCAGCGGGGACGAGCCGGCGCTGCTGCGTCAGGGCCGCGGCGACCTGTCGCTGCTGGGCCTGTAGCCGGCGGCTTCAAGCCGCGCGCAGCCTCAGAGCGCCGCGGTGACCACCAGTTCGACGCGCCATTCGGGCTTGGCCAGGTTGGCCTGCACGGTGGCCCGAGGCGGCGCATTGCCGGCCGGCAGCCAGGCTTCCCAGACCGCGTTCAGCGCCGGGAAATCGGCCAGGTCCTTGATGAAGATCTGCACCATCAGCAGCTTGCTCTTGTCGGTGCCGGCGCGGGCCAGCAGCGCATCGATGCTGCCCAGCACCTGCCGGGCCTGGCCGGTGATGTCCTGGCTGCCGTCGGCCGCCACCTGGCCGGCCAGGTAGCAGACGCCGTTGTGCACGGCCATCTCCGACAGCCGGGTGCCGACGTCGTAACGCTGAACCATCATGAATGTCCTTTTTTGTGTTTGCCGTGATGTTTGGCGGGGTGCTGGGCATGGCGCTGCCCGTGGTGCAGCGCATGCGGCTTGTCGACGTTCTGCAGCGGCCCCGGCGGCAACGCCACCGCCTTCTGCCCGAGCTTGCTTTCGGTGCCGGCCAGCAGCTTGCGGATGTTGGCTTCGTGGCGCCAGACCAGCAGCAGGCTCATCACGGCGATCGCCACGATCAGCGGCTCGGGGCCCCAGATCAGCGCCTGGTAGAAGGGCGCAAAGGCGGCAGCGACGATGGCGCCCAGCGAGACATAGCGGCTGAAGGCCACGACCAGCGCAAAGCTGAGCAAGGTGAACAGGCCGAGCAGCGGGTTGACCGCCATCAGCACGCCGGCCGCCGTGGCCACGCCCTTGCCGCCCTGGAAACGGAAGAACACCGGCCACAGGTGGCCGAGGAAGGCCGCCAGGCCGACGAAGGCGGCCGCCGTCTCGTCCAGGCCGAAGCGTGGGCCGAAGACCAGCACCAGCAGCACCGGCGCATAGCCCTTCAGCGCGTCGAAGGCCAGCGTCAGCAGCGCCGCGGTCCTGCTGCCGGAGCGCAGCACATTGGTCGCGCCCGGATTCTTGCTGCCGTAGCTGCGCGGGTCGGCCAGGCCGAGTGCGCGGCTGAAGAGTACGGCGAAGGAGATCGAGCCGACGAGGTAGGCGGCCAGCAGCGCGCCCATGAGGGTCAGGACATACATAGGCGAACGATTTTACGGGCCTGTCCCGCCGGCCTTCAGACGGTCAGCGCGCAGTGCACGCTGCGCGCGCCGAGCAGATCGACCAGCACATGGGGCGCGATGCCCACCAGGTAGCCGCGCCGCCCACCGTTGATGTGGATCTTGGCCAGCGCCAGCACGCTGGCTTCGACGACGATCGGCATCGCCTTTCGGAGGCCGAAAGGCGAGGTGCCGCCGACCAGGTAACCGCTGTGGCGCTGCGCGACCTCGGGCTTGCAGGGCTCGATGCCTTTCACACCGAGCTCGCGCGCCAGGTTCTTGGTGCTGACCTGGCGGTCGCCGTGCATCAGCACGATCAGCGGCCGCAACTGGTCGTCCTGCATCACCAGGGTCTTGACCACGCTGTGTTCGTCCACGCCCAGTTGCGCGGCCGACTCGGCGGTGCCGCCGTGGTCGACGTAGTCATACGGGTGCTCGGTGAAGGCGATACCGGCCGCGCGCAGCATCTGCGTGGCCGGGGTTTCGCTGACGTGCTTGTCTTTTTTCGCCACGGCTGTGCCTCAAGCAGCGGCCGCGCGAGCGTAGCCGAAGGCCGCGAAGAAGTGGCAGACGCTGCCCCCCAGCACGAACAGGTGCCACACGGCGTGGGCGTAACGGACCCGGTTGTCGAGCATGAAGACCGCCGCGCCCAGCGTGTAGCAAAGACCACCCGCCACCAGCCAGGCCAGACCGGCGACCGGCATGCGTTCGAGCATCGGCACGATGGCCACCACCGCCACCCAGCCCATCGCCACGTAGAGGCCAGTCGACAGCCACGGGTGGCGCAGCCGGTTCAGCAGCTTGACCGTCACGCCCAGCGCCGCCGCCGCCCAGACGATGCCGAACAGCGACCAGCCCCACGGCCCCTTCAGCACACCCAGCGTGAAGGGCGTGTAGCTGCCGGCGATGAGCACGTAGATGGCGGCGTGGTCCATGCGGTTGAACCAGCGCTTGGCGCCGCCGCTGGGCAGCGCGTGGTACAGCGCCGAGGTGCCGTAGAGCAGCAACAGGCTGGCACCGAAGACGCTGGCACCCACGATGTCGGCCGCGCCCCCCAGGCGGGCGGCCTGCCACACCAGCAGCGGCAAGGCGGCAACGGCCAGCATGGCGCCGAGGCCGTGGCTGATGGCGTTGGCGACCTCTTCGCCCGACGTCTGCATGCGGTGCCCGACCAGCGCGCTCATGGTCTCAATCGCCTTCGACCCATTCGATCTGCGCACCAAGGGCCCGGATGTTCTCGGCGAAGCGCGGATGCGCGCGGCGCACCGGCGTGGCGTTCTTGATCACGCTCTTGCCGGGGATGCTGGCCGCCAGCATCAGCAGCGCGATGGCCACGCGGATGATGTAGGGGCTTTCCACTTCGGCCGGCGCCAGCGTCTTGCCGCCGAAAGTGATGATGCGGTGCGGGTCGCTCTGGAAGGCCTGCGCGCCGAACTTCGACAGCTCGCTGGTCCAGCCCATCGCGCCTTCGTAGACCTTGTTCCAGTACATCACGCTGCCTTCGGCCTTGACACCCAGGGCGACGAAGATGGGCAGCAGGTCGACCGGCAGGTAGGGCCAGGGCGCCGCCTCGACCTTCTGCAGGATGTTCTGCGTGAAAGGCTGCTTGACGCGCAGCGGGCCGTCGACCACGGTGTGGCTCCAGCCGTTCTCGTGCACCACCTGCACGCCGAACTTGGCGAAGGTGCGATCGATCAGCGGGAACTGTTCGGGCGCGCTGTTCTTCACCGTGATGCAGCCGCCGGTGATGGCGCCCAGCGCCATGAAGGTGACCGCCTCGTGGAAGTCTTCGGCGAACTTGAATTCGCCGCCACCCAGCTGGTCCACGCCGTGGATCGTCAAGCGGCTGGTGCCGGTGCCTTCGATCCGCGCGCCCAGCATCGCCATGAAGGTGCAGAACTCCTGCACATGCGGCTCGCTGGCGGCATTCATCAGCGTGCTGGTGCCCCCGTTCCCCTTCGCCAGGGCGGCGCAGAGCACGAAGTTCTCGGTGGTGGTGACGCTGGCGTAGTCCAGCCAGTGGTGGTTGGCCTTCAGGCCGCCCGAACCGGCAAAACCGGCGCGGATCAGCAGCGCTTCGCGGCTGCGTTCGACGTGGCAGCCGAAGCGCTCCAGCACCTCGACGTGGGGGTCGATCTCGCGCACGCCCAGGGTACAGCCCTGCACGTCGTTCTCGATGCGCGCCACGCCGAAGCGGGCCAGCAGCGGCGGCACCAGCATCACGCTGGAGCGCATTTCCTCGGGCAGGTGGTCGGTCTGCGGGTCGAAGTGGGTGTCGCGGTGGTGCACCTCGAGCACGCCCGTGGCGTAGTCGACCTGCACGTTGCTGCCCAGCATGCGGAAGATCTCCAGGATCTTGCGCACGTCGGTGATTTCCGGAATGCCCAGCAGCCGGATCGGCTCGCGGCTCAGCAGCGTGGCGCACAGGATGGGCAGCACCGCGTTCTTGTTCGCGGAAGGGGTGATGCGGCCGACGAGCGGCGTGCCGCCGTGGACGATGAGGTTCGCCATGTGGAGTCGTCTGGAAAGTTCAGGTGCCGATTGTCGCGGTTGGCGCGGGCCTCACCGCCGCGGGCTCACTGCGCGGGGTCGCGGTGTCGCCAGCGGATGGCATCGATGGCCTGCAGCAGCTCGGGTGTCAGGGTGATGTCCCAGGCCGCCAGGTTCTCATCGAGTTGCGCCAGGCTGGTGACGCCGATGATGGTGCTGGCCACGCGCCAGTTGCGGTAGCAGAAGGCCAGCGCCAGCTGCGTCGGCGTCAGGCCGTGCTGGCGCGCCAGGGCGTTGTATTCGCGGGCTGCCGCCAGCGTGTCGGGCCGAGCCCAGCGCTGCTGGCGCATGGTCGCGAAGCGCGCGATGCGGCCCAGTTCGGGCTGGGCTGCGTCGAAGCCTGGAGCGTCGTACTTGCCGGTCAGCGTGCCAAAGGCCAGCGGCGAATAGGCCAGCAGGCCGACGCCGCTGTGGTGCAGCACCTCGTCGAGACCGTTGTCGACCACCCGATTGACCAGCGCGTAGGGGTTCTGCACGCTGACCACGCGCGGCAGGCCATGCTGTTCGGCGATGCGCAGGAATTCGCACAGTCCCCAGGGCGTTTCATTCGACAAACCGATGTGGCGCACCTTGCCGGCCCGCACCAGCCCGCCCAGCGCTTCCAGTTGGGCGTGGATGCTGGTGAAGTCGCGGTCTTTCGTCGGGTCGAAGTAGACCTGGCCGAAGCTTGGCGCATTGCGGTTGGGCCAGTGGATCTGGTACAGGTCGATGACGTCGGTCTGCAACCGGCGCAGGCTGTCGTCGCAGGCCTGGACGATCTCGGCCGGCAGCAGGTTGTCCGACCCCGAGCGCACCCAGTCCATGTTGCGCGATGGCCCGGCCACCTTGGTCGCCAGCACCACGCGCTGGCGCAGGCCGGGGCGGGCGGCGAACCACTGCCCGATGATGGTCTCGGTGGCGCCGTAGGTCTCGCGACGGGCCGGCACGGCGTACATCTCGGCGGTGTCGATGAAGTGGATGCCGCGGGCCACGGCCCGGTCCAGAATGGCGTGCGCGGTGGCTGTGTCCACCTGTTCGCCGAAGGTCATGGTGCCCAGGCAGATGGGGCTGACGAGCAGGTCGGAAAGGCCGAGCGGGATCTGTTGCATGGTTGGTGAGGAGCGCCTGAAAAGGCCCAGTGTGCCGCAGCGCCGCCCTGTCCCGCCGCCCACCCCCGCAACCCAGACCCGATTCAGCCCGGCGCCGCCCGCCGGACGCGTTCGCGCTCTTCTTCCTGCAGGCGCAGCACGCGCCGCTGCACCTTGCCGGTGGTCGTCATCGGCAGGCTGTCGATGAACTCGATCTCCTTCGGGTACTCGTAAGGCGCCAGCTGTCCGCGCACATGCGCCTGCAGGTCGGCCACCAGCGCGGCGTCGCCGACCCGGCCGGCGGCCAGCACGACATAGGCCTTGACCAGCGCGCCGCGCTCGGCGTCGGGCTTGGGCACGACGGCCGCGTTGGCCACTGCCGGGTGCTTGACCAGGCAGTTCTCGATCTCGCTCGGCCCGATGCGGTAGCCCGCCGCCTTGAAGACGTCGTCGCTGCGGCCCTGGTACCAGAGGTAGCCGTCGGCATCCATCAGCGCCGTGTCGCCGGTGCGGCACCAGCTGTTCGAAGGGTCGCCCGTGAACTTGGCGGCGGTGGCCACTGGCTGCCCCCAGTAGCCGAGGAAGAACACCGGGTCGGGGTCGCCGTGGACGTCCAGCCTGTGCAGCGCCACGTCGCCCGGCGTGCCGCGCGGGCATTCCCGGCCGGCGTCGTCGATCACTGCCACGCGGTGCCCGGGATAGGCCCGACCCATGCTGCCGGGGCGCGCCGGCCAGGCCGCGTGGGGCTGGCCCTCGACGTCGAGGTAGCGGCCGCAATTGCCGACGATGTAGTTGATCTCGGTCTGGCCGAACATCTCGTTGACGCCGACACCCAGCGCCTGCTGGCACCAGTGGAAGACGGCGTCGCCGACGGCCTCGCCAGCGCTCATCACCGCGCGCAGTTTCAGGCGGTACTGTTGCCGCGGCGTCGGCACTGCCTTCATCATCGCCTTCAACGCAGTCGGGAACAGGAAGCTGTGCGTGACGGCGTGGCGCTGCATCAACTCGAACGCCCGTTCGGGTCTGAAGCGGCCCTGGAAGGCCACGATGCGCCGGCCGAAGTACAGCGTGGGCAGCAGCGCGTCCATCAGGCCACCGGTCCAGGCCCAGTCGGCCGGACTCCAGAAGACCTCATCGCTGGTCTCGGGCCGGCCGTGGCCGAAGCCGTTCTGGCTGCAGACGAAGCCGCTCAGGTTGCCGATCAACGCGCGGTGCGGCACCAGCGCGCCTTTCGGCGGGCCGGTGGTGCCGCTGGTGTAGACCAGCAGTGCGGCGTCGTCGGCGCTGGTCGCAACGGCCTCGAAGCGCCGACCGTTGCCGGCCAGCGCGGCCGACCAGTCGAGATCGCCCTGCCCCTGGGCGTCGCCGACGGCCAGCACGCCGCGCAGCAGCGGGCAATCGGCGCGAACGGCGAGGACCTGGGCGATGGCGCATTCATCGGCCAGCGCCCAAACGGCACGGCTGTCCTGCAGGCGGTAGGCCAGCGCCTCGGGACCGAACAACATCGACAGCGGCATCGCCACCGCGCCCAGCTGGTACAGCGCGACGTGGGCCACCGCCGTCTCGGGGCGCTGCGGCAGCACCAGCGCGACCACGTCGCCACGCTGCACGCCCAGGCGGCGCAGGCGGTGGCTCAGGCGGTCGGCTTGCGCTTGCAGCTGGGCGTAACTCAAGCGCCCGCGGCGGCCGTCTTCGCTTTCCCAGGCGATCGCCACGCGGCGAGCGCTGCGCGGGTCGCGCGCCCAGCGCGCGCAGCAGACCTGCGCGATGTTGAACTGCGCCGGCACCTGCCAGCGGAAGCCGGCGTGCAGGGCCGCGTGGACATCGATCGGAGGAGCCATCGTCATCGGCGGAGCTTATGCCCGGGCCGCGCCGCCGTTGCACCGGGCACAACCCGATGCCATCCGAGGATGGGCCACGGTCAAGTTCAGAGGCCTGCGGCCGAAATCCAGCTACTGGCCCGCTCCGTGGGCCCACTATCCAAAGAGCAGCCCCCATGCCCTACGCCGAACTATCGACTGTCAAGCACCGTGTACGACTGGGTGCGCCTTTGCCGTTCAATGTGCGCGACGCCGACAGGACCCTGCTGCTGGCGCGCGGCCAGCAGGTCGAATCGTGGGAGCAGCTCACGGCCCTGTTCAGGCGCGGCGCGCTGGTCGATCTGTCCGAGCTGCAATCGGTCCGCGAAGCCGTGCAGAAGGCGCCACGCGCCGCCCTGCCCGGCCTCTGGTCGCGCTGCCTGAACCGCGTCGCGCAGACCCTGCAGTCGCCGCGCGGTGAGACCTTCACGGCACTGCTCGACGAGGCGGCCGGCCCGGTGCAGGCGCTGATCGCGCGCGACCACGACCTGGCGATTTTCCAGGTCCTGCGCCAGGGCGACAACCCCGACGTGGCCTACGGTGCCCAGCGCTCGCTGCAGTCGGGCATCACCGCCTACCTGGTGGCCCAGCGTCTGGGTTGGGAAACGGCGCAGTGCGAGCGGCTGTTCAAGGTGGCGTTGACGATGAACTTGTCGATGCTCGAACTGCAGGGTCAGCTGTCGCGCCAGAACGTGCCGCCGACGCCCGAACAGCGCAACGACCTGCGCACCCACCCGATGCGCAGCGTGCGCCTGCTGGAAATGGCCGGTGTGGCCGACGAAGCCTGGCTGAAGGCGGTGCTGCAACACCACGAGCAGGAAGACGGCAGCGGCTACCCGAGTGGCACCACCGAGATCGGTGAACTGGCGTCGCTGGCCCGCCGCGCCGATGTCTACACCGGCAAGCTCAGCAGCCGTTCGTCGCGCGACGCCCTGTCCGCCGACATGGCCGGCCGCCAGATGTTCATGCAGGACCCGGGGCACCCGATGACGGCCGCCCTGGTCAAGGAATTCGGCATCTACCCGCCGGGCTGCTTCGTGCGTCTGAATTCGGGCGAGACCGGCATCGTCGTGCAGCGCGGCATCAGCATCACCACGCCGGTGGTGGCCTGCCTGACCACCGCGGGCGGCCAGCCCTTGAGCCAGCCCTCGCGCCAGGAAACCACCAACAGGGCCCACGCCGTCGCCTGCGTGCTGGGCGAGGGCAGCATGCCGGCCGGCTTGCCGATGGACCGCCTGGCCGCCCTGGTCACGGCCTGACCACGGCCTGACGGGCCCGACCGCGCCGGTCAGGCCGGGGCCAGCAGGCGCCCGGCCTCGATCACCAGCTGGCGGTCGCAGCGCGTCGCGATCGCGCGATCGTGGGTCACCAGGACCAGCGTGGTGCCGGCCTCGCGGTTGAGCTCGAACATCAGCGCCATCACCGTGGCGCCGGTCGCGAAGTCCAGGCTGCCGGTGGGCTCGTCGGCCAGCAGCACCGCCGGCCTGACCACGAAGGCGCGGGCCAGCGCCACGCGCTGCTGCTCGCCGCCCGACAGCACCTTCGGGTAATGCCCCAGCCGCTCGCCCAGGCCGACGCGCTGCAGCATCGCCGTGGCCGTGGCGCGGGCGTCCTGGCGGCCCATCAGCTCCAACGGCAGCATCACGTTTTCCAGCGCCGTCAGGTTGCCCAGCAACTGGAAGCTCTGGAACACGAAACCCATCTGCTGGGCGCGCAGCCCGGCCCGGGCATCTTCGTCGAGCTGGAACAGATCCTGCCCGGCGACCAAGACGGTGCCGCTGCTGGGCACATCCAGGCCCGCCAGGATGGCCAGCAGCGTGCTCTTGCCCGAACCCGAAGCGCCGACGATGGCCACCGATTCACGCGCCTGCAGCTGGAATGAGATCTCGTGCAGTATGGTCAGCGTGCCGGTGGAATCCACCACCTGCTTGCTGACCCGCTGGACATCCATGAGTGGTTCTGACATCGAGACTTTTTCTGTGCGGGCGGGGTTGGGGGGGTCGGTCACGCGGCGTGGCTGCGCGGCGCACTGTAGCCTGCTGCTGATGCTGGCGGCCATCGCGCTGCCGTCGGTGCCGGCCGCTGCGCAAGGCCAGCCCCGCAGCACGCTGCTGGTGCTGGGCGACAGCCTGTCGGCCGAATACGGGCTGGCGCGGGGCACCGGCTGGGTGGCGCTGCTGGAAGCCCGGATGCTGCGCGAGCAGCGCTTGGTGAAGGTGGTCAACGCCAGCATCAGCGGCGACACCACGGCCGGCGGCCGTTCGCGGCTGCCGGCGCTGCTGGCGCTGCACCGGCCGCAGACCGTGGTCATCGAACTCGGCGGCAACGACGCGCTGCGCGGTCTGCCGCTGCCCACCACGCAGGCCAATCTGGCGGCGATGGCCGGCGCTGCACAGGCCGCCGGTGCCCGTGTGCTGATCGTTGGCATGGCCGTACCACCGAACTACGGGCGCCAGTACGGCGAAGACTTCCAGCGCCTCTTCCGCACGGTCGCCCGGGCGCAGCACGCGGCGCTGGTGCCCTTTCTGCTGGCCGGTGTGGCCGACGTGCCGAATGCCGACGCGCTGTTCCAGCCCGACCGCATCCACCCGAAGGCCGAGGCCCACCCGCGGATGCTGGACAACGTCTGGCCCGTGCTGAAACCGCTGCTGCCGCGCTGAAACCAGCGGGCACCGCCTGCGGCCGGCGGCCAGCAGCCGGCCGGGCTACTTCTGGTTCTCGTTGTCCTTCAGCGGGCGGACCGGATCGCCCGCGGGCTTGCGTTCGCGGTCACGTTCATGGCCCTTGCCGTGCTCGCCTTCGCGTGGCTTCTCGGCGACCGGCTTGGGCAGGGCTGGCGGCGGCGGGGCGGGCATGGCGGCCTGCGGGGCGGGCGGCGCCGGGGGCTGCACGGCAGGCTGGGCCCGCGGCCGCGGCGGACCGGCGCGCTCGTCACGACGATCGTCACGACGTTCTTCGCGACGCTCCTCCGCCCGAGCGTCCCGGCGGTCACGGTTCGGGTTGACCCGCTCGTGGTAGCCCGGCGACACCGGGTGGTGGGGCTGATAGACCTCGCGCGGCGCCAGCGGCAGCCAGCCGACCGAGGGCCCGCTGATGCGCACGCCAAGGCGGGCGCCACTGCCCGGGCGACCACCGGCCCAGGCCACCAGCGCCGGCGCGTAGACCGGCCGCTCGACGTAGGCACCCGGCACCCAGCACCAGGCATTGCGCCAGTAGGCCCAGCGGCCGTAGTGGAAAGGCGCGAAGCCCCAGCGGGCGTTGTCGACCCAGGTCCAGCCCCAGGGCGCCACCCAGGTCCAGCGACCGTCGCTGTAAGGCGCCCAGTCGGCCGCCACACCCAGCGGCAGCCAGACGGCGCCAAACTCGGGGTGCTGCTCCCAGCGGCCGCTGCGGTCGAGTTCCTCGACGCCGGTCATCTCGGGCGACACGTAGCGCGCCGACACGCTGCGCCCGTCGCGCTGGTCTTCACGCTGCACGGCTTCGGCAAAGCGGTCGTTGAGCGGCACGCCGATCTGCCAGCGCAGGGCCAGGCTGCGCCGTTCGCGGAACAATTCGACGCGCTGCCCGGTGGTGATGACGAAACCGGCCGCATCGGCGATGCGCAACTCACCGCGCCAGCTGCTGGCCTGCGTCGTGTCGTCCCGTCGGTCGACCCGGAAATGGCCGGCGCCCAACGGTTCGAAGCGAACTTCGGCGGTGACGAGTTCGATCTCGTCGGCGATCTCGCGGGAGCGAACGCGCAGGGCCAGATGGCCGCTGTGCAGCTGGAAGGCCAGCCGCTCGTCGTCCAGGCGCAGCACTTCCAGCTCGGTGGCCTCGCCCAGCCGCAGCACCGTCGAGCCGACCCGTATTTCAGCGCTGCCGCCGGCGGCGGTGCTGACGCGGTCACCGCCGGTCAGTGGCTGGTTGCGATCAGCCTCGGCCCAGTGGCCGGTCTCGGCGTCCCACCAGCTCACGGCGCCGCGCGCATCGGCCAGCCGGCCCACGCGGCCGGGCGGATCGCTCTGCGCCAGGCTGGCCAGGGCCCACAGGCCCAGGCTCAGCGCCAGCAACAGGCGGGGCAGCCATGCCCAAGGGGTATGGCCGTCAGGGTGCTTGCTTGAGGTGTTCATCCTTGCCTAACGGCTGCCGGGCCATCCAGGCCGACCCGCCGGGCTGTAAAGGACGGTGTCCTTGCGTGACAAGACCGCGAACCGGTCGGCCATCAGTCGTCGTCGGCCTGCGGATCCATCTCGGGAAACAGCACGCTGGTGTAGCCGAACTTCGTGAAGTCGCTCATCCGGGTCGGGTAGAGGCGGCCGATCAGGTGGTCGCACTCGTGCTGCACCACGCGGGCATGGAAGCCGTCGGCTTCGCGCTCGATGGGCAAGCCCTGGGCGTCGAAGCCGCTGTAGCGGATGCGCGCCAGCCGCTGCACCGCGCCGCGCAGGCCGGGCACCGACAGGCAGCCTTCCCAGCCCTCGACCAGTTCGTCGCCCAGCGGCGTGATCACCGGGTTGATCAGCACCGTCGGCGGCACCGGCGGGGCTTCGGGGTAACGCACGTTCTTGCTGTAGCCGAAGATGACGACCTGCAGGTCGACGCCGATCTGGGGCGCTGCCAGGCCGGCGCCGCTGGCGGCAGCCATGGTCTCGAACATGTCGTCGATCAGCGCCTGCAGCGCGGGCGTGCCGAACTGCTCGGCGGGCAGCGGCGGGGCGACGCGCAGCAAGCGCGGGTCGCCCATCTTCAGGATTTCTCGGACGGTCATCGGGGCCTCATTTCGGATTCAAGGTCGTTTCGGGGGCGGTGGCCCGCAGCAACTGCAGCACCTGGGCCACGCGCTCGGCCGGATTGCCGCGCGCACGCAGGGCGCTGAAGCCCTGCTCAGCCAGCCGGGCCAGCGTCCAGTCCTGCTGGGCCTGGCGAAAACGGTCGTCGCGGCGGCAGCCGTCCTGCACGAAATCGAAGTCGGGCTCGCACAACACCACGGCGTCGTAGCGGCGGCGCGCCATCGCGTGCAGTTCGGCTGGCGCCTGCCCGTGGTCGTGCAGCGCGTACTGCAGCGTGGTCAGCGGCGTGGTGTCGCAGATCAGCCAGCTGCCGGGCGCGCTGATCCTCGCCACGGCCTGGTCTTCCCATTCGATCTGGCGCCGCGCCACCGCCACCAGTTCGTCGATGGACAGCGTCACGCGCAACTCTTCCCAGCGCTGGCGGCCGTACTCGGGCACCCAGGCGGTGTCCAGGCGTTCCGCCAGCGCGCGGGCCAGGGTCGTCTTGCCGGTGGATTCACCGCCCAGCAGGGCCAGGCGGCGCACGGGCGTCGGGGGCATGGTGTTCATCGTTTCAGCAATCGGGGGTCGGCTCGACGGGTTCGCCGGGTTCGCCGGCCAGCAAGGCGCGCAGGCCGGCTTCGTCAAGCACGGCGACGCCCAGTTCGCGGGCCTTCTCGAGCTTGCTGCCCGCATCCTCGCCGGCGACGACCCAATGCGTCTTCTTCGACACCGAACCGGCCACCTTGCCGCCGGCCGCCTCGATCAGGGCTTTCGCTTCGTCGCGGCTCAGCAGCTGCAGCGTACCGGTCAGCACCAGCGTCTTGCCCGTCAAGGGCTGCGGTGCGCTGCTGGCGGCAGCGCCATCGTGTTCGGGCCAGGTCACGCCGGCCGCGCGCAGGCCGGCCACCACCTCGCGGTTGTGTGGCTGCTCGAAGCAGGTCCGGATGCTGTGCGCCACCACCGGGCCGACGTCCTTGACTTCGAGCAGCTGTTCCAGCGTCGCGTCCATCACGCGGTCGATGCGGCCGAAATGCCGGGCCAGGTCCTTGGCCGTGGCCTCGCCGACGTGGCGGATGCCCAGCGCGTAGAGAAAGCGCGCCAGCGTGCTGTGCTTGCTCTTCTCCAGCCCGGCCACGAGATTGGCCGCGCTCTTGTCGGCCATGCGGTCCAGCGCGCTCAGCTTGCGCAGGCCTTCGGGCGAGCCCAGCCTGTACAGCTCGGGCAGGGTGCCGATCAGCCCGGCATCGACCAGCTGGTCGACCAGCTTGTCGCCCAGCCCTTCGATGTCCATCGCCCGCCGCCCGGCGAAGTGCAGCAGGGCCTGCTTGCGCTGCGCGGCGCAGAACAGGCCGCCGCTGCACCGGTGATTGACCTCGCCGCGCTCGCGCAGCACACGGCTGCCGCAAACCGGGCAGGCCGTCGGCATGCGGAAGTTGGGCACATGGGCCGGCCGCTCGCCAGGCACCTTGCCGACCACCTCCGGGATCACGTCGCCGGCCCGCCGCACGATCACCGTGTCGCCGACGCGCACCCCTTTGCGGCGCAGTTCGAAGACATTGTGCAGGGTGGCGTTGCTGACCGTGGTGCCGCCGACGAAGACCGGTTCGAGCTTGGCCACCGGCGTCAGCTTGCCGGTGCGGCCGACCTGGATGTCGATGGCATTCAGCCGCGTCAGCTGCTCCTGCGCCGGGTACTTGTGGGCCACCGCCCAGCGCGGTTCGCGGGTCACGAAGCCCAGGCGTCGCTGCAAGGCCATCGCGTTGACCTTGTAGACCACGCCGTCGATGTCGAAGGCCAGCGCGTCGCGCCTGGCACCCATCGCGGCGTGGAAAGCCACCAGGCCCGCTGCGCCCTGCAGCACCGCGCGATCGGGGCAGACCGGCACGCCGAAGGCGGCCAGCGCGTCCAGCGTGGCGCTGTGGGTCTCGGGTTGAACCCAGCCCTGGACCTCGCCCAGGCCGTAGGCAAAGAAGCTCAAGGGGCGCTGCGCCGCGATCGCCGGGTCGAGCTGGCGCACCGCGCCGGCCGCCGCGTTGCGCGGGTTGACGAAGGTCTTCTCGCCGCGCTCGCGCTGGCGTTCGTTGAGGCGCTCGAAGGCATCGCGACGCAGGTAGACCTCGCCGCGCACTTCCAGCACCGCCGGCGCGGCGCCGGCCAGCCGCAGCGGTATCTCGCGGATGGTGCGGATGTTCTGCGTCACGTCCTCGCCGGTCTCGCCGTCGCCGCGCGTGGCGGCCTGCACCAGCCGGCCGGCTTCGTAGCGCAGGTTCATCGCGAGGCCGTCGAACTTCAGTTCGGCGCTGTATTCGACCGGCGGCGCCGCCGCGTCGAGTTCGAGTTCGCGCCGCACGCGCTCGTCGAAAGCCTGCGCGCCGGCCGGTGTGGTGTCGGTCTCGGTGCGGATGCTGAGCATCGGCAGCGCGTGGCGCACCGGCGTGAAGCCGGCCAGCACGCCGCCGATGACCCGCTGCGTCGGCGAATCGGACGTCAGCAGTTCGGGGTGGGCGGCTTCCAGCGCCTGCAACTCGGCATAGAGGCGGTCGTACTCGGCGTCCGGGATCTCCGGGGCGTCGTGCACGTAATAGCGCTGGGCGTGGTGGTGCAGCTTGGCCGCCAGTTCGGCGGCGCGCTGCGCAAGGTCTTCGACAGGCATGCGCGGCATTGTCTGGCATCGCCGGGGCCCGGCAAGGTGCGCCAAGGGGCTTCTGAACTGGCACAGCTTCTGCTTGTCCCGCTGATCTGCCAGCTGGTGCACCCATGTCGAAACCTGCCGTCCCGTCCCGCCTTGCTGCCCAAGCGCCACCCGGCCCCGGTGCAACGGTGGCCTGGTGGCAGCAGCGCGTGGCCAGCCCCGCCGACCTGCTCGACGGGCTGCAGCAGGTGCGCCAGGCCGCAGAAGGCGCCGCCGGGCTGGCGATCTGGATACACCTCTGCCCACCGGCCACCTGGCAGGACCAGCTGGCGCAGCTGGTCCTGCGCCTGGCCGAGCCCAACGAGGACGGCGACCGCGCTGCGCTGGCGGCCCGCTACCCGCTGCTGGGGGTGCCCTTCGCGGTCAAGGACAACATCGACATCGCCGGCGAGCCGACCACCGCCGCTTGCCCGGCCTTCGCCCACACCGCTGAGCGCCACGCCGGCGTGGTGCAGCGCCTGCTGGAAGCCGGTGCCATCTGGGTCGGCAAGACCAACCTCGACCAGTTCGCCACCGGCCTGGTCGGCACGCGTTCCCCGCACGGCCGGCCGGCCTGCGTGGCCGACGCCACGCGGATCAGCGGCGGCAGCAGTTCGGGTTCGGCGGTGGCCGTGGCGCGCGGCCTGGTGGCTTTCGCACTGGGCACCGACACCGCCGGTTCGGGTCGCATCCCGGCCGGCTTCAACGGCCTGGTCGGGCTGAAGCCGACGCCCGGCCGTGTCAGCACAGCGGGCGTGCTGCCGGCCTGCCGCACGCTGGACTGCGTGTCGATCTTCAGCCACAGCGTGGCCGACGCGGCCCAGGTGCTGGCCGTCATCGAGGGGCCGGATGCGGCCGACGCCTACAGCGCCTGGTCGCCGGGCCCGGCCAGGCTGCGGGCCCCCACCGGTCGCTTGCGCGTGGGCCTGCCGGCGCAGCCCAAGCTGGACGCCGCCATCGGCTACCCGGCGGCCTGGGCGGCGGCGCTCGACCGCTTGCAGGCCTTGGGCTTGGAGGCTGTCGAGATCGACTTCAGTCCCTTGAACGCCGTCGCCGCCCTGCTTTACGACGGCCCGTGGGTGGCCGAACGGCATGCCGTGGTCCGCCAGCTGATGCGTGAGCAGCCCGAGGCGCTGGACCCGACGGTGCGCCAAGTGATCGCCAAGGCGCTGGACATCACGGCCACCGACACCTTCCTGGGCCAGTACCGGCTGCGCGAGATGCAGGCGGCCCTGCGCGCGATCTGGTCGCAGGTCGACGTGCTGATGGTGCCGACCGCGCCCGGCCACCCGACCTTCGAGCAAGTCGACGCCGACCCGGTCGGCGCCAACGCCGCGCTCGGGCTGTACACCAATTTCGTCAACCTGCTGGGCTGGTGCGCGCTGGCGGTGCCGGCCGGCAGCGCGTCGACCGGGCTGCCGGGCCTGCCCGACCTTCCATTTGGCGTGACCTTCATCGCCCCGGGCCACGCCGACGCCGCGCTGGCCGGCCTGGGCGCGCAATGGTGTGACGAAAGCGCCACCGGCACGCTGCGCCGGCCGGCCGTCGAGGCCAGCCTGCCGATCGCGGTGGTCGGCGCCCACCTGTCGGGCCTGCCGCTGAACAGCCAGCTGATCGAGCGCGGGGCCACGCTGCTGCAGGCCACAACCACCGCCGCGGCCTACCGGCTCTACGCCCTGCCCGGTACCACGCCGGCCAAACCCGGCCTGCGGCGTGTGGGCGCCAGCGAAGCAGCCGGCGGCGCGGCCATCGCGGTCGAAGTCTGGGCCCTGCCGCAGTCGGCCGTCGGCAGCTTTCTGGCGCTGATCCCGTCGCCGCTGGGCCTGGGGAACATCGAACTCGCCGATGGCCGCCAGGTTCACGGTTTCCTGTGTGAAGCCCACGCGCTGGCCGGCGCGACCGACATCAGCGAGCACGGCGGCTGGCGCGCCTACCTGGCCGATTTGAAAACCAGGACTTGAGCGGACAATCAACAGCAGATCCCATGGGCCGTCGAACCTTCATCTCCATCGGGGCCGGCCCCCTGCGGCCCGGCGCAGCCGGTTCCATGGCGGGAAGCTTGGTCGTTCACACCCACTGAGAGCCGCTCACACGATGGACCACCAGCCCTACATCGACGCCGCTGCGGCCACACTGGGCCTGCAGATCACGCCCCAGCAGCGCCCGGGCGTGACCCTGTTCTTCAACATGGCGGCCAACATGGCCGGCCTCCTCGAAGGCCTGCCGCTGACGCCGGCCGACGAGTCGGGCGCCATCTTCGTGCCGGTGGGCCCTGACCGGGCCGGCGGCGGCGCCTGAGCAGCAGCATGAGCAGCAGCATGAGCAGCAGCACGAACGGCAGCACGAACGGCAGCACGAACGGCAGCAGCGCCACGGCGATCGCTGCCGCCGTGCGGGACGGCAGCCTCAGCGCCCGCGCGGCGGTGCAGACCAGCCTGGACCGCATCGCGGGCACCGACGGCCAGGTCAACGCCTTCACCACCCGGCTGGCCGAACGCGCGCTGCAGCGCGCCGACGCCATCGACGCCGACCCGCGGCGCAGCCACATGCCGCTGGCCGGCGTGCCCTTTGCCGTGAAGAACCTGTTCGACGTGGCCGGCATCCCGACGCTGGCCGGTTCGGCGATCGAAGGCGACAGCCTGCCCGCGCGCCGCGACGCGCTGCTGATCCGCCGCCTGGAAGCCGAAGGCGCGGTGCTGGTCGGGGCGCTGAACATGGACGAATACGCCTACGGCTTCACGACCGAGAACAGCCACTACGGGGCCTGCCACAACCCGCACGACCTGGCGCGGATCAGCGGCGGTTCGTCGGGCGGCTCAGCGGCGGCGGTGGCCGCCGGCCAGGTGCCGCTGACGCTGGGCAGCGACACCAACGGCAGCATCCGCGTGCCCTCGTCGCTGTGCGGCGTGTACGGCTTGAAGCCGACCTACAGCCGCCTGCCGCGTACCGGCACCTATCCCTTCGTGGCGAGCCTGGACCACCTCGGTCCCTTCGCGCGCAGCGTGGCCGACCTGTCGCTGGCCTACGACTGCATGCAGGGCCCCGACGCCGACGATCCGGCCTGTGCCCAGCGCGGCATCGAGCCGACGCTGAACCAGTTGGACCGCGGCGCTGGCGGCCTGCGCGTGGCCGTTCTTGGCGGCTGGTTCCGCGACCAGGCGCTGCCCGAAGCGCTGAGCGCGGTCGACCGCGTGGCCCAGGCGCTGGGCACGACGCAGCGGGTCGAATGGCCCGAGGTCGAACGCGCCCGCGCCGCGGCTTTCCTGATCAGCTGCGGCGAGGGCGGCGCATTGCACGTGGACGACCTGCGCCGGCGCGCGCCAGACTTCGACCCGCACACGCGCGACCGCTTCCTGGCCAATGCGCTGATCCCCGCGGCCTGGGTCGTGCGCGCCCAGCGCATGCGCCACTGGTTCGCGCGCCGCGTGGCCCAGGCCTTCGAAACGGTGGACGTGCTGATCGCGCCGGCCACGCCCTGCACCGCGCCGTTGATCGGCACCGAATGGCTGGAGATTGGCGGCCAGCGCCTGCCCGCCCGCGCCAGCCTGGGTCTGCTGACCCAGCCGATCAGCTGCATCGGCCTGCCGGTGGTGACGGTGCCGCTGTGGGGCTGCAACCCGGCCGCGCCGCACCTGCCGCTGGCCGTGCAGATCATCGCCGCGCCCTGGCGCGAAGACCTCGGCCTGCGGGTGGCCGCCGCACTGGAAGAAATGGGCGTCTGCAGCGCGCCCGTCGCAACCCTGAACTGAGCACCAGCCAAGACCCATGGACATCAACATCCCCGCTATCCACGACGAGGTGACGGCAGCCTTCTCGCGCTACGAAGACGCCCTGGTCAACAACCGGGTCGAGGTGCTGGACGAACTCTTCTGGCCCAGCGCGCACACGGTGCGCTACGGCGTCGGCGAGAACCTGGTCGGCATCGACGCCATCCGCGCCTTCCGCAACGCGCGGCCGGCAACGGGCCTGGCACGCACGCTGCTGAACACCGTCATCACCACCTACGGCCACGACTGCGCCACCGCGATGACCGAATTCCATCGCGAGGGCTCGGCCAAGACCGGCCGGCAGAGTCAGACCTGGGTGCGTTTCCCCGAGGGCTGGCGCGTGGTGGCCGCCCACGTCAGCCTGCTGTGAGGCCCCCAAGCTCGCCGGCGCTCGCTACCCCCTGGCGGGAAACCCGGGGCGCGAAGTCGGTGCGCTTGACGAGGTTTTCCACACCACGCTGGTGCGCGCTGGCCGCGCCGAGGCCACCTGCGCCGAGCACGCCCGGCGCCTGACGCCCTGATCCAGCACCAGCCCGACGCCGGCGCGGCGGGCGGCAGGGCCTGGACGCCCCGATTTTTCGGGCACGGGTTTTGCTGAGTTTGAACCGGATGCCACCCGGTATTCCAGCCGCACCCCAAGCGGCACCACCACAGCCTGAACCGGAGCCGCCATGCGCACTGACCTGTCCCGACGCCACGCCCTTGCCCAACTGTCAGCGGCCTCGCTGGCCGGTTTGAGCCCTTGGGCACTGGCCCAGAAACCGCTGACCATCGGCGTGATCTATGTCGGCCCGCGTGACGACTTCGGCTACAACCAGGCGCAGGCGGAATGCGCGGCCGAACTGAAGAAGATGGCAGGCCTGAAGGTGGTCGAAGAGGAGAACGTGCCCGAAACGCAAGCCGTGCAGAAGACCATGCAGGGCATGATCTCGCAGGACGGCGCCACGCTGCTGTTCCCGACCAGCTACGGCTACTTCGACCCGCACATGCTGGAAGTGGCGAAGAAGAACCCCGGTGTTCGCTTCAGCCACTGCGGCGGTCTGTGGACCAAGGGCAAGCACCCCGACAACACCGGCAGCTTCTTCGGCTACATCGACGAAGCGCAGTACCTGAACGGCGTGGTCGCCGGCCACATGTCGAAGAGCAAGAAGATTGCCTTCGTGGCCGCCAAGCCGATCCCGCAGGTGCTGCGCAACATCAACGCCTACACGCTGGGCGCGCGCAGCGTCGACCCGAAGATCACCTGCAACGTCATCTTCACCGGAGACTGGAGCATGGCGGTCAAGGAAGCCGAGGCCACCAACAGCCTGGCCGACCAGGGTTGCGACGTCTTCACGATGCACGTCGACGGCCCCAAGGTCGTGGTCGAGACCGCCGCCAAACGCGGCAAGATGGTGTGCGGCTACCACGCCAGCCAGGCCAAGCTGGCGCCGCAGGCCTACCTGACCGGTGCCGAGTGGAACTGGACGACGGCCTACAAACTGATCATCGACGCCGCCCGCTCCGGCAAGCCGCACCCGAACTTCGTTCGTGGCGGCCTCAAGGAGGGTTTCGTCAAGACCAGCGCCTACGGCCCGGCCGTGTCCGAAGCCGCGCGCAAGAACGCCGATGCGGTGAAGGCCAAGATGATCGCCGGCAGCTTCGACATCTTTGCCGGTGAGATGAAAGACAACACGGGCAAGGTCGCGATCCCCAAGGGCAAGGTCTTCAAGCAGACGGACATCGAACTCGAAAGCATGGGCTTCCTGGTCGAAGGCGTCGTCGGCAAGATCTGACCGGCACCACGATGCACCGCCAGCCCTGGCACGACGCAGCGGAAGCGTTGCTGCTGCCATTGCTGGCGCTGATCGGTGCGCTGCTGATGTTCGGCCTGTGGGTGTGGCTGGGCGGACACGACCCGGTGCAGGCCTGCACGCTGCTGTTCACCGGTGCTTTCGGCGATGCGTTTTCCTGGCAGAACACGTTGCAGCGTTCGGCGCCGCTGATGCTGACGGCGCTGTGCGTGGCGCTGCCAGCCCGCGCCGGACTGACCATCATCGGTGGCGAAGGCGCTTTGGTGCTGGGCGGCCTGGCCTGCGCCGGCCTGCCCTATGCCGTGCACCTGCCGGGCAACTCGCTGGGCACGGCGGCCTTGCTGCTGGCCGCGGCCATCGCCGGCGGCGCCTGGATTGCGCTGGCCGGCGCGCTGCGCCAGTACCGCGGCGTCAACGAGACCATCAGCAGCCTGCTGCTGGGCTACATCGCCATCGCGCTGTTCAAGCACCTCGTCGAAGGCCCGATGCGCGACCCGGCCAGCCTGAACAAGCCGTCGACACTGCCGCTGAGCGAGCCGCTGCGCATCGGCAGCATCGGCGCCTGGGATCTGCTGGGCGACGTGCACTGGGGGCTGGCCTTCGGCCTCGCGCTCTGCCTGGCCGGTTCGGTCTGGCTGGGCCGCTCGACCCACGGTTTCGCGACCCGGGTGGTCGGCGGCAACGCCCGCGCGGCGCGGCTGGTCGGGCTGCCGGCGCACCGGCTGATCATCACCGCTTGCGCCCTGGGCGGCGCGGCGGCGGGGCTGGCCGGCGGCATCGAGGTGGCCGCGGTGCACACGGCGGCGAATGCCTCGCTGATTGCCGGCCTCGGCTACGCCGGCATCCTGGTCAGCTTCGTGGCGCGCCACAACCCGCTGGCGGTCATCCCGGTGGCCATCCTCTTCGGCGGCTTCGGCGCCGCGGGCAGCCTGCTGCAGCGGCGCATGGGCCTGCCCGACGCCAGCGTGCAGGTGCTGCTGGGCTTCGCCTTCGTGCTGATCCTGGCCGGCGAGGCGCTGCGAGGGCGTCTGCTGCCCTTCCCGATCCTGGCGATGCGGCCCCTGCTGCGCGCCAAACCAGCCTGAGCGGCTCGGCCCCGGATGGACGCCTTCTTCGACGTGCTGCTGGCCGTACTGGGCGGTGCCATCCGCGTCGGCACGCCCTTTCTGTTCGTCAGCCTGGGCGAATGCCTGACCGAGAAATCGGGCCGCATCAACCTGGGGCTCGAAGGCGTGCTCGTGTTCAGCGCGATGGCCGGCTTCGGTGGCGCTTACCTCACGGGTTCTCCCGGGCTGGGCGTGCTGGCCGCCGGTTGCAGCGGCGCCTTGCTGGCGCTGATCCACGGGCTGGTCTGCTCGCTGCCACGTGTCAACGACGTCGCGATGGGCATCGCGCTGATGCTGCTCGGCGCAGGCCTGGCCTTCTACCTGGGCAAGCCGCTGATCCAGCCGCAGGCGCCGCAGATTCCGTCCATCGATCTGGGCGGCTTCAGCGCCTCGGGCGCGGTGCAGGCGGCGCTGAAGATCAATGTGCTGTTCCCCATCGGCGTGCTGCTCGCGCTGGCCATGGGCTGGGCCTTCGCCAACACGCGCTGGGGCCTGCTGGTGCGCATGGCCGGCGATTCGGCCGACGCCGCGCGCGCCTTGGGCAACAGCGTCAACGGCATCCGCATCGCGGCGACCACGGCCGGCGGCTTCATCGCCGGCCTGGGCGGCGCCTCGCTCAGCCTGTACTACCCCGGCAGCTGGAACGAGGGCCTGAGCAGCGGCCAGGGCCTGATCGCCGTGGCCCTGGTCATCTTTGCGCGCTGGAGCCCGGTGCGCTGCCTGGGTGCGGCGCTGCTCTTCGGCGGCGCTGGTGCGCTCGGTCCGGCGCTGCAGGGCGTCGGCGTCAGCGGCTATTACCACCTCTTCAATGCCGTGCCCTACGCGCTGACGCTGGCGATCCTGGTCTGGACCTGCTCACCCCAGCGCAGCATCAAGGGTGCACCGCTGGAACTGGGCGTCACTCGATGAAGGACATTTGATGAGCGGTTTGGGTGGTTTGAACAAGTCGCCGAACGGCGTCGTCGTCGGTCTGGTGCAGCTGCAACTGCCGGTGGTCGACACCCCGGCGCAGCTGCAGGCGCAGGCCGAACGCATCTGCTGGATGGTCGGCAAAGCGCGGCGCAACCTGGGCACGATGGATCTGGTGGTCTTCCCCGAGTACGCGCTGCACGGCCTGAGCATGAGCACCGCGCCCGAGCTGATGGTGAGCATGGACGGCCCCGAGGTGGCGTCGTTCAAGGCCGCCTGCATCGAGCACCGCATCTGGGGCTGCTTTTCGATCATGGAGTTCAACCCCCACGGCAACCCCTACAACACCGGGCTGATCATCGACGACCAGGGCGAAGTCCAGCTCTACTACCGCAAGCTGCACCCCTGGGTGCCGGTAGAGGCCTGGGAGCCCGGCAACATGGGCGTTCCCGTCTGCGTGGGGCCCAAAGGGTGCAAGCTGGGTCTGATCATCTGCCACGACGGCATGTTCCCCGAGATGGCGCGCGAAGCGGCCTACAAGGGCGCCGAGATCATCCTGCGCACTGCGGGCTATACGGCGCCGATCCGCCACGCCTGGAAAATCACCAACCAGGCGAATGCCTTCCAGAACCTCGCGATCACCGCCAGCGTCTGCCTGTGCGGCAGCGACGGCAGCTTCGACAGCATGGGCGAAGGCATGTTCTGCAACTTCGATGGCACGATGATCAAGGAGGGCGGTGCCCGCGTCGACGAGATCATCACCGCCGAACTGCGGCCCGACCTGGTGCGCGAGGCCCGCGCCGGCTGGGGTGTCGAGAACAACCCCTACCAGCTTTGGCACCGCGGCTATGTCGCGGTGCAGGGTGGCGCCCAGGACTGCCCCTACACCTTCATGCAGGACATGGTGGCCGGCCGCTACAAGCTGCCGTGGGACGCGACCATCGCGGTGCGCGACGGCACGCCCTGCGGCTTCGCCGCGCCGACGCGCCCCTACCGCGGGCCCGAGCCCAACCCCGCCGACGACCATGCGACATAAGCGCGCACGCCATGCCCTACGCCGTCGCTGAACCCTACTCCTGGCCTTTCGACGGCGCGCTCGCGCCGGGTAACACCGCCCTGCTCGTCATCGACATGCAGACCGACTTCTGCGGCGTCGGCGGCTATGTCGACAAGATGGGCTACGACATCGGCCTGACCCGCGCGCCGATCGCCCCGATCGCCGCGCTGCTGGCGGCGATGCGGCCGCGCGGCTACACCATCGTCCACACCCGCGAAGGCCACCGGCCCGACCTCTCCGACCTGCCCGCCAACAAACGCTGGCGCTCGCAGCGCATCGGCGAAGGCGGCCGCGGCATCGGCGACGCCGGCCCCTGCGGGCGCATCCTGGTTCGCGGCGAGCCCGGCTGGGAAATCATTCCCGAATTGACGCCGCTGCCAGGCGAAATCATCATCGACAAGCCCGGCAAAGGCAGCTTCTGCGCCACCGACCTGGAACTCGTGCTGCACACGCGCGGCATCCGCAACCTGGTGCTGACCGGCATCACCACCGACGTCTGCGTGCACACCACGATGCGCGAAGCCAACGACCGCGGCTTCGAGTGCGTGCTGGTCGAAGACGCCACCGCCGCCACCGACCGCGGCAACCACGAAGCGGCGCTGAAGATGGTGCTGATGCAGGGCGGCGTGTTCGGCGCGGTGGCGAATTCGCGTGCGCTGATCGAAGCCATCGAAGGACGCTGAACGTGCACGCGCTGGCCCTCGAGACCTTCGAACTCAGCAAGCGCTTCGGCGGCTTCACCGCGCTGGACGCGGTGTCGCTGAAGGTGCGGCCGGGCACGGTGCACGCGCTGCTGGGCGAGAACGGCGCGGGCAAGAGCACGCTGGTCAAGTGTGTCGTCGGCTACTACAGCCCCGATGGCGGCGCGGTGATGGTCGACGGCCGCGAGCAGGCCATCCGCTCGCCCTCCGTCGCGCGGGCACTGGGCATCGGCATGGTCTACCAGCACTTCACCGTGGTACCCGGCATGACGGTGGCCGAGAACCTGCTGCTGGCGCGCGGTCGCCTGCCGGCGGTGATCCCCTGGAAGCAGGTGCGCGCCGAGCTGAAGGCCTTCCTGCGCACGACACCTTTCAGGCTCGACCTGGACGCGACGCCGCAAGACCTGAGCGCGGGCGAAAAGCAGAAGCTGGAAATCCTCAAGCAGCTCTACCTGAAGCCGCGCCTGCTGATCCTGGACGAGCCGACCAGCGTGCTGACGCCGCAGGAAGCCGACGAGGTGCTGGGCCTGCTGAAGGACCGCGCCCACGCCGGCGACTGCACCGTGGTGATGATCACCCACAAGTTCCGCGAGGTCGCCGAGCACGCCGACGACGTCAGCGTGCTGCGCCGCGGCGCGCTGGTGGCCCGTCACGCGGTGGCCGATGTCGAGCCCGAGGCGCTGGCCGCCGCGATGGTCGGTGTCGGACAGCGCGCGCTCGGCGCGACCTTCACCCGCGAGGCGCGCCAGGCCGGCGCGCTGCGCCTGAGCGTGCAGGGTCTGGAGGTGGCCGGCGACCGCGGCGAGCGCGCGGTGCACGCGCTGGACCTGCGCGTGCGCAGTGGCGAAATCGTCGGCGTCGCCGGCGTCTCCGGCAACGGGCAACGCGAGTTGATGGAAGCGCTGGTCGGCCAGCGCGCCATCGACGGCGGCGAGATTGCCGTCTCCGGCGAAGCCTTCCACGCCACGCGCGCCCAGAACCGCCGCCTGAAGGTGCGCAGCCTGCCGGAAGAGCCGCTGCGCAACGCCTGCGTGGCCGATCTGAGCGTGGGCCACAACATGGGTCTGCGCGTCTTCGACGCCGCCCCGGTGGCACGCGCTGGCTGGCTGAATTTCGGCGTGCTGCGCGACCGTGCAAGGGCGCTGATCGCCGAGTACGGCATCAAGACCCAGGGCGACGGCGCGGCCATCCGCTCGCTGTCCGGCGGCAATGTGCAGCGCGCGGTGCTGGCGCGAGAACTGGCCGAGGACGCCGACCTGCTGCTGGTCAGCAACCCGGTCTTCGGGCTGGATTTCGCGGCCGTGGCCGAAATCCACGGCCGGCTGGTCGGCGCACGCAACCGCGGCACCGCGGTGCTGCTGGTCAGCGAAGACCTCGACGAGCTGCTGCACCTGAGCGACCGCATCGTGGTCATGAGCGGCGGCCGCATCGTCTTCGCCTGCGACGCGCGCGACGCCGACCGCCGCAGGCTGGGCGCCTACATGGGTGGCCATGCAGAGCCTGAGGGCCACGAGGACGATGCGGTCGCGCCGACCGTTCCAGCGTTCCTGAAAGTCAACGCGTGATCACCCTGCCGGCCCAGCCCTTCGAGACCACCCTGGACCCCGGCCGCACGGCGCTGGTCGTCATCGACATGCAGCGTGACTTCGTCGAGGCGGGCGGCTTCGGCGCCAGCCTGGGCAACGACGTGACGCGGCTGCACGGCGCCATCGCGCCGATCGCCGCCTTGCTGGCGGCCTGGCGCGCCCGCGGCTGGCTGGTGCTGCACACCCGCGAATGCCACCAGCCCGACCTGAGCGACTGCCCGCCGTCCAAGCGCGAGCGCGGCGACCCGGCCTTGCGCATCGGCGACGCCGGCCCGATGGGCCGCCTGCTGATCGCCGGCGAAGCCGGCGCCGACATCATCCCGGCGCTGGCACCGGTGGCCGGCGAATGGCTGATCGACAAGCCCGGCAAGGGCATGTTCTGGAACACCTGCCTGCAGGACGGCCAGCGCGAAGGCCTGCATGCCCGCCTGCAGGACGCCGGCATCAGCCACCTGGTGTTCACCGGCGTGACCACCGAGGTCTGCGTGCAGACCAGCATGCGCGAGGCCAACGACCGCGGCTACCACTGCGTCATCGTCGAGGACGCCACCGACAGCTACTTCCCCGAGTTCAAGCGCGCGACGCTCGAGATGCTGACAGCGCAAGGCGCCATCGTCGGCTGGAGCGTCCATTCGACGGCGTTGCTGGCGGCTTTGCCGCCTTGCGCCGCCTGCTGAACGCGATCAGCTGAACAGCCGCCGTGCTGCCGCCGAACCGGCCGGCAGGTCCAGCCCGTCCAGCCGGGCGTACAGGCCGTCCAGTTCCTGCCCGATGGCGGCGAAGGCATGCAGGCCGATCGGCTGACCCTCGTCGTCACCGAGCGTGGCATCGAGCTCGTCGGCCAGTTGGCGCGCCGCCAGTTGCCAGGCCGGAAAGGGTTCCTTGCCAGCCGGCGTCTGCGGCACGTCCAGCGTCAGCGTGCAGTCGCGGATGGCGCTGGCCTGCGGGTCTTCAGCCAGCGCAGCCTGCGCGTCCACCGCCAGCACCAGCATCGCCGGCGCGCCTTCTTCGCCCGAAGGCAGCACCAGCCGTCCCGGCACCGCGCCCGGCACGAAGCCCAGCCGCGCGGCCACCTGCTGGACATAGCTGACCGACCAGGTCACGCCGTTGGTGCGCAGCGTGACCGTCAGTTGCGCATCCAGCGGTCCGGCCAGGCCGTCGAGTTCACGCGCGCGGGCCACCACCTCCAGCATGTCGGGCGCATTCGAGCCGTCGATGCTGGCGCCCACCGCCTCGGCGTAGGCCTCCAGCCGCTGCATGAACTCGCTGTACTCGATCTCGTTCAGCGGCCCGCTGCGGCTGGCCAGTTGCACACCGGCCTGCAACTCGCCGTAGCGGCGGCCGGCCGACAGGACTTCCCAGGTGCCGCTCTCGGCATCCAGTCCTTCGATGTAGAAGGGCTTGCTGCCCGCACGGCGTGACGGCGGCAAACAGGCCAGCGCCAGTTCGCCGCTGATCGGCGACTCGAGGGCCAGCGGCACGATGGCGTCGATCAGCGCGTCCAGCCGCGGTGCGCGGCGCAGCGGAGCGCGCAGGGTCACCCCCGCATCGCTGCTGTCCGCCGCCAGGCCGGCCACGGCCTGCGCGTTGGCCGCCGCGTCGCCGTCAGCGGCAGCGCCCGCTTCAGCACCGCCCTCGCCACCCATCGTCGGATCCTGGCGTTCAGCGCCCAGGCCGTTGTCGGCGTTCAGGCCGCGCTGCCGACGCCGCGTGCCCCACCACAGCTGCAGCGCCAGCAGCGCCAGCACCAACAGGCCGAACCCGGCCAGCGCGGTGGCGAGCGTCATGCGGCCTCGGCCATGCTGAGCGCCGATTCCATGTCCACCGCGACGATGCGCGACACGCCCTGTTCCTGCATCGTCACACCAATCAGCTGCTGGGCCATTTCCATCGCGATCTTGTTGTGGCTGATGAAGAGAAACTGCGTGCCTTTGCTCATCTCGGTGACCAGGTTGCGGTAGCGCTCGGTGTTGGCGTCGTCCAGCGGCGCGTCCACTTCGTCGAGCAGGCAGAAAGGCGCCGGGTTGAGCTGGAAGATCGCGAAGACCAGCGCGATGGCCGTCAGCGCCTTCTCACCGCCGCTGAGCAGGTGGATGGTGCTGTTCTTCTTGCCCGGCGGCTGGGCCATGACCTGCACGCCGGAGTCGAGGATCTCGGTGCCCGTCATCACCAGCCGCGCATTGCCGCCGCCGAAGAGCTTGGGGAACATCAGGCCGAAGTGCTCGTTGACCTGGTTGAAGGTCGAAGCCAGCAGGTCGCGTGTCTCGATGTCGATCTTGTGGATGGCGTCGGCCAGCGTCTGGATGGCCTCGGCCAGGTCGGCGTTCTGCGCGTCGAGGAAAGTCTTGCGCTCGCGCGAGGCGCTCAGTTCGTCCAGCGCGGCCAGGTTGACCGCACCCAGGCCATTGATGTCCTTCGTGATGCGGTCGATCTCGGTCTGCAGGCCCCACAGCTTCACCGCGCCGACTTCGATGGACTGGGCCAGCATCTCGAAATCCACCTCGGCGGCGACCAGTTGTTCCAGGTACTGCGCACCACCCAGCTGTGCGGCCTGCTGTTCGAGCTGCAGCTTGGTGATCTGGTCGCGCAGCGGCTGCAGGCTGCGCTCGAAGCCCAGCCGGGACTCGTCGGCGCGGCGCAGTTGCGCGCTCAGCCCGTCGTATTGGCTGCGCGCCTGGCCGAGCGCCTGCTCGCGGTCGAGCTTCAGCGCCAGCGCGGTCTGCAAACCGGCCGACGCGGCCTGGTCGTTGAAACTGCCCAGCTCCAGCTGCAATTGCTCGCCGGCCTGGGCGTTGGCCGCGACTTGCGCAGCGGCGGTCTGGATGCTGCGCGTCAGCTCGTCGCGCCGCGCGGCCAACGCGCGGGCCTGGAAGCGGGCTTCCTGCGCCTGGCGCTCGAGCGCGCGCTGCTGTTCGCGGGCGTCGCTCAGCCGGCGCTCGGCGGCGATCACGCCGTCTTCAAGGTCGGCGTGGCGCTCCTGCGTGGTGGCCAGCGCCACGTCCAGTTCCTCGAAGCGCGCTTCGCCCAGGGCCTTGCGTTCTTCCAGCACTTCCAGCTGGGCGTCGATTTCGCCCAGCTCCACGCTCAGTTGCTCGCGGCGCGCGGTGGCGGCTTCGGCCTGCTGGCTCAGGCGCAGCAGTTCGACGTGCAGGCCGTGGGCGCGGTTCTGCGCATCCGCGGCTTCACGGCGAGCCAGCAGCAGGCGCTGGCTGGCGTCGGTGTAGGCCGCTTCCAGGCGCACCGAGGCCGCTCGGCTGTCGTCGGCGATCTGCGCCTGCGAGCGCTGCTGGCGGTCGAGGTTCTCGATCTCCTGCGCGCGGGCCAGCAGGCCGGCCTGCGCCGAGTCGGGCGCATAGAAAGCCACCGCGTGCAGGCTGACGGCATGCCCTTCACGGGTCATGATGACCTGACCGGGCGCCAGTTGCGCGCGCTGGGCCATCGCTTCGTCGATGTTGGTGGCCGTGTAGGCGCCTTCCAGCCAATCGGCCAGCAGGGCCTTCAGACTGGCGCCTTCCTGATGGTCCGCGAGGCGCAGCAGGTCGCGCAGGCGCGGCAGCGCGGTCTGCGGCGCGGACACCGCGGGCGCCTCCGCGCTGGGCAGCGCGTAGAAAGCCAGCTTGGCGGGCGGCGCGTCGGCAGCGAAGGCGCGCACGCTGTCCAGCCGGCCCACCGCCAGCGCCGTCATGCGCTCGCGCAGCGCCGCTTCCAGCGCCGCTTCCCAGCCGGCTTCGATGTGGATCTTCGTCCACAAGCCCTGCAGACCGTTCAGGCCGTGGCGCTCCAGCCAGGGCTTGAGCTTGCCTTCGGTCTGCACCTTTTCCTGCAACGCGCGCAAGGCTTCCAGGCGCGCGGCGATGTCGGCCAGCTTGCCCGATTCGCGGTTCACCGTGGCCTGGGCGGCACGGCGCTGTTCATCCAGCAGCGGCACCTGCTCCGACAGCTCGTGCAGCCGCGCGTCGGCCACTTGATGGGTCTCGCTGGCAGCGGCTTCCTGCAGCTTCAGCGCGTCGAGCTTGACCAGGTCGGGCGCCTGCAGCCCCTGGCGTTCACCGCTGAGGCGCTCGCGCCGGCCCTTCATCCCGCGCGACTGTTCTTCGATGTTGCGGCTGTCGGCGGCCAGCACCTGGATCTGCTGCTGCACCTGAGCCACCTGCGCGCGCTGCTGGTTGGCGGTGGCCTGTTTGGCGCGCACCGCGTCTTCCAGTGTCGGCAGTTCCATCGCCTGCTCTTCAGCCTGCGCGGCCAGCACGCCAGCCTGCTCGTCGGCGGCCTCGATTTGCGCGGCAATGTCGTCGAGCTCGACGCCGGCATCGGCCTGGCGCTGCGCCCAGCGGTCGTTCTGTGCCTTCAGCTCGGCCAGCCGCGCCTCGGCACGTTGCCGGCCTTCGACGACGTAGCGGATGCGCTCTTCGAGCCGGCTGACTTCCAGTGCGGCTTCCGCGAGCTGGCCCTGCTGGACGTGGAGTTCGTCGTTGGCGGCGTAATGCGCCTGGCGCACGCCTTCGAGCTCGGCTTCGACGTGGCGCAGATCGGCCAGCCGCGCCTCCAGCGCGTTGACGGCTTCGCTGGACGCCGTCTTGACCCGAGCTTCCTCGGTGGCCGCGTCGCGGTGTTTCAGGAACCACAGCTGGTGCAGCTTCAGCGTGCCCTGTTCCTGCAGCGTACGGTACTGCGCAGCCACCGCGGCCTGGGTTTCCAGCTTGTCGAGGTTGCTGTTCAGCTCGCGCAGGATGTCGTCGACGCGGGTCAGGTTTTCGCGCGTGTCCTTCAGCCGGTTCTCGGTTTCGCGGCGACGCTCCTTGTACTTGCTGACGCCGGCGGCTTCTTCCAGGAACAGGCGCAATTCCTCGGGCCGGCTTTCGATGATCCGGCTGATCGTGCCCTGGCCGATGATGGCGTAGGCCCGCGGGCCCAGTCCGGTGCCCAGGAAGACGTCCTGCACATCGCGGCGGCGAACCGGCTGGTTGTTGATGAAGTAGCTGCTGGTGCCGTCGCGCGTCAGCGTGCGCTTGACGGCGATTTCGGCAAAGGCGTTCCACTGGCCGCCGGCGCGCGCCAGCTGGTTGTCGAAGACCAGTTCGACGCTGGCCCGGCTGGCCGGCTTGCGGTTGCCGCTGCCGCTGAAGATGACGTCCTGCATGCTCTCGCCGCGCAGTTCGCTGGCCTTGCTTTCACCGAGCACCCAGCGCACGGCGTCCATGATGTTGCTCTTGCCACAGCCGTTCGGTCCGACCACGCCGACCAGCTGCCCGGGCAGCTGGAAGGTGGTGGGTTCGGCAAAACTCTTGAAGCCCGAGAGCTTGATCTGTGTGAGGCGCATCGGAAGCGTCGCGTCGGCAGAGCCGGTTCCTGGAACCGCCGGACTGCGCGCAAGTGCTTGATTTGAATGGAAAAAAGCGCCGTGTTTCGGGGCGCGAAGCGTGTCGGATGATAGCATCGCGCCCCTTCAGAAACGCCCAGGCCGTCCGGCCGGAACGAAAGCACAGCATGGCCCGCAAGACCCCCATTGAAAGCGCCCAACGCAGCGAACGCGCCGCGCCGGCCGTTCCGCCGTCGGCCCCCAGCAAAGAGTTGCAGGTCTTCCCGAATCCGGCGCCCGAGCGCGACTACGTCATCCGCTTCGACGTGCCCGAGTTCACCTGCCTGTGCCCGCTGACCGGCCAGCCCGACTTCGCGCACTTCACGATCGACATCGTCGCCGACCGGCTCTGCGTCGAGACGAAGAGCCTGAAGCAGTATTTCTGGAGCTTCCGCAACGAGGGCGCCTTTCACGAAAAGGTCAGCAACACCATCGTCAGCGACATCGTGGCCGCGATAGCGCCGCGCTTCATCCGCCTGCATGCCGACTGGTATGTGCGCGGCGGCATCCGCTGCTTCATCACCGTCGAACACCGCCAGAAGGGCTGGAAGCAGCAGCCCAAGGTGGAACTGCCGGGCGCCTGATGCCGCAACTCAGCCGCCGGCCAGCGCCGCCGCCGATGGCCGCATCCCCGATCTCGCCCACGCCGACCGACCGGCCGCCGTACCAGAAGTTCGCCGTCGAGGTGCGCGCCAGCACCATCGACGGCCAGGGCGCCTTCGCCGCCGAGGCGGTACCGGCGCGGCTGAAGATCGGCGAGATCCGCGGCGAAAGCATCAGCCTGGAGCAGGCGCGCATCCGCGCCACGCGCAGCGAACGGATCATGATCGTCGAACTGTCGGACAAGAAGGCCATCGACTTCAGCAAGTCCGCCGACGCCATGCGCTACACCAACCACAGCTGCAAGCCGAACGCACGGCTGTGCATACGCAACGGCCGCGTGGAGTTCTACGCGCTGCAAGCCATCGCGGCCGGCGACGAGATCACGGTGAACTACGGCCCCACCCACCACCAGGGCCGGCTGGCTTGCCGCTGCGGGGCTGCGGGCTGCGTCGGCATGCTCTGAAGCGCCGCAGCGGTCCGGGATAATCGGCGGCATGAACCCGCTGCTGTCCCGACTGCACCCCTACCCCTTCGAACGCTGGCGCGAGCTGACGCAGGACATCGTCGCCAACCCCGACTTCAAGCCGATCAGCCTGGGCATCGGCGAGCCCAAGCACGCCACGCCCGCGCTCGTCGAAGACGCGCTGATGCAGGCACTGCCGATGCTGTCGACCTACCCGTCGACGCTGGGCGAGCCGGCCCTGCGGGCCGCCATCGCCGGCTGGGTGCAGCGCCGCTACGGCGTCACGCTCGACGCCGCCACGCAGGTGCTGCCGGTCAACGGCACGCGCGAGGCGCTGTTCGCGCTGGCGCAGACGGTGCTGGACCCGACCCAGCCCGGCGCCACCGTGGTCTGCCCGAACCCCTTCTACCAAATCTACGAGGGCGCAGCCCTGCTGGGCGGCGCGCAAACGGTGTTCGTGCCGAGCGACCCGGCGCGGAATTTCGCCGCCGACTGGGCCGCCGTCAGCGACGAGACCTGGGCCCGCACGCAACTGCTTTACGTCTGCTCGCCGGGCAACCCGACTGGCGCGGTGATGCCGCTGGCGGAATGGCAGCAGCTGTTCGAGCTGAGCGAGCGCCACGGTTTCGTCATCGCCAGCGACGAGTGCTATTCCGAGATCTATTTCCGCGACGAGCCGCCGCTGGGCTCGCTGCAGGCGGCGAAGGCGCTGGGCCGCGGCGACTTCAGGCGGCTGATCGCGCTGACCAGCCTGTCCAAGCGCAGCAACGTGCCCGGCCTGCGCTCGGGTTTCGTCGCCGGTGACGCGGCCCTGATCAAGGCTTTCCTGCTCTACCGCACCTACCACGGCAGCGCGATGGGCGGCATGGTCCAGCGGGCCAGCATCGCGGCCTGGAACGACGAGGTCCATGTGGTGGCCAACCGCGGGCTGTACCGCGCCAAGTTCGCCCAGGTCACGCCGCTGCTGGCGCCGGTGCTGGACGTGACGCTGCCCGATGCGGCCTTCTACCTGTGGGCGGGATTGCCGGCCGGCGGGCCGCAGGACGACATCGCCTGGGCCCGCGGCCTGCTGGCTCAATACAATGTGGCCGTGCTGCCTGGCAGCCTGCTGGCTCGCAGCGTCGCGGGTCACACCCCACCGAACCCCGGCAGCGGCCGCATCCGCATGGCCCTGGTCGCGCCAGTGGCCGAATGCCTGGAAGCCGCCCAGCGCATCGTGGCCTACGCCGCCAGCATCCCGTCCTGAACTTCCACCTGCCCTCTCGAAAGCCCCTGATGTCCAGCACCACCGACCTGCAACCCGTCATCGACCTCGCCTGGGAGGCCCGCGCCGAGATCTCAGCCGTCAACGCGCCCGAAGTGCGCGAAGCGGTCGAGCAGACCATCGCCGAGCTCAACGCTGGCCGCCTGCGCGTGGCCGAGCGCCACGGCGTGGGCGACTGGACGGTCAACCAGTGGGTCAAGAAGGCCGTGCTGCTGAGCTTCCGCCTGAACGACAACAAGATCATGCGTGCCGGTGAACTCGGCTTCTTCGACAAGGTGCAGACCAAGTTCGCCCACCTCGACGAGGCTGAAATGCGCGCCAGCGGTGTCCGCGTGGTGCCGCCGGCGGTGGCCCGGCGCGGCAGCTACGTCGCCAAGGGCGCGGTGCTGATGCCGAGCTACGTCAACATCGGCGCCTACGTCGGCGAGAACACCATGGTCGACACCTGGGCCACCGTCGGCAGCTGTGCCCAGATCGGCAAGAACGTGCACCTGTCCGGCGGCGTCGGCATCGGCGGCGTGCTCGAACCCTTGCAGGCCAATCCGACCATCATCGAGGACAACTGCTTCATCGGCGCGCGCAGCGAAGTCGTCGAAGGCGTCATCGTCGAGGAAAACTCGGTGCTCGGCATGGGCGTCTACCTCGGCCAGAGCACGCCGATCTTCAACCGCGAGACCGGCGAGCTCAGCTACGGCCGCGTGCCCAGCGGCTCGGTCGTCGTCAGCGGCAACCTGCCCAAGACCGCCGCCAACGGCCAGGCCTACAGCCTGTACGCGGCCATCATCGTCAAGCGCGTCGACGCGCAGACGCGCAGCAAGACCAGCATCAACGACTTGCTGCGCGCCTGAACGCCAGCCCGCGTCCAGCAGCAGCCGTCGGCATGGCCAACAACCTCGAACGCGTCCTGCGCCTGATGGCGGAGAAGGGGGCATCCGACGTCTACCTGTCGGCCAACATGCCGATCCAGATCAAGATCAACGGCCAGATGCTGCAGTTGTCCGACCAGCTGCTGGGCCAGTTGCAGACGCGGCAATTGCTGGCCGAGATGCTGGCGCCGCAGCAGCTGGAGGCGCTGGACGACACCGGCGAGCTGAACGTCGGCATCGCCGTGGCGCGCGTCGGCAGCTTCCGGCTGTCGGCCTTCAAGCAGCGGGGCAGCATCGCGGCGGTGATCCGCTGCGTGCCGGTGGAGATCCCGTCGCTCGAGACACTGGGGATCCCGCCGCTGCTGTCGCAGCTGGTGACCGAGAAGCGCGGGCTGATCCTGATGGCCGGTGCCACCGGCGCGGGCAAGAGCACGACGCTGGCCTCGATGCTCGAATGGCGCAACCAGCATTTGACCGGGCACATCCTGACCATCGAGGACCCGATCGAATTCCTGTTCACCAGCAAGAAGAGCGTCGTCAACCAGCGCGAAGTGGGGCGCGACACGCAGAGCCTGCAGGTGGCGCTGAAGAACGCGCTGCGCCAAGCGCCCGACTGCATCCTGATCGGTGAAATCCGCGACCGCGAAACGATGACCGCGGCCATCAGCTACGCCCTGTCGGGCCATCTGGTGATGGCCACGCTGCACGCCAACAACAGCTACCACGCGCTCGGCCGCATCCTGTCCTTCTACACGCCGGAAGCACGGCCCACGCTGCTGTCGGATCTGTCGTCGGGCCTGCGCGCCATCGTCTCGCAACGACTGCTGCGCTCGCAGGCCGGCCCGCGGATCCCGGCGGTCGAGGTGCTGCTGAACACCAAGCTGGTCGGCGAGCTGATCGCCAAGGGCGACCTGCCGGGCGTCAAGGAGGCGGTGGAGAAGTCGCTGGCCGAAGGCTCGCAGAGCTTCGAGCAGGACATCGCCCGGCTGATCAGCGACGGCGTGGTGACCCGCGACGAAGGCCTGCAGAACGCCGATTCGCCGTCCAATCTGCTGTGGCGCCTGCAGAACGACATGGCGCCCACTTCACGCGTCTCGCCGAAGAAGGACGAATCCGATTCGGCCGTCTACACCGAATGGACGATCGACGTCCACCCCGAGCCCGCGGCGCCGGCCATGTCGCCCTGGCCGGTGCCGCGTTGACCGCCGTGCCGCGCGCAGCCGCCGCTGTCGCGCCCCGATCAACGCCCCCCCCCCGACGCACGCTGGAAGCCTCACTGCAATGACACTGATCGAGATGGTCGAGCACGCGAGCGCCAAGCTCGAAAGTGCCGGCGTGGCTTACGGCCACGGCACCACCAACGCCTTCGACGAGGCCGCCTGGCTGGTGCTGTGGCGCCTGGGCCTGCCGCTGGACGAACTGGATGAGAACGCCGACCGCGTGTTGAGCGACACCGAGACCGAGCAGGTCCGCACGCTGGTCGCGCAGCGCATCAGCACGCGCAAACCGGCCGCTTACCTGACCGGTGAAGCCTGGCTGCAGGGCGTGGCCTTCACGGTCGACGAACGCGTCATCGTGCCGCGCTCGCTGATCGCCGAACCGCTGGCCGACGGCACGCTGGACGCCTGGCTGTCGGACCGCACGCGCCGCGTGCTCGACCTGTGCACCGGCAACGGCAGCCTGGCCGTGCTGGCGGCGCTGGCCTGGCCCGAGGTGCAGGTGCGCGCCACCGACATCTCGGCCGACGCGCTGGCCGTGGCCACGCTGAACGTGCAGCGCCACGGCCTGCAAGACCGCATCACGCTGGCCCTGGGCGACGGCCTGGCCGCCGCGCCCGGCACCTACGAGCTGATCCTCTGCAACCCCCCCTACGTCAACCGCGATTCGATGAACCTGCTGCCCCCTGAATTCCGCGCCGAACCGGCCATCGCCCTCGACGGCAATGTCCACGGCGGCACCGACGGCATGGACTTCGTCCGTGACCTGCTGCGCAATGTCGCGCGGCGGTTGAACGACGAGGGCGTGCTGGTGCTGGAAGTCGGCAACGAGCGCGCGAACTTCGAGAAGGCCTTTCCGCGCCTGCTGCCGGTGTGGCTGCCGACCAGTGCCGGCGACGACCAGGTGCTGCTGCTGACGCGCGAGCAACTGGCATGATCAACCTGCGCAACATCACGCTGCGGCGCGGCGTCAAGGTCGTGCTGCAGAACGCCAACGTCACGCTTCAACCGGGTGAAAAGGTCGGCCTGATCGGCCGCAACGGCGCCGGCAAGTCGAGCCTGTTTTCGCTGATGACCAACCGCCTGCAGGCCGACGGCGGCGACGTGGAAATTCCGCCGCGCTGGCGGGTCGGCGAAGTCGCCCAGGAGATGCCCGAGACCGAAGACGGCGCGACCGACTTCGTGCTGCAAGGCGACCTGCCGCTGGTCGCCGCGCAGGCCGAACTGCACGCCGCCGAGGCCAGTGGCGATGGCAACGCGATGGCCCACGCCCACATGGCGCTGGACGAGGCCGGCGCCTTCGACGCACCGGCCCGGGCGCAGGCCTTGCTGCTCGGCCTGGGTTTCAAGAACGAGCAGCTCGACGCGCCAGTGAACAGCTTTTCGGGCGGATGGCGCATGCGCCTGCAACTGGCCCGCGCGCTGATGTGCCCGGCCGAATTGCTGCTGCTCGACGAGCCGACCAACCACCTGGACCTCGACGCGCTGGTCTGGCTGGAAGCCTGGCTGAAGCGCTTCGACGGCCTGCTGCTGATCATCAGCCACGACCGCGAATTCCTCGACGCCATCACCAAGGTCACCGTCCACCTCGACGAACAGACGCTGACACGCTACGGCGGCAACTACAGCGCTTTCGAAGAGATGCGCGCCGAGCGCATGACGCTGGCCGCCGCCGCTTTCGGCAAGCAGCAGGACCGCATCAACCACCTGCAGAAGTTCATCGACCGCTTCAAGGCCAAGGCCAGCAAGGCCAAGCAGGCGCAGAGCCGCGTCAAGGCGCTGGCGCGGATGGAGAAGCTGGCACCGGTGCTGACCAGCAGCGACTTCCAGTTCGAATTCCGCGAACCGCTGAGCCTGCCCAACCCGATGCTGAGCTTCGACAAGCTGGCCTGCGGCTACGGCAACAACGCCATCGTCAAGGACTTCAGCCGCAGTGTGCTGGCCGGCCAGCGCATCGGCATCCTGGGCGCCAACGGCCAGGGCAAGTCGACGCTGGTCAAGACCATCGCCAAGGCGCTGGTGCCGCTGGGCGGCCACGCCACCGAAGGCAAGGGCCTGGTCATCGGCTACTTCGCGCAGCAGGAACTCGACGTGCTGAGCCTGGACGACGGGCCGCTGATGCACATGGTGCGGCTGGCCCGCGACGTCGGCCCGCCGGCGCGTGAGCAGGAACTGCGCGACTTCCTGGGCCGCTTCCGCTTCATCGGCGAAATGGTGCAGCAGGCCGTCGGCAGCCTGTCGGGCGGCGAGAAGGCGCGGCTGGTGCTGGCCATGCTGGTCTGGCAGCGCCCCAACCTGCTGCTGATGGACGAACCGACCAACCACCTCGACCTGACCACCCGCGAAGCGCTGTCGATGGCACTGAACGAGTTCGAAGGCACGGTGATGCTGGTCAGCCACGACCGCGCGCTGCTGCGTGAAACCTGCGACGAGTTCTGGCTGGTGGCCAAGGGCCAGGTCCAGCCTTTCGACGGTGACCTGGACGATTACCAGAAGTGGTTGCTCGACGTCTCGCGCGCCGCCGCGCGCGGCCAGCCGCTGCCCGACCCGCCCAAGGCCGCCGGCGCGACGGTGCCCGAGTTGCCGGCTGCACCGGCCTACGTGCCGAGGTCCGGCCAGGCCAAGGGCGGCGCGCCCGTGCCGGCGAAAGCCGGCAGCGCCCCGCGCGACGACCGCAAGGACGCCGCCCGTTCGCGTTCGCTGATCGCCAACCAGACGCGACCGCTGCGCATGGAAGTGCAGGAGATCGACGCCCGCCTGGTCAAGCTGGGCGCCGAGAAGACCGACCTCGAAGCGCAGCTGAGCGCCGGCAAGCGCTCACCCGGTGCGATGGCCGAGGCCGGCCGCCGGCTGAACCACATCGCCACCGAGGTGACGGCGCTGGAAGAGCGCTGGCTGGTGCTGCAGTCGGAGATCGAAGCGATCAACGCCGCCGGCTGAACCCGCCCGGCTCGGCGCCGGGGGCTCAACCGGGGCGCTCAACCGGGACGTGCCAGCAGCCCTTGCAGTAGCAATTCGATGCGGGCCTGCACCGCGCTCAGCGCGCCAGCGCCGGGCAGCGGGCTGCCGTCGCCCAGCAGCGCGCCGTGGGCACAGCGGCTGGCTCGCAGCACGCGCACACCGGCGGCCTGCGCGCGCAGCGCGGCGGCCTCCAGGCTGGCGCTCAAGCTGCCGTTGCCGGTACCGGCCAGCACCAGGCCCTGCAGGCCCTGGGCCACCAGTGCATCGACCAGCCGGCCGTCGGCCCCGGCGTGGTTGAGCACGATCTCGACGCGCGGCCAGGCATCCGGTGCTGCGGCGATCGTCTGCAGGCCCAGCGCCACGGCCGCCGGTGCCTCGCGAAAACGGCGCAGCACGCCGTTTTCGACGGCCGCCAGCAGGCCGGCGTCACCGGCTTCGAAAGCGTCCAGCCGAAAGGTGTGGCACTTGCGAAGGGCCGTGGCCGCGAAGACCTCGCCCGCCAGCACCGCCATCACCCCGCACGCGTCGCGCTGGCGCGCGAGCATCACGGCGTCGAACAGATTCTGCGGGCCGTCGGCCAACAGCGCAGTGGCCGGGCGCATCGCCGCGGTCAGTACCAGCGGCTTGGTCGGGGCCAGCACGCGATGCAGGAAATAGGCCGTTTCTTCGAGCGTGTCGGTGCCGTGAGTGACGACCACACCGCCCACCTCGGGCCGCGCTAGGTGGGCCGCTGCGCGCCGGGCCAACGCCTGCCAGACGGCCGCCGACATGTCCTTGCTGTCGATCTGCGCCACCTGTTCGGCTTCCAGTGCCAAGCCCTGCAGCGCCGGTACGGCCGCCACCAGTGCGGCCACGCCAAGTTGCGCCGCGCGGTAGCCGACGCTGTCCTGGGCACTCGCCGCGGTGCCGGCGATGGTGCCACCGGTGCCCAGGATCACGGTGATGCGGGCGACATCCGGGGCTGCATTCGGCAAGGCAAGGCTGGTCATGTTCGGATTTATGGATGAAAATACAGTGACTGGATAAATGGCCAGTGCCCTGATCGCCCCGTGCGACCCCATCCCATGGACGAAAGCCCGAAGCTCACCGCCCGCCAGCAGCAGATCCTCGAACTGGTGCAAAGCGCCATCGAACGCAGCGGCGCGCCGCCAACGCGCGCCGAGATCGCCGCCGAACTGGGTTTCAAGTCGGCCAATGCGGCCGAAGAACACCTGCAGGCGCTGGCCCGCAAGGGCGTCATCGAACTGGTGGGCGGCACCTCGCGCGGCATCCGTCTGAAGTCTGACACATTGAAGGCCTTGGCCAAGGCGCGGCTGGCGCCCTTCCAGCACCAGTACAGCAAGCAGTACATGCTGCCGCTGCCCAATTTGGCGCAACTGACGCTGCCGCTGGTCGGCCGCGTGGCCGCCGGCAGCCCGATCCTGGCGCAGGAACACATCGACCAGAGCTACCTGATGGAAGCCTCGATGTTCGCCCGCCGCCCCGACTACCTGCTGAAGGTTCGCGGCATGAGCATGCGCGACGCTGGCATCCTCGACGGCGACCTGCTGGCCGTGCAGAAGGCCAAGGACGCCAAGAACGGCCAGATCGTGGTCGCGCGGCTGGGTGACGACGTCACCGTCAAGCGCCTGCGCCGGACCGCCAAAGGCATCGAACTGCTGCCTGAGAACCCCGACTTCGAGACCATCTTCGTGCCGCCTGACGCCGAGGATTTCGAACTCGAAGGCATCGCCGTCGGGCTGATCCGCAACACGATGCTGATGTAGCCATGGTGGCCTGGCTGAGTCCTTCGCCCAAGATGCACCCGCCCAAGGCCCTGCCGCCCCGCAAGGCGCGCACGGCCGCTGAATGCCAGCAGCTGGAACAGTTACCCAACATCGGTCCGTCGATCGCCGGCGACCTGCGCTCGATCGGCGTGCAGCACCCCGCCGACCTGCGGGGCGCCGACGCGCTGGCGCTCTACCGCCGCCTGTGCACAGTCACCGGCAAGCGCCACGACCCCTGCGTGCTGGACACCTTCATGGCCGCCACCGACTTCATGGCCGGTGCCGAGCCGCGCCCCTGGTGGGCCTACACCGCGCAGCGCAAGGCGAGCTACGGTCCGCTCTGATCACGGCCGAAACTGGCCCCCCAAGACACCGTTACTCCCGGCTTGAAGCCGGGCCCTGCGGCATGAACATCAGGCTCAAGAGTTCGGAACCTACTCCGATACAGCCGAGATGTTGCATTCGTTTCGTCCCCTCACCCGCCGCCGCGCCGCCCTCTGGGGCCGGCCGACCACCACGCTCTCGCCCCACAGCGGGCTGCACGCGGAGGTGCCACCCCCTTCGCTGCGCTGTGCACCGGCCTCGGCCTGGGAGCGCCTGCTGTTCTGGTTGACGGCGCCAGCACCCCGCGAGGCCGCACCGCCGCTGAACCGATTGCCGGCCGTGCGCAGCGAATTCCTCAAGGCCTTGGCCGACATCGACGGCGAAGACAGCGAGACCTTGCGCCAGCGCATCAGCCAGTGCCACTCCCTGCGCGAACTGTGGCATGCCCGCGCAGAGACCTTTCGCCTGGTCGGCGTCGCGCACAGCCAGGCCGAGGCCGAGCACCGTCTGGTGCGCTTGAACCGCCACTTTCCCGCCCGCGCGCCGCGCTCGCAATTCGCCCCGCTGTGATGCAACAAATCCAAACACTTCCGCGCGATTACACCGTCGGCGCTGGCATGCCCGGCGACCGGCGGGCCCGTGTCGCTGCGCGCCAGGCTTTCGCCGACCTCAAGCTGACCTTCCTGTACGTGCTGGAGGGCGCCGCTGGCGCCGCTTGGTTGCGCAGCCTGGTCGAGCAGGCTGAAGAGCCGGTGGACCTGTGGCTGCTGCGCGCACCGGCTTTTGCGGCGCTGGATGGCGTCGGCGTGGACACGCGCGGCCGTCGCCAGCTGCTGCGCCGCGGCCTGGACACCCTGTTCCCGGATCTGGAAGCAGCCGACGGCCTGTTGCCCTTCTGAGGGCAGCGCGAGGGCGGTCAGCGCATCAGTCGCGAACCCGTTCCTTGAAGGTGCGCTTGAATTTCTCGACCTTGGGCGCAACCACGAAGGCGCAGTAGCCCTGCCCGGGATGGTTGGCGAAATAGTGCTGGTGGTAGGCCTCGGCCCGGCTGTAGTTGGCCAAGGGCAGCAGCTCCGTCACGACCCGGCCGCCGTGCGCGGCCTGCGCTTCGCCCAGCACCGCGCTCGCCACCGCTTCGTCCTCGACGCGCTCGAAGTAGATGCCGCTGCGGTACTGCGTGCCGGCATCGTTGCCCTGGCGGTTCAGGGTGGTCGGGTCGTGCACGACGAAGAAGATCGCCAGCACCTCGCGCAGGCTGATCTGTGCGTCGTCGTAGGTCACGCGGACGACCTCGTTGTGGCCCGTCGTGCCGGTGCATACCTGCTCGTAGCTCGGGCGCAGCGCCGAGCCGTTGGAGTAGCCGCTCTCGACCGCGGTGACGCCGATGACGCGTTCGTAGACCGCCTCAAGGCACCAGAAACAGCCCCCGCCCAGCGTGATGACTTGCTGACCCATGCTCACGATCCTTTCCCTTGCTCTGTCCCTGCCAGGGCCGGGCGACGCCACGACTCCTTACACTCCGGTGGATTATCAGGAGAGCTTTGCGATGGCCACCCGCTTCAACTGGGAAGACCCTTTCTTCTTCGACAGCCAGCTCAGCGACGACGAACGCGCGGTGCGCGACGCCGCCCACAGCTACTGCCAGGAACGCCTGCAGACGCGGGTCTTGATGGCCGCCCGCCACGAGACCTTCGACCGGAGCATCATGACCGAGATGGGCGCGCTCGGCCTGCTCGGCAGCACCATCGAAGGCTACGGCTGTGCCGGCCTGAACCATGTCTGTTACGGCCTGGTAGCGCGTGAAGTGGAACGCGTCGACTCCGGCTACCGCAGCGCGATGAGCGTGCAGAGCAGCCTGGTCATGCACCCGATCCACGCCTACGGCAGCGAAGCGCAGCGCGAGAAATACCTGCCGAAACTGGCCTCCGGCGACTGGATAGGCTGCTTCGGCCTGACCGAGCCCAACCACGGCAGCGACCCGGCCAGCATGCTGACCCGCGCTCGGCCCGTGACGCGCGACGGCGTCGCCGGCTATGTGCTGACCGGCAGCAAGATGTGGATCACCAACAGCCCGATCGCCGACGTCTTCGTGGTCTGGGCCAAGACCGAAGAGCCCGATGGCGCTGGCGGCTGGACCACCGGCGGCCAGGAAAGCATCCACGGCTTCATCCTCGAGAAGGGCATGCCGGGCCTGAGCGCGCCGAAGATCGAGGGCAAGATGAGCCTGCGCGCCAGCATCACCGGCGAGATCGTGATGGACGGGGTCTTCGTCAGCGAAGCGCAGCTGCTGCCCGGGGTCAGCGGCCTGAAGGGGCCTTTCGGCTGCCTGAACAAGGCCCGCTTCGGCATCGCCTGGGGTGCCCTCGGCGCGGCCGAGTTCTGCTGGATGGCCGCCCGCCAATACACGGTGGACCGCAAGCAGTTCGGCCGGCCCCTGGCGCAGAACCAGCTGATCCAGAAGAAGCTGGCCGACATGCAGACCGAGATCACGCTGGGCCTGCAATCGGTGCTGCGCGTCGGCCGCCTGATGGACGAAGGCCAGGCCGCGCCCGAGATGATCAGCCTGATCAAGCGCAACAGCTGCGGCAAGGCGCTGGACATCGCCCGCCAGTCGCGCGACATGCACGGCGGCAACGGCATCCACGACGAATACCACGTCATCCGCCACATGATCAACCTGGAGACGGTCAACACCTACGAGGGCACGCACGACGTGCACGCGCTGATCCTGGGCCGCGCGCAGACCGGCCTGCAGGCCTTCTTCTGAAGTTGCACGGCCGCTGATGAACGAGTGGGCGCTGGCCCTGGGCGTCGAGTCCTGGAAGCCGGTCTTCACGGCGCTGGCGATGCCCCCGGTGCCGCTGTTGCTGCTGGTGCTGATCGGGGCTCGGCAGATGGCCCGCCGGCCGCTGCGGGCCTGGGCCTTGACCCTGGTGGCGACGCTCGGCATCTGGTTGAGCTTCACAGCCGGGCTGGGCCACTACCTGGTTCAAGGCCTGATCAGGCCGCCGCCCGCACTGACGCTCAGCGAACTGGCGGCACTTCGCCACAGCCCGCGGACCGCGATCATCGTGCTGGGCGGCGGCCGGCGCCTGGTGGCACCCGAGTACGGCCTGCCGACGCTGAACTTCCGCAGCGCGGACCGGCTGCGCTACGGCATCTGGCTGTCACGCGAAACCGGCTTGCCGCTGGGCTACAGCGGCGGCCTGGGGCACGGCGTGGCCGCTGGCGCGAGCGAGGCCGAGATCGCCGCCCGGGTGGCCGAACGCGAATTCAATCGGCCCCTGCGCTGGCAGGAAGGCGCGTCGCGCGACACCCACGAGAACGCGTTGAAGACGGTGGCGCTGCTGCGGCCGCAGGGCATCGAGACGATCGTGCTGGTGACCGACGCGCTGCACATGCCGCGCGCGCTGGCCAACTTCGAACAGGCAGGCGCCGGCCAAGGCCTGCGCGTCATCGCCGCGCCGATGAATGTGCGGGCCGATGGGCACTTGTCGGCCAGCGACTGGTTGCCCAGCCTGCAAGGCTACGAAGAGGTCTGGCTGGCCCTGCACGAGGCCGTGGGCCGCTGGCTGGGCGCCTGAACGGGCGCCGGACGGGGCGCTGGCTAGCGCCGGACCGCCGGCACCGTGCCGGGCTTCAGGGCTTGCTGCTGCGCGGCTTGCTGGGCGTCTTCCTGCGCCTTGGCCTCGGCCCTTTCGCGTTCGGCCTGCGCCGCCTGGATGGCCTTGATGCGTCGCGCATGCTCGTTCGCGTTGGAGCGGCGGAAGTCGTCCATCAGCACCGCGTCGACCTTCATGCCCTTGGCCAGCATGCGTTCGCTGAGGTGCAGGCCGGCAGCCGGGTCGCCGCCCAGCGCAGCCACCACTTCGTTGGCGAAGAGGTCGGCATTGCCGACGATGCTGTCCACCGCGATGGCCTTCTCGGCCTGCGCCTCGGCCGCCGACAGCACCATGCCGGCACCCGGTACAGCCAGCAGCAGGATCTTGCCGACCGTGAAACCGGTGCTCGCGCCCTCGGCCGTCTGCACCGCCTTGATCGCACGCTGGCTGGCCTGGAAATAGGTGCCGAAGGCCGCCAGCCAGCGGAATTCGTCGGCATTCTTCGCCTCGATCATCGCGTTGGCCGGGATCTTCGCGCGGCTGTTGCCCAGGCGCCAGAAGATGTCGGGGTCGGCATCGAAGGAACTCGCGGTGACGCTGCCGGCGCAGCCCTTCTGCGTGTCGACCTCCAGCTTGCGGTCGTCGGCCAACGTCAGGACCATGGGCTTGCCGGCGACGGCTTCCGCGCGCGCCCTCAGCACCACGTCCCAGAAGCCTTGGTCGTCGTTGGACACCAGGGAGCCGCCGCGGAACAGGGCGCCGATCTCGAACTTGGTGCCGCCGGCGGGCAAGGGGCGGCCGTTGATGGCCTTGACCACGTCCAGCACCTTCAGGTCGTCGGGCGCGCCCTCGTCGGCCCAGACGACACGCCATTGGTCGTCCATGCCGGTGACTTCGCTGAACAGTTTCATGTCCGCCACCGACAGGCGCTGCTTGATCGAATGCACCGACAGCAGCACGAAGGGCTCGACCTGCGTGGTGCTGTCGCACAGGGCTTCAGCGCCCCAGGCCACGTGGATCGCCGCCGCGCGAAATTTCACTTCCTGGGCAAAGCGGGTCTTGAACAGATCGCGCTCGAAGGCCCGGTCGTATGGCGCAGGGGCCCCGACGGCGGCACCCAGGGCCACAGCCGCCAACACCGCCGCACAGGATTGATGCATGACCGTCATTCTGACGGGTCCAGCACGGGCGGGCCGTGGTCGGGCGGTGAAGCGCCGCCCGCGCAACGTGATGGGCGCCACCATCCCCGCACGAAAACAAGGGCTTGCGGTCGACCACCCGAGCCCTCATGTGGTCCACTCGGCGCCGAGACCATCGCCGGACACCACCGTCCGGCGAATTCCGGACCAAACCCCAAGGATCCCTCACGATGAAGCTCTGGTTGATCAGCGCAATGTTGCTGGCCCTGGTGGCCACCACCGCCCCCACCACCGCTGAGGCCAAGCGCCTCGCCGCCGGCAAGCCCGCCGGCATGCAACGCAACATGCCCGCCCGCACGGCCCCTGAAGCGGTACCGGCCAAACCGGCCGCGGCACCGCAACAGGCTGCACCGGCGGCTGCGCCGGCCGCACCGCCGGCCGTTGCCCCCAAGCGCAACTGGATGGGTCCGCTCGCCGGTGTGGCCGCGGGCCTGGGCATCGGCGCCCTGCTCAGCCACTTCGGCATGGGTGGCATGGGCGGCATGGGTGGCGGCTTCGGCAGCATCCTGTCGATGCTGCTGCTGCTGGGTGGCGGCGCCTTGCTGGTGATGTTCCTGCTGCGCCGGTTCGGCCCTGGCGCCAACCGCCTGCCGGCGATGGCCGGCGCCGGCGGTTCTGGGCTGAACACGACGCCGATCTGGCCGCAGGCCGCGGCCCGCGAACCGGTGCTGGAACGCCAGACCCTGGCGTCGCTGCCAGCGCCCGCCTCGTCGTCCGGCAACGTCACGCCGATCGCGCCGGCCGAGGCTGGCGTGCCCCGCGCCTTCGTGCCGGCCGCTTTCGACGCCGAAGGCTTCACCCGGACGGCCAAGATGATCTTCATCCGCCTGCAGGCGGCCAACGACAGCGCCGATCTGGACGACCTGCGCCGCTTCACCACGCCCGAACTGTTCGCCTCGATCCGGCTCGACATCCAGGAGCGCGGCAGCCAGCCGCAGCAGACCGATGTGGTGAAGGTCGACGCCGAGGTGCTCGACGTCGTCAACGAAGCCGACCGGCAGATCGTCAGCGTGCGCTTCCACGGCCAGGTGGTCGAGGAAAAGGGCGCCGCAGCCGTGGCCTTCAACGAGGTCTGGCACCTGGTCAAGCCACACGACGACAGCCACGCCTGGGCCATCGCGGGCATCGAGCCGCTGAACTGAAGCGGCGGACGGGTCGCCGGGCGTCGCCGCTGCGGCGGGGCGATCGCCAGGCCTTGGCACGATGATTGCATCTTGTCGGCCTGGCCCGGCCTCAGGGGCCGGTTCTCAACTGCCCCAGGAATTGCATCGCCATGTCCGTTCTTTCCCGTCTTGCGCCGCGTCACGCCGTCACCAGCAGCGCGCTGGCCTGCCTCATCGCCATCAGCGGCGCCGCCACCGCGGCTGAAACCATCACCCGCTTCGGCGATGCGTCCTCGGTCTACGCCACCGGCACCAAAGCCGCTGCCGGGGCACCGCTGTACTTCAGCGCCGGCATGACCGCGGGCGCGGGGGCACCCGCCTCGATGAAGGCGCAGGCGCTGCTGACCCTGAAGAAACTGGGCGAAGGCCTGGCCACGGCGGGCATCAAACCGGCCGATGTGCTCTTCGTCCGGGCCTATCTGGCGCCCGGCGCCGATGGCAAGGTCGACTACGCGGGCTGGAACGAGGCCTGGACCGAAACCTTTGGCCCGGCCGGGAATCCGCTGAAACCGGCCCGCACGACGGTGGCCGTGCCCCTGCTGGGCAGCCCGGGCACCTTGATCGAGGTCGAGTACGTGGCCGCCACCGCGCCGATCGACGGCTTGTTCGTGAGCTCCGACAAGCTGGGTCTGCCGGTGGCCAACCCGATGCTGAAGCCCTACGGCACAAAAGAGGGGCGCATCTATTCGGGCATGGGTATCAAGGCCGGCGCGGGCTACTACTGGACCGCAGGCACGCTGGCGGCGCTGGCCAAGGCCGAGGCGCCGGCGACATCGGCCGAACGCTTCGGTGACATGAAGTTCCAGGCCACCAGCACCCTGCAGCGCCTGCAGGAAAACCTGGCCGCGGTGGGCCTGGGATTCAAGGACGTGATCTTCCTGCGCGCCTTCCTCGCGCCGAACAAGTTCGGCGACGGCCAGTACGACTACGCCGGCTGGAACGCGGCCTACGACGAGTTCTTCAACAACCCGGCCAACCCGCACAAACCGGCGCGAACCACGGTGACGACGCCCAGCTTCGGCGGGCCCGGCGCGCAGATCGAGGTCGAATTGCTGACCGCTTTCCCCGGCCTGCCCCAGTCCTCGGTGAACTTCGACGCCAGCGCGCCGGCCACCGTCAACCCGAACATCAAGTCCTACGGCGCGGCCACGGCACCCATTGCCTCGGGCAAGGCCCTGAAGCCCGGGTCGGCGCTGTATTTCTCGGCCGGCGTGCTGTCATCGGTGGACGGCGACCTGAAGACCCAGGCCCTGTCGGCGCTGGGCATCCTGAAGACACGCCTGGCCGAAGCCGGCATGGGCTTCAAGGACGTGCTCTTCCTGCGCGCCTACGTGGTGCCCGAGGCCGACGGCAACTTCGACCGCAAGGGCTGGGGTGAGGCCTATGGGGCCTACTTCGGCAGCGCCGAGCAGCCGCAGAAGCCGGCCCGCACAACGATCGCCGTGCATTCGCTGCCGCGCGACATGAAGATCGAGATCGACGTCATCGCTGCACAGCCTTGACGAAGCGCCGCAGGCCGCGAAGGCCTGCGGAACGAAAATCGGGTCAACGGTGTTCAGCCGTTGACCCGATTCGCTTGTTGCGGTCGGCTGGCGAAAGCCGGCTTGCGCCGGCCCGGCCTCAGAACTTGTACGAGCCGCGCAGGTAGTAGTAGGCGCCGTTGATGCCGTAAGGCGAGAACGTCGGGTACACGCCCACCCCGGTGGAAGACACCGCGGTCGGCGCCAGACCACTCGGGCCGTAGAGGATGTTGTCGGGCGTGTGGGTCGGCGTGGTGTTGGTGAAGTTGTTGATGCCGGCGGCAAACTGCAGCGTGGCCGTCGCCTTGTAGCCGACCTCGATGTCGGGGATGAAGGCCGCCTTGACGATGACATCGGTGTACGGCGTCGTCGGGTAGGACGGCGTGTTGGCCGGCGTCGACAAGCCCTTGGCCTCGCCAAAGCGCGTCACGCGCAGGGTCGTGGACCAGGCGCCCACCGCCCAGTCCGCCGAGGCGACGATCTTGTTCTTCGGCGGCGTGTCGGTCAGACCGATCAGCGTGGCCGGCAGGAAGATCGTCGGGTTGTAGCGGTCGACCGTGGTGCGCTTGAAGTTGGCCGCCAGGTTCCAGTTGATCTTGCCGTTGGCACCCAGGTCCGTGTTGGTCGACACGGCCAGGTCCAGACCCCGGGTGCTCATGTCGATGCTGTTGGCGAAGTAGGACACCGAAGTGCCATTGTCGGTCGCCGTGGTCGGCAGGACCACGCCTTGCAAGGCGATGGCCTGGCGCACGCCGCCCGTCGCGCCGCCGTAGCCCGGCACGGTGCTGGTGGCGCCGACGCTGGTCAGCAGGATGCGGTCCTTGATCTTGATGACATAGGCATCGGCCGTGAAGCGCAGGTCGCGGGTCGGCGTGATGACGAGGCCCAGGCTCAGGTTCGTCGACTTTTCGGGCGTCAGCGCCTTGCCGCCGACCAGTGATGCGGCGGCCGAACCCGGCGGCAGGAACACGTTGGCCGTGGTCGGGCCGACCGTGGTGGTGGTGAAGTACTGCTCGGCCAGCGTGGCCGCGCGGAAGCCGCTGCTCGCCGTGCCACGCAGGGCGAAGGCCGAGCTGAAGTCGTAGCGGCTGGACAGCTTGCCGGTCGTCGTCTTGCCCGCGTCGCTGAAGTTCTCGTAGCGGATCGCAGCGCCCAGGATCCAGGACTTGCTCAGGTTGGTGTTCAGGTCGAGGTAGGCGGCCGATTCGGTGCGCGACACCTTCTTGGCATCCTGCGGCGTCATGCCGATGAAGCCCTGCGTGCCGCCGTTGGACCAGCCCGCCGTGTCACCGGCCTTGATCTCGTAACCGTCCTTGCGCGTTTCCAGGCCCACCGCCACATCCAGCGGCGCCGGCAAGCCGACGTCGAAAGGCTTGGCCAGGTCGAAGTTCAACAGCGTCTGCGAACTGCCGTACTGGCCGATGTAGGCGCTGGTCGGCGACTTGCCACTCGGGTGCAAGGGGTTGGCGACAATGGGCGTCAGCAGGTAGGCGTAGTTCAGCGTGTTCTCGACGCCGATGTCCATCACGTCGGTGCCGTAGCTCAGGCTGAGGTCCCAGTGCGCGTCGTTCCAGAAGCCGCCGCGCACGCCGACCGCCAGCGCCAGGTTCTTCTGCTCCATCGTTTCGCTGGGGATGAAGTAGCCGCCCGGGTAATAGGCCTTGGCCAGATCGCTCACCGAGATGGTCGAGCAACCCGCGGTGTCGGCGACACCCGGCTTGTTGGCCTTGATGGCGGTCGAGCTGCCCGGCGCGTAGAAGCAGGTGGACGCGGTGGCCTTTTCGAGGGGTCGGTTGTTCTGCCAGCTGTCGGCCTTGCGGGTGTTGACATTGCCGAAGCTGTACAGCTCCAGATCGGGCGTGAAATTGAAGCCGGCGTTGTAGCCCAGGCTCATCAGGGTGTAGGCCGGGTCGCCCTGCGTGGTCGGCACATAGGGATCCACCGGCCCGCCGCTGAGCGCCACGTTGGTGTTCATCGAGCGCAGTTCGGGACCGGTCTGGTTGGTGTGCAGGTGATCGCGGAATTCACCGCTCAGGTGCACGAAGCCGTCGGCACCCAGCGCAAAGCCCTTGTCCAGGGCCACCGAACGCGTGCGTCCATTGCCCAGCATGTTGGGGTTGATCTTGCTGTCGGCGAAGCGGCCGTAGCCCAGGTCCAGCGAACCTTCGGTGTTGGTCTTCAGGATGATGTTCAGCACCCCCGCGATGGCGTCGGAACCGTATTGCGCGGCGGCGCCGTCCTTCAGCACTTCGACACGGGCGACCGCCGAGGTCGGGATGAAGTCCAGGTCCACCGCCGCCGCGCCAGCGGTGTAGCCGCTCGTCGACAGGTAGGACGTGGTGTTGCGGCGCTTGCCATTGACCAGCACCAGGGTCTGGTTGGCCGACAGCCCGCGCAGGCTGGCCGACCGAACCATGTTGGCCAGGTCGGTGCCCTTGGCCTGCGTCTGGAAGGTGGGCTCCAGACGCAGCAGCGCGTCCATCACGCTGCTTTGACCGGTCTTCTCCAGCGCATCGGCAGTGACCACCGCGATCGGCGAGACGCTTTGGGTCGCCTTGGTGCCAGTGGCACGCGTTCCGGTCACGATGATGGTGTCAGCGCCGGCGCTGCTGTCCTGCGCCTGGGCATGCGCTGACAACAAGGCCGCCAAGCTGCCGATGGCGATCATCAGGGCGGTGGGGCGCGACGCATGCGATGACGACCGGAATTGGCGCATAGCGTTGACAGTGCGAGCTTCGTGCATGGTTCGATGGACCTCTTGGAGTGGATGGCAGATGACGAAACAAAGAACTCCTCGGCATTAGCAACATCCGAGCCAACTATTTCGATGCAGCGATCGCGAAGCGGCATTTCTGAATTCCAATGAATGGCGACACTTTGTCGCCAATTAAGGCAGCAGGTCGACGACGGTGAAGCGAAACGGGCATTTCCATCAGCAGGCCTGCTTCTTGCAAAGACTTTGCAATGGACATTCCCGTCCCTTCCTTCAAGGTCATGATGGAACGCCGCCATTTCCTGGGCCGTGCCGGCATCGCGCTGGCCGGCTGGTCTGCCCATGACAGCCATGCGGCCGAAGGCGATGCCGGGCCTGCCGCGCCCTTGCTGCCGCCCGGCCCGACCTTCGCGCAGCCGCTGCCGCTGGCACCGCTACGCGCCAGCGCCGACCGCATCATTGCGCTGAGCGTCTGCACGCGCCCCTTCCGCGCCAAGGGCCCACGCATCGAAAGCGAACGCATAGGCCGCAAGACGGTGATCCACAACTACGGCCACGGCGGCAGCGGCTGGTCGCTGTCCTGGGGCTCGGCACGTCTGGCGGTACCACTGGCCAAGGCCAGCGGCGAAAAGCACATCGCAGTGATCGGCTGCGGCGCCATCGGCATGACCACGGCCGTGCTGGCCCAGCGCGCCGGCCTGAAGGTGCGCATCTACGCGAAAGACCGTCCGCCCGAGGTGCGCTCTTCGTGGGCCACGGGCATCTGGTCGCCCGATTCGCGCGTCTGCACGCTGGACCAGACCACGCCCGAATTCGAAAAACAGTGGGAGGGCATGGCGCGCTATTCCTTCCGCATGTACCAGGACCTGCTGGGCCTGCCCGGTGATCCGGTCGAATGGCGCGACAACTACGCACTGGCCGATACCCCCTTCGGCGCGCCAAATGCAATGCAAGGCGAACCGGCCTATCCCAAGCTGGACGAATATCTGTTGCACGACCTGCGCGTGAAGTCGCAAACGCTGGCACCCGGGCAGCATCCATTTCGGGTGCCTTTCGTGCGCCGTTCTTCGCGCATGGTTTTCAATCTGGCGGCTTATTCGCGGCTACTGCTGAATGACTTCCTGATTGCCGGTGGCGAATTCGAGATCGCCGAATTGAACAGTGCCAAGGATTTCGCCGGCATTCGGGAAAAGACCCTGATCAATTGCACCGGTTACGGGGCGCGCGCCCTGTTGGGCGATGAATCGATCATTCCGGTTCGCGGCCAGACAGCGCGACTCATTCCGCAGCCCGAAGTGAATTACGGGCTGAGTTATTCGACGCAACACGTCTCGATGACGCCGCGCCGCGACGGCTTGATCGTGCAGGCCAGCTGGCCTGGCGACTTCAACAACACCGACACCACACCCGACCGCGCCGTGGCCGAGGCCGCCGTGGCCAGCCTGGCAGCCCTGTTTCCGGGGACCTGAGCCCGCCGCACCGCATTCCGCTTGCCAACCTGCACTTCCAAAGGACCGTTGATGCCGCATTTCGCCCGCCCCACCCGCTCCCGCCTGTCAGTCGCCGCGCTCGCCGTGGTGATGGTGAGCCTGGCCGCACCCGCCATCGCAGAAACCTCGGTGCAGTACGCACCCGGCGGCGCCTATTTCAGGGCCAGTGACAAGTTCGTGGCCGACTCGGGCGCCGAGGTCTACAGCACCATCTGCGCGGGCTGCCACATGCCGATGGGCCAAGGCGCCGTCGGCGGCGGCGCCTACCCCGCGCTGGCGTCCAACAAGAACCTGGCCTCGGCCACCTACCTGGTCTACACGGTGATCAACGGCCGCAAGGGGATGCCGCCCTTTGGCGATGCGCTCGACGACACGCAGATCGCCCTCCTCACCAATTACATCCGCAGCCAGTTCGGCAATGCCTACACCGACACGGTCGGCGCGGCAGAGGTCCGGGCCATCCGGCCGGCACCGCGTGCCGCCACCTCGCCGCGCTGAAACCGTCTCCACGAACAACCCTGAAAAAGGCAAGGAAGCCCTGTGACCCCTGATTCGAAAACCTCCAGCGCGCTGCCCAGCCGGCGGCAACTGCTGACCATGATCGGCCTGTCCGCCGGCAGCGCCACCAGCCTGTCGGCGATGGCCGCGCTCGGCGTGACCGAAGCCTCGACGTACGCCGGGCCGATCAAGCTCGGCGGCGCACCGAAAGGCGCCAGCGTGCTGATCCTGGGCGCCGGCATTGCCGGCCTGGTCGCGGCGCTGGAACTGCGCGCCGCCGGCTACCAGGTTCAGGTGCTGGAATTCAACAACCGCCCGGGCGGCCGCAACTGGTCGCTGCGCGGCGGCGACCGCTACACCGAGCTGGGTGGCGCGGTGCAGCACTGCGAATTCGACAAGGACCTCTACATCAACCCGGGCCCCTGGCGCATCCCTTCGGTGCACGCCGGCCTGATCGACTACTGCAAGCGCCTGGACGTGGCGCTCGAGCCCTTCATGCAGGTGAACTACAACGCCTACATCCACAACACCAAGGCCTACGGCGGCAAGCCGCAGCGCTTCCGCCACGTGCAGGCCGACTACTTCGGCAACGTCGCCGAACTGCTGGGCAAGGTGACGGCCCAGGGCAAGCTCGACGAGGCGCTGACCAAGGACGACATGGAGATGCTGACGCAGTCGCTGCGCAGTTGGGGTGCACTGGACGCCAACATGAAGTACGGCGCCAGCGTGGCCACCAGCGAGCGCCGCGGCTATGAAAAGCGGCCCGGCGGCGGCCTGTCGGCGGCACCGGTGCTGTCCAAGCCCGGCGACTTCAAGGAACTGCTGAATTCGCGACTGTGGGCCAGCCTGGCGACGGGCCAGACCCTCAGCCACCACACCAACATCTTCCAGCCGGTGGGCGGCATGGACAGCATCTCGAAGGCCTTCGCGCGCGAAGTCGGTTCGCTGATCCGCTACAACGCCAAGGTCACCTCGATCAGGCAGGACGCCACCAAGGTCACCGTCACCTACGAGGACAGCACCCGGCCCGGCACGCCGCAGCAGGCCAGCGCCGACTGGTGCGTCAACACGATCCCGCTGTCGATCCTGAGCCAGATCGAGATGAACGTCGGCCAGCCGATGAAGGACGCGATCAACGCGGTGCCCTACAGCCCCAGCACCAAGGTCGGCCTGCAGTTCAAGCGCCGCTTCTGGGAAGAAGACGAACAGATCTACGGGGGCATCACCTACACCGACCTGTCGATCAGCCAGATCTCCTACCCCAGCTCGAAGTACTTCAGCAAGGGCAAGGGCGTGCTGCTGGGCGCCTACACCTTCGGCAGAACCGCCGTCCTGGACGCCGCGATGTCACCGGCCGACCGCATCAAGAAGACCCTGGTCGATGGGGCCAAGATCCACCCGCAGTACCTGAAGGAATTCGACAACGGCATCGCCGTGTCCTGGCACCGCGTGCCGTGGACGCTGGGCTGCTCGGGCGCCTGGACGCCGGAAACGCGCGCCGCGCATTACAACAACCTGTGCGCCATCGACGGCCGCATCGTGCTGGCCGGCGAGCATGCGTCCTTCATCCCGGCCTGGCAGGAAGGCGCCGTGCTGTCGTCGCTGGATGCGATCACCCGGCTGCACGAGCGCGCCACCGCGGCGTAAGCCCTCAGCGCCCGGCAGCAGCCAGGTCGTGCTGGCCGGTGCTGGCCGGTGCTGGACGGCGCTGCGGCCCTCAGGGCAGCAGCGCCGTCTTCTCTTCGGTGTTCGCTTCGACCTGCGCCCGCTGCAGCCAGAGTTCGCGGAACTCGTGGCGCGACAGCAGGCCCAGTTGATCGCTGCGGTGGGGGCTGCCCGGCTGGCGTGCATTGCCGTAGCTCATCAGACCGTAGGCCTTGACTGGCGTGGTGAATTCGATCAGCCCCATCCAGGTTTCGCCATGCTGCGGATGGCGGTGGCCCGAGGCATCGAGCGGCCCCCAGGTCAGCACGCGGAAGGGCCCGAGGCCGCCGACATGGCCGTCGCCCGGCAGATCGACATCGCCGAGCTTGAAGCGCGAGACCTCGCCGAAGACCCGGTCGAGGGCACCGTACTTGGCCCGGGTGCTGGCGATGGCGGTGCGCAGCATCTGCACCGCGGCGACCGGGTCCTTGATGCCCGTCGGCGTCGACGTCGCGCGGGCGGCGTCGAAAGGTACGGCGTAGTTCGCCACCCCGGTGAAGCCGGGGCCGGCGAAGAGCTTGGCCCATTCCTCGAACAACAGGCCGGCGCGGTTGTCCTTCGTGTAATCGTGGTCCCAGGCCGACAGCAGGCCGATGGCGGCCTGCAGTTCCGCCTCGGGCGCGGCCTGGTTGACGCGCGTCGCGGCCACCAGCAGGTCGGGCAGCGTGCGGTCGGCCAGCAGCGAGCGCGTCGACAGCTTCAGCTCGACGAAGCGGTCGAGGGTGAGCCTGTCGTTCTCGGCCATCATCTTCAGCGCGTTCTGCGCCCGCATCGACTCGGGCGTGCGCGGCGCCAGATAGGCCGGGTAGTCGTCGGCCTGGATGGTCGTCGGCCAGGACGGAAACCACGGCGGGTCGTTGGTGTTCTGCACGAAGCCGGCAGGTGGGTTGGTGACGCGCGGCAGGTCCTTGTAGGGGTGCACCTCGGTCCACAGCGTGGCCGAGGTGTCGCCCGGCACCAGGCCGCGCCAATAGGCGTGGTCGCCACGGCTGCGCCGGGGCGCGATGCCGTTGAAGATGTATTCGATGTTGCCGTCGCGGTCGGCGTAGCTGATGTTGAAGGTCGGCACCTGCAGGCGTTGCATCGCCGCGTTGAAGGCCGCGTAATTCTTCGCCGTCACCATGTCGAAGTACTGGTGCAGCATGCCGGGGCGGTCCAGGCCGGCCACGCGCAGCGCAGTGACGGTGCCGTCGGGCCGGTTGAAGACCGGGCCGTGCACGGTGGACTGGATGGTCAGGTCCTTGTCGACCAGCGAGCCGTCGGCCTGGCGCAAGCGGTAGTGCGCGGTCTGCACCGTGAAAGGCCGCACCGCGCCGTCGAAGACATAGCCGCCCTCCTTCAGTGTCAACTTGTAGTGCGTGGCGCCGACCATGCCGTTGACGGTGTTGCTGATGCCCATCTGCTGGTTGAAGGCGAAGCGCACCACCGGCAGGCCGATCTGCGTGGCGCCGTAGAGCTCGAAGTCGGGCGCGACGAGGTGGGCCTCGTAGTAGGTGAAGAAATTGGTGTTCCAGGACAGGTGCGGGTTCTGCAGCAGCATGGTGCGCCCGCTGGCGGTCTTGGTGCCGGCCACCGCCCAGGTGTTGGAGCCGTCTTCGCCGGTGTAGCCGGGGTCGGCGGCCGCCGCCGTCGGCAGCGAAGCGGGCTCGGGCGCATCACCTTCGCCACCGACATTGGGCGAAGCCACGTAGATGTAGTTCATCAGCCGGTGCGCATGCGCCACGACATCGACCCCGCTGACCGGCAGCACCACGCGGACATCGGGTGCGATCGCTTCGGGGTGCGCCGCCGCGTAGTCGTTCAGGCCTTTGGCGAAGGCGTCGAGCTTGGACTTGAAGCCGGGCTCCTGCGCGTCGTACCAGCGCTGCGAACGCGCGGGCACGTCGTTCTTGATCAGCCAGACGGCCGTGTCCTCGAACTTCGCGCCCCAGTATTCGGCGCCGCGGCCCCGCGCCTCGCCGTACAGGCGCAGGATCTCATCGGCGTGGCTCTGCGCCTGCGCGTAGCCGTAGCCGTAGAAGACGGCGTTGGCGTCACGGCCGTAGATGTGGGGCACGCCGTAGCGGTCCCACAGGATCTCGTTGCGCGCCGGGGCTGGCGCCGGGACCAGGTTCAGCGGGCCCGGCGCGCTGCAGCCGCTGAGTCCCACGGAAACCGCGGTGAACGCCAGGGCGATGAAGCGCGCCAGCACCGTGCGTCGGTTGATGCCCACGTATCCCTCTCCGGCCCCGCAGGGCCTCCGTCAAGCCACCCAGCGTCGCGCGTTGCCGAACATGCGCATCCAGGGGCTGTGGGCAGAACGGTCGCCGGACGTCCAACTCATTTGCACATTGCGGGCCACCCGCTCCGGATGCGGCATCAGCGCGGTGAAACGGCCGTCGGCGGTCGTCACCGCGGTCAGACCGCCCGGGCTGCCGTTGGGGTTGGCCGGGTAGGCTTCGGTGGCCGCACCGTGGTGGTCGACGAAGCGCATCGCCGCGTGCACGGCGGCGGCGTCGCCGCGCTGGCTGAAGTCGGCACAACCTTCACCGTGGGCGACGGCGATCGGCAGCCGGCTGCCGGCCATGCCCTGGAAGAAGAGGCTCGGGCTGTCCAGCACTTCCACCAGCGACAGCCGCGCTTCGAACTGCTCGCTCTTGTTGCGGGTGAACTTCGGCCAGGCCTGGGTGCCGGGGATGATGGACGCCAGCGCGGCGAACATCTGGCAGCCGTTGCAGACACCCAGGGCGAAGCTGTCGGGGCGCTGGAAGAAGGCCGCGAACTGATCGGCCAGTGCCGGGTTGAACAGGATGCTGCGGGCCCAGCCCTCGCCCGCGCCCAGGGTGTCGCCGTAGCTGAAACCGCCGCAGGCGACCAGGCCCTGGAACTGGTCGAGACGCACCCCGCCGGTCTGCAGGTCGGTCATGTGGACGTCGTGGGTGTCGAAGCCGGCCTGGGCCATCGCAAAGCTCATTTCGAGGTGCGAATTGACGCCCTGCTCGCGCAGGATGGCGATGCGCGGGCGCTGCAGGTGGACGTAGGGCGCGGCCAGGTCCTGGGTCGCATCGAAGGTGAGGTGCAAGTGCAGACCGGGGTCGGCCGGATCACCGGCGGCGGCGTGTTCGCTGTCAGCGCAGGCCGGGTTGTCGCGCAGCCGCGCGATGCGCCAGCTGACCTCGTCCCACTGCTGCTGCAGCGCCTGCAGTGGCGCGCTGAACTGGCTCCTGGTGTCTCGCCAGACCTCGACCGTGCCGCGCTCATTCGGCTTGCCGATGAAGTGGGCGTGCCGGCTCAGGCCGTGCGCGCGCAGCGTGGCCATCACCTCGTTGCGCACGGCGGTCGGCACCTGGATGACGACGCCCAGTTCTTCGTTGAAGAGCGCCTTCAGCGTCAGCTCGTTGCGGCGCTCACCGACCTGCCCGGCCCAGTTCTTGGAGTCGCCGTGATCGGCACGGCTGTCGGCAATGCCGTCGCCTTCGGTGACCAGGATGTCGACGTTCAGGCTGACGCCCAATCGCCCGGCAAAGGCCATCTCGCAGACCGCCGCCCACAGGCCGCCGTCGCTGCGGTCGTGGTAGGCCAGGATGCGGCCCTGCGCGCGCAGCGCGTTGATCGCAGTGACCAGCGACTTCAATTGCTGCGGGTCGATCAGGTCGGGCACTTCGTTGCCGAACTGCCCCAGCACCTGCGCCAGCATGCTGCCGCCCATGCGCTGACGGCCATTGCCCAGGTCGATCAGCACCAGTGTCGTGTCGCCCGGCTGCAATTGCGGCGTCAGGCTGCCGCGCACATCGTCGAGCGTCGCGAAGGCGGTGACGATCAGCGAGACCGGCGCGGTGACCTGCCGGACCTCGGCGTCATCGCCCGGCCCGCCCTGCCAGCACGTGCGCATCGACAGCGAATCCTTGCCGACCGGAATGCCGATGCCCAAAGCCGGGCACAGTTCCAGGCCGACGGCCTTCACGGTGTCGTAGAGCGCGGCGTCCTCGCCGGCTTCACCGCAGGCCGCCATCCAGTTGGCGCTGAGCTTGACACGGCTGAGTTCGATCGGCGCAGCCAGCAGGTTCGTGATCGCCTCGGCCACCGCCATGCGGCCGGATGCCGGCGCGTCCAGCGCCGCCAGCGGCGTGCGTTCGCCCATCGCCATCGCCTCGCCGCGAAAGCCCACGTAGTCGGCCAGCGTGACCGCGCAATCGGCCACCGGCACCTGCCAGGGGCCGACCAGCGGGTCGCGGTGGTTCAGGCCACCCACGGTGCGGTCGCCGATGGTGATCAGGAAACGCTTGCTGGCCACCGTCGGGTGGCGCAGCACGTCCAGCGCCACCTGTTCGAGCTTCACGCCGGTCAACGCCAGCGGCGCTTCGGCGCGCGCCACGCGCTGCACGTCGCGGTGCATCTTGGGCGGCTTGCCCAGCAGCACGTCCATCGGCATGGCGATCACCCGTTCGCCGGCCGGGCCATCTTCGAGCACCAGTTCGCGGTCGTCCGTCGTCACACCGACGATGGCGAACGGGCAGCGTTCGCGGTGCGCCATCTGCTCGAAGACCGGCATCCGGTCGGGGGCGATGGCCAGCACATAGCGCTCCTGGCTTTCGTTGCACCAGACCTCTTTCGGCGCCAGACCGCTTTCTTCCAGCGGCACCCGGCGCAGGTCGAAGGTGGCGCCCTTGCCGGCACCGTCCACCAGTTCGGGGAAGGCGTTGCTGATGCCGCCGGCGCCGACGTCGTGGATGGCCAGCACCGGGCTCATCTCGCCCAGCGCCCAGCAGTGGTTGATGACCTCCTGCGCACGGCGCTGGATCTCGGGGTTGCCACGCTGCACGCTGTCGAAGTCCAGCGCGGCGGTGTTGCTGCCGGCGGCCATCGAACTGGCTGCGCCGCCGCCCATGCCGATGCGCATGCCCGGGCCACCCAGCTGCACCAGCAGGGTGCCGGCGCCGAAAGGCAGCTTCTTGACCTGGCCGGCGCTGATCATGCCCAGGCCGCCGGCGATCATGATCGGCTTGTGATACCCGCGGCGCACGCCGGCGACCGATTGTTCAAAAACCCGGAAGTAGCCACCCAGGTTGGGCCGGCCGAATTCGTTGTTGAAGGCCGCGCCGCCCAGCGGGCCCTCGGTCATGATCTGCAGCGCGCTGGCGATGTGCTCGGGCTTGCCGACCGGGTTCTGCTCCCACGGTTCCTGGGTACCCGGCAGGTGCAGATTGCTGACCGAGAAGCCGGTGATGCCGGCCTTGGGCCGCGCACCGCGGCCGGTTGCGCCTTCGTCGCGGATCTCGCCGCCGGCGCCCGTGCTGGCGCCCGGGAAAGGGCTGATCGCGGTCGGGTGGTTGTGCGTTTCCACCTTCATCAGGATGTGCGTGGTCTCGTCGCGCGCGGCGTACCGCGGGGCGTTCAGGTAACCCTGCGGCAGCCAGCGCTGCGTCGGCCCGCCTTCCATCACGGCGGCGTTGTCGTCGTAGGCGACGATGGTGTGCCGAGGGGAAGTCTGCTCGGTGTGTCGGATCATCCCGAACATCGACAAGGGCTGCGGGATGCCGTCGATGCTGAAGCGGGCATTGAAGATCTTGTGCCGGCAGTGTTCGCTGTTGGCCTGGGCGAACATCATGAGCTCGACGTCGGTGGGGTTGCGGCCCAGCTTGGTGAACGCCGCCAACAGGTAATCGATCTCGTCGGCCGACAGCGCCAGGCCGAACTCGCTGTTCGCCACGGCCAGCGCTTTGCGGCCCTGCTCAGGGCCGGCGCCCAGCACCTCGACATGGGCCAGCGGCGCTGCCGGCTGGACGTCGAAGAGATGCGCCGCCGCTTCGCGCTCGAAAGCCACGCTCTCGGTCATGCGGTCGTGCAACACGGCGGCGACAGCCGCCCGCTCGTCGGCGGTGAAGGGCTTGGCGGCGCCGAGCAGGCCGCTCTTCAGCGCCAGGCGGAACTCGGTGACACGTTCCATGCGGTGCAACTGCAGGCCACAGTTGCGGGCGATGTCGCTGGCCTTGCTGGCCCAGGGCGACACGGTGCCCAGACGCGGCAGCACCACCACCAGTTCACCGCTGGCCGGGCCGTCGTAGGCATCACCATAGCGCAGCAGCGCCTGCAGCCTTTCGGCATCGGCCGGCGCCAGCAAGTGGTCGTGCGCCACCCAGTGCACGTGGCGTGCCGCGACAGACGTCACACGGGGACAGGCCGCCTGCAGCGCCAGCAAGAGCGCCTGGGCGCGGAAGGCCGAGAGCGCGTCGCCACCCGGGAAATGCGTCAAATGGAGGGGCGAAGCGCTCATGCAGTCCAGGGCCAACAGGCAAATCTGCGATTTTAGGGGTCCGGTGGGATAATCCCGCGATGGCAATCACGATCAAATCCGCCGCCGACATCGAAGGCATGCGTCTGGCCGGCCGTCTGGCCTCCGAAGTGCTGGACATGCTGGAGCCGCACATGCGCGCCGGTGTCACCACCTTGCAGCTCGACAAGCTGGCGCACGACCACATGGTGCATGTGCAGGGCGGCATCCCGGCCACGCTGGGCTACCAGCCGCCCGGCTACCCGGCCTACCCGGCTTCGCTGTGCTCGTCGCTGAACGAGGTGGTCTGCCATGGCCTGCCCGACGACCGACCCCTGAAGGACGGCGACATCGTCAACATCGACGTCACCATCATCAAGAACGGCTGGCACGGCGACAACAGCCGCATGTACGTGATCGGCGAAGGCAGCATCGCCTCGCGCCGCCTGTGCCAGGTCACTTTCGACGCGATGTGGAAGGGCATCGTGAAGGTCAAGCCCGGCGCACGCCTGGGTGACATCGGCAGCGCCATCCAGGTCTTCGCCGAACACGCGGGCTACACCGTGGTGCGCGAGTTCTGCGGCCACGGTGTCGGTGCGCGTTTCCACGAAGAGCCGCAGGTGCTGCATTACGGCCGCCCGGGCACGCTCGAAGAGCTGGTGCCCGGCATGATCTTCACGATCGAGCCGATGATCAATGCCGGCAAGCGCGACATCAAGGAAGACCGCAAGGGCAACCGGCCCTACGACGGCTGGACCATCGTCACGCGCGATCGCTCGCTGTCGGCGCAGTGGGAACACACTGTGCTGGTCACCGAGACCGGCTACGAGGTGCTGACCGTCTCGGCCGGCAGCCCGCCGCCACCGGCATTCGCACCGCTGGGCTACGGCCAGGCCGCTGCACTCACCGCGAGCTGAACCCATGTCCGCCATGCCCGAGGCCATCGGCCAAGCGCCGAGCAGCCTGGCGCTGCTGCGCGCGCAGTTTCGCGACGGCAAAGCCGCCCTGCTGGCGCAATTCAGGGGCGCGCGGCCCACGGCCCGGTCCGCCATCGACCTGACCCGGGCACTGGCCCGGCATGTCGACGCGACGCTGGAGAGCTTGTGGGCCGAATGCGGCCTGCCGCCAAGTGCGACACTGGTGGCGGTGGGGGGCTATGGGCGCGGCGAGCTGTTCCCGTATTCCGACATCGACGTGCTGACGCTGCTGCCCAGCGACCCGCCGGACGAGTTGGGTGCTGCCGTCGAGCGTTTCGTCATGGCCTGCTGGGACGTCGGCCTGGAAATCGGCTCCTCGGTGCGCAACAGCGACGAGTGCCTGGCCGAAGCCCGGCGCGACGTGACCGTGCAGACCGCCCTGCTGGAATCGCGCTGCATCTGCGGCAACAAGCGTCTTTACACCCAATTCCGCAAGGCGCAGGACCAGGCCCTGGACCCGCGCAGCTTCCTGCGTGCCAAGCTGCTGGAAATGCAGCAGCGCCACGTCAAGTACGAAGGCACGCCCTACGCGCTGGAACCGAACTGCAAGGAAAGCCCGGGCGGGCTGCGCGACCTGCAGGTGGTGATCTGGGTCGCCCGCGCGGCCGGCCTGGGCCGCACCTGGAGCGAGCTGGCCGCCAAGGGCCTGATCACGTCCTTCGAGGCCAGCCAGTTGCTCAAGCACGAAGGCACGCTGAAACTGATCCGGGCTCGGCTGCACCTGATCGCCGGGCGGCGCGAAGACCGGCTGATCTTCGACCTGCAAACGGCGGTCGCCGACAGCTTCGGCTACGCCAGCAGCGCCGCCGTGGCCAGCGGCCAGCGCAGCAGCGAGGTGCTGATGCACCGCTACTACTGGGCGGCCAAGGCGGTGACGCAACTCAACCAGATCCTGATGTTGAACATCGAGGAACGCGTCAACGGGTCCGAGGCCACGCCGATGCGCCCGATCACGGCGCGCTTCTTCGACCGCGCCGGCATGTTGGAGGTGGCGCACGACACGCTGTACCTGAACAACCCGCACGCCATCCTGGAGACCTTCCTGGTTTACCAGCAGACGCCGGGCCTGCAAGGGCTGTCGGCGCGCACGCTGCGGGCGCTGTACAACGCCCGCCAGGTGATGGGCGCCGAGTTCCGCCGCGACCCCCTCAACCGCGAAATGTTCATGGACATCCTGCGCCAGCCCAAGCGGCTGACGCACGCGCTGCGGCTGATGAACCAGACCAGCGTGCTGGGCCGCTACCTGTGGGTTTTCCGGCGCATCGTCGGGCGCATGCAGCACGACCTGTTCCACGTCTACACCGTGGACCAGCACATCATGATGGTGCTGCGCAACATGCGGCGCTTCTTCACGCCCGAGCATGCCCACGAGTACCCCTTCTGCAGCCAGCTTGCGGCGCAGTGGGACGCACCCTGGCTGCTCTACGTGGCGGCCCTGTTCCACGACATCGCCAAGGGCCGCGGCGGCGACCACAGCGACCTGGGCGCCGTCGAAGTGCGCCGCTTCTGCCGCGACCACGGCCTGGCGCGGGAAGACAGCCAGCTGATCGAGTTACTGGTCCGGCACCACCTGACGATGAGCCGCATCGCGCAGAAGGAAGACCTGTCCGACGCCGACGTCATCACCCGCTTCGCCGAGCTGGTGGGCACGCCGCGCCAGCTGACCGGGCTGTACCTGCTGACGGTGGCCGACATCCGCGGCACCAGCCCCAAGGTCTGGAACGCCTGGAAGGGCAAGCTGCTCGAAGACCTGTACCGGCTGACCCTGCGCGCCATGGGCGGCGCACAGCCGAACCGCGACGCCGAGATCGAGGCGCGCAAGGAGGACGCGCGACACATGCTGGCCCTGCACAGCGCCCTGCCCGGCACCGAAGAGCCGCTCTGGAAGACGCTCGAGATCAGCTATTTCGCGCGCCACGACGCCGCCGATATCGCCTGGCATGCCCGCTCCTTGTGGCGCCATGTGCAGACGAATCGGCCGGTGGTGCAGGCGCGGCCCTCGTCGATCGGCGACGGCTTGCAGGTGCTGGTGTATTCACCCGACCGTCCCGACCTGTTCGCGCGCATCTGCGGCTATTTCGACGGCGCCGGGTTCAGCATCCTGGACGCCAAGATCCACACCACGCGGGCCGGCTACGCGCTCGACACCTTCCAGGTCGTGGCCACGCAGAACATGTGGGCCGACCATGGCACCGGTGAGCCCGAGCTGAAGTACCGCGACCTGATCTCGCTGGTCGAAAACCAGGCCACGCTGGCGCTGGCGTCCGAAGGCCCCTTGCCCGAGCCGCGCAGCGGCCGCGTCTCGCGCCGGGTTCGCAGCTTCCCGGTCACGCCACGGGTTTCCCTGGCGCCCGACGAGCGGGCCCAGCGATGGTTGCTGGCGGTGTCGGCCAGCGACCGTTCCGGCCTGCTCTACGCCATCGCCCGCGTGCTGGCGCACAACCGCGTCAACCTGCAGCTGGCCAAGATCACCACGCTGGGCGAACGGGTCGAAGACACCTTCCTCGTCGACGGCCCCGAACTGCAAAGGCCCAAGGGCCAGTTGCGCATCGAAACCGAACTCCTCGACGCCGTCGGCGCCGTCTGACATGGGCCTGAAGCGCATCCTGGCCGCTGACACGCTCTTGCGACTGACCGAGTTCAGCGCCGTCATCGACGCGCGCAGTGAAAGCGAGTTCGCCGAAGACCGCCTGCCCGACGCCGTCAACTGGCCCACGCTGAACGACGAAGAGCGGCACAGCGTGGGCACCCAGTACAAGCAGGAATCGCCCTTCGAAGCGCGCAAGCGCGGCGCGGTGCTGGCCGCGCGCAACATCGCGCGCCATGTCGAAGCGAACCTGATGCCGCAAGGGCGTGACTGGAAGCCCCTGGTCTACTGCTGGCGCGGCGGCCAGCGCTCGGGTTCGCTGGCCACGGTGCTGGACCAGATCGGCTTCAACGTCACCGTGCTGGAAGGCGGCTACCGCGAATTCCGCCGGGCCGTGCTGGTCGATTTGGAAACGCTGCCCCAGCAGTTCGACTGGCGCGCCGTCATCGGCCGCACCGGATCGGCCAAGAGCCGGCTGCTGCAGGCCTTGCAGGTCCAGGGTGAGCAGGTGCTCGACCTGGAGGCCATCGCCTGCCACAAGGGCAGCGTGCTGGGCCCCATGCCGGGCCAGCCGCAGCCCACCCAGAAGCGCTTCGAGACGCTGGTGTGGGAAGCGCTGCGTGCCCTCGACCCGGCGCGCCCGGTCTACGTCGAAGGCGAAAGCCGAACCATCGGCCGCCTGCGCGTGCCCGAGCGCCTGCTGGAATGCCTGCGGGCGGCCCGCTGCATCCAGGTCGAGATGCCGCTGGCCGCGCGGGTCGACTTCCTGCTTGTCGACTACGCCTACTTCGTGGCCGACACCGAAAGCTTCTGCGAACGGCTGAATGCCTTGCGCGAACTGCGCGGCAACGCCGTCGTCGTGCGCTGGCAGGAACAGGCCCGCGCGGGAGAGCTCGCGCCCGTGGTGCAGGAACTGCTGACCGAGCATTACGACCCGGTCTACCTGCGCTCCATGATGCGCAACTTCAAACACTTCGACCAGGCGCTGACGCTGAACCTGCCCGACGGCCTGCCGGCGACACTGCAAACCGCCGCGCTCGGCCTGTTGACACCCCCATGGTCCCCCTGACCCCGTCCGACCACGCACGCAGTTTCCGCATCGCCAGGGTGGCGCCCCTGCAGCCGCTGGTCTGGCTGATGAAAGGCTGGCGCGACCTGGTCCACAACCCGCTGCCCGGTCTGGCGCACGGCGGGGCGGCGGCGGCTTTTGGCGCCTTGCTGGTGGTCTGGGCGCACGACCGCTTCTGGCTGCTGGCCGGCGCCTTCAGCGGCTTTCTGCTGGTGGCGCCGCTGGTGGCCACCGGCCTCTATGCGGTCAGCCGCGCGCGGGAGCAGCTGCAGGCCGCCGGCCTGGCCGTGGCGCTGGGCGCCTGGCGGCCCCGGGACAGCCGCTTGGTGCGCTTCGGCCTGCTGCTGGCGCTGGCCGGCACCGGCTGGGTGCTGACCTCGGCGTCGCTGATCACGGCCTTTGCCGGCGCCCCGGTCAACAGCCCGGGCGACTTCCTGCGCGTGGTCGTGCTCAGCGACAGCAGCCACGTCTTCGAGGCCTGGGTGGTGCTGGGCAGCGTGCTGGCGGCGCCGATGTTCGCGAGTTCGGTGGTGGCCATCCCGATGTTGCTGGACCGCCCGCACGGCGTGCTGACGGCGGTGGCCACCAGCGTCGGTGCGGCGCTGCTGAACCCGCTGGCGATGGCGCTGTGGGCCACGCTGATCCTGGGGCTGACGCTGCTGGGCATGGCCACCCTGATGCTGGGCCTGGTGGTCGTGGTGCCCTGGCTGGCCCATGCCAGCTGGCACGCCTACCGCGACCTGGTGGTGCCCGCCGAACCGGGGGGCGCCGCCTGATGTTCGGCTACAACGAAGAGCAGATCGCGCAGTTCGGCCTGACCTTCGGCGTCGGCGCCTTCATGCTGTACATGGTGTTCATCATCTTCCAGCTGGCGCGCGAGTCGAAGGCAGGCCGCTTCGGCACCTTCGTGCTCTTCCTGGCGCTGGGTTTCGGCCTGGTGGGCTTCGTGGCCAAGGGCTTGATCAAGTACTTCCTCAGAGGAACTTGACGCCGGGCCGCAGGGCGCGGCCCGGTAAGCTGAATCAGGCGCCCGTGCTCAGCACGTCGCCGAAGCCCTGCCACTGGGTGCCGGTGAACTTGGCCAGCTGCCCCTGCTTGACCAGGAAGTAGTCGGTCGGCGAGGTGTTCAGCGTCATGCCCGGCAGCATCAGCGGCAGCTTCAGCGCCTTGATGCTGGCGGCCTGCTTCATCACGTTCTCGCGCGTCAGGTCGTTGCCGCAGGCCTTCAGCACGTGGACCATGGTCTGGGCGGTGAGGTAGGCATAGAGGTTGGACGCATCCTTGGGGTCGCCATCGCGGTAGTAGCGGCCCATGAAGGCACGCCACTCCAGCATGTTGGGGTCGTCCTTCCACTGCGGGTCGTTGGGGTCCTTGTAGTACTGCAGCGTCAACAGACCCACGCTCTTGTCCAGGCCGGCCGGTGTCAGCACCGAACCCACCGAGGCGCTGACGTTGTTGATGATGTGCAAGGGCTTCCAGCCCGAGTCCCAGGCCTTGCGCACCGCCTGCGCGCCGAACTTGGGCGTCGTGATGTTGATGAAGGTGTCGGCGCCCGAGGCCTGCAGCGTCAGGATCTGTGAATCGACGGTCGGGTCGGTTACCTCGTAGCTGACCTTGGCCACCACCAGCTTGGCGCCCGCCGCACCCAGGCCGTCTTCGACGCCCTTCAGCACGTCTTTGCCGAAGTCGTCGTTCTGGAACAGGATGCCGATCTTCGCGTTGGGCTTGTTCTTCAGCAGGTAGCGGGCATAGATCTGACCCTCGGCCTGGTAGCTGAGGTTGAAGCCCAGGGTCCATGGGAAGTTCTTCGGGTCGGACCACTTGGTCGCGCCGGTGGCCAGGAAGAGGTGGGGCACCTTCTTGGCGTTCATGTACTTGTGGATGGCCGTGTTGCTCGGTGTGCCCAGAGTCTGGAACATCGCCAGCACCTCTTCCTGCTCGACCAGCTTGCGCACCTGCTCCACCGTCTTCGGCGGGCTGTAGCCGTCGTCCAGGCTGATCAGCTTGATCTGGCGGCCGTTGATGCCACCGGCATCGTTGAGCATCTTGAAATAAGCCTGGTGCGCCTTGCCGATGGTGCCGTAGGCCGAGGCCGGGCCGCTGTAGGGCATGGTCTGACCGAGCTTGATTTCCTTGTCGCTCGCGCCCGGACCGTACTTCTTCTGCGCCAAGGCGGGCGCGGCCGGCAGCGCCAGCGACGCGGCGGCGATCAGGGTCTGGCGGCGGGTGGTTCTGCTCATGCGGTTTCCTTCATGGTGTCGCTGGAGGGGTGGAACCTAGCTGCGCCGACGGCGCCAGCGCGCCACGGCGATGCGGATGAAGCCGGCCACGCCGGTGGGCATCACGTACATGAAGCCGATCAGGAAAATGCCGTAGATGGCCCAGGGCGCGGCCTTGGAAATCTCGTCGGCGACGTTGGGTATGAACTGGATGAACAGCGCGCCCCAGATCGCGCCGGAGATCGACGCCAGGCCGCCGATGACGATGCCCACCACCAGGCTGATCGACAGGAAGATGGTGAAGGAATCGGGGGCCACGAACTGGATGGCGATGGCGCCCAAGGCGCCCGCCACGCCGGTGTACATGGCCGAGACGCCGAAGGTCATGGACTTGACCATGGCCGTGTCCACCCCCATCGCGCGCGCCGCCGTGGGCTGGTCGCGGATCGCCACCATCGCGCGGCCCATGCGCCCGCGCAGCAGATTCCAGCCCAGCCAGAACATCAGCAGCATCACCGCCAGCGCGACGAAATACAGCCACTGGTCCTGCGACAGGCCGCTCCATTCGGGGGCCTCGGGTTTGGTGATGACGATGCCCTGCGCGCCGCCGGTCCACTGCTCGATGCCCTTGTATTTGAGGATCTGCGGCAGCGCCACGCCCAGCGCAAAAGTGGCCAGGGACAGGTACAGGCCCTCGAGGCGCAAAGCGGGCAGGCCGAACAGGAAACCCACCACCGCGCAGACCACCCCGGCGATCGGCAAGGTCAACCAATACGGCACGCCGAACTTGTCCATCAGGATGGCCGCGGTGTACGCGCCGATGGCGTAGAAGGCGCCGTGGCCGAGCGAGATCTGGCCGTTGTAGCCGGTCAGCATGTTCAGCCCCAGCAGGGCGATCGCATAGACCAGCACCAGCGTGAGCTGGAAGACCCGGTAGTTGCTGACCACGAAGGGCAGCACGCAGGCCAGCGCGATGAGCAGCGCCAAGGCGCCGATCTTCTTGACCGAGCTTCCCGCCACAGAACCGGCTTCGCCGGGCTGTTGGCGGACGGCCCCCTCGGGGGGTAGCGAACGGAGTGAGCTTGGGGGCTTCATTTCAGACGCGCGTGACCTGAACTTTGCCGAACAGCCCCGAAGGTCGCACGACCAGCACGCCGACGATCAGCACCAGCGCCACCGTCAGCTTCAATTCCGTGCCCAGCACGGCGCCGACGACGTTCTCCAGCACGCCGACAATGAAGCCTCCCAGCACCGCGCCGCCCGGGCTGTCGATGCCGCCGACCAGCGCGGCGGCGAAGGCGTAGAGCAGGATGCCCGACATCATGTTCGGCTCCAGGAACACGGTGGGCGCGACCATCACCCCGGCGATGGCGCCGATGGCCCCGGCCAGGCCCCAACCCAGCGCCAGCATCCAGCCCACGCGGATGCCGACCAGCCGGCTCGATTCGGGGTTCTGCGCTGCCGCGCGCATGGCCAGACCCAGCGGCGTGAACCGGAAGAAGACGAACAGCAGGGCCAGCACCACCAGCGTGATCGCCATCGAGCCCAGTTCGTGGCTGGACACATAGCGGTTGCCGAACAGCGGCTCGGCCGGAAAGGGGCTGGGAAAGGGCTTGATCGTGTAACTGAAGATCCAGCCGGCCAGGCTGTTGACGATGACCAGCAGACCGATGAAGACGATGACGACGCTCAGGATCGGCGCGTTTTCGACCGGCCGCACGATGACCCGTTCGATGACCACGCCGAGCACGAAGGCGATGGCCACGGTCAGGAAGAAGGCGCCCCAGTAGGGCATGCCGGTCTGCATCAGGCTCCAGGCGATGTAGGTGCTGAACATGGCCAGTTCACCCTGCGCGAAGTTCACGTGGTGGGTGGCCTGGTAAATCATCACCAGCGCCAGCGCCACGCTGGCGTAGATGCCGCCGCTGGCCAGGCCCGAGAAAATCTGGTGGATGAGCAGGTCGGCGTTCATTCAGTAGCCCAGGTAGGAGCGGCGCACCGACGCGTCGTTGCGGATGTCTTCGGCCGGTCCCGAAATGACGACGCGGCCGGTCTCCAGCAGGTAGGCCTGGTCGGCCACCTTCAGCGCCAGCGCGGCGTTCTGCTCGACCAGCAGCAGGCTGACGCGGTCGCGGCGGTTGATCTCCTTGAAGATCTCGAAGATCTCCTGCACCACCAGCGGCGCCAGGCCGAAGGAAGGCTCGTCGAGCAGCAGCAGCTTGGGCCGCAGCATCAGCGCGCGCGACACGGCCAGCATCTGCTGTTCACCGCCGGACAGCAGACCCGCCTGCTGCTTGCAACGCTCTTTCAGCCGCGGGAAGTAGGCATACATGCGTTCGTAATCGGCTGCCACCTCGGCCTTGTCGCGCCGCGTGTAGGCGCCCAGGCGCAGGTTCTCCTCGACGCTGAGCGCGGCGAAGGTGCCGCGCCCGTCGGGCACGTGCGCCACGCCCAGGCGCACGATGCTTTCGGTCGCCAGCTTGTCGATGCGGGTGCCGCCCAGCGTGAGCTCGCCCTGGCGCCTGACCATGCCGCAGACCGCGCGCAGCGTCGTCGTCTTGCCGGCGCCGTTGGCGCCCAGGATGGTCGTGATGCCGCCGGCTTCGACGGCAAAGTCCAGGCCGTGCAGCACCCGCGTCGGGCCATATTGCGCGTGCAGGCCGCGCACCTCGAGCAGCGCCGCCATCAGGTTTCAACGCCCAGGTAGGCGCGGATGACATCGGCATTGGCCTGCACTTCAGCCGGCGTGCCGTCGGCGATCTTGCGGCCGAAGTCGAGTGCGACCACGCGGTCGGAGACGCGCATCACCATGTTCATGTGGTGCTCCACCAGCAGCAGCGTCAGACCCAATTGGTGGCGCACCTCGCGCAGCAGTTCCATCAGCGCGCCGACCTCTTCGTGATTCAGCCCGCCGGCCGGCTCGTCGAGCAACAGCAGCTTGGGTTGGCTGGCCAGGGCGCGGCCCAGTTCCACGCGCTTCTGGGTGCCGAAAGGCAGGTCCATGACCCGCGTTTCGGCCACCGCGCGCAGGTCGAGCAAGTCGACCAGGGCCTGCGCCTGTTCGGCCAGTTGCGCCTCTTCGCGCGCCACCGAGCCCAGGCGCAGCGCATTCGCCACGAAGCCGCTGCGCGTGCGGCAATGGCCGCCGAGCATGATGTTCTGGCGCACGCTCATCGTGCGGAACAAGGCCAGGTTCTGGAAGGTGCGGCCGATGCCCAGCGCGGCGATGCCGTGGGTCGGCGTTTCCAGCAGCGACCGGCCTTCGAAGCGGATCGCGCCTTCGCTGTAGCCGTACAGCCGCGACAGGCAGTTGAACAGCGTCGTCTTGCCGGCACCATTGGGGCCGATCAGGCCGACGATGTGGCCCTGGGCGACCTCGAACGACACCCGGTCGAGCGCCGTGATGCCGCCGAAGCGGACGGTCACACCGTCCACCTGCAACAAGGGCTGGATCTGGGCTGCGGCAGCTATCGCGGTCTCCGTTGGAACGCGGCGCCATCGAAGGGACGCCGTCGACCGCAACGCTAACCGGCCCAGGCGCACTGAATAGCGGTCTAACCCTAGGTCTCGATCACTTCCGGGGGCGCGCAAAAAAAAGGCGCCCCGCAGGGCGCCTGGCGAGACCGCAGCGAGCCGGGGCCCGCGGCGGGGCATCACCCCATGTGCAGGCCGCCGTTGCAACTGAAGTCGGCGCCGGTGGTGAAACCCGAATCGACACCCGCCAGCCAGGCGCAGATCGAGCCGATCTCGTCGGGCGTGCCCAGGCGCTTGACCGGGATCGTCGCGATGATCTTTTCCAGCACCTCGGGCTTGATGGCACGGACCATGTCGGTGCCGATGTAGCCCGGGCTGACGGTGTTGACGGTCACGCCCTTGCTGGCCATTTCCTGCGCCAGGGCCATCGTGAAGCCGTGCATGCCGGCCTTGGCCGCCGAGTAGTTGGTCTGGCCCGACTGGCCCTTTTCGCCGTTCACCGAACTGATCTGGATGATGCGGCCCCAGCCCTTTTCCACCATGCCGGGCACCACCTGCTTGGTGACGTTGAACATGCTGTTGAGGTTGGTGTCGATGACCATCTTCCAGTCCTCGGGCGTCATCTTCAGGAACATGCGGTCGCGCGTGATGCCGGCGTTGTTGACCAGCACGTCGATAGGCCCGTGTTCGGCCACCGCGGCGGTGAAGGCGGCGACCGTGCTGTCCCAGTCGGCGACGTTGCCCACCGAGGCGTGGAAGGTGTAGCCCAGCACCTGCTGCTCGTCCAGCCACTTCTTGAAGTCGCGGCTGGGGCCGCAGCCGGCGATGACCTTGAAACCGTCCTTGTGCAGGCGCTGGCAGATCGCGGTACCGATACCGCCCATGCCGCCCGTGACGTACGCAACCTTTTGACTCATGCTGGTCTCCTTGTGAATATGAAAATTGTCAACGCTCCGTGATCGATGTGCCACCCAGGCCTGCCCTAAGCCCGCGGCCCAGTTGCCCGGTCGATCAGGCCTTGACCTTGACGTAGCGCCCGGGCGCCGGCTCGATGGCCTTGTACTTCGCGCTGCCCGGTGCCTTGGGCGCACCGACCAGCTTGCCACCATGGGGCTTGAGCCAAGCCGACCAGGTCGTCCACCAGCTGCCCGGGTGTTCGGTGGCGCCGGCCATCCAGGCTTCGGCCGTCGCGGGCAAGGTGCCGTCGGCCGCCTCGCCAGTGCCGTCGTGGGTCCAGTAGCTGCGCTTGCCCTTGGCCGGCGGGTTGATCACACCGGCAATATGGCCGCTGGCGCCCAGCACGAAGGTCTTCTTGCCGCTGATCAGCGGCACCGAGTTGTAGGCCGCCGTCCACGGCACGATGTGGTCTTCTCGCGAGCCGTAAATGAAGAACGGGGCCTTGATCGCACCCAGATCGACCGGCTCGCCGCAGACCGTCAAATGGCCAGGCTGCTTCAATTCGTTCTGCAGGTAGGTGTGGCGCAGGTACCAGCAATACATCGGCCCGGGCAGGTTGGTGCTGTCGCCGTTCCAGTACAGCAGGTCGAAAGGGGGCGGCGCTTCGCCTTTGAGGTAGTTGCCGACGACGTAATTCCAGACCAGGTCGTTCGGCCGCAGGAAGCTGAAGGTGGTGGCGAGTTCCTGCCCTTTCAGCAGACCGGGGCCCGAAGGCGCCTTCTCGCCCAGCGTCATCTCACGCATCTGCACCATCGCCTCGTCGATGAAGATGTCGAGAATGCCGGTGCTGTCGAAATCGAGCAGCGTGGTCAAGAGCGTCACCGAATGCGCCGGCTGTTCGCCGCGCGCGGCCAGCACGGCCAGCGCGGTGCTGAGCAGCGTGCCGCCGACGCAGAAGCCCAGCGCGTTGATCGTCTTGGCACCGGTGATGGCCTGCACCACGCCGATGGCGGTGATCGGGCCTTCTTCGATGTAGTCGTCCCAGGTCTTGGCGGCCAGGCTCTCGTCGGGGTTGCGCCAGCTGACGACGAAGGTGCGGAAGCCTTGTTCGACGGTGTAGCGGATGACGCTGTTGTCGGGCTGCAGGTCGAGGATGTAGTACTTGTTGATGCAAGGCGGCACGAAGAGCATCGGCCGTTCATGCACCTTGGCGGTCAGCGGCGCGTACTCGATGAGCTGAAAAAGTTCGTTCTCGAAGACCACCGAGCCGGCCGTCGTGGCCACGTTCCTGCCCACCTCGAAGACGCTTTCGTCGGTCTGCGAGACATGGCCCTTCTGCAAGTCCTGCAGCAGCAACTGCATGCCGGTGGCGATGCTCTCGCCCTTGGTTTCCAGCGCCTTGCCCATCGCCTCCGGGTTCAGCGCCAGGTAGTTGCTGGGGCTGGCGGCGTCTATCCACTGCTGCACCGCGAAGCGGATGCGGCCCTTGGTCTTGGCGTCGCCTTCGACGCCGTCGGCCATCTGCATCAGGGCCTTGGCGTTCAGCAGGTACATCTGCGCCGTGAAGGCCGCCGCCGGGTTGCTGGCCCATTCGGCGGCGCCGAAACGGCGGTCGGCGATGGCCACCGGCTTGGTCGGCGCCTCGGGCTGCAGGCGTTGCAGTGACTGGTTCCAGACCTCGGTGGCGTTCTTGACGTAGTCGGTCTGGATCTGTGCGAGTTGCTGCATCGGCAGGTTCAAGCTCGACATCGACTTCAGCATGCCGCCGATGGCCGCCCCGAAGACGTCGGCCGGGTCGGCCGCGGTGGTCGGCGGCAGCGTCGCAGAGGGGCGGGAAGCGGCGGGCTTGGATTTCATCGGCTGTTCTCCTGTGGCCCCGTTCTGCTGGGGCCTTTGCTGGGGCTGGCCCGGTCAGCGGGTGCTTCCGTGCGTGGATTGAGCTTTTACTGTGAACGGCTGACGATGTCATGACTGCCGATACCATCGCGGCATGTACCTGATCGCCATGGCCTGGGGCTACGTCGTGCTGATGATGACCGCTGCCGAGGCCACTTCGGCCAGCGGCAGCCTGCTCGGCGCGCTGATCACCTTGCTGCTGTACGGCGTGCTGCCGCTGTCGCTGTTGACGTACATCCTGGGCACGCCCGGCCGCAAGCGGCGGCGCCGGGCGGCAGAAGCCGCCGCGCCTTCAGCCGCTGCGTCGGACATCGCGTCAACCATCGCGCCAGATGGCAGCAGCCAGGCGCCCGGTTCGGCTGTCGCGGCGGAAAGAAAAGAAGCGTGACGCGTCGGCCACGGTGCACAGGCCCGATGGCGTGATGCGCTGAACGCCGGCGGCCTGCAGGCACTGCGTCGCCAGCGCGGGCAGATCGGCCAGCCAGCGCGGTGAACCATCGCCGCCCTGGCGGCTGATGAAGCGCGACCCGGCATCGCCAGCCGGGTCGCAGCCGAAGGCCTGCAAGACCTCGGCACCGACTTCGAAAGCCCGCGGGCCGATGCACGGGCCCAGCCAGGCCTGCACCGCATCGGGCGAGGTGCCGGTGCCCGCGCACATCGCCTGCACCGTGGCCTGCAGCACACCGGCGGCCAAGCCGCGCCAGCCGGCGTGCGCCGCGGCCACCGCCGTGCCGTCACGCAGAGCCAGCAGCACCGGCATGCAGTCGGCCGCGGTGACCTGGCAGACCACGCCGGCATCGCTGGTCCAGGCGGCGTCGGCGGGCTGCGCCGGTTGCTCAGGGCCGCCGGCGTGCAGTCGCAGCACGTCGCGGCCATGCACCAGCTGCAGCCAGACCGGCGCGTGGCCCAAGGCGGCCGTCCAGCGGGCGCGGTTCTCGGCCACGGCGGCCGGGTCATCGCCCACGCTGACGCTGAGGTTCAGACTGTCGAAAGGCAGCCCGCTGACACCGCCGGCGCGCGTGCTCATCGCGGCCCGCACGCCCGGCGGGGCCGGCCACTCGGGCCGCAGCAGGGGCAGCGGGGGCAACCGGGCCAACTGGCGACGCGGCGCGCCCGGCTCAGCTGGCGTCAGGGCAGCGCTCGGGCCGCGTCTGCTCGAAGGCGTCGAGCTTCATGCAGGCATCGAAGACCCGCATCACGTGGGGCACGTGGTCGAGCCGGCAGTCCATGCGCTGGGCGTTGAAGATCTGCGGCACCAGCGTGCAATCGGCCAAGGTCGGCGTGTCGCCGTGGCAGAAGGTGGCCGGCTCCAAGGCCAGCTGGCTTTCAACGACTTCCAGCCCGGTTTCCACCCAGTGGCGGTACCAGCGATTCTTGTCGTCTTCGCTGACGTGCATGTCGCGCGTCAGGTAGCGCAGCACGCGCAGGTTGTCGATGGGGTGGATCTCGCAGGCGATGTCCAGCGCCAGCGCCCGCACGCGCGCGCGCTCGACCGGCGTGGCCGGCAGCAGTGGCGGGTGCGGATGCGTTTCCTCCAGGTATTCGATGATCGCCAGCGACTGCGTGATGGTGTGCGCACCATCGACCAGCGCCGGCACGAGGCGGGCCGCCGAAACCGCGGCGTAGGACTCGGCCAGGTGCTCGTTCTTCTGCAGGTGCACGGCCCTGTAGTCGTAATCCAGCCCCTTCAGCGCCAGCGCGATGCGCACGCGGTAGGAAGCCGATGAGCGGAAGTAGTTGTAGAGCTCCATGGCCTTTCCTTTCGCCTTCCCTTCTTGCGTTCCCGGGGCCGTTCAGCGCACCGCGACCTGCAGCGCGCCCAGGCCCGCGACGCGCCCGACCATCACGTCGCCGCTGACCACCGGGCCGACGCCGGCGGGCGTGCCGGTCATGATCAGGTCGCCGGCCTGCAGCGTCCAGGCCTGGCTGAGCTGCTCGATGATTTCGTTGACGCTCCAGATCAACTGGTTCAGGTCGCCAGTCTGCTGGCGAACGCCGTTGACGTCCAGCGTGATCGCGCCGGTCAGCAGTTCACCGGTCTGGGCGAAGGGCGTGATCGGGCCGACGGGCGCGCTCTGGTCGAAGCCCTTGCCGATGCACCAGGGGCGGCCCTGCTTCTTCATGTCGCCCTGGATGTCGCGGCGCGTCATGTCCAGACCCACGGCGTAGCCCCAGATGTGCTGGGCGGCTTCAGCGGCGGGGATGTTGCTGCCGCCGGTACCGATGGCCACCACCAGTTCGATTTCGTAGTGGAAGTTCTTCGTCACCGTCGGGTAGTCGATGCGGCCGGTTTCGCCATCGGGCACGGCCACCACGGCGTCGGTCGGCTTCATGAAGAAGAACGGCGGCTCGCGGCCCGTGAAGCCCATTTCCTGGGCATGCTCGACATAGTTGCGGCCCACGCAATAGATGCGACGAACGGGGAATTCACCGCCGCCGACGACGGGCACGGTGGTCGGGGCGGGCGGGGTGAAGACTAGGCTCATGGCGGGTTCTCGAAGGGGTGTGGATCAATCGGCGGACGATGATGCCATGCTGCCGCCGCGCAGGAGGCCCGCTACACTGGCCCGCATGCCCATGCCGCGCCGTATCCAGCATTGCCGCGTCTGCGGCGCCCCGACCGAATACCGCGTGCCGCCCGACGACAACCGGCTGCGCGCGACCTGCACGGTGTGTGGCGAGATCCACTACGAGAACCCCTTGAACGTGGTCGGCACCCTGCCCGTCTGGGGCGACCAGGTGCTGCTGTGCCGGCGCAACATCGAGCCGCGCTACGGTTTCTGGACGCTGCCGGCCGGCTTCCTGGAACTCGGCGAAAGCCTGGCCGAAGGGGCCATCCGTGAGACCGTGGAAGAGGCCGGCGCGAACATCGAGCTGCAGGACCTGTACACGCTGCTCAACGTGGTTCGTGTCGGGCAGATCCATTTCTACTACCGCGCCCGCCTGCTCGACACCCAGCTGGCACCGGGGCCCGAAACCATCGAAGCTCGGCTGTTCCGCGAAGACGAGATCCCGTGGGACGAACTGGCCTTCCGAACGGTGCGCCTGACGCTGGAACATTACTTCGCTGACCGGCCAGTCGGGGCCTACCCGCTGCACACCGGCGACGTCGGCTAAGGCCGGGCCAGCGAGGCTGCGCTGGCACCGTCCAGGCCCAGCGGCCACAGCGTGTCGAGGTCTGCGGGGTCGGCCACGCGGTCGACCCGCACCGACAGACCGAGATCGCGACTCCACCGGATCAAGCCCTGGGCATAGGCCTGCAGTGCCGCGTCGCCAGCCACGCCACGCAGTTGCTCGCCCGACAGGGTCACGAAGGACATGCCGGCGGCCTGCAAGCCCGTCAGCTCAGCGGGCAGGATGACGCCGTGGGCGACGCCCAGGCTGGCGCCCAGAGGCAGCCAGCACGCCACGGCAGCGGCCAGGGCCTCGTGCTCGCCCCGCTGTTCGGCGGCTGCCAATTCGATGGACAGCGCGCGGGCCTGCGCCGGGCGGGCCTGCAGCAGCGCCTTGACGGCCGCCACGAAGCCGGGCGCCGTCCAGGCGGCCACGCCGACCTGCACGCTGCGCGGCAGGCCGTCGGCGGCAATGGCCTGCAAGGCCAGCTGCAGGCTCAACAGATCCACATGCGGCAGCAAGCGGGCCCGGCGGGCCAAAGCCAGCCAGCTGCGCGGGGGCTGGTGTGCGGCAGCTGGTGTCAACTGCAGGTGCAGGGTACAGCGCAGCCGCAGCAACTCGCCCTCGCGGCTGCGCACGGGCACTTCTGCCAGGCTGGCGCGCCCCTGCGACAGGGCCAGCGCGATCTGCTCGCGCCAGGCGCTGGCGCCAGCGGCGTCGGCCACCAGCGCGCCGTGACGGTCCACCGCAACGCCGGGACCTTCCAGGTCGGAACCGGCTTCGGCGCGTGCCAGGGCCGCATCGGCTTCCGCCAGCGCGGCGCTGCAGGTGATGGCGGGCAGCTCATCGACGCCACCGACGAGCGCCAGCGCACCGGCGCTGCGCAGTGCCGGCAGCGCGCTCAGCGCCTCGTGCAGCGAAAGCGCCGTTTCCAGCGCCACGCCGCCCACCGGCAGGCACAGGGCGAAGTCACTGCCGTTCAGCCGGCCAGCCGCCGCACCAGCGACTCGATCGACATAGGTCAGCAGCACCTGGCCAACGGCGCGCAGCAGGCCGTCGGTCGCCGCGTGGCCGGCACGCTGGTTGACAGCTTCCAGATCGCACAGGCGGACGATCAGCAGGGCCGTGCGGCCCGCCGGCAAGGCGCTCAGCCGCCCTTGCAGCCGGCCCAGGAAATGGTGGCGCAGCGAGACACCGGTCAGCGTGTCGGTACGGGCCTGGCGTTGCAGGCGCAACACCTGCTGGGCCTGCAACGCCAGGTCCCGGCGCAGGCCACGCACGGTGGCCTCCAACTGGTGGGCCAGGCTGCGCAAGGCAGGCAGGCCCTGTGCATCCAGGGCCGCCAGCCCGGCGGGCTGCCGCCGTCCGGGCAGCAGCCCGCTACGCCAGGCCGCCGCGGCCAGCAGGCCGGCGGCCACCACCCAGGCCAGCAGCATGGCGCTGCGGCTGAGGGTTTGCCACAGCAACTGCTGCGCCCATACAGGGTTGGCCTCGACTTCGAGCACGGCGGGCAGGTCTCGGTAAGCGGCCTGGGTGATGCGCCCGGGCGGCGCGCTGAGGGGCCAGGCCTGGGTCCACCAGTCGGGCACGCCGGCGATCGCCGGCTGGCGCTGCAAACGGACAAGCACCCGGCCATCGGCGGTGCCCACGGTGACGCGGAGGTCTTGGCCCTGGGCGAAATGCGCATCGGCCCGTTGCAGCAGCGTGCGGGCATCGCTGCCGGGCTGCCACAGGGTGGCGGCCAGGGACTGGGCGGCCTGCGTGTTGCGCGCCGCCTGCTCGAGCCGCAAGCACTGCGCGAGCGTCCAGGCCTGCAGGCCCGCCAGGGCCAAGGACACCGCCAGCAGCAGGCCGGCCACCTGCCCGGCGCCCAGCGGCGGCAGGCGCACGATCGGGGCCGGTCGGTGGACAGCGGCAGAGCGCGACGGGGCAAGGGCGATGGTCAAGGTGGCGGACGTCAGTTGGCCACGACATCGACATCCGCGGCCCCGACTTGAGCCCAGGCCGTCGCCCAGGCGTCCAGAAACGGCGCCCCAGAAAGCAGAAAGCCCGCTCAGCGCGGGCCTCGGACAGCGGGCAGCGCCCGCCGAATGAGCGTCAGGCGGTGGCCGCGCGCAGCTTCAGCGAGAAATCCTGCAGGGCGGCGATGCCGCTTTCCTCGGCTTTGCGGCACCAGGCCTGCAAATCGACCACCAGTTGTTCCGCCGACACGCCGGAGCGGGTCCACAGCGCGCGCAACTCTTCGCGCATCGCCACCAGCTTGGCCAGGCTGGGCGCTTCGCCCATGGCCTGGGCCAGCGCCGGCTTGACGCCTTGCGGAATCTTGTCGGCGTCGCGGTGCAGCCAGGCCTTGGCCAGCCGCATGTCGCGCCAACGGGCACTGTTTTCGGCGCCCTGGGCCTTCAGATGGACCAGTTCGACGGCCACGGCCCGCTTCATCTCGGCGGCGTAACGGGCCATCACTTCGTAGCGGTTGGTGATCAGGGCTTCGAGCGTCTGGCCGTCGGCGACGGCGCGCACGCCACCCAGCGCCAGCTTCGGCGGGGTCTTCTTGACCTTGGCCAGACCCATCATTTCCAGGCCCCGGATGTACATCCAGCCGATATCGAATTCGTAGGGCTTGACCGAGAACTTGGCCGAAGTCGGGTAGGTGTGGTGGTTGTTGTGCAACTCCTCACCGCCGATCAGGATGCCCCAGGGGGACACATTGGTCGACGCATCGGCCGACTCGAAGTTGCGGTAGCCCCAGTAGTGCCCGATGCCGTTGATCACGCCGGTGGCCCACACGGGGATCCAGGCCATCTGGATGGCCCAGACGGTCAGGCCGATGCCACCGAAGAGCAGCAGGTCGATGACCATCATCAGCCCCACGCCCTGCCAGGTGTAGCGGCTGTACAGGTTGCGCTCGATCCAGTCTTCGGGTGTGCCGCGGCCGTACTTGGCCAGGGTTTCCGGATTCTGGGCCTCGACGCGGTAGAGTTCGACGCCGGTCAGCAGCAAGGCCGGCAGACCCCGGGTCTGCGGGCTGTGCGGGTCTTCCACGGTCTCGCACTTGGCGTGGTGCTTGCGGTGCACGCCGACGAAGTCCTTGGTCACCATCCCGGTGGTCAGCCACAGCCAGCCGCGGAAGAAGTGCGACACCGAGGCGTGCAGGTCCAGCGCGCGGTGCGCCTGGGCGCGGTGCAGGAAAACCGTCACCGAAGTGATGGTGATGTGCGTCACGACCAGCGTGAACAGCAGCACCTGCCACCAAGCTGCGTCAAGCAGCCCGTGAGCCAGCCACTCAACGAGCGCGTCTCGCACCAGCCACACTTGATCCATCGGGATTTTCCTCGTCAACAGTATTTACCACGCCGATTGTACGGGCGGATGACCGCTCTGCGGGGCAGAAAGCCCGAGGCACAACCCTCGAATGCGGGCCCGACCCGCCAATATCTGATCGATCATGGATGCAGATGACGGCAGTTGCCCGGAATTTCAACGCCTTTGCCAGATGGCGGCAAAGAAGCCGTCGGTCTGGTGCACGTGCGGCCACAGCCGAAGGTAGGGGCCGCTGACCAGCCCTTCGGCACCTGCCACGTGGGCCGCTGCCAGCGCTTCCTGGGCCGGCAGGACGACGAAGTCAGCCGCGTGGGCGGCCGTGAAAGCCTCGGCGACGCCTTCGTTCTCGGCCGCCAGCAGGCTGCAGGTGGCGTAGACGAGGCGCCCGCCCGGCTTCAGCAGGCGCGCCGCACTGTCCAGGATGGCCGCCTGCTTGACCTGCAGTTCCTTGACCGACTTGGGCGACTGTCGCCATTTCAGGTCGGGGTTGCGCCGCAGCGTGCCCAGACCCGAACAAGGGGCATCGACCAGCACGCGGTCGATCTTGCCGGACAGCCGCTTGATGCGATCGTCGCGCTCGTGCGCGATCTGCGCCGGGTGGACGTTGCTCAGGCCGCTGCGCGCCATCCGCGGCTTCAGCGCGTCGAGCCGGTGGCCGGACACATCGAAGGCGTACAGCCGCCCGGTGTTGCGCATCGAGGCACCCAGCGCCAGCGTCTTGCCGCCGGCACCGGCGCAGAAGTCCACCACCATCTCGCCGCGCTTGGCGTCGGTCAGCAGGGCCAGCAGCTGGCTGCCTTCGTCCTGCACCTCGACCTCGCCGCGCGTGAAGGCGTCCAGCTTGTTCAGCGCCGGCTTGCCCTGCACGCGAAGACCCCAGGGCGAATACGGCGTCGGCTCGACGGTGTAGCCGGCAGCCACCAGCACCTTGAGCACGTCCTCGCGCTTGGCCTTGAAGGTGTTGACGCGCAAGTCCAGCGGGGCGGCCACGGACAGCGCCTCGACCAGCGGCCAGAAGCCGTCGCCCAGCGTCTCCTGCAGCGGCGTGGCCAGCCAGTCGGGCAGGTTGTGGCGCAGCTTTTCGGGCAGCGTGGCGCGGTCGATGGCCCCCATCTTGGCCAGCCAGGCCTGCTCGTCGGGGTTGGTGGCGGCCTTCAGGAACGCCGGACTGCCCTGCCAGGCCAGCAGCGCCAGCCGGCGTTCCATCGGGCCGCTACCGCTTTGCGCCAGGTGCGAAAACAGCAAGCGCTGGCGCAGCACGGTGTAGGTCGTTTCGGCCAGGGTGTGGCGTTCGCGGGAACCCAGGGCCTTGTGCTGGCGCAGGAAGTTGGAGACGACCATGTCGGCCGGGTGTTCCAGCTTGAGAACGTGGCGCAGCAATTCGGTGCTGAGGTCGAGCAGGGCGATGGGGGTCATGATTTACAGGAATACCTGGGACGCGCCGTCCGTTTGCGTGACAAGGCCGTTCTCGACGTGCAGCTTGCCTTCGATGAACCAGCGCACGGCCAGCGGATAGATGGTGTGTTCGGTGGCCAGCACGCGGGCCTGCAACGCAGCCTCGTCGTCGCCCGGCCGCACCGGCACCACGCTCTGCAGCACGATGGGGCCGTGGTCGAGTTCGGGGGTCACGACATGCACCGTCGCACCAACCGCCTTGCAGCCGGCGGCCAGCGCGCGCTGGTGGGTGTGCAGGCCCGGAAAGGCCGGCAGCAGCGACGGGTGGATGTTGAGCATGCGGCCGGCGTAGTGCTGCACGAAGTCGGCGCCCAGGATGCGCATGAAACCGGCGAGCACCAGCAGATCGGGCGCAAAACCATCGATCACGCGGGCCAGCTCGGCGTCGAAGGCCGCGCGCTCGGCGTGGACCTGGTGGTCGATGACCGCCGTGGCGATGCCGCGCTCGGCGGCGTAGGCCAGACCGGCGGCCGCCGGGCGGTTGGCGATGACGGCCACGACCTGCGCGGCCCAGCGCTGTTCGGCGCAGCTGCGCACGATGGCTTCCATGTTGGAACCCCGGCCGGATATCAGGATGACGATGCGCTTCATTGGGGCGCCGAGTGTATAGACCGGCGACCTGAGAGAATCGACGCCGCCCTTCTGAACGATTGCCAGCAGCATGACCATGCGACCCCGCGTCCTTTCCGGCATGCGCCCCACCGGCGCCATGCACCTCGGCCATTACCACGGCGCCCTGAAGAACTGGGTCCGCCTGCAGCGCGAGTACGAGTGCTTCTTCTTCGTCGCCGACTGGCACGCGCTGACGACGCACTACGAAGAGCGCGAGGTGATGGAACGCTATGTCTACGACATGGTGATCGACTGGATCGCCGCCGGCCTGGACCCCGAGGCCTGCACCATCTTCATCCAGAGCCGCCTGCCCGAACACGCCGAGCTGTTCACGCTGCTGGCCATGGGCACGCCACTGGGGTGGCTGGAACGGGTGCCGACCTACAAGGACCAGATCGAGAAGCTGAAGGACCGCGACCTCGCGACCTACGGCTTTCTCGGCTACCCACTGCTGCAGGCCGCCGACATCCTCATCTACAAGGCCAACTTGGTGCCGGTCGGCGAAGACCAGTCCTCGCACGTCGAACTGACGCGCGAAGTGGCGCGCCGCTTCAACAACCTCTACGGCCGCGCGGGCGACGCCGAAGCGCGCATCGCCGCCGCGCTGCTGAAGATGGGCAAGGACGACGCCCGCTATTTTGAGAAGCAGCGCAAGGCCTTCGGCGAGACTGGCAGCGCCGAGGCGCAGGCCAAGGGCGAAGGCATGGTCAGGAAGGCCGCCGCTGCAGTGGCCGGCTGGACCCACGACGAAACCGAGTTGCTGCTGGGCCACCTGAAAGGGGCCGGCAAGACCATCCTGACCGAGCCGCAGGCCCTGCACACCGAGGTGCTGCGCCTGCCCGGCACCGACGGCACCAAGATGAGCAAGAGCTACGGCAACGCGATCCTGATGCGCGACGAGCCTTCAGCCGTCACGACCAAGGTGCGCGGCATGAAGACCGACCCGGCGCGCGCCCGCCGCACCGACCCGGGCGACCCCGCCAAGTGCCCGGTCTGGCAGTTCCACCAGGTCTACAGCGACGACAGCACCCAGGCCTGGGTGCAGCAAGGTTGCAAGACCGCCGGCATCGGCTGCCTGGACTGCAAGCAGCCGGTGATCGACGCGATCATCCGGGAACAGCAGCCCTGGCGCGATCGCGCCGAGAGCTACCTCAGCAACCCCAAGCAGGTGCACTGGATCGTCGAGATGGGCACCGAGCGCGCGCGCACCGTGGCCCGCCAGACCATGAAAGACGTGCGTTCGGCGATGGGCCTGAACTACGGCGGTGGGACCGACGCATGAGCCTGCAAACTTTCGAAGTCAACCCGGGCGTTGCGCCCCGCGCGACGGTCATCATCCTGCACGGCCTGGGCGCCGACGGCACCGACTTCCTGTCTTTCGCCGACGAACTGAAGCTCGACGCCGTGGGCCCGGTGCGCTGGGTCTTCCCGCGGGCGCCGGTGCGGCGGGTGACCATCAACGGCGGCCAGCCGATGCGCGCCTGGTACGACATCCTGAACATGGACCTGGTGCAGCGCGAAGACGAAGCCGGGCTGCGTGCATCGATGGCCCTGGTGCAGGCGCTGATCGATGCGGAAGTGGCGCGCGGCGTGCCGGCCCAGCGCATCGTGCTGGGCGGTTTCTCGCAGGGCGCGGCCATCGCGCTGGGCGCCGGCCTGCGCCACGGCGAGCGGCTGGCCGGGCTGTTGGCGATGTCGGGCTACATGCCGCTGGCCGACCGGCTGGCCACCGAGCGCACCATGGCCAACGCCGAAACCCCCGTCTTCCAGGCCCACGGCCGCAGCGACGGCGTGATCAAGCTGCCCCGCGCCACCGCAACGCGCGACCAGTTGCTGGCCCTCGGACAGCCGCTGGAATGGCACGAGTACCCGATGGAACACTCGGTGTGCATGGAAGAAGTTCAGGCCATCCAGGCCTTTCTGCGCCAAGTGCTGGCTGTTGGCTGAAACCGCCGGCAAATCCAGGTCGACGGCCGGGCGCCAGCTTTCACGCTATGGTCAGCCGCTCAGAAAAAACCGCAGGAGTCCGTCCATGCCCTTCATCCGCCGCCCGCTGATCGCCGCCCTGGCCGCCGCCGCCTTCACCACCCTGCCCTTGCAGGTCACGCAGGCAGCGGCCCCGCTGGCCAAGAGCCAGGCACCGGGCTGGTACCGCATGAAAGTCGGCGCCTTCGAAGTCACCGCCTTGTCCGATGGCACCGTGGCCCTGCCGGTCGACAAACTGCTGACCGGCAACCAGCCCGCCGTCATCAACCGCCTGCTGGCGCGCTCGTACCTGAAAGCGCCGGTCGAGACCTCGGTCAATGGCTATCTCGTCAACACCGGCAGCAAGCTGGTGCTGATCGACAGTGGTGCGGCCGGCCTGTTCGGCCCGACGCTGGGCAAGCTGGTCGCCAACCTGAAGGCCGCCGGCTACACGCCCGAGCAGGTCGACGAGATCTACATCACCCACATGCACCCCGACCACGTCGGCGGCCTGGTGGCCGACGGCCAGCGCGTCTTCACCAACGCGGTGGTGCGCGCCGACGTGCGCGAAGGCAGCTTCTGGCTCAGCCCGGAGAACCTGGACAAGGCGCCGGCCGATTCAAAAGGTTTCTTCCAGGGCGCGATGGCCTCGCTGAACCCCTATGTGGCGGCCGGCAAGTTGCAGCCTTTCGACGGCGCAACGGAACTGGTGCCTGGAATCCGCGCCGTGCCGGCCGTGGGCCACACCCCGGGCCACACGATTTACCTGGCCGAGAGCGAAGGCAGCCGCATCGTGTTCTGGGGCGACCTGATGCACGTGGCGGCCGTGCAGTTCGCGATGCCCAACACGACCATCGCCTTCGACAGCGACAGCAAGACCGCCGCGCCGGCGCGCCTGAAAAACTTCGCCGATGCCGCCAGGCAGGGCTACTTCGTCGCCGGGGCCCACCTGGCCTTCCCGGGTATCGGCCAGCTGCGTGCCGACGGCAAGGGCTACACCTGGGTGCCGGCCAACTACCAGTCGGCGCCTTGACCGCTTGATCCCGGACGGCACCGCGATGGAACTGCTGCGCCCGGCGCCCGAGCACCTGCCCAGCTACGTCGCGGCCCTGCAGCGGGGCTGGTCGCCCGACACCACGCGCGGCGCCGAAGCCGCGTTGGAGGCGCTGGCGAAGATCGAAGCCGACCCGGCCAGCCCGTTCGCACTCGTCGACGACCCTGAAGGCCTCGGCCCGCCGTGGCAGGCGCCCGACGGCACCTGGCGCGACCGCATCCCCGGCCGGGTGCGCTGGATGTGGGACGCCGACGGTTTCGCCGGCAGCATCAACCTGCGCTGGCTGAAGGGTACAAACGCCCTGCCGCCCCATGTGCTGGGGCACGTCGGCTATGCCGTCGTGCCCTGGAGGCGGCAGAGGGGCTATGCGACACGGGCGCTGGGCCTGCTGTTGCCGCTGGCGCAAGCGGAAGGCCTGACCTTCGTCGACATCACCACCGACCCCGGCAACACGCCATCGCAGAAGGTGATCCTGGCCAACGGCGGTGTGTTCATCGAGCGCTTCGACAAGGGCCCGACCTGGGGCCACAAGCCGGGCCTGCGCTTTCGCGTCCCGCTTGGCAGCGCGTGATCAGTGCAGCTTGACGCGCGGCTCGGTGCTGCGCGTCAGCCAGCGCGAGGCCGTGCCCAGCGTGGTCTTCCACCAGCCGTGCAAGGCCACCTGGTGCATCTTGTAGAGCGACAGGTACATGGTGCGTGCGAACAGGCCTTCGACCCACAGGTTGCCGCCGACCAGCGAACCCATCAGGTTGCCCACGGTCGAGTACTCGCCCAGCGACACCAGGGAGCCGAAATCGCGGTAGCGCCAGGGCTTCAGCGGCTGGCCCCGGATGCGCCGCCGGATCTGCTTGACGAGGTGCGAGGCCTGCTGGTGCGCCGCCTGGGCGCGCGGCGGCACCGTCCCCGCATGACCCAGCCAGGGCGCCGCCGCGCAGTCGCCGATGGCGAAGACGGCCTCGTCGCACGTGGTCTGCAGCGTGGGCTCGACGACCAGCTGGTTGAGCCGGTTGGTCTCCAGCCCGGCCAGCTCGCGCAGGAACTCGGGGGCCTTCACCCCGGCGGCCCAGACCACCAGTTCGGCCGGCACCACTTCACCGCTGGCCAGCACCACGCCCTCGGGCGTGACGCCGGTGACCCGCGCCGCGGTGCGCACGCGCACCCCCAGGCCTTCGAGCAGCTGGGTCGCCGAAGCCGCGATGCGTTCGGGCAAGGCCGGCAGGATGCGCGGCCCGGCTTCGATCAGGTTCAGCCGGATGTCGCGCTCGGGGTCGATGCGCTCCAGGTTGTAGGACACCAGCGTGCGCGTGGCCTTGTGCAGTTCGGCAGCCAGTTCGACCCCGGTGGCACCGCCGCCGATGATGGCCACCTGCAGCTGGCGCGGCTGCAACGGCGTGTCCTGCATGTGCGCGCGCAGGCAGGCGTTGACCAGGCGGCGGTGGAAACGCTGCGCCTGCGCCGTGGTCTCCAGCGCGATGGCGTGTTCGGCCACCCCCGGTGTTCCAAAATCGTTGGTGCTGCTGCCCACGGCGATGACCAGCGTGTCGTAGCCGCGCGTGTAGGCCGGTGTGACGGACACGCCTTCCTCGTCGACCACCGGGCCGACGTGGACCAGGCGCTGCGCGCGGTCCAGGCCGATCATCTCGCCCACGCGGTAGCGGAAGCCGTGCCAGTGCGACTGCGCCAGGTAGTCGGTGGCGTGGGCGTGCAGGTCCATGCTGCCGGCCGCGATCTCGTGCAGGTGGGGCTTCCAGAAATGCGAGCGCGCCTTCTCGATCAGCGTGACGTGGGCCAGGCCCTGGCGGCCCAGGGTATCGCCCAGGCGCGTCGCCAGTTCGAGCCCGCCGGCGCCGCCGCCCACGATCACGATGCGGTGCAGGTCGCCCGACGGGGCTGATTCGAAGTGCGGGCTGGCCATGGTGTCGACGGTCGCTTCAGTTGCGGGCGGGGCCGATGTTAAGGGTCAGTTCGGCCAGCCGGGTTGGTCCGTGCGCGCCGGCCGACTGGGCTTGTTTCGACCGCCCCTGGCCGTCGCGCTTCAGGCAAAGCGGCCCTGCAGGTGCCAGTCGGCATCGCCTGTGGCCCCTGGCACGCGGGCCCGGTAGACCCAGACCAGCGAGCCGTCGTCGGTCTGCGCGATGAAGTAGTCGCGCGCCACAGGCTGGCTGTCCCACCAGCCGGATTCGATGCGTTCGGGACCGCTGAGCAGCTGCAGCAGCCGGCCCTGCAGCAGCGGCAGCGCACCGCGGGCGGCCAGCGGCAGCGGTTCGGGCAGCAGCCAGGCGGGGCGGTGCAGCGGCAGGGCCGATGCGCTCGGCCGCGGCGGGCCGGGCGTGTGCCGACCCAGGGCGCCGTGGGCCGGCACGCTGCGGCTGCTGCACTCGGGGCGGTGGTCGGCCACCGCCACCAGGCGCTGCACCTGGGCATCACCGAGGCGGGCACGCAGGCGTTCGAGCAGGCGGGTCAGGCCTTCGGCCTCGCTGCTGCGGGTCGGGAAGAGTTCGCCGTTGGGCGCCGCAGCGGCCACGGTGTCGCGGCAGTGCAGGCGCAACTCCAGCGTCGGCGCGCTCAGCTCGACGCGGGCCAGGCGTTCGCGCAGCAGCAGTTGCAGGTGGCCGGCGTCCAGCGCGGGTTCGGCCAGCTCGATGCGCAGTTCGCTGGCCGGCACCGCGGTGTGGCGGTGGTCTTCGTGCTGCATCGCGAGCGTGAAGATGGCCACGCGCACCTGGCGCGCCTGCGCCCAGGCCACCAGCCGCGCCAGCAGCACGGCGGCGGCGGCCAGCACCTGGTCGCTGTTCTCGGCGCGGGCGTAGAGCTCGAGCCGGCTTTCGAAGACGGCCGGCAGCGTGAGCCAGACGCGCGGGTCGGGCTGCAGGCCGAGCGCGCGGTCGAGCTCGCCGATCAGGTCGGCACCGAAACGCCGCGCCAGGCCGGCGCGCGGCAGCCGGCGCAGGTCGCTCAGGGTGTGCAGGCCCATGCCCTGCAGCGCTTCCCCCTGTTCGCGGCCGGCGCCCAGCAGCCACAAGGGGGCGCTGTCGAGACGGTCTTGCAGCGCGCGCAGGCTGGCCGCGTGCGGGCCGGGTGTGGCGGTGGCGGCGATGTCGGACGACGGCTGCCAGCGCGCCAGCCAGGCCGCCCCCTGCGCCGTGGGCGCCGCCGCGCTGTGCACGCGGTGGCCCAGCGGCGCCACGCTGGCCAGCAGGCGCTGCCACAGCGCCGGCAAGCCACCGAACAGGCGCAGGCTGGCCTGCACCTCGAGCAGCACGGTTTGCCCGTCGTGCAGCGTGACGGCCGGCGTGCAGGCCAGCGCGGCGTGCGCCACGGCCTGCAGCGCAGCAGCGTCGCGTGCCGCGTCGGACTCGGCGATGAGCAGGTCGCCGGCCAGTGCCAGCGCCGTGGCGCGCTGCATGCCGGGGCGGATGCCGCGCTCGGCCGCGGCCGCGTTGACGTGGCTGACGCGGTGCGCCGTCAGCAGCAGCGCCGGGTGCAGCGCCTGCTCAGGCGTCAGCGTGGCGCAGAAGGCCTCCAGCGACAGCAGCGGCAGGTGCAGGGCTAGCCAGAGCATGGTGCGGGGGTGCGCATAGACGGTTCAACCGGGCGGTTCAAACGGCCGGCTCACAACGACAGCGCCGGTCGCGACGCCGCGGCGGGCCCGCCACCGACAGACGCGGCGTCCGGCGCCAGGCCAGCCGGCAGCATGGCCGGCCGGGCGCGCGCCAGCGCCGTCGCCGACAACACGGGCCGCAGGGCCAGGTTCAGCGCCTGCGCCAGCGGCGGGCCGCGCCGCTTCAGCAAGACCACGCGCAGCCGGTCGGGCCCGGCGCTGCCCAGCAGCAGGCGCAGCGGCGCGGCGCTGGGGCGGCTGCGCATGTCGGCGTCACGCAGCAGGAAGACCGGGCCGTCGTGGGCCTGCGCGGCCAGTTGCAGGCGGCGCAGCGCATCGGCCGGCAGGCGCGCCGGCAACCAGGCCAGCGCGGCGCCCAGGTGGCCGCTTTTCAGCGCCTGCTCCAGCGCCCACAACAGGTCGGCAGCCGGCAGCAGCGCGCGGGCGCGGCCCTTGAGGGCGGGCGCCCGAGCGCTGCGGCTGTGCACCACCACCAGCTGGCCCACGTCGATGTCCAGCGCGCCCAGGGCCCAGGCGCAGGGCGCGGCCGGCGGGTCGAACCACATCAGGCTGCGCTGCCGCCGCTGCAGGGCCGCCAGCGCCGGCGCCAGCAGGCGCAGTTCGCCGACGCCGGCATGCGGCAGCAACAGTTCGGTCAGCACGCGGGCCGGCCAGCCGCCACCGGGCAGCTGGGCGTCGAGTTCGCTGTAGCCGCTGGCCACCACGCCCTGCGGGTCGTGGGTCGGACGGCCCAGCTGGTGGGCGCGCCACAGCGCGGGGTGCAGGTCTTCAGGGGACGGCAGCGGCGCTTGAACGTGCAAGATGGCAGGGGAGATGTCCACCCGAAGACTGTATTTCCATAAGGGGTATCAGCTTAGCTCCACCCGGAGCAAAGTACTGGATACCCATCCAGTAACTCTACGCTGCCTTGGGCGTCTTGGGTAGAGGCCGCACGACGCGCTCGTACGTGACCGGATCGGTGACCACGGCCTGCTGCAATAG
>CANGHH010000014.1 GCA_947453725.1 Betaproteobacteria bacterium | reverse complement strand
TGCAGGTATTTCATCGCTCGATTGTGGCGCGACCCGCAGGCCCTGCGCGGCGGGCGGACATCGTCAGGCGGCGTCCGGCAGCCGGATGTCGAACACCAGGCAGGTCGTGCTGGCGTGCGCGTAGAGCCGGCCGTCGGGTCCGACCAGCCGCGCTTCGGCGGTGGCCGTCTGCCCGCCCAGGTGGATGACGTGGCCGATGGCGCGCACGCGCGGCACCCGCGGCGTCAGGGCACGGATCATGTTCACCTTCAGTTCCAGCGTGGTGTAGCTCTTGCCCGCTGGCAGGCTGGCGTGGACACAGCAGCCCAGGGCCGAATCCAGCAGCGTGGCGAACCAGCCGCCGTGCACGCTGCCCAGCGGATTCAGGTGGGCCACGCCGGGCGTGCCTTGGAAGACGGCGGCCGTGGGGTTGGCCGAAATCAGCAGGAAGTCGAGCGTTTTGCCGATGTTCGGGTAGGGCAGCTGGCCGGCCAGCATGGCTTCGAATTGCTCGGCACCGTTCAGCCCTGCGATCTGGTCGATGCGGGACACGCCGAGGCCGACCCCGGCGTCCAGGATGGCGCGCTGGGCAGCTTCTTCGGCCAGCCAGGTGGCGAGCGTGGTTTCAGGATGGCTGGCTTCGACTGCGGTGGGCGTGGCGTTCATCGTCTGGCGATCTCGGTTAAGCTTGCATATGCAAGTATAGGACGGGGTGAGCAACCATGAACGACCAGGCCAGGACGCTGCGCCCCCTGCTGTGGGTGCTGTTTGCCGCCGCCGGCACCTTTGCGCTGACGATGGGCGCGCGGCAGTCCATGGGCCTGTTCATCAGCAGCATCAACACGCACACCGGGCTGGGCTTGGCCAACGTCAGCCTGGCGTTTGCGTTCGGCCAACTGTGGTGGGGCCTGACGCAGCCGCTGGCCGGCATCGTGGCCGACCGCTACGGCCCGGGGCGGGTGCTGCTCGTGGGCGTGTTGCTGGTGGCCTCGGGCACCTTGTTGATCCCGATGCTGGGCAGCACCGCCGGCCTGATCTTCGCCATCGGTGTGTTGTCGGCGGGCGGCGCCGGCATGGCTGGGCCTTCGGTGCTGATGGCGGCCACCACGCGCGCGGCTGTGCGTCGCGCGTGGGCCGATCCCAGCTTCCGTTTGCTGGCACTGGGCTTCTCGGTCTGCGGCTTTCACGTCGCTTTCCTGGCCACGCATCTGCCGGGCGTGGTCGCGTCCTGCGGCCTGCCGCCCGAGGTGGGCGCCTGGTCGCTGGCCGTGTTGGGTTTGTTCAACATCGTCGGCAGCCTGGGCATCGGCGTCCTGATGGGCTGGCGTGGCGGGCGTCTGCAGATGAAGACGCTGCTGTCGGCCATCTACGCCCTGCGCGCGGTGGCCATCCTGCTCTTCGTGTTCGCACCCAAGACGACGGCTGTCATGCTGGTTTTCGCCGCCGTGATGGGCCTGAGCTTCCTGTCCACCGTGCCGCCAACGGCCGGCCTGGTGGCGCGATTCTTCGGCCCCACGCACATGGCCACGCTCTTCGGCATGGTGATGCTGTCGCACCAGATCGGCGGCTTCCTGGGCGCCTGGCTGGGCGGCAAGGCCTTCGAAGCCACCGGCAACTACAACTGGATGTGGGCCGCCGACATCGCCCTGGCCGTCGCCGCGGCCCTGGTCCACCTGCCGATCCGCGAACGGCGGCCCGCGCCGGTCACGGCCGGCGCGGCTGGATCAGCCTGAGCGGCTAGGCACCGACGCCCAGCAGCATCGCCACGCCGATGGCCGCGAACAGCAAGGCGGCGACGCGGTGCACCCAGGCGATGGGCACCCAGTTCACGACCTGGTCGCCGAGCAGCACGGCCGGCACATTGGCTGCCATCATGCCCAGCGTGGTGCCGGCGGTGACCGTGACGAGGTCCTGGTAGCGCGCGGCCAACATCACGGTGGCGATCTGCGTCTTGTCACCCATCTCGGCCATGAAGAAGGCCACCACCGTCAGGCCGAACACGCCGAGATGGCCTCGCGGTCTGTCTTCGAGTTCGTCGGCCTGGTCGGGCACCAGCATCCACATCGCCACGGCGATGAAGGAGGCGCCCAGCCCGTAGCGCAGCCATGCCGGGTCGATCAGCTGCGTCAGCCAGGCGCCCAGCGCACTGGCCGCCGCGTGGTTCAGCACGGTGGCCACGAAGATGCCCGCGATGATCGGCACCGGCTTGCGGAAGCGCGCCGCCAGCAGCAAGGCCAGCAGCTGCGTCTTGTCGCCCATCTCGCCCAGCGCGACGACGCCGGTCGAGACCAGGAAGGCTTCGGCGCTCAAACCGGCACCGTGTAGTTGAGGGTCATCCGGCCGCCGTCGACGACCACGATTTCGCCGGTCACGTAGCTGGCCGCGTCACTCAGCAGGTAGGCCACCGTGTCGGCGATTTCGCTGGGCTGGCCCAGGCGCTTCATCGGCGTGCGGGTGAGGATGCGGGCCTTCGCTTCGTCGCTGGTCAGCACGGCCTGCAGCGCCAGCTCGGTGGCAATGGTGCCGGGCGCCACCGCGTTGACACGCACGCCCTGGTCGGCCAGTGCCAGCGCCATCACCCGCGTCAACTGGTTGATGGCGCCCTTGCTGGCGTTGTAGCTGGCGATGCTGGCGATGGTCAGCACGGCGTTGACCGAGCTCATGTTGACGATGGCGCCCTTGAATTCGCCAGTGGACTGGACCATTTCCCGGGCCACCGCCTGGCCGACCAGGAAGGAGCCTTTCAGGTTGACGTCGAGCACGGCGTCCCAGTCGGCTTCGGTGATGTCGAGAAAGGCCGCGGCCTTGAAGATGCCGGCGTTGTTGACCAGGCCGTCGACATGGCCGAAGCGCGCCAGCGTGGCGGCCAGGGCGGCCTCGACCTGGGCCTTGTCGGCGACATTGCAGGGGCAGTAGACCGCCTGCGCGCCCTGCGCCTGCAACTCGTCAGCCAGGGCCTGCCCGGCGGCGTCCGCCACGTCCCACAGTGCCACCGCCGCGCCGTCCCGCGCCAGGCGCCGCGCGCAGGCCGCGCCGATGCCCTGCGCCGCGCCGGTGATGACCACCACCCGGCCCTGCAAGGCGAAATCGACGCCGCCTTGCTGCTTGTCGCGCTGCTTGCTGTGTTCCATGGACGGTTCCTTGGCGCCGGAGGCTGCGCAGGGGCGGCAGTGTAGCGGCCACCCCGCGCGGCGCGGGTCCGCAGCGGCGGCTCAGGCGGGGGCTGCTTGCGCCTCGCGGGCCTGCCGGCGCAGCGCGGTGGCCTCGGCGGGCGCGCGCAGCCTGGCGTCCAGCTTGAAGACCTGCACGGCAGCGGCCACCGAGGCGGTCTGTTCCTGCAACTGCACCGCCGAGGCCGCCATCTGCTCGACCAGGGCGGCGTTCTGCTGGGTGATGGTGTCCATCTGCGACACGGCTTCGTTGACCTGCGAGATGCCCATCAGCTGCTCCTGCGCACCGTTGCTGATCTCGCCGATGACCTGGCTGACCTGGCGCACCGACTCGAGCGCGCTGCGCATGGTGGTCTGGGCGTCGTCGGCCAGGCGGTTGCCGGCCTCGACGGTTTCGCCCGAGGCCAGTATCAGCTGCTTGATCTCGCGCGCGGCACCCGAGGTGCGCTGCGCCAGACCGCGCACTTCGGAGGCCACCACGGCGAAGCCCCGGCCCTGTTCGCCGGCCCTGGCGGCTTCCACCGCCGCGTTGAGCGCCAGGATGTTGGTCTGGAAGGCGATGCTGTCGATAACACCGATGATCTCGGTGATGCGGTGCGACGAATCGCGGATGCCATGCATCGTCCGCGTCACTTCGCTCATGGCCTCGCTGCCGCGCAGCGTCACGTCGCTGGCCTGCTCGGCCAGCCGTGCCGCCTGCTGCGCCGACGCGACGCTGTTGCGCACGGTGCTGGTGATCTCTTCCATCGACGACGCGGTCTGCTGCAGGCTGGCGGCCTGCGACTCGGTGCGCGCCGACAGGTCCTGGTTGCCCGCCGCGATCTCGCCGGTGGCGTCGCGCAGGTGCTCGACCTCGTTGCGCGTGTCGCGCACGATGGACCGCAGGTTGACGTTGAGTTGCGCCAGCGCGCGCGTCAGTCGGGCCACGGTGTCTTCGCCCTGCGCCTCGAAGCGCTGGGTCAGGTCGCCAGCGGCCATCCGGTTGGCCACCGTCAACAGCTGTGTCAGCGGTTGGACGGCCAGGCGAAAGGCCAGCCCGCCACCGACCGCGCCGGCCAGCAGGGCAGCGCCGGTGGCGACGCCGGCAGCCAGGCCGGCGCCGCCACCGGCGATCAGGACTGCAGCGGCTGCAGCGGCGGCAGCGGGCAGGGCGCACAGCAGCACCAGCCGGCCGGTGAGGCCCAGATGCAGCAGGCGCATCGATCGGCCCCGCACCGTGTCCAGCCGCACCTGGGCGCCGTCCAGCCGGTGGTGCCTGACGCCGGCTGCATGCTCTTCGCGCAGCCTGCGGTAAAGGTCCTCGGCTGCAGCGATCTCGGCCGCCGTCGCCTGGGTGCGCACCGACATATAGCCCGTCGGCACGTCGCCCTCCATCAGCGGCGTCACATTGGCCTTGACCCAGTAGTAGCGGCCGTCCTTGCGGCGGTTCTTCACCGGCGCCGACCAGGGCAGGCCCTGGCCGATCGTCGCCCACAGATCGCGGTAGGCTTCTTCGGGCATGTCGGGGTGGCGCACCAGGTTGTGCGGCTGGCCCAGCAACTCTTCCCTGGTGTAACCGCTGACGGTCACGAAGGTGGCGTTGCAGTGCAGGATGCGGCCCTTCAGGTCGGTCGTCGACACCAGGGTCTCGCCCGCGGGGTAGGGGTACTCTTCGTTGACGACGGGCAGGTTGGTGCGCATGCGGGCTTCGGCTTCAGGTGACCGCGCCCACTGTACGGGTCGCCCGCGCTGCAGCGGCCTCGAACAGAGCCCGCAACACCGGCCAGATTGAGGCCCGCGGCGCTGAAAACAGAACAGCGCCCCGCAGGGCGCTGTTCAAAGGCCGTTGTGCGGCCAAAGGCCGTTGTGCGGCCAAAGGCCGAGAGGCGGCCGAAAGCTGTGGTGCAGCGCTGTCGTCTTCAGGCGCCGCCGAGGATCAGCCACAGTCGGGCGATTTCAGCCGAGCCGTCGGCGCCCTTGACCGTCCGCAGGGTCTGGACACCGGCCGCCTTGGACTTGGGCGACTGCAGCTGTGCCAGACCAAGGCGCAGCTTGGCGTCCTCGGGGCGTTTCAGGTTGCCCTTGGCCAGACCCTTCTGGATCAGCTCGATGCCCTTGTCGGCTTCGCCCAAGGCCACGTAGGCGGCGCCGACCTTGACCAGGCCATCACCTTCCTTGAAGCTTTCGGCCTCGGTGGCCTGGCCGGCCAGCTTGGTCTTGGCCTCGCCTTGTTCCTTGGTCGCCAGGTCACGCAGGCGGGCATGGCGGCCGGCTTCGGCACCGGTGCCCATGACGCCAGCCTTGTAGGCCTGGTCGGCCACGCGCAAGGCTTCCGAGGGCAGACCGGCCTGCATCGACAACTGGGCCATTTCCATGAAGTCTTCGGTCTTGGTCAGCGTGCCGCTGGCCAGCCGCAGGCGCAGCACATCCAGCGCAAAGCGTTCCGAGAAGCCCGGCTTGCGCGGCAGCCGGCTCAGGTAGGCGCTCCAGTAGTCCTTCTTCGGGTAATGCAGCAACAGCTTTTCCAGACTGGCCACGTAACCGTTCAGGTTGCCAGTGCGCTGTTGGGCGTCGGCCAGACGCAGCAGATCGCTTTCCTCGGCCCGGCGCCCGGCCTGCTCGGCCGCCGCCACCGCCGCGCCGGCATCGCGGGCAATCGCCGCGTAGTCGCCGCTGGACGACTGCAGGTAGCTCTGCAGCTGCTTGACCGAGGCGCCGTTGTTGCCGCTGGCGATGGCCTTGCTCAACCATTCGTTGGCCTTGGCGTTGTTCTTCTGCTGGGCATAGGCCGAGGCCAGTTGCTCGGCCACTTGCCCTGCTTCGGCGCCGCTGGCCTTGCCATGGATGGCCTCGAGCGCGGCGATGGCTGTCGGCAGGTCGCCGGCGCGCTGGGCCGCTGCGGCCTTCATGCGGTCGATGGTCAGCTGCTCAGCGGGCGTCTTGCCGCCGACCGCGTCGGCCTCGCGCACCTTGGCCAGGGCTTCCTTGGCCTTGCCGGCCTTGAGGAATTCGCTGGCCTGCTGCAGCGGCTTGCCCACTTCGGCACGCACGCCCTGGGCGCTGGCCGCGCCGAAGGCGCCGGCGGCCAGCAAAGCGATGGTCAGGGCGCGCAAGGTCTTCATGTTTCCCACGGAATTCAAAGCCATCAAAGGAACTGCTCGTTGCCGACGATGCCGATCTTGGTCACGCCCAGGCGTTGCGCCGTGGCCATGATCAGCGCGACGTGCTTGTAGGTCACCAGCTTGTTGGGCCGCAGGTGCACCTCGGGCTGGTCGGCCATCGCCGCGATGCCTGCCAGGTGCGATTCGATGGCCGCGCGGTCGCCCGCCTGGATGACCTCGCTGGCACTGCCGACGGTCCAGCCGATGGTGCCGTCGAAGTCCACGTCGACACGCACGATGACCGGCGGTGTCGGCGGTGGCGCCGCCTTGCTCGGCACCGGCATGTTCATCTTGACCGCGTGTGTCTGGATCGGGATGGTGATGATGAACATGATCAGCAACACCAGCATCACGTCGATCAGCGGCGTGGTGTTGATGTCGACCATCACTTCACCGTCTTCGCTGCCCCCGCCTACATTCATACCCATGTTTTCTCTCCTGGCGAGTTGTAGCGACTAGCGCGAACCGCCGGCTGCCGGCGGCTCGGTGATGAAACCGACCTTGAAGATGCCCGCGCGCTGGCAGTCGACCACGACGCGGCCGACCGCTTCGTAGCGCACTTCGGAGTCGCCCCGGATGTGCACTTCGGGCTGAGGCTCCTTGATGGATTCCAGCTTCAGCCGCGCCACCAGGGCTTCGTTGTCGGCCATGCGCTCCAGGCCCCAGTAGACCTCGCCATCGCGGTTGACCGCGATCACGATGTTCTCGGGCTTGGTCTGCGTCGGCACATTGCGCTCTTTCGGCAACTCGAGCTTGACCGTGTTGGTGACCACCGGGATGGTGATCAGGAAGATGATCAGCAACACCAGCATCACGTCCACCAGGGGCGTGGTGTTGATGCTGTTGTTCAGCGCGTCTTCGCCGCTGTCGTCACCGGCACCTACGTTCATGCCCATGATGGGCTCAGCGCTTTCCGGCCAGCAGCACGTTGTGCAGGTCACCGGCGAAGGCGCGCGTCTGGTCCATCACGGCCTTGTTGCGGCGGACGATCCAGTTGTAGCCCATCACCGCCGGCACGGCCACGGCCAGACCGATGGCCGTCATGATCAGCGACTCGCCCACCGGGCCGGCCACCTTGTCGATGGACGCCTGACCGGTCATGCCGATCTTGACCAGTGCGTTGTAGATACCCCAGACGGTACCGAACAGACCGACGAACGGTGCGGTGGAACCCACGGTAGCCAGCACGGCCAGGCCGTCCTGCGTGCGCGCCTGGATGCTGCCGACGGCGCGGTCCACCGACATGCTGATCCAGGTGTGCTTGTCGATCGATTCGACCATCGTGCCCTCGTGGTGCTCGCTGGCCTTGATGCCCTGCTCGGCGATGAAGCGGAAGGCCGAGCCTTCTTCCAGCGCGCCCACGCCAGCCTTGATCGAGCTGGCCTTCCAGAAGGTCTCGGCGCCGGAGGTGGCGCTCTTCATCATCGCGCGCTGCTCGAACAGCTTGGTGAAGATCACGTACCAGCTGCCCATCGACATGATGACCATGATGATCAGCGTGCCGCGGGCGACGAAGTCACCCTGGCTCCAGGTGGCCTTCAAGCCGAAGGGGTTCTCCATGGCTTCTTCGGTGACGGCGCCGGGCTTCGGCGCGTCGGTCTTGGCGGCTTCTGCGGCCTTCGGGGCTTCGGCGGCCGGGGCTGACGCGGCTTGGGCAAAGGCCATCGTCGGGACGCTGGCGGCGAGGACGAAACCTGCCAGCAGCGAGGCCAGCGAGCGGGAGGCCCACGAGCGGGCTTGCAGGAAGTGGTTCAGTGACATGTTGACTCCAAAGGAACAGGCAGACACATTGCGAGGAACGTGCCATCAAGGGAAAAAGGGGAGGGGATCAGTCCAGCTTCCAGACGTACTCGACATCGAAGGACGCGCCCACAGGCTTGCCGTTCTCGTCGGTACCTGGCTTGAACTGGCATTCGCTGAGCTTGCTCAGCGCCAGCCGGTCCAGCATCTTGTGTTCGCGCGAAGCGCCGGCCGAGCGCGCAATTTCCGAGGCCGTGACACGGCCGTCGGCGCCGATGGTGAAGCGGATCTTGGTCGTGCCGGTGGCCTCGGCGCGCACGGCGGCTGCCGGGTAGTCCTCGTTCTTCGGCGCGCAGGTGCCGGCGTTGGCGATGGCCGGCCGGGCTGCCACGCGGGGCGGGGCGGGTGGCGCGACGACGGCAGGCGCCGTGCTCACGGTCACCGGTGCCGGCGGCGGCACCACGCGGGTCGTCGTGATCGTCGGCGCCGGTGACGGCGGGGGGTTCACGTTGACCTCGGGCGGCGGCACGAAGGAAGGCGGCGGCGGTGCGAATTTCGGCGGCGGCGGCAGGTTCTCGGGCGGCGGCGGCGGCGGCGGCTTCACCTCTTCGATGATCTTGGTCTCGAGTGGCGACTTGATGACTTCGACCAGCCTTTGCGCCAGGCCGTTGACCAATGCCCAGCCCAGCACCAGATGCAGGCCGAGCACGATGCTGATCCCGACGACATGCTTGCCAGGTTGACGTTGTTGTTGGGCGTAATCCAATCGATCCTCCGGACGGGTGCTGCACAACAATGTTGCAGCACACCCTGACTTTTCTTTCCGCGCCCGCGAAAACCGCCCCAATCTGATGCGGTCGAGCGGCGCGACTATATCCTGAAGCCCTTTGCAGCTGCCCCGGGCTTCACCCCAGACGCGGGTGGCAAAGCCCCGTGCTTCCAGGTAACAACAGGGGTGTAGCAAGAACGGGACCAGCATGGTTTCGGAGCCGTCCGACAGTCGCGGCGCCCGTTGGAGCAGCAGCCGGCCCGCCGCTGCCCTCGAGGGGTGCCTTGCCGTGGCGAGCGGCCCAAATTGGTGCGATCTTGCACGTCCACACCGTCAGGTGCCGGGCGCCGGGCCGCTGCGGCAACGCGGGGCGTGACCGCTTCAGAACCAGGGCTTCAAGGTCATCAAGGCCCTCGCCAGCCCGTCGGGCCGGTCGCAGGCCACCACGCTGCGGTCCTGGATCGAGCGCAACCAGGTCAGTTGCCGCTTGGCCAGCTGGCGCGTGGCCGCGATCCCGGCGTCGCGCCAGCGGCTCTCGTCGCCGGCCTCCAGCGCGTTCCAGGCCTGGCGGTAGCCCACGCAGCGCAGGGCCGGCAGTTCGGCGTGCAGGTTGGGCCGGGCCCGCAGCGCGCGCACCTCGTCGAGCAGACCGGCAGCCCGCATCGCGTCGAAGCGCTCGGCGATGCGCGCGTGCAGCCAGGGCCGAGATTCGGGCTCCAGCGACAGCAGCGGCCAGGCTTCGGCAGGGATGCCGCCATCCCGATCGGCGTTCGAAACTGCGCCGTCGCGGTGCCACGCCGACAGCGGTCGGCCGCTGACCCGGTAGACCTCGAGTGCCCGCTGGATGCGCTGCGCGTCGGCCGGCGCCAGGCGGGCGGCGGTGATCGGGTCGACGCGGGCCAGTTTGGCGTGCAGGGCGGGCCAACCCTGTGCGGCCGCCTCGGCGTCGAGTGCGGCCCGCACCTCGGCGTCGGCCGCGGGCATCGCATCCAGACCTTCGCGCAAGGCCTTGAAATAGAGCATGGTGCCGCCGACCAGCAGCGGCAGCCGGCCGCGGCCGCGAATTTCACCGACCAGGCGCCGGGCGTCGGCCGCGAAGCGGGCGGCCGAGTAGGACTCGCTCGGGTCGAGGATGTCGATCAGGTGGTGCGGCACGGCAACCCGGTCGGCCGCGCTGGGCTTGGCGGTGCCGATGTCCAGTCCGCGGTAGACCTGGGCCGAATCGACGCTGATGATCTCGATCGGCAGCAACTCGGCCAGCGCCATCGCGACGGCCGACTTCCCTGCCGCGGTCGGGCCCGCCAGGCAGACCGCCTGGACGGCCGTGGTCGGCGGCGCGGCGCTCAAGGGGCCCCCCGCTGCACCAGGGTCCAGGCGATGCCGACGGTCAGCGCCGCCCAGAATGCCAGGCCGTAGGCCAGCGGCCGCACGCTGCCGTCGAGCGCCACGCCCAGCCAGCGGCCGACGGCGTAGGCCACCAGCGCCAGCACCAGCCCGGCCAGCGCCGACGCCGCGCCGGCGGCCCGCGGAAAGGGGCCGACCACGCCGGCCTGGCCGCAGGGCTGGTGGATGCCGTGGCCGAACACGAACAGGCATTGCGGCAGCAGCACCGCCCAGACCTGGTGCGCGCCGGCGGCAGCCAGCAGGGCCATCGAGGCACCGCCGGCCAGCGTCGGCCAGGCGCCGCGGCGCACCGTGCCGGCCATGCCGTGGCGCGCGATCCAGCGCCGGCAGACCAGGGTCCCGGCGATGTAGCTCAGCGAGCCCAGCCCCATCGCCGCACCATAAGCGGTCGGCGACAGGCCCAGCAGGTCCATGTAGATGAAGGACGAGGCCGCCAGAATGGTGAACAGGCCGCCGTAGGTGCAGGCGACGAGCAGGGCCCAGGCCCGGAAGACGGGGTGGCGCGCGATGTCGGCCCACAGGCGCAGCAAGGGTGCCAGCCGCGTCGCCTGCGGGTTCGGTGCGCGCAGGGTTTCGGGCAGTCGCCAGGCCACGAAGACCAGGCAGGCAGCGCCGACCAGCGCCACCAGGGCCAGCGGCCCGCGCCAGCCCCAGCGGGCTGCCGCCAGCCCGCCGGCCAGCGGGCCGCTCAGCGCGATCAGACCCAGACCCGACAAGGCGAGGGCCATCACCTGTGCACCTTGCTCGGGTTCGTAGAGGTCGCGCACGATGGCGCGGGCGCAGACGACGGCGGCGGCCATCGCCGCGCCCTGCAAGGCGCGCCAGACCACCAGCGCCTCGATGCTGCCGGCCCCGGCGGCGCCCACGCTGGCCGTGCAATAGAGCCCCAGTCCCAGCAGCAGGACCGGCCGCCGGCCGACGCGGTCGGCCACCGGTCCCCACACCATCTGGGCGACGCCGAAGGCCAGGATCAGCGCCGACATGGTCAGCTGGACGCTGCCCATGGTCGCGCCCAGGGCCAGCGTCAGCATCGGCAGCGCCGGCAGGTAGACATCGGTGCTGAGCGGCTGCAGGCCGAGCAGCAGGGCCAGGCTGAACGCGGCCAGGCCGAGCGAGACAGCCGGCAAAGGGCGGGTGGCTGGCGGCGTGGCCAGGCGGGGCGCGGTGGGCGGGGGTGCAGGCATCCCGGCCGAGGTTATCAGGCGCGGGCCGTCCAGCCGTCGGCCCGCGGCGCCTGCCTGCAGGGCGCCCGTCCGGCGGCTAGAAGCGCTCGTCTTCGCGCAGGAAGCGCCACTGGCCGACCGGCAGCGGGCCCAATGACACGCTGCCGATGCGCACCCGCTTCAGGCCCAGCACGGACAGGCCGACCTGCTCGCACATGCGGCGGATCTGCCGCTTGCGGCCTTCGCGCAGCACGAAGCGCAGCTGGTCCTCGTTCTGCCAGCTGACGCGCGCCGGTCGCAGTTGCACGCCGTCGAGTTCCAGGCCGTGGCGCAGACGCTCCATCGCCGCTTCGGGGAACGGACCCTCGCCCTTGTGGCTGACGCGGACCAGGTATTCCTTCTCGACGCGCGTCTCGTCGCCGATCAGGCGCTTGGCCACGCGGCCGTCCTGGGTCAGCACCAGCAGGCCGGTGGAGTCGATGTCCAGCCGGCCGGCCGGCGCCAGGTGGCGCAGGTGGCCGGCGTGCAGGTCGATGCCCGATTCGTCGCCGTTCCAGTGGTTGGCCCGCGTCACCAGCACCGAGGCTGGCTCGTAGCCGTCCTCGGCCTGCCCGCTGACGTAGCCGATCGGCTTGTGCAGCAGCACCGTCACGCGCTGCGCCTGTTCGGTGGCGGCCTTGGGGTCGATCTCGATCAGCGCGTCGGCCGCGGCCCGCTGGCCGAGGATGGCCAGGCGGCCGTTGACGCGCACCCAGCCGGCCTCGATCCATTCGTCGGCTTCGCGGCGCGACGACAGGCCGCGGTCGGTCATCAGCTTGGCCACCCTCAGGCCGTCGGCATGCGGCTCTTCTCGGCCGCTGTTCTTGCGCGGGGCGGGGCGGGGTTCGACCGGCGGCGGCGGGGCCTTGGGGCCCGGCGCTGCCTGCGGCCGCGGTGGCCGCTGCGGACCGCGCGGGCCGGGGCCCTGATCGTTGAAAGCGGGCCGATCCGGGCGGCGCGGGCGCTCGCGGGCCGGGCCTGCCGGCCCGCGTGGCGCTTCGCCCGGGTCTGCTTCACGCGCAGCCTCCCTCGGCTGGGGCGCCGGCCGCGGGGCGGTCGCGGCGCGCACACGGGCGCGGTAGGGGTCACGCCCGGGGGCGAGGGGTTTGACGCTGAGTTTGGGACGGTCGGCCATGGGGGATTGGACCACGCCGGGCGCGGTGACCCACTTAGAGGACGACCTTGACCATCGGGTGCGTGGACAGCGTGCGGTAGAGCTCGTCGAGCTGTTCGCGGCTGGTTGCCAGCACGGTCAGCGTCAGGCCCAGGTAGTTGCCGGCCTTGCTCGGGCGGCGCTCGATCAGCTCGGCGTCGAAGTTGGCGTCGAACTGCCGCGCGATGGCCACCATCGCGTCCTCGAAGCCGTCGACCGCGGCGCCCATCACCTTGATCGGGAAGGCGCTGGGGTATTCGATCAGGCTGGTCTGATCCGGCGGCAGCGTGGCCATCAGATCGCCATCGCCGCCTTGGCGCGCTGGTAGGCCTCGAACAGCCGCGCATAGACCGGGCCGGGCTTGCCGCGCAGCGCGCCGTGGCCCACCGGCTCGCCGTCGATCTGCGTGACGGCGATGATTTCCTTGGTCGCCGAGCTGAGCATCACCTCGTCGGCGGCCAGCACGTCGGCTTCGGGTATCGGCCGCAGGTTGTAGGCGATGCCGCATTCCTCGCACAGCTCGCGCAGCAACTCGAAGCGGATGCCCTCCAGCACATGGTCGCTCTTCGGCGGGCCGAGCAGCGCTCCTTCGTGGGCGATCCAGACGTTGCTGGCCGCCGCCTCGGTCAGGAAGCCGTCGCGGAACATGATGGTCTCGACCGCGCCGTGGTCGGCCGACATCTGGCGCGCCAGCACATTGCCCAGCAGGCTGGTGCTCTTGATGTCACCGCGTTCCCAGCGGAAGTCGCGTGCCGTGATGCAGGCCACGCCCTTGTGGCGCTGCTCGGGCGTGGCCGGCTTCATCGGGTTGGCCATCATGAAGACGGTCGGCGTCAGGCCGACTGGCATCACATGGTCGCGCGGCGCGACGCCGCGGGTCAGCTGGATGTAGACCAGCTGGTCCTGGGCCCCGGTGGCTTGCGAAGTGGCCGCCACCAGTTGGCGGCAGCGGGCCAGCCATGCATCGCGCGACGCCGGGTTGGGGATGCGCAGTTTGGCCAGCGAACGGTCCAGCCGGGCCATGTGCTCGTCGAAACGGAAGAGGCGCTGGCCGTAGACCGGCACCACCTCGTAGATGCCGTCGCCGAAGATGAAGCCGCGGTCGAGCACGCTGACCTTGGCCTGCGAAATCGGCAGCATGTCGCCGTTGAGATAGACCAGCGCGTCATTCATGGTTGCACTCCGAAGAAGACTGCCGTCAGTGTGTCACGCAGCCCGGCCGGCGCAAGTCGGCCGTCACTACTTGATCCACAAGCGGATGGCGTCCCAGCCGCGGCCCAGGATGCCGGCCAGCGGCACCGCATCCAGCGTCACCAGCGGCACGGTGGCCACCGGCGTGCCGGCCGTGGTCGTGATCTTGATGCTGCCCACGCGCTGGCCCAGGGTCAGCGGCGCCAGCAGCGGGTCGGTGCGTTCGACCGTCGTCTTCAGCTTGTCGCCTTCGCCCTTGGGCACGCTGACCATCAGCGCGCCGGCGGCGCCCAGGCGCACCTCGGCCTTGTCGCCCTTCCACACGCGGGCGGTGGCCACGGCCTTGCCGGCCTCGAACAGGCGCACGCCGTCCCAGGCCTGCCAGCCCCAGTTCAGCAGCTTCTGCGCTTCCGAGGCCCGGGCTTCCTTGGACGCCGTGCCCAGCACCACGCTCAGCAGGCGGCGCTTGCCGGCCGGCGTGTCGCGCACCGCGCTCGCCACCAGACAGTAGCCGGCGGCGTCGGTGTAGCCGGTCTTCATGCCGTCCACCGTCGGGTCGCGCCCCAGCAGCATGTTGCGGTTGTCCTGCTTGATGTTGTTGTAGGTGTACTGGCGGATGCTGTAGATGGGGTAGTGCTCGGGGTGGTCGGTGATGATGTGCGCGGCGATGATCGCCACGTCGCGCGCGCTGGCGTAATGCCCCGCTTCGGTCAGTCCGGCCACGTTCTTGAACTGCGTGTTCTTCAGGCCCCAGGCCTGCGCCTGCCGGTTCATCATCGCGACGAAGTTTTCCACGCTGCCGGCGACGCCTTCGGCCAGCACGATGGCCGCGTCGTTGCCACTCTGCACGATCATGCCGCGCAGCAGTTCGCTGACCTTGGGCGTCATCGTCGTGTCGATGAACATCAGGCTACCGCCGCCCTTGCGCTCGGCCCAGGCGCGCGCCGAAACCGGCAGCGTCTGCTCCAGGTTGAGCTTTTTGTCGCGGATCGCGTTGAAGACGATGTAGGCCGTCATCAGCTTGGTCAGCGAGGCCGGTTCGGCCTGCGCGTCGGCTTCGCGCTCGGCCAGCACCTGCTTGCTGGACACGTCGAGCAACAGGTACTGCCGGGCGGCGATTTCAGGCGGCTGCAGCGCCTGGGCCCGGGCGGGGGTGTGGGCGGCCAGCGCAGCGAGGCTGAGGCAGGCGGCCAGGAAACGGGCGGTCACTGAATTCATGAAGTCCTAGTTCGCCGGGCGCGCGAGCCACGCCCCGACGACGATCTGTTTGAGCACGGGCAAAGCCCCGTGGAAGAAGTGGCCGGCGCCGGGCAGCACCGTCACCGGCAAGGACTGCGGGCGGGCCCAGCCGAAGCAGGCGGCCAGCGGCACCACGTCGTCGACCTCGCCGTGCACCACCAGGGTGTCGGCAGGCACCGCGGCCATCGGGAAGTTGGCCACCGCCGGGGCGACCAGCACCAGGCGCTCGGCTGCATCCCCGGCCGGCAGCCGCGCTGCGGCTTGCGAGGCCACGTAGCCGCCGAAGGAAAATCCGCCGAGAACCAGTGCCTGTCCCGGCTGGCGTTGCGCGGCAATGACGGCCAGTGCGTCGTCGACTTCACCGCGGCCTTCATCCCAGCCCCCCGCGGATTGGCCGATGCCGCGGAAGTTGAAGCGCACCGCGGTGTAGCCCAGGCCGACGAAGGCGCGGGCCAGCGTCTGCACGACCTTGTTGTCCATCGTGCCGCCGTGCAGCGGGTGCGGGTGACAGAGCACGGCCAGACCGCGCGGCGGGGTCTGCGCCGCTTGGTCGATGGCGCATTCGATGGCGCCGGCCGGTCCGGCGATCGCGCTGCGGAGGGTGCCCGAATTCATCGCTGTCCCTTCACCGGCCGACCTTCATCGACCCACATTGGGCGGCAGCACCAGACGGTCGACCACCTGGCCGTTCTTCAGGTGCGACTCGACGATCTCGTCGAGATCGCTGTGATCGACCCAGGTGTACCAGGTCTCGTCGGGGTAGACCACGGCCACCGGCCCGCCGGCGCAGCGGTCCAGGCATCCGGCCTTGTTGACGCGCACGCCGCCCGGCCCGGCCAGGCCGGCTTGCTTGACGCGCGCCTTGCAGTGGTCGAAGGCGCCTTGCGCATCGTGGTTGGCGCAACTGGCCTCGCCCGCCTTGCGTTCGTTCAGGCAGATGAAGAGGTGGTGCTTGTAGTAGCTCATCCGGCGATTGTAGGCAGCCACCTAGGGTCGACCCGGGTCTCGGCGGCCGCCCAGGCGCGAGAACAGCCAGGCCATCGCGGCATAGGGCCAGAGCCAGCCGACCCACTGTGCCAGCCCGTGAAAGCGCACGAACCGGCCCTGCTCCCAGGCCTGCAGGCTCTGAGCGAAATAGGGGTCGGCGGGGGCTTGCGCCACGCCGACGACCAGGCCGGTCAGCGCCACCAGGCCGGCGCCGGCCACCACGTGCCGCGGCAGGGCGGCGGCCAGCAGGGCCAGCAGCAAGCCCAGGCCCAGGCCGGGCAGCGTCGACGGCGCCAGCCAGCCCCCAGCATGGCCGGGTCCGAAGTTCAGCACCGTCGACAGCGTCATGCCGCCCAGGCCCAGCGCCAGCGCGCCGACGGCGATGGCGACGCGCCGCCAGCCGGCCGGCATCACCGCGTAGGCCACCATGCAGGGCGCCAGCAGGCCCAGGGCGACGATCAGCGCCTCGGTCAGCGGGCGCAGCGGCGCCGCAACGGGTGGCGTGGCCAGCAGCACCTCGACCGCCGCCGCCCAGGGCACGCCGGCCAGCCCGCTGGCCAGCCACTCGCGCAGCCGTTCACCGACCTGGCCCAGGCCCAGCGGTACCGGCGCCGGAAACAGCAGGCCCACCGGCCACAGCGCCAGCAGGGCCAGCGCGCCGGCACTGTCGCGGACGAACCAGCGGCTGCGCAGCGCGTGCCAGACATCGACCACCCCCAGGGCGTGCAGCAGCAAGGCCAGCAGCGCGCCGCCGAGCGCGCCGGCGGTGTTCATCAGCCAGTCCTCGACGGCCGGCACACGGCCCGGCACGCAGTGCTGCAGCAGTTCGGTGGCATAGGACAGGGCCGCTGGCAAGGCCACCGCCAGCAGCGTCGCCGGGCCCGCGCGCACCCCGCTGCGCCGCAGCGCCAGCATCACCAGCACGCCCAGCGGCAGATAGCCCAGCAGGTTGGACGTGATGTCGAAGGACAAGAGCCAATTAGTCCTGGGCAGGATCGCCAGGGTGGCCAGGGTCTGTCCCGGCGGCCAGCGCCAGCCCGTGAAGGGGTAGAGGCTGGCGTAGAGCACCAGCAGCGCATAGGCGCAAGCCAGCGGCGTGGCCGAACTGCGATGGCGCGGACTGGCCACCGGCGCTCGCCTAGAAAGGCTTGGCCACCACCAGGACCACGATGGCCGCGAACAGCAGCACCGAGATTTCGTTGAACCAGCGGAACCATCGGTGGCTGCGCTGGTTCTTCGACTGTTCGAAACGGCGCAGCAGGCCCAGGCACAGGTGGTGAAAGCCGATCACGCCCACCACCAGCAGCAGCTTGGCATGCATCCAGCCCTGGCCCGAACCGATGCCGTAGCCCAGCCAGAGCCACAGGCCCAAGCCCAGCGCGGGCAGCATCAGGATGTTGGAAAAGCGGTAAAGCTTGCGCGCCATCAGCAGCAGGCGCTCGCGCTCGGCGTGGCTGTCGGCCGGCACCATGGCCAGGTTGACGAAGATGCGGGGCAGGTAGAAAAGCCCGGCAAACCAACTGGCCACAAAGACGATGTGGAAGGCCTTGACCCACAGGTATGCGCTGATCATGGCTGGATTATGGTGGGCCAAAAAAAAGGCCCTGGCGCGGAGCCAGGGCCTGCAAGCCTTTTCGATGTCATCACCGGCAGGCACCTGCTCAGGGAGGAAAAGCAGGGGACGATAACCGCGCGGCTATCATCCAAAAAAGACTTTAGCAGAACGAAATGGCGGGCGCGATGCGCTTCGCCCCCGTGTTCTTTCTCGCGGAACGCCATTCCGATCCGGCAATCAGGAGACCGCCTTGTTCACGCCGCCGCCCTATCCCGCCAGCCGCCCGCGCCGCCTGCGCCGCGACGCCGCCATCCGCGCCCTGGTGCGTGAAAACCGACTCGCGCCGGAGGATCTGATCCTGCCGGTCTTCGTGCTCGACGGCGAGGGCCGCAGCCAGGACGTGGCCAGCATGCCCGGCGTGCAGCGGCGCAGCCTCGACGGGCTTTACGCGGTGGCCGAAGACTGCGTCAAGCTGGGCGTGCCGGTGATGGCGCTGTTTCCGGTCATCGACCCGGCCCTGAAGACGCCCGACGGCCGCGAGGCCACCAACCCCGACGGCCTGGTGCCGCGCGTGGTGCGCGGCCTGAAGGCGCGCTTTCCGCAGCTGGCCATCCTGACCGACGTGGCGCTCGACCCCTACACCAGCCACGGGCAGGACGGCCTGCTCGACGAGACCGGCTACATCCTCAACGACGACACGGTCGCCGTGCTGCGCCAGCAGGCGCTGGTGCACGCGCAGGCCGGGGTCGACATCGTGGCGCCCAGCGACATGATGGACGGCCGCATCGGCGCGATCCGCTCGACGCTGGAAGGCGCCGGCCTGGTCCACACGAAGATCATGGCCTACAGCGCCAAGTACGCCAGCGCCTTCTACGGCCCCTTCCGCGACGCCGTGGGCTCGGCGTCCAACCTGGGCAAGAGCGACAAGAAGGCCTACCAGATGGACCCCGGCAACAGCGACGAAGCGCTGCGCGAGGTGGCGCTCGACATCGCCGAGGGTGCCGACATGGTGATGGTCAAGCCAGGGATGCCTTACCTGGACATCGTGCGCCGCGTGAAAGACGAATTCCAGGTGCCGACCTTCGCCTACCAGGTCAGCGGCGAATACGCGATGTTGAAGGCCGCCGCAGCCAACGGCTGGCTCGACCACGACGCGGTGATGATGGAAGCGCTGCTGGCCTTCAAGCGCGCTGGTGCCGACGGCGTGCTGAGCTACTTCGCGCTGGACGCCGCGCGCCTGCTGCGCGCCGGCTGAAGGGCGCCTCCCGCTGCCAGGCGATGCGCATCTTCCACGTCGGGGTCGACCACTTCACCGAACTCGACGTCATGCCCGCGGCCCTGCCCGCGCAGGGCTTCCTGTGGCTGGGCAGCGGGCGGCGTGAATTCGAGCTCGGCAGCGCCGAGGTGCAGGCCGCGATGCAGCGCTGGACCGGCGGCACGCTGGTCGACCTGCACATCTCGGACCTGCTGAACAACCAGCTGCCCAGCCACTTCGACTACACGTCCTGGTACGACCTGATGGTCTTCCGCCGGTTGGCCGCCGGCGCCGGCAGCCAGGGCATGTTCTTCGACGACCAGCACGGCACGGCCAGCACCGCGCGCCAGGCGCTGGCGGCCATCGACACCAGCCCGGTGGGTTTCGCGCTGTTCGACCGCGTGCTGCTCACCGTGCACCCGACCGACTGCGCGGTGCGCGAGCACTTCGCGCACCGCCTGGGCGGTCTGGCCGCCGGCGGCGAGCCGCGCGGTTCGGCGCGCCTGCCGCTGAGTGCGGCCGAGCTGATGCTGCGCATGCTCAACCACATGGTCGACAGCTACCTGGATCTGCGCCGTTTGCTGACCCGCCAGCTGGGCACGCTGCAGGCGCAGCTGCTCGACCCGCGCAGCCGCTTCGACGACTGGCAGATCCTGCTGGAGTCGCGCAATTCGCTGCACCTGCTGGAAGACACCTGCGAAGACCAGCACACGGCGGTGCAGGAGTGGATCGACGCGCTCGACGAATGGCCCGACGAAGCCGACCTGCAGGCCCGCCGCGAACGCGAGCTGCTGCGCGTGCGGTCGCGCGATGTGCTGGAGCACATCGAGCGCGTGCTGGGCCACGTGCGGCGGCTGGAGCAGAGCGCCGAAACGGCGGTGCAGATGCACTTCAGCGCCTTGGGCCACCGCACGAACGACATCATGCGCACGCTGACCGTGCTGACCGCGATCTTTCTGCCGCTGAACCTGATCACCGGTTTCTTCGGCATGAACTTCGAGGCCTTGCCGCTGATCCATTCGGCCGGCGGTTTCTGGTTCGCCTTTGCCGCGATGGTGTCGGTCGTCATCGGGCTGGTGCTGTTCTTCCGGCGCAAGCGCTACATCGGCACGCGCGGCTGAAGGCCGCTGCCGCGGTTCTCAGGACAGCGGCCGCTGACGGGCCAGTGGCGGGTGCCGCTCGAAGTAGCGCTGGATGCCCGCCGCCAGCGCCCGCACCAGTTGCCCGCGGTAAGCGGCGTCGCGCAACTGGGCTTCTTCTTCCGGGTTCGAAATGAAGGCCGTCTCGACCAGGATGCTCGGGATGTCGGGTGCCTTCAGCACCGCGAAGCCGGCCTGTTCGACCTGTCCCTTGTGCAGCCGGCCGACCTTGCCGATGCGTGTCAGCACCTCATTGCCCAGGCGCAGGCTGTCCTTGATCTGCGCCGTGGTGCTCATGTCGAGCATGGCGTGCAGCAACTGCGGGTCGCGGACGGCCTTCACGTTGACCCCGCCCACCGCGTCGGCGGCGTTTTCCTTGTTGGCCATCCAGCGCGCCGCGCTGCTGGTCGCGCCCTGGGTCGACAGCGCGAAGACGCTGGCGCCGCGCGCTTCGGGGCGCAGATAGGCGTCGGCGTGGAGGCTGACGAAGAGGTCGGCCTGCACGCGCTGAGCCTTGCGCACGCGGTCTTGCAGCGGCACGAAGAAATCGGCATCGCGGGTCATCATCACGCGCAGGCCGGGCACCGCGTTGAGCTGGTCACGCAGCGCCAGCGCCACCGCCAGCACCACGTCCTTTTCGCGCAGACCGCTGGGGCCTATGGCGCCCGGGTCTTCGCCGCCGTGGCCGGGGTCCAGCGCCACGATGACCAGCCGGTCGACGCGCCGCTGTTCGGCCGGCGTCGGCGCGACGGGTGGCGGCATCGGCAGGGGTGTCGGCAAGGAGGGATACGCGGGCATCACCAGTGGCGCGTCGCCCGGCGCCAGCGGCAGGGACAGCGGTGGCGGCCGCGGCAGCACGGGCTGCACCGGCAGCGTGGGCGGCGTGGCCACGAAGGCTGAGTCGGCCCAGGTGGCCGAGGCCGGGGGTGCCGCCGATGCGGCCGCTGCGGCGACAGCCGCCGGCGGGTCGACCCGCGCGATCAGTTCGCCCAGCGCGTCCTGCATCGCCTGGGCGGCTTGCGTCGACTGCAGGCCGGCTCCTTCGCGCTCGCGCAGCAGCGCCAGCAGCGGGTCGGCGTCCTGCAGCGGGTAGAGGTCGAAGACCAGCCGGTTCTTGTAGGCCGCCACCGGTTCCAGCGCGAACTGCTGTGGTTTCACCGGCTGCTTCAGGTCGAACACCAGCCGCACCACGCGCGGCTGGTACTGGCCGACGCGCACGCCGGCGATGTAGGGGTCGTCGGGCTGCACCTTGCCGACCAGTTCGCGCAGCGCGGCGTTCAGCTCCAGCCCGCTGATGTCCACCACCAGGCGGTGCGGCGCTTCGGTCAGCAGGTGCGTGGCCACCAGCGGCTGGTCGGACTCGATGCTGACCCGCGTGTAATCGCGCGCCGGCCACAAGCGCACCGCCACGATGGCCGCGCCCCAGGCCAGCCGCGGCGCGCCGAGCAGCAGCGCCAGCTGGCCGAACCGGCCCAACCGGCGCAAGGCGGCGCGGCGGCCGGGGCGCCTCATTCGAGCAGTTCCAGGCCGCGGGCGGTGCCGGCTTCGAGCCGCACGCAGCGCGCGTCGGGCTTGTCGTCGTCGACCTCGATGTGCAGCCGCAGGTCGGCCAGCGGCAGCATGCCGGCGGCCCGCTCGGGCCATTCCGCCAGCTTCAGGCCCGGTGCCGCGAAGACATCGCGGAAACCGGCGTCGACCCATTCGCGCGGGTCGGTGAAGCGGTAGAAATCGAAGTGTGAAATGGCCAGCGGCGCCAGGCCCGGCCGCGTGTAGGGCTCCATCACCGTGTAGGTCGGGCTCTTGATGCGGCCCTCGACACCCAGCGCGCGCAGCAGGTGGCGCACGAAAGTGGTCTTGCCCGCGCCGAGCGGGCCGTGCAGTTCGAGACAGGCCTGCGCCAGGCCGGGGTGACGTGCCAGTTGCTGCGCGAATTCGGCGCAGGCGGCCTCGTCGGGCCAGCGCAGCTGGCGGCTTCCTAGAATCAGCGCTTCGACTGCGGGTGGGAGGACAGGCTGCGACACGGGACCGGAAGTGAGCGGGATGACGGGCCAGGCCCGGCGGGGGACGCCGGCGCTGGACAGTCGCTGGTGCAGCGGCTGCAGGCCTGGGCCGGTGAACTGGGATTCTCCCAGATCGCCATCGCCGACATCGACCTGTCGACCGCCGAAGCCGGCTTGCAGGCCTGGCTGGCCGCCGGCTTCCACGGCAGCATGGCCTACATGGCTGCCCATGGCCTGAAGCGCGCGCGGCCGGCCGAGCTGGTACCGGGTACGCTGCGCGTCATCAGCGCGCGCATGGATTACCTGCCGCGCAGCACGGCGCCCGACTGGATCGACCGCGAATGGGCCGCGCAGGGCGACCCGCAGCGCGCCGTGGTGTCGGTCTACGCCCGGGGCCGTGATTACCACAAGGTGCTGAGGCAGCGCCTGCAGCAGCTGGCCGACCGGCTGGCCGCCGAGGTCGGGCCGCTGGGCCACCGCGTGTTCACCGATTCGGCGCCGCTGCTGGAGGTCGAACTGGCCACCCGCAGCGGGCTGGGCTGGCGCGGCAAGCACACCCTGGCGCTGTCGCGCGAGGCCGGTTCGATGGCCTTCCTGGGCGAGATCTTCATCGACCTGCCGCTGCCCTTGAGCGCGCCGGTCAGCGGCCACTGCGGCAGCTGCAGCGCCTGCCTCGACATCTGCCCGACGCAGGCCATCGTCGCGCCCTACCGGCTGGACGCGCGTCGCTGCATCAGCTACCTGACCATCGAACAAGCCGGCCCGATTCCGGTCGAATTCCGCCGCGCGATGGGCAACCGCATTGTCGGCTGCGACGACTGTCAGCTGGCCTGCCCGTGGAACAAGTACGCCGGCCGCTCGGTGCTGCCCGACTTCGACGAACGCGGGCCGCTGGGCCACGCCACGCTGCTGCAGCTGTGGGCCTGGGACGCCGCCGAATTCCTCCGCCGCACCGAGGGCAGCGCCATCCGGCGCATCGGCCATGTCCGCTGGCAGCGCAACCTGGCGGTGGCGCTGGGCAACGCCTGGCGAGCGACCGGCGATCCCGCGCTGGCGCAAGCCTTGACGGCGCGGCGTGCAGCAGCCGACCCGCTGGTGCAGGAACACATCGATTGGGCGCTGGCGGAAGGGCCAGCGGTCGGCGGCGCGAACCCCGGCCACGTTGAACAGACATGAAACTGACATCACCAGTGCTTACACGGCGGACCCTGGTTGTTGGCCTGGGCCTGCTGGGTGCGGGCTGGATGCCGTTGGGGGCAGCGGCCACCGACAACACGGTCACGGTCAGCGGCCTGGTCTTCGAGCGGCGGGTTCAAGTCGCCGGCAGCGAACTGCTGCTCAACGGCACCGGGCTGCGCGCGGTGGCCTGGTTCAAGGCCTACGCGGCGGCGCTCTACCTGGGCGCCCGCGCCAGCACGGCCGAGCAGGCCGTCAGCATGCCGGGGCCGAAACGCCTGCAATTGCGCTTCTACCGCGACCTGCCGGCTGCGGAATTCGTCAAGGCGCTGAACGTCGGCCTGCCGCGCAACAGCGAGCCTGCGCTGGCCGACAAGCTGTCCGAGCGCCAGGCGCTGCTGGCCGGGCGCATCGCCGCGCTGGAAACCCTGCACGAGAGCGACACCATCGACCTCGACTTCGACCCCGCCCGCGGCCTGCTCTTCAAGCTGAATGGCACACTGCGCGGCGAAGCGATAGCGGGCGACGATTTCTATGGTGCCTTGTTGCGCGTCTTCATCGGCCCTCATCCTTCCGACACCAAGCTCAAGGCCGGCCTGCTCGGCGGCACCGCCTGACCCGGCGCTGCGGCCTCAACCCACAAGACCCCCCCCGATGGAGACTGTCCCATGCACCCCAAGCAACTGACCCTGCTGTGTGCCGCCGCGCTGGCCTTGAGCGCGCCGCTCTTCGCCAGCGCCCAGGCCTACCCGAGCAAGTCCGTGCGGCTGATCGTGCCCTTCGCACCCGGCGGCACCACCGACATCGTGGCCCGCATCGTCGGCGAGCGCATGGGCTCGGCGCTGGGCCAGCAGGTGCTGGTCGAGAACAAGGCCGGCGGCGGCGGTTCGGTCGGCGCGCAGGAGGTCATCAAGTCCAGCCCCGACGGCTACGTCATCGGCATGGGCACGGTCAGCACCACGGCGGCCAACCCGGCCATCAACCCGCGCATCGGCTACAACCCGCTGACCGACTTCACACCGGTCATCAACATTGCGGCAACACCGAACGTCATCGCGGTGCATCCCAGCTTCCCGGCGCGCGACTACAAGGGTTTCGTCGCCGAACTGAAGAAGAATCCCGGCAAGTACAGCTACGCCAGTTCGGGCACCGGCGGCATCGGCCACCTGCAGACCGAACTGTTCAAGAGCCTGGCCGGCGTCTTCATGACGCACATCCCCTACCGCGGCGCCGGCCCGGCCTTGAACGACACGGTGGCCGGTCAGGTGCCGATCATCTTCGACAACATGCCGTCGGCGCTGCCCTTCATCAAGGACGGCCGCCTGATCGCCATCGTGGTGGCCGCGCCGCAGCGCCTGGCGCAACTGCCGAATGTGCCCACCTTCAAGGAAGTCGGCCTCGAACCCGTCAACCGGATGGCCTTCTACGGCATCGTCGGCCCGAAGGGCCTGCCCAAGGACGTGGTCGACAAGCTGGCCAATTCGGTGAAGAAGGCGCTGGAAGACCCGGGCGTGAAGAAGCGCATCGAGGAGACCGGCTCGCTGCTGATCGGCAACACGCCCGAGCAGTTCACCGCCCAGATCAAGGCCGAACTCGAGGTCTACAGGACGGTCGTCGCCAAACAGGGGCTGAAGGTCGAGTGAGCGTACAGACGCGGCGGCATGACAGCCGGTGATGCCGGCGTGATGGCGGCCAGCCTGGCCGTCATCGACCGCTTCGTCGACGCCCTGTGGATCGAGGACGGTCTGGCGCCGCTGACGCTGGCCGCCTACCGCCGTGACCTGGGCCTGTACGCCGCCTGGCTGCGGGCCGACACCGGCAAGGCACTGGCCGACAGCGCCGAGGCCGACCTGCTGGGCTTCATGGCCGCCAGGCACCAGGCCACCAAGGCCGCCACGGCCAACCGCCGCCTGACGGTCTTCAAGCGCTTCTTCCGCTGGGCGGCGCGCGAGCACCTGATCGAAGCCGACCCGACGCTGAAGCTGACCGCCGCGCGCCAGGCGCTGCGCGTGCCCAAGACGCTGAGCGAAGCGCAGGTCGAAGCGCTGCTGGCCGCCCCCGATACCGAAACGCCGCTGGGTCTGCGCGATCGCAGCATGGTCGAACTGATGTACGCCAGCGGCTTGCGCGTCAGCGAACTGGTCACCTTGAAGACGGTGCGCCTGGGGCTGGACGAGGGCGTCTTGCGCGTGACGGGCAAAGGCTCGCGCGAACGCCTGGTGCCTTTCGGCGCCGAAGCCCACGGCTGGCTGCGCCGCTACCTGGCGCAGGGGCGGGCGGCGATCCTGGGTCCGCAGACCAGCGACGACCTGTTCATCACCCGTCTGGGCGCCGGCATGTCGCGGCAGATGTTCTGGCGGCTGATCAAGCGCTACGCGCTGCAGGCCGGCATCAACGCGCCGCTGTCGCCGCACACGCTGCGCCACGCTTTCGCGACCCATTTGCTGAACCATGGCGCCGATCTGCGGGCGGTGCAGATGCTGCTGGGCCACGCCGACATCGGCACCACCACGATCTACACCCACGTCGCCCGCGAACGACTGCGGCAGTTGCACGCCGCCCACCACCCGCGCGGCTGAGGCCGCACCGGCGGCTTCAGCGCCCGCGCAGGTGCTCGGGCGCTTCGAGCCGCCGGGCCAGCAGCGACAGCGTCAAGGTCAGCACCAGGTAGACCGCCGAGATCGCCAGATACGGCTCCCAGTAGCGCGCATAGGCGCCGGCCACGGTGCGTGCTGCCAAGGCCAGTTCGGCCAGGCCGATGGCCGAGACCAGCGACGAGTCCTTGATCAGCGTGACGCCTTCGTTGACCAGCGCCGGCACCATGCGCCGCACGGCCTGCGGCAGGACCACGTAACGCAAGGCCTGCACGTGGTTCAGCCCGACGCTGTAGGCAGCCTGGGTCTGGCCGCGGTGGATGCTCTGGATGCCGGCGCGGAAGATCTCGCTGATGTAGGCCCCGGCATTCAGCGACAAGGCCAGGCAGCCCGAGAAGAAGGCGCCGTGTTCCTGGCGGAAGCTGCGCGCCGCCTCGCCGGCCAGCAGCAGGCCGTGGTCGGGGTGGATCAGCACCGGCATCAGTGCGAAGTGCACCAGCAGGATCTGCACGAACAGCGGTGTGCCGCGAAAGAAGGTCACGTAGGCCAGGGTCACGCCGCGGGCCCCGCGCAGCAGCCCGCACGCCAGCAGCGCGCGCGGCGGCGGCGCGTCGCCCGAGCTGCTGATCAGCCCGAAGACCACACCCAGCGCCAGCCCGGCCGCCATCGCGACCAGCGTCAACTCGACCGTCATCGCCAGGCCGCTGACGAACAGCGGTGCGTAGCCGACCAGGATCTCCCAGCGCAGGTCCATGCCGGGCGCCCCTACTTCGACGCGGCCGGGGCAGCGGCCGAGGCCGCCGCTGCGGCGATACCGACGCTGCTGGCGCTGCCGAAATACTTCGCGTACAGGGCCTGGTAGGTGCCGTTGGCCTGGATGCCGGCCAGACCCTGGTTGACCTTGGCCAGCAACTCGGCGTTGCCCTTCTTGATCGCGATACCGTATTGCTCGGGCGTGAAGCTCGGGTCGGTGACGGTCTTGAACTGGCCCGCCGGGTTGTTGGCCACGTAGTTGCTGACCACGCCGTTGTCGGCCACCACCGCGTCGACGCCACCGGCTTCCAGTTCCTTCAGGGCCAGCGGCGTCAGCTCGAAGCGCTTGATGTTCGGGCTGGTCTTGCCCAGCAGCTTGGTGATGGCTTCGTCGCCCGTGGTGCCGGTCTGCACGCCCACCTTCAGCGGCTTCAGGTCGTTGAACCTGGCGACCTTGCTGGTCTGCTTCACGACGATCAACTGCACCGCGTCGAAGTAGGGTTGGCTGAAGTCCATCGTCTGCCGGCGTTCGGGCGTGATCGTCACGGCCGAAGTCACCAGATCGCGGTCGCCCTGCTGCAACGCGTTGAAGATGCCTTCCCACGGCGTGTTGACGAACTTCACCTCGAAGCCTGCCTGATGGGCTACCGCCTTCACCACGTCGATGTCGAAGCCGACGATCTCGGCCTTCTCGTTCTGGCTTTCGAAGGGGGCGTAGGCGGCGTCGGTGCCGACCACGTAGACCCTGGCCGGGGCTGTGCTGGCGGCGGGGCCGCCCGCTGGCGTGAGCGCTGCGTTGGCAGGGACATCCGGTTTGCCGCAGGCGGCCAGCAGCAGGCTGGCGGTCGTCCATCCGGCAATCAGCAGGAAGCGGCGGACTGGTTTTTCGGTCATGGCAGGGTGGCAATGCAGTGGCGGCGGTGCGCCGTACTCTACCGCCCGCTACGGACTTGCCCTTGGCGCATCCCGGCCGGCGTCTGGTCCATGATCTCTCCCGCTGGTCGATCAGAAATGACGGAAAACTTTACAGTGGCGCTGGCAGAACCGACCGCCGCAGGGCTAAGTCCTTGTTTTTCGAAAAGTAATTTTTTCTGGCACGGCTGATGCGGATGAGCGGCTCACGGGTTGACTCTTCGCGAAACCTGCGGTTACCGGACCGCCGCTGCTCGGGTGAACCCTCGGTTTGACCATTCCAAACTACCGAAGGAGATCCGTGCCATGTGGAAATCAGTGCATCGTTTGCTGGGCATCCTCAGCGTTTGCGCGGGCTGCGCAGCCCCGGCGGTAGCCACTTCCATACCGATGGGCTTCGTCAGCTGGGACATCACCATTCCGGGCAGCACCGGCCAGTTCGACATCGTCAACTTGTCGGGCGCCAATTCCTCGGTGCCCGATTGGCTCGTCACCTCTTCCTTGACGCTGTCCAGCCTGAGCCTGACGGTGCATTTCACTGGCGGCGGCACCACGGTCTTCGGGCCTTCCTATTTCACGCCCAACCTGGACGGTCTGTCGTTCGACGGCGGCGACATCGCCATCGGCGGCTCGAATCCCTTGCCCACCGACGCGACGCTGACCGGCGCTTTTTCGACCACCTCGGTCACCGTCGATGGCCTGGGCGCCGTGACCATCCTGCCGACCTTCTCGGTCGCCATCCTGCCCTCGGTCGGGGCCACCTTGTCCGACGGCGACTATGCCGTCATCCAGGTTGAGACCACAGGAGGCGGCGGCACCACGCCGGAGCCGAGTTCGCTGCTGCTGGTCGCGCTGGCCGCCGCGCTGGCGATGAAGTGGTCCACGGCCAGGCGGCCGCAGCCTGCGCTGGCCCAGGCGCGGCGCTGAATTTCTGTCGACTTCCAACCCCCATCAGGAGATTTCGATGAGCAAACTCCACACCAGCCGGCTGGCCTGGCTGGCCGCCCTGGCCTTGGGGGCGCTGACGCCCCTGCTCGCCGGTGCCGTCACCCTGACCGCCGCCACCTCGCCGAGCAGCGGCGTGGCGGGCATCTCCAACGTCAACGTCAATGGCTCGGGTTATCCGGCGGGCTCCATCCTGCCGGCTGCCGTCACGGTCCATCTGGCCGCCAGTTGCGGCGGCGCTTCGCTGGCCGATACCCCGGCCTTGGCCGTCAACACCATCCTGGGCAGCACCCGGCGCGTGCAGTTCCAGGTGCCGGGCTCGCTGTCCACAGGCACCTATTACGTCTCGCTGGACGGTGCCACCACGGCGCCGGTGTCCTTCACCAGCGCCGGCGGTCCTTGCGCGCAGATTGCCGTCACGCACACCAGCAGCACGCTGTCGGCCTGCGTGCCGGGCAGTTCGCTGGGCATCAACGCGCCGGTCGCCGCCGGTCCGGTCACGGCGGTCGTGCCGCGCGGCGCCTGGGCCGGTGGCACGACAGGTGTCCGCATGGTCGCGCTGGAGGGCGCTGGTACCAACGCGACCATCGCCACCGCCCTGGCGGTCAACTCCTGCGCGTCGAATCCGGCCACCGGCGAGTCGGTCTGCACGACCAACGACAACACGGTCTACGTCTACAACGCCTTGGGTGCGCTGACCCACACGCTGACCAGCGGGGCCAACGGCTTCACCAGCTTTTCGGGTGGTTCCTGCAAGAACTGCGGCGTCGCGATCAATGCGCTGACCAACCAGGCTGTGATCAACATGGGCTACACGCCTTCGCCGTCGGCCTCCGCGCTGCAGGTGCTGGACCTGGCCACCAAGACCTTCCAGTCCCCGGTGCCGATGGCGCGGCAGGTCTCGCAGAACATCTCCATCGACCCGACGCGGGGCTATGTGCTGTCGCCGAATGAAGCCAACTCCTACAACCTGGTTCAGTTCAACTCGACCAGCGGCGCGCTGGGCACGGAATTCGGCAGGCCCATGGGCACCGCCGGCGAACCGGACTCGGCAGCCGAAGACTGCAGCACCGGCATCGCGCTGGCGTCGGTCGAGTTCACCAGCACGGTGTACATCACCGACCTGACCCAGGCCACCTTCACGCCGGGGACCCCCGGCAGCTGGACCGCGCCGAGCCAGATCGTCACGCTGGCGGGGACCTCCTTCTCGGCGGGCACGTCGGGCATCACGGTGGCGCCGGGCAGCAGCCACCTGGCGCTGGTGACGGGCGAGTTCGGCGGCAGTGCCTTCGCGGTGCTGCAACTGCCCTCGACCTCGGGCAGCGGCACGCCGACCATCGTCGACTACGCCTACGTCCCGGCGATCTGCGGCGTCGCGGCCGGTCTGGATCCGCACACGGTCACGGCCTACACCAGTGGCAATGACGGCAAGGCCTATGGCGTGATGGCCAGCGGTGGTCCCCCGCCGACGGCGCTGGCGGTGCTGGACCTGGCCGCCATCCTGGCCGCGCCGCGCAACGCGGGCACCCACACGGTGACTGGCGTCGGCGGGCAGATCTGCGACACCACGACGCCCACGCTGGTGCGTTTCGTCGCCGTTCCCTGAGCCGCGGCGCCCGGTCGACGAAGGGAGCCCGAGGCGGGCTCCTTTTTTTTCCGCGCTTCAGTCGGGCTCGCCCAGCGCCTGAATCTCGGCTGCCGTGAAGCCTGCAGCCTGCCGGGCTTCCAGGTTGAAGGGCGGACGCAGCCGCGGCGCGCCGTGGCGTTGCGCCAGCACCGTGTAGTGCGCCAGCGGGTCCAGTCCGTCGCGCGCGCACAGCCAGCGGAACCAGTGGTTGCCGATGGCGACATGACCGATCTCATCGCGCAGGATCACATCCAGGATCTCGACCGCGCGTGCGTCGCCGGCCCGCTGCAGCTTGGCCTGCATCGGCGGCGTGGCGTCCAGCCCTCGGGCTTCCAGCGTGCGCGGCACCAGGGCCATGCGGGCGGTGACGTCGTGGGCCGTCTTCTCGACCATGGTCCACAGGCCGTCGTGGGCGTCGAAGTCGCCATAGGCGTAGCCCAGCGTCGCCAGGTGGGCGTTCAGCAGGTTGAAGTGCAGGGCCTCTTCGGATGCCACGCGCAGCCAGTCGCGGTAGTAGGCCTCGGGCAGGCCGGGGAAGCGCCAGACGGCGTCCAGGGCCAGGTTGATGGCGTTGAATTCGATGTGTGCCACCGCGTGCAGCAAGGCCGCGCGGCCGCCGGTGGTGAACGGCGAGCGGCGGGCCAGCGCGGTGTGCGCCAGCAGGGCCGGCCGTTCTGGCCGGCCCGGCAGGTCGCCGGCCTGGTGCAGCAGGGCGCCCGGGTCCAGCGACGCGCCCGGGGTGTCCGGCAAGACCCGGGCGGCGGCGGCCTTGGCGGCCGGGTCGGGCAGCGCCAAGACCTGCAAGGCGGCGACTCTCAGTTCCATCTTTAGAATTATCGACTTTGCCTGAAGGGGCGCACCGTGGCCATCTACCAACTCGGGGACGATCCCGACTATGCACCCCAGCTCGCGTCCACCGCCTGGGTCGCCGAGAGCGCCACCGTGCTCGGCCGCGTGCGCATGGGCGAGCACAGCAGCGTCTGGTACGGCGCGGTGCTGCGCGGTGACAACGACCGCATCACGCTGGGCGACCGCGTCAATGTGCAGGACGGCAGCGTCCTGCACACCGACCACGGCTACCCGATGACGCTGGGCGACGACGTCTCGATCGGCCACTTGGTGATGCTGCATGGCTGCACCATTGGCGAAGGCTCGCTGGTCGGCATCCAGGCGGTGATCCTGAACGGCGCGAAGATCGGCCGCAACTGCCTGGTCGGCGCCGGCGCGGTGGTCACCGAAGGCAAGGAATTTCCCGACAACAGCCTGATCCTGGGCAGCCCGGCCAAGGCCGTGCGCGAACTATCGCCCGAGCAGGTGGCGCGCGTGCGCGCCGCGGCGGCGCACTACGTTGACAACGCGGTGCGCCACCGATCGCAACTCAAGCGGATGGCCTGATGTCGACCGTCATCAAGTTCATCTTCGAGGGCCTGCCGGTGCGCGGCATGCTGGTGCGGCTGACCGACAGCTGGCAGGAGGTGCTGCGCCGCCGCCAGGCAATCGGCATGCACCCGCCCGAGGTGCGCGTGCTGCTGGGCGAGATGGCAGCGGCCGGCGTGCTGATGCAGGCCAACATCAAGTTCAACGGCGCGCTGGTGCTGCAGGTCTTCGGCGACGGTCCGGTGAAGCTGGCGGTGGTCGAGGTGCAGCCCGAACTGAGCTTTCGCGCGACGGCCACCGTGGTCGGCGAGGTGCCGGCCGGCGCGCGCCTGGAAGCCATGTTGAACGTCCACGGCCAGGGCCGCTGCGCGATCACCCTGGACCCGAAGGACAAGTTCCCCGGCCAGCAGCCCTACCAGGGCGTGGTGCCGCTGCATGGGGACCAGCGCGAGCCGCTGCAAGACGTGTCGCAGGTGCTCGAGCACTACATGCTGCAGTCCGAGCAGCTCGACACCCGGCTGGTGCTGGCGGCCGACGACCAGGTCGCAGCCGGCCTGCTGATCCAGCGCCTGCCGGTCGAAGGCGAGGGCAATCTGGCGGGCCATCGCAACGAGGACGACATCGGCCTCAGCGAAGCCTACAACCGCATCTCGATGTTGGCCGCCACGCTGACGCGCGAGGAGCTGCTCAGCCTGACGCCCGAAGCGATCCTGCACCGCCTGTTTTGGGAAGAGACGGTGCGCGTCTTCGAACCGCAGCAGCCGCGCTTTGCCTGCACCTGCTCGCGCGAGCGCGTGCAGGGCATGTTGCGCGGCCTGGGCCGCGAAGAGAGCGACAGCCTGATCGAGGAGCGCGGCCTGGTCGAGGTCGGTTGCGAGTTCTGCGGCCTGCAGTACCGCTTCGACGCCATCGACGTCGGCGAGATGTTCACGTCGCCGGCCGATCAGCCCCCGGGCAGCCGCGCCGTGCAGTGAAGGCTGCGGCGGCGCAGGCAGGGCGCCACCGCAGCGACCGCCTGTTCCAGTCGCGCCAGGCCGCTGCCGGCCACCACCGACCACGGCAGGCGGTGGGCAGCCAGCAAGTCGCGCAGTGCGCTGTCCACCGGTTCGCGCACCTGCGGGCCGTCGCGCTGGGCGCCGTCGGCGACCCACGGCAGGTCCAGCGCGGTCAGCAGCGTCAGGTCCATCTCGCGGTGCAGAGCGGCGGCCTGCCCATCGAGCGAGCGGTCGCCGAAGACGATGCGGCTGTAGACGGCTGTCATCAGCGCCGTGGTGTCGCAGACCACGATGTCGTGGCTGGCGGCCGCCGCGGCGATGTGCGCATGCTGCATCTGCAGGATGGCCTGCTGCTCGTCCTGGCGCGGCGTCCGGCCGTTTTCATCACACCAAAGGCGCAGCCACTCGGGCACCCAGGCCACGCGCAGGCCGCTGTCCTGCTCCAGCCGGGTGGCCAGCGCGGCGGCCAGCGTCGTCTTGCCGGTGCTCTCGGCGCCGACCAGCGCGATGCGCAGCGCGCCCTCAGCCATGCTGCAACTGCCGCCGCCAGGCCCGCCACCCCGCCAGGGACAGCGCGGCAAACACGGCGTACAGCGCCACTGTCAGCCACAGGCCCTTGTGCGCGAACAGCACGATGCTGAAGCCGTTCACGGCCAGCCACACGGCCCAGTTCTCGATGTACTTGCGGCCCAGCAGGAACTGTCCGGTCAGGCTCGCCACCGTGGGCAGCGCGTCGAGGTAGGGCACGTCGCTGTCGGTGACACGCTGCAGCAGCAGGCCCAGCAGCGGCCAGGCGGCGAAGGTGGCGGCAGCGGCACCCCAGCGCAGGCGGGTCGTCAGCACCTGCACCTGCAGCGCCCGCCCGTCGTCACCTTGTCCGCGGAGCCACTGCCACCAGCCCCAGCAGGCCAGCACGACGAAGACGAACTGCAGGCTGGCTTCCCCATAGAGCTGGCTGTCGGCAAAAATCTTGGCGTACATCAGCGAACTGACGATGGCCAGCGGCCAGCCGACCGGGTTGACGCGCAGATTGGCCAAAACCATCACCACGGCGACCAGCGAGGCCACCACTTCCAGCCCCGTGATATTCACGGTTTGCGCGTGCTGACCTGCACCAGGATTTCATTGGGCTTGACCATGCCCAACTCGGCGCGGGCTTTTTCCTCGACCATCTCCAGACCCTCGCGCAGATCGATCACTTCGGCGGCCACGCGCACATTGCGCTGGCGCGCCTGCTCGTTGGCCCCGCGCTGTGCCAGCAATTGCTTGCGCAGCGTCATCACATAGGGCAGGTTGCCCTTGCCGAACCACAGGTCAGCCTGCACCAGGACCAGCAGTGCGGCGATGATGAGGGTGGCCCAACGCATGGCGCCGCCGCTGCCTTACTTCAGGTTGTAGAAGGCCGCGCGGCCGGGGTAGCTCGCGACGTCGCCCAGGTCTTCTTCGATGCGCAGCAGCTGGTTGTACTTGGCCATGCGGTCGCTGCGGCTCAGCGAACCGGTCTTGATCTGGCCGGCGTTGCTGCCCACCGCGATGTCGGCGATGGTGCTGTCTTCGGTTTCGCCGCTGCGGTGGCTGATGACGTTGGTCCAGCCCGCGCGTTTGGCCATCTCGATGGCGGCGAAGGTTTCGGTCAGCGTGCCGATCTGGTTGATCTTGATCAGGATGGAATTGGCCACGCCTTCCTTGATGCCGCGTTCGAGGATCCGGGTGTTGGTGACGAAGAGGTCGTCGCCGACCAGCTGCACCCGCTTGCCCAGGCGGTCGTTGAGGTGCTTCCAGCCGGCCCAGTCCCCTTCGTGCATGCCGTCCTCGATGCTGATGATCGGGTATCGGTCGACCCAGGTCGCCAGCATGTCGGTCCACTCGGGCGCCGTCAGCTGCAGGCCTTCGCCGGCCAGGTGGTACTTGCCGTCCTTGTAGAACTCGCTGGCCGCGCAGTCCAGGCCCAGCGCGATCTGTTCGCCGGCCACGTAGCCGGCCTGGTCGATGGCTTCCAGGATCAGTTGGATCGCCGCTTCGTGGCTGGCCACGTTGGGTGCGAAACCGCCTTCGTCGCCGACGCTGGTCGGCATGCCCTTGGCGTCGAGGATCTTCTTCAGCGCGTGGAAGACCTCGGCGCCGTAGCGCAGCGCTTCGCGGAACGATGGCGCGCCCACCGGGATGATCATCAACTCCTGCAGGTCGAGGTTGTTGTTGGCGTGTGCGCCGCCGTTGACGACGTTCATCATCGGCACCGGCAGGCTCATCTTGCCCATGCCACCGAAGTAGCGGTACAGCGGCAGGCCCGATTCCTCGGCCGCCGCGCGGGCCACGGCCATGCTGACGGCCAGCGTGGCGTTGGCGCCCAGGCGGCCCTTGTTCTCGGTGCCGTCGAGGTCGATCAGGGTCTTGTCGAGGAAGGCCTGTTCCGACGCGTCCAGCCCCAGCACCGATTCGCTGATCTCGGTGTTGATGTGTTCGACGGCCTTCAGCACGCCCTTGCCCCCATAGCGCTTCTTGTCGCCGTCGCGCAACTCGATCGCCTCGCGGCTGCCGGTGCTGGCCCCGGACGGGACCGCGGCGCGGCCCATGGTGCCGCTCTCCAGCAGCACGTCGCATTCGACGGTCGGGTTGCCGCGGCTGTCGAGAATTTCCCGGCCGACGATGTCAACGATGGCGCTCATGTGATTCCTTCTTGCAGTACTGAAAATGGATCCAGCGGCCGCCGCGGAACCGGCTTTGCCGGGCCGCTGGGGGCGCCCCTGGAGGGGAGGGCCGCAGGCGCTTCGGGGCGGTCCAAGCTCACACGCCTTCGACCACCACCATGTTGAAGCAGACCGTGGCGCCCTGGCGCAGGGCGCGTGCGGCCACATAGCCCGGGCTGTCGTACATGGCCTGGGCCGCCTCGAAGCTGGGGTAGCGCAGCACCGTCAGGCGCGGTGGCTTCCAGTCGCCTTCCTGCACTTGCATGCGGCCACCACGCACCAGGTATTCGCCACCGAATTCCTGGGCCACCGCCGGTGCGGCAGCCATGTACCGCTTGAAGGCTTCAGGGTCGCTGATGTTGGATTCGACGATCAGGTAGGCGGCGGGCATGCGTTGTCCTTCAGCAGGAAAAGTCGTTCTCCAGCAGCGGCTGCTGCTTGATCACGCGGTCCAGCGCCACCAGCTGTTCCAGCAGCGCCTTCATGTGCTTCAGCGGCACGGCGTTGGGGCCGTCGCTCAGGGCCTTGGCCGGGTCGGGGTGGGTTTCCATGAACACACCGGCCACACCGACGGCAATGGCCGCGCGGGCCAGCACCGGCACGAACTCGCGCTGGCCGCCGCTGCTGGTGCCCTGGCCGCCGGGCAGTTGCACGCTGTGGGTGGCGTCGAAGACCACCGGCGCCTGCGTCTCGCGCATGATGGCCAGCGACCGCATGTCGGACACCAGGTTGTTGTAGCCGAAGCTGACGCCGCGTTCGCAGGCCATGAACACGTCCTCGGGCAGGCCTTTTTCGCGCGCTGCGGCGCGGGCCTTGTCGATGACGTTCTTCATGTCGTGGGGCGCCAGGAACTGCCCCTTCTTGATGTTGGCCGGCTTGCCGCATTGCGCCACCGCGCGGATGAAATCGGTCTGGCGGCACAGGAAGGCCGGTGTCTGCAGCACGTCGACCACCGCGGCCACCGCGGCGATCTGCGATTCGTCGTGGACATCGGTCAGGATCGGCACCTGCAGCTCGCGCCTGACCTTGGCCAGGATTTCCAGGCCGCGTTCCATGCCCGGACCGCGAAAGGTCGTGCCGCTGCTGCGGTTGGCCTTGTCGTAGCTGCTCTTGAAGATGAAGGGGATGCCCAGGGCGCGGGTCATGTCCTGCAGCTGCCCGGCCACGTCCATCTGCAACTGTTCGCTTTCGACCACGCAGGGTCCGGCGATCAGGAAGAAGGGCTGGTTCAGGCCGACGTCGTATCCGCAAAGCTTCACGGGGGATTCCTTCAGGCGGCGCGCTGATGGTGGTCGAGCGCGGCCTTGACGAAGCTGCTGAACAGCGGGTGGCCGTCCCAGGGCGTGCTCTTGAATTCAGGGTGGAATTGCACGCCCATGAACCAGGGGTGGACGGCCTGCGGCAATTCGACGATTTCGGTCAGGCGTTCACTCTGCGTCAAGGCCGAAATCACCAGGCCGGCCTCTTGCAGGCGGTCCAGGTAATTGACGTTGGCCTCGTAACGGTGGCGGTGGCGTTCCGTCACCACCGGCCCGTAGATCTGGAAGGCCAGCGTGCCGGGCTTGACGTCGGAGCTTTGCGCGCCCAGGCGCATCGTGCCGCCGAGGTCGCTGCTGGCCGTGCGCTTCTGGATGCTGCCGTCGCGGTCCTGCCATTCCTCGATCAGCGCGATCACCGGATTCGGGCCGTCGGGTTCGAATTCGGTGCTGTTGGCGCCGCTCAAGCCGGCCACATGCCGCGCGTATTCGATCGTGGCCACCTGCATGCCCAGGCAGATGCCCAGGTAGGGCAGCTTGTGTTCGCGGGCGTACTGCACCGCGATGATCTTGCCCTCGATGCCGCGCTTGCCGAAACCGCCAGGCACCAGGATCGCGTCGAAGGCCGCCAGCTGGCCGGCCGTCTCCTGCGTCAGCGACTCGGCGTCGACGTACTCGATCTCGACCTTGGCGTGGTTGTGGATGCCGGCGTGGCGCAGCGCTTCGTTCAGCGACTTGTAGCTGTCCGACAGGTCGGTGTACTTGCCGGCCATGGCGATCTTCACCGTGTGCTGCGGATGCTCCACCTCGTGCACCAGCGCATCCCAGCGGCGCAGGTCGGCGGGCCGGGTCAGCAGCTGCAGCTTCATGCAGATCATCTCGTCCAGGCCCTGCTCGTGCAGCATGCGGGGCACCTTGTAGATGGTGTCGACGTCCCACATGCTGATCACGCCGTGCGGCTGCACATTGGTGAACAGGCTGATCTTTTCGCGCTCGTCGTCGGGAATCGGCCGGTCGGCGCGGCACAGCAGCACGTCGGGCTGGATGCCGATCTCGCGCATCTTCTGCACCGTGTGCTGGGTCGGCTTGGTCTTCAGCTCGCCGGCCGCCGCGATCCACGGCACATAGGTCAGGTGCACGAAGGCGGTGTTGCTCGGGCCCATCTTCAGGCTCATCTGGCGCACGGCCTCCAGGAAAGGCAGGCTTTCGATGTCGCCGACGGTGCCGCCGATTTCCACGATGGCCACGTCGAGCTCGGCCGAATTCGGCGCGGCGGCGCCGCGCTTGACGAAGGCCTGGATCTCGTTCGTGACGTGCGGAATGACCTGCACCGTCTTGCCGAGGTAGTCGCCGCGGCGCTCTTTCTCGAGCACGGTCTTGTAGATCTGACCGGCGGTGAAGTTGTTGGCCTTCTTCATCCGCGTGGTGATGAAGCGTTCGTAATGGCCCAGGTCGAGGTCGGTCTCGGCGCCGTCGTCGGTGACGAAGACCTCACCGTGCTGGAAGGGGCTCATGGTGCCCGGATCCACGTTGAGGTAGGGGTCGAGCTTGATGAGGGTGACCTTGAGGCCGCGCGACTCCAGGATGGCCGCCAGCGATGCCGCTGCGATGCCCTTGCCGAGAGATGAAACCACGCCGCCGGTCACGAAAATGAACTTGGTCATCGCGTGCAGCACCTGCGGCGGAGCGCGGTGCTGTGGTGGGAAATCGCGAGTATATCGGCGGGGGGTCGGCGATCCGTTTGCGGGCCGCTCACTCGTCTTCAAGCCCCCAGATCAGGTGAGCGTCGATCAGCAGCCGGTGTTGCCAGCGCAAGGCCTCGACGCGCGCCTGCTCGGCCGCCGCAGTGGCGTCCAAGGCCTGGCGGCGTGCCAGCAGCAAGGTCTGCAGGTCGGCCTCACCCAGCGTGTAGGCGCGTTGTGTCAAGCGGGCGCTGGCCTGGGTGGTCGACAAGCCCTGCGACGCCAGTCGCCAACGGTCCAGACCGCCCGCCGCGTCGGCGTAGGCATCGATGATCTCGGCTTCGCCCTCGCGCCTCTGGCGTGCCACCCGGGCGCGGGCAGCTTCGACGTCCTGCAGCGCCTGCTGCAGGCGCTCGCTGCGGTAGCTGCCCGACAGCGGGATGCTCACGCTCAGGCCGATGACGCGTTCGCTGCGAAAGGCCTCAGAGGCGGTGTACACCCCGACGGTCGGATCGGGGATGCGATCAGCGCGGGCCCGGGCAGCGACCAGTTCGGCCTTCTTCAGCAGACCTTCGGCGATCTTGATCGGATCGCTTTCCGCCAGGATGCGGTCGCGCCACTGCGGCAGGCTCAGGGCCAGCGCGGCCGGCTCGGCCAGCGCCGGGGGTTCGTGGTTCAGCGTCGGGAACCGAAGGGCCAGCCTGGCCCTGGCTTTCGCCTCGGCCGAAGTGGCGGCACTCAGTTGCTGCTGCACCTGTTGCAGGTCGGCCAACGCCACGTTGAGGTCCAGTTGCGAAGCGTCGCCGGCCTTGCGCCGCTTCGCGACCGCCTGGTGGCTGGCCTCCGCAAATCCCAGCTGTTCGGCCCACAGCGCGCGTTGCCGGCTGCTGGCCAGCGTGTCCAGCCACAGATCGGCGAGCGCGCGGGCCGCTTCGTGGCGGGCTTCGCCGATGCGGGCCTGGCCGATGGCGATGTCGTTGTCGCCGAGTTGGGCGTCGATGGCCGCCTTGCCGCCGATGCGGATGGTGCGTTCCAGCGTTGCCGTCCATTCGTCGGAATTTCCGAGCTTGTCGACGCGGCGGCGTTGCGCGGCGAGCCGGGTGGTCCATTCGTGCGAGCCGGCGCGCAGTGCCGCTGCGCCATGGCCGGCCGCGCCCAGCGCATGGCGCGCTTCGACAACCGCCGGGTCCTGGTCGATGCTCAGCCGGGCCTGCTCGGTCGGCGGCAGGCTGGGCGGTGTCGGACGTTGATCCGCCAGCGTGGTGAGCGTGGCGAAGGGCAGCAGTATGCAGACCAGTCCTGCCTTGCGCCATGTCAGTCTGCAGCCGCGCCTCACGCCACTTCCCCTTCGAGGGCGAGCGCGGCGGCCCAGTAGCGCAGCCCTGTGCCCCTGAAACGCTGATGCAGCAGTTCGGTCAGGCTGGCCAGTTCTTCGGCGGTGGTGACGATCTGCACCTGCACCGAACGGCTGCGGCCCATCACCTTCTCGACCGGGGACAAACGCCCCTGCGCGGTGCCGTGGCTGAAGGTCGGCGTGCTGGTGAAGACTTCGCCTTCGACGTGGGTCAGCAGGGTGTCGAGCAGCTTCTCTTCAATCTCGCGCGAGCAGATCAGCGTCAGTGAAAACTTAGGCATGGTTGGGCTCCGTCGCGCCGGGCGCACGCGGCGCATCCGGAACGCTTGTTGCACGGGCTGCGTCGCCGCTTGAATGCGCGAAGCGCAGGTAGAGGATGGGCAGCAGGATCAGCGTCAGCGCCGTGGCACTGATCAGGCCGCCGATCACGACGATGGCCAGCGGGCGTTGAATCTCCGAGCCCGGGCCTGTGGCGAACAGCAGCGGGATCAGGCCGAAGGCGGTGATGGCTGCCGTCATCAGCACCGGTCGCAGGCGCCGGTACGCGCCTTCGGTGACGCAGTCGGCCAGCGCCAGGCCTTCGGCCCGCAATTGGTTGAAGTAGCTCACCAGCACGACGCCGTTGAGCACCGCGATGCCGAGCAGGGCAATGAAGCCGACCGAGGCCGGCACTGACAGGTATTCGCCGGTGACCCACAGCGCCACGATGCCGCCGACCAGTGCGAAGGGCACATTGCTCAGCACCAGCAGCGCCTGCCGCACCGAGCCGAAGGTGGTGAACAGGATCAGGAAGATGAAGCCCAGGGCCAGCGGCACGACCAGCATCAGGCGCGCCGCTGCGCGTTGCTGGTTCTCGAACTGCCCGCCCCAGGTGACGGTGTAGCCGACGGGCAGCTTCACCGCCGAGGCGACGGCGGCCTTGGCGTCCTCGACAAAACCGACCAGGTCGCGCCCGGTGACGTTGGCGATGACCACCGCGTAACGGCTGCCCATCTCGCGGTCGATCTTCACCGGCCCGCCTTCGCGCACCAGCCGGGCCAGCGTCTGCAGCGGCACGCTCAGGCCGTCCGCACCGATGATGCTGAGTGACGCAAATTCGGCCGGCGAGACCTTCACCGCGTCCGCGCCGCGCAGCAGGATGGGGATGCGACGGTTGCCGGCGATCACGGTGCCGGCGCGCTGGCCTTCGAGCTGCACCCGCAGCGCGTCCTGCACCGCTTCGACGGATAAACCATAGCGGCCGGCTACCAGCCGGTCCACGACGACGCGCAGGTACTGCACCCCGTCGTTCTCGACGGTGTACACATCCTGGCTGCCCGGCAGCTTCTTCATCGCCGCTTCGATGGCGCTGGACAGCGCGTTCAGCGCTTTCAGGTCGGGGCCGAAGACCTTGATGGCCACGTCGCCGCGCACGCCGCTGATCATTTCCGACACCCGCATGGCGATGGGCTGGGTGAAGCTGTAGCGGATGCCGGGCATCTGGTCCAGCACGCTGCGGATCTTGTCGATCAGTGCTTCCTTGCTGACCAGCTTCCATTCGTCGCGCGGCTTCAGCACCAGGAAGGTGTCGGTCTGGTTCAGCCCCATCGGGTCGAGACCGATCTCGTCGGCGCCGGCCCGCGCCACCACGCCGCTGATCTCGGGGATGTTCTTCATCAGGGCCTGCTGGATCAGCAGGTCCAGGGCGACGGACTGTTCCAGGCTGACCGAGGGCAGCTTCTCGATGCCGACGATGAGGTCGCCCTCGTCCATTTCCGGCATGAAGGTCTTGCCGACGAAGGTGTAGACCACGGCCGCGCCGGCGAGCATCGCGCCGGCCATGACGAAGACCACGGTCTGCCGGCGCAAGGCCCAGGCCAGTGTGGGGCGGTAAGCCTTCAGCAGCTGGCGCGGCAGCCAGGGCTCTTCGTGCGCCACGGTCTTGAGCAGGAAGGACGACAGCACCGGGATGACAGTGAGCGACAGCGCCAGCGAGCTGATCAGCGCGAAGACGATGGTCATCGCAACCGGCACGAAAAATTTGCCTTCCAGGCCCTGCAGCGTGAGCAGCGGCAGGAACACCGTGATGATGATCAGGACGCCCGCACCCACCGGCAGCGCCACTTCGCGCACCGCGCGAAAGACGATGTGCAGTCTTGGCAGGCGGCCCTTGCTGCTGTCCGACTGGTTGTGGTTCGCGAGGTGCTGGACCACGTTCTCGACCACCACGACGGCCGCGTCGACCAGCATGCCCAGCGCGATGGCCAGGCCGCCCAGGCTCATCAGGTTGGCCGACATGCCGGCCTGCCGCATCAGGATGAAAGTGGCCAGGGCGGCCAGCGGCAGCACGGCAGCCACGGCCACCGCTGCGCGCACGTTGCCGAGGAAGGCGCCGAGCAGCACCAGCACGATCAAGGTGGCTTCCAGCAGCGCCTTCGAGACCGTGCCGACGGCCTTCTCGACCAGGCCGGCGCGGTTGTAGAACACCGCCAGCTTCACGCCGGCGGGCAGCGACGCTTTCAGCTCGTCGAGCTTCCTGGTCACGCCCTCGACGACCTTCTGCGCGTTGGCGCCGGCCAGTCCGAGCACCAGCCCTTCGACGGCCTCGGCCCGGCCGTCCTTCGTGACCGCGCCGCTGCGCGTCACCGAGCCGTCGCGCACCAGCGCCACGTCGGCCAGGCGGATGGTGCGGCCGTCCCTGCTGGCCACGACGATGGCGCGCAGGTCGTCCTGCGTCTTCACGCTGCCCTCGCTGCGCACCAGCAGCACCTCGTCGCCTTCGCCCAGGCGGCCGGCGCCGTCGTTGCGGTTGTTGGCTTCGATGGCGGCCTTGAGCCTGGCCGACGACAGGCCGACAGCGGCGAGCCTGGCTGCGTCGGGCACGACCTCGAAGCTGTGCACCTTGCCGCCCAGGGCGTTGACGTCGGCGACCCCGGGCACACCCCGCAGCGCCGGCCGTATCACCCAGTCGAGCAGGCTGCGCTTTTCGGCCAGTGTCAGGCTTTCGGCCTCGATGGTGAACATGAACATCTCGCCCAGCGGCGTGGTGATCGGCGCCATGCCGCCGCTGGTGCCGGCGGGCAGATCGGCGGTGATGGTGGCCAGCCGTTCGGCCACCTGCTGGCGCGCCCAGTAGATGTCGGTGCCGTCGTTGAAATCGACGGTGACATCGACCAACCCGTATTTGGAGACCGAGCGCAGCATGCGTTGCTGCGGTATGCCCAGCATCTCGACCTCGACGGGCACCGCGATGCGGCTCTCGATTTCCTCGGGCGTCATCCCCGGGGCCTTCAGGATGATCTTGACCTGGGTGCCCGACACATCGGGGAAGGCGTCGATGGGCAGGTTGCGGAAGCTGAACCAGCCGGCCCCGGCCAGCAAGGCCGCCGCCAGCATGACGAAGAGGCGCTGCGACAGCGCGAATTGCACGACACGGGCCAGCATCAATTGCTCCCGCTCTTGCCCAGCCAGGCCGCTTTCAGGGCGATCACCGAGGTGACGGCGATGTCCTGGCCGGCTTTCAGCGGCCCTTGCACTTGAACCGAGGCGCCGGCGCTGTTCAGCACGGTCACCGGCTGGGCGATGAAGCCTTTGGGCGTTCTCACGAAGACATAGGCCTTGTCACCCTGGTGGACGACCGCCGCCACCGGCACCGGCCAGCTTTCCGGGCCCGCACCAGCGGTGGCGCCGGCCGGACTGGCCAGCGCCGTCGCGAACGGCACCTGGACCTGCACGTATTCGCCCGGGCGCAGCAGCACCGCCCCCTTCGTGACCCGGGCGCGCAGGGTGATGGTCTGGCTGTCGCTGACCTGGGTGCCCAGGCTGATGGGCAGGGCGGCGGCGTCGCGGCCGAGCACGGTGATCGGAGCCCCCTGGATGGCCACTTGCGTCCGGCGGTCGGCCGGCAATTGCACGTCCAGCCACAACTGCCGCGTATCGGCCAGGCGCATCAGGGCCGAGGCGGGTGCCACGCGCTGGCCGGCCTTGACGTCGAGCCCGATCACCGTGCCGGGCGACTGCGCGTGAACGGTCAGGGCTTCTTGCAGCGGGCCGCCGGCTGCGATCTTGCGGATGCTGGCGTCGTCCAGGCCGGCCAGCCGCAGCGCGGCCTCGGCCTGCTGCACCCGGGCAAGGTCGGCCTCGGCGGCGCCTTCGGCTTCTTGCACTCGCCGCTCGGGGATGATGCCGTCGGCCAACAGCAGGCGTTCGCGCTGCAGCGTCTTCTGCGCAAGCCGGCTCCTGGCAGTCGCTTCCAGCAGCCTGAGCTGCAATTCGCCCAGTTCCGGGCTGACCAGGCGCAGCAGCGGCTGGCCGCTTCTGACCTGGTCGTTCTCGCCGACCAGCACCCGGTCCACCAGGCCGGCCAGCGGCGCACTGACCACCTGCTCTTGCGACGGCGGCAACACCACGCGTGCGGGGTAGGCCTGGCCCTGGATGCCGGCCGGCTTTTCCAGGCGTTGCAAGGTGATCCCCAGGCCTTGCAGCTGGCTCGGGGTGATCGCGAATTCGTCGGCAGCACGGGCTGCGGGCGGTGTGCCGAGCAAGGCGCTCAGCATGAGGGCGGAAGCGGCGCGGACGAGCGCGGGCCGGGACATTGAGCCGTGCATCTGGAAACTCCACGTGAGCCTGCCCCAGGGGTTGGGCCGGCCGGACTGAGACGGGCGCCAGGGCGGCGTCCGAGGAAGACCTCAGGCGTGTGGCGGTGGTGCTCGGCCGGCGGGCGGCAGGCTGCGGTGGGTGGCGAAGTCGGCACGGTCCCTGTCGGGCAGCCAGAAAGCGGACGGCGGCTTACGGACCGTCGCCAGAAGCAGCGCCACCGCCAGGAGCGCGGGCTGCGTCTCGGAGTCGTCGGCGGGTGGCAGCTGCGCCCACAGCGACCGGACGCTGCGGATCGCCGCCGTGGCATGCGAAGCCAGGGCATGCTCAACGCTTTCGGCGTGGTGGTCCCCGGCCTGGGCCATGGTGTGCTGCGCCTTGTGGGCCAACGGGGCGAGTTCCCCGTCGTGCAGATGCTGGTGGAAAGGCGCGCTGACGAAGTCGAAGGCCAGCAGCATGACCAGCAGGCAACGCGCCAGCCCTCCAGCGCTGCCAAGGCCGCGTGTCTGAGCAAGTGGTGTGGGGCTGCGCCGCATCCGGGCAGTATTTCATGCCCGTCTGAAGTCGGCGTGAAGGCCCGGCGCGGCGCGGCGCGGCCGGACGGGCGCAGGCCGTCGTGCGCTACCATCCTGACCGCTTGAAACAGGTGCCTGCCGTCCACGTTGAAGGGCGGCGGGTTAAACGGGAAGCCGGTGAGCAGCCGGGGCGCTTTTGAAAGCCCCGCTGCGATTCCGGCGCTGCCCCCGCAACGGTCAGCGAGGAGCGCACTGCACGACAAGCCACTGGTCCGCACAACGGGCTGGGAAGGCGCAGAGCGCTTCCGGCGCGGTCATCCGACCGCACCGGTACTCGCAAGCCCGGATACCGGCCTGTTGCATGGGTAGCTGGCGTTGCGGAGGGCGATGCGGGCGGCAGGCTGGGGCCTTTGCGGCCACGCCCTGCGCGCTGCTGAGTCGAACTCCCGACGCCCGAATCACTGGGTCGCGTCCGCACGGGGTGTGCGGACAGGAGTTTTCAACATGTCGCGTTCCTGTTCATTCCGCCGAGCCTGCGTGCCGGCCGCCTTGTCCTGCCTGTTCGCCCAGGCGCATGCACAAAGCACCGCGCAGACCGCGCCGCAGACCGTCACCGTCACGGCCACGCGAACGCCGGCGCCGCTGAGCGAGGTCGTCGCCGAGATCACCGTCATCGACCGCGCACAGATCGACCGCGCCACCGGCCGCACACTGGTCGAATTGCTGTCGCAGCAGCCTGGCCTGCAGTTCAGCAGCAACGGCGGCTTGGGCAAGACCAGTTCGCTCTTCATCCGCGGGCTGGAGGGCCGCCACACGCTGCTGCTGGTCGACGGCGTTCGGGTCTACTCGGCCACCGTCGGCACGCCGTCCTTCGACAACCTGCCGCTGGAAGCCATCGAGCGCATCGAGATCGTGCGCGGCCCGATGTCGGCGCTGTACGGCAGCGGCGCGGTCGGCGGCGTGATCCAGGTCTTCACGCGCAGCGCCACGCAGGGCCTGTCGGGCAACGCCAAGGCCGTGCTGGGCTCGCACGGTTACGGGCAGGCCTCGGGCGGCGTGGCTTTCGGTGACAGCCGCTTCAACGCGGCGGCCCAGGTCCAGCAGGTCGACGACCCGGGCGTTTCGGCGACCAATCCGAAGGTGCCTTACGGCAGCTACAACCCCGACCGCGACGGCTTCCGCCAGACCGGCGGCAGCCTGCGCCTGGGCTGGCAGCCGCTGGCCGGCTGGAGCGTGACGGCGCTCGCGCTGCAAGCCCATGGCGTGGTCGGCGTCGACGACGGCCTGGGCGCCGATGCCCGCGCCGGGCTGGACAACCGCGTCACCTCGCTGGTGGTTCGCGGCGCGGTGCTGCCCGGCTGGACGACGCGCGTCAGCGTGGCCGAGGCTGTCGATGCCTACGACACCTTGAGCAGTGCCAGCGACTACGCCGAGCTGGGCGCGATTCAGTCGCGGGTGCGCCAGATCGGCTGGGAAAACAGCCTGGCCACGCCCCTCGGCACGGCGCTGGTCCTGCTCGACCGCCAGCAGGAAACGGTCAGCCGGCCTGGCGACCCCTTCACCGTGAGCGACCGCCACATCGACGGCCTGGCGCTGGGCCTGAACGGCGCGGCGGCCGGCCATGTCTGGCAGGGCAGCCTGCGGCGCGACCGCAATTCGCAGTTCGGCGGCAAGACCAGCGGCGCTTTGGGCTATGGCTACGCGGTGCTGCCCACGCTGCGCCTGGGCGCCAGCCTGGCGCAGAGCTATGTCGCGCCCAGCTTCAACCAGCTCTACTACCCCGGCTACGGCAGCCCCACGCTGCTGCCCGAGGAAGGCCGCCACGCCGAGCTGAACCTGCGCTGGACGCTGGGTGAGCACGCGCTGAAGCTGGCCACCTTCCGCAACCGCTACGTCGGCTACATCACCAGCGGGCCGGCGCCGGTGAACCTGCCGCTGGCCCGCATCAACGGGCTGACGCTGGGCTACGAAGGCCATTGGCGCGACGTGGCGCTGACCGCGTCCGTCGACCATGTCGATCCGCGCAACGCCACCGAAGGCAACGCCAACAACGGCCGTCTGCTGCAACGCCGCGCGCGAGACGCGGCGCGCCTGGGCGCCGACTGGGTCGCCGGCGCCTACAGCGCCGGTGCCACGCTGGCGGCCTTCTCGCACCGCTACGACGACACCGCCAACGCCGTGCGCCTGGGCGGCTACGCGACGCTGGACCTGCGCGCCGAGGTCGCCTTGACGCGCGAGCTGAAGCTGGGCGTCAAGCTCAACAACCTGGCCGACCAGCGCTACGAGACCGCGTTGGGTTACGACCAGCCCGGCCGCGAAGTCTTCGTGAGCCTGCGCTACACCTTGCGGTGATCCAGGTGTCCACCGGCACGCGCTGGAACCGCCGGCTGGGGGCGGGCCTGGCCTTGGCGCTGGCGTGCTCAGCGATCACCGCGCTGGCCGCGCCGCCCGCCATCGACGTCGTCGATGACCGCGGCCGCCATGTCCGGCTGGCGGCGCCGGCCCAGCGCGTCGTGTCGCTGCTGCCGTCGCTGACCGAAACGGTGTGCGCCTTGGGCGCCTGCCAGCGCCTGGTGGGCGTCGACCGCTACAGCAACTGGCCGGCCAGCGTGAAGGGGCTGCCGCAGCTGGGCGGGCTGGAAGACACGCAGATCGAGCGCCTGGTGGCGCTCAAGCCCGACCTGGTGCTGGCGGTCGGCGCAGCGCGCGCCATCGACCGCCTGGAAGCGCTGGGCATCACCGTGATGGCACTGGATCCGCAAAGCATGGCCGATACGCAACGCGTGCTGGACAAGGTGTCGCAGGCGCTGGGCGACCGCGCGGCGGGACTGGCGGCCTGGCAGCGCATCGATGCGCGCATCACGACCGCCGCCGCCCGCGTGCCGGCCGCTTTGCGCGGCAAGAAAGTCTATTTCGAAGTCGCGGCGGCGCCTTATGCGGCGGGTGCGGCCTCCTTCGTCGGCGAGACGCTGGCGCGCCTGGGTCTGGGCAACGTGGTGCCGGTTGCGCTGGGCACCTTCCCCCAGCTCAACCCCGAGTTCGTCGTGCGCGCCCAGCCCGACATCGTGTTGGCCAGTGCGCGCGCGCTGGCCGAGATGCCGTCGCGCCCCGGCTGGGCTGCGCTGACCGCGCTGCAGACCCGCATGGCGTGCGGCTTCCCGGCCGACCGCTGGGACCCCTTGGTGCGTCCCGGACCGCGGCTGGCCGATGCGGCCGAGATCCTGGCCGACTGCCTGGCCGCCTTGCCCTCGCCGTGACGCCGCGATGAGCACCACCACCCCGCTGCGCGTTGCCGGCCTGCTGCTGCTGGCCGCCGCCCTGCTGGCCATGCTGGGCCTGGCGGCGGGCGGCGAGGGCTGGTCCTTCGCCTGGGCCGACGAATGGCCGCTGCTGGCGCAGATCCGCGCCCCGCGCACCGCCGGCGCGCTGCTCTGCGGCGGCCTGCTCGGGCTGGCGGGCGCGCTGGCGCAGGGCCTGTTCCGCAACCCCTTGGCCGACCCCTATCTGCTGGGCACGGCGGCCGGCGCCGGCCTCGGCGTGGTGCTGGTGCTGGCGGCCGGCGGCGCTTTCGGCAGCGTCATCGGCCTGGCCAGCGCCGGTCTGCTGCTTCGCCTGGGTCTGGTCGGTGCCGCTTTCGCCGGGGCCCTGGCCGGCGTGGCGCTGACCCTCCTGCTGGCGCGCGGCACGGCGCGGCCCACGGTGCTGCTGCTGGCTGGCGTGGTGGTCGGCATCCTGCTCTCGGCGCTGGCCGAATGGGTCATGCTGGTGTCGCCCGAAGCGCTGCGCGGCAAGCAGATCTTCCTGCTCGGCACCACCGGCTTCTTCGGCTGGCCCGCGGTGGCGGTGATGGCGACGGTGCTGGCTGCCCTGCTGCCGCTGGCGCTGCGTTACGCCCGCGCGCTGGACGCCCTGGTGCTGGGCGAAGCCAGCGCCGCCAGCCTGGGCATCGCGCTGCCCCGGGTGCGCCTGCTGCTGGTCGGGCTGATGGCGCTGGCCACTGGCACGGCGGTGGCGCAGGCCGGGCTGGTGGCTTTCGTCGGGCTGGTGGCGCCACACCTGGTGCGCCGGCTGACCGTCGTGACGCATGGACCGCTGCTGGCGCTGTCGGCGCTGGCTGGCGGCGTGCTGCTGCTGGCCGCCGACGTGGCCGCGCGCAGCGTCATGGCGCCGCAGGAATTGCCGGTCGGCGTGCTGACCGCGGTGCTGGGCGGCGTCTACCTGCTGGTCCTGCTTCGGCGGGGTGGCCGGCCATGAAGGCCGAGACCCCGGCGTCCGGCCGGCAAGCCGACGCGCCGATCCTGCCGCTGCAGGCCGACGGCCTGCTGCTGCACCTCGGCGCGCAGCGCGTGCTCGACGGCCTGAGCCTGGCCTTGCGGGCCGGCGAATGGCTGGCCATCGTCGGCCCCAACGGCGCCGGCAAGAGCACGCTGCTGTCGGTCTTGGCCGGCCTGTTGAAGCCCGAGGCGGGCAGCGTGCGCTTGCAGGGCCTCGCGCTGGCCGGCTGGCCGGCGCAGGCCCGTGCGCAGCAACTGGCCTGGCTGTCGCAGCAGGGCGAGGCCGAAGGCGACATCGCGGTGCGCGATGTGGTTCGCCTGGGCCGTCTGCCGCGCCACGGCTTGTTCGGTGCGCCGGATGCGCAGGACGAGATGGCTGTCGACGCTGCGCTGGCCGAAACCGAATCCACGGCCTACGCGACGCGCCGGCTCAGCGCGCTGTCGGGCGGCGAGCGCCAGCGCGTGTTGCTGGCCCGAGCGCTCGCCGTCGAAGCCGCTGTGCTGCTGCTGGACGAACCGACGACCCACCTCGACGCCCCGCACCAGCGCGCGCTGTGCCGCAGCCTGCAGGCCCGCGCTGCGGCCGGCGTCGCGGTGGTGACGGTGCTGCACGACCTGAACCTGGCGCTGGCCGCCGACCGCATCGTCGTGATGCGGCAAGGTCGCATCGCCGCCGACGGCGCACCCGCCGACGCCGCCCTGCGCGGCGCGCTGACGGCGGTCTTTGACCACGCCTTCAGCATCGAAGCGGTGCAGGTCGCCGGCCGGGCACGCTGGGTTGCCGTGCCGGACTTGTGAGCGCGGGCCGCTGAACACCATGACGCGCTTTCTCATCGTCTGGGGCACCAGCAGCGGCGCCGGCAAGAGCTGGCTGGCGACGGCGCTGTGCCGCAGTGCGGCGCGGCGGGGTATCAGCGTGGCGCCGTTCAAGGCGCAGAACATGAGCAACAACGCCCGCGTCGTGCCGCGACCGGACGGTGGGCTGGGCGAGATCGGCTCGGCGCAGTATTTCCAGGCCCTGGCCGCCGGCGTGGCGCCGCACACCGACATGAACCCGGTCCTGCTCAAGCCCGAAGGCGAAATGGCCAGCCAGGTGGTGCTGAACGGCGTGGCCGACGCCGCGCTGTCGCGCCTGCCGTGGCGCGAACGCAGTGCCCTGCTGGCACCCGCCGCGCAAGCCGGCCTGCAGCGGCTGGCGGCGCGCCACGCGCTGATCGTCATCGAAGGAGCCGGTTCGCCGGCCGAGATCAACCTGGCGCCGCAGGACTACGTCAACCTGGGCAGCGCGCGCTGGGCGCAGGCGCTGGGGCCTGCGGCCGCGCTGCTGGTCAGCGACATCGACCGCGGCGGTTCCTTCGCCCATGTCTACGGCACCTGGGCCCTGCTGCCCGACGACCTGCGCCCGCTGCTGGCCGGCTATGTGCTGAACCGCTTCCGCGGTGACGCCGCGCTGCTGGCGCCGGGCCCGGCGCAGCTGCAGGCGCTGACCGGTCTGCCGCTGGCTGGCGTGCTGCCGCTGAAGCGCGACCACGGTCTGCCCGAGGAGGACGGCGTCTTCGACGAGCGCCCGCAGGGCAGGGCGCAAGCGCGGCTGCGCGTGGCCGTGCTGGCGCCACCGCAGATCAGCAACCTCGACGAATTCAGCCCGCTGGCCCGCGTGCCGGGCGTGCGCCTGGTGTGGGCGCGCGAGGTGGGGGCGGTGGAGGGCGCCGACTGGATCGTGCTGCCCGGCAGCAAGCAGACGCGCAGCGACCTGGATTGGCTGTTCGAGACCGGCCTGGCCGCCGCTGTGCAGCGCCACGCGGCAGCCGGCAGGCCGGTGCTGGGCGTCTGCGGCGGCCTGCAGATGCTGGGCCGCAGCCTCCACGACCCGCAGGGCTGCGACGGGCTGGCCTTCGACGCCTGCGCCGGCCTGAACCTGCTGCCGCTGGCCACCCACTTCGAATCCCGCAAGCGCCTGCGCGCCGCGCCGGTGCGTTTCACGGCGCCGCATGGCGACTGGTCAGCCTTGCAGGACGTGGTCGCACCGGCCTACGAGATCCGCTGCGGCCACACGCGGGCCGACGAGCGCCACGCCGTGCTGCGCGACGAGGAAGGCCAGGCCATCGGCTGGCAGGCCGGGCCGGTGCTGGGCGTCTACGCCCACGGCCTGTTCGAGTCGCCGGCCTTCATCCGGGCGCTGTTCGGGGTGGCCGTGCCGACGCTGGACAGCGCCTTCGAGACGCTGGCCGACCTGGTCGACGAGCATCTCGAGCCGATGCTGCTGCGGCGCCTGCTGCACGGCGCTTGAAGGCCGCGCCGGCGGGTGCCGGAAGGCGCCGGCAGACCCCCGCGCCACCGTCCAGCCTGAAGCCGTGCGGCTGATACCGGCTTCCTCGCGCTTCGTCGCAAGCCCCTTGAGAGCCGGTCCGCAGATCACGATATTCACGTCATCGCAGCCCACTCCACGGAGTTCACCATGACGCAATCCCTGACCCAACGCCTGCTGTCCCTGACGCTGGCCGGCGTCTGTACGCTCGCCCTGCTGGGCAGCATCAGCCAGCTGTTCGTGGGCGTCGAAGCCCAGCAAGCCGATCTGGCGCAGCGCAGCGCGCCGGCCGCGCCGCGGGCCTGAGCGCCGCCGCCATGCTGGCCTTCATCGGCTGGTGCCTGCTCTTCGTGCTGTGCTGGCCGCTGGCCTTGCTGGCGCTGCTGCTGTGGCCGCTGGTCTGGCTGATCACGCTGCCGTTTCGCCTGATCGGCCTGAGCTTCGAAGCCGTCTTCGCGCTGCTGCGCGCGGTGCTGATGTTGCCGGCGCGCCTGCTCGGCGGGGGGCGCTGATTCAGATCAAGGCCGTTGCGGTGGCCGGCGAAATACACTGGGCACCGCCATGCACCGCCTGTCGCCCCCCCACCGCAGCTGGACCGCCTTCTTCGCGGTGCTGGCCTTGCTGTGGTCGCAACTGGCGCTGGCGGCTTATGTCTGCCCGGGCACGGGCCCAGCACCCGCCGCATCGACGATGGCCGAGCGCATGGCGGCGGGCGAGCCTTGCGACGGCATGACCGGCGCTGCCGACGCCGCCCAGCCGGCGCTGTGCCTGCAGCACTGCGCCGACGCGCCGCAATCGGCCGACACCGCGCCAGCGACGGGGCCCTCGCTGCCTGCGCTGGTGGCGGTCTGGCCGGCGCTCTGGCCGTCATGGCGACTGGCGCTGGCGGCGCCGCTGCCGGCGCGCCGCAGCGCTGCGGCGGCATCACGACCGCCGCCGAATCCGCTGTTCCTGGCTACCTCGAGACTGCGCGTCTGAACCCCCTTTGACCGTCCTTCGTGGGCGCGGGCTTGCTGCCGCCCGGCCCGCGCAGCCTGCACCGTCAATGGAGTTTCCATGCACCAATTCGCCCCGCGCGCGGCCATCCAGGTCACCGCCTTCTTCATCGCCCTGTGGCCTGTCTGGGCCAGCGCAGGCCCTCTGACCTTCGACGCCGCGCTGGCGCTGGCCGAGCAGCGTTCCGCGGCCGCCCAAGCCGCTCGCGCCGGCTTGGCCAGTGCCCGTGAACGGGCCGGCGCCGCGGGCCAGTTCGCCGACCCGGTGCTGCGACTGGGCGTCGAGAACCTGCCGGTCGCTGGCGCCGACCGCTACAGCACGGCGCGCGATCCGCAAACCATGAAGCGGGTGGGCATCAGCCAGGAATGGCTGTCGGGCGACAAGCGCGTGGCACGCCGCGCCGCGGCCGAACGCGCGGTGGCGCGTGAGGCGCTGCAGGCGCGCATCGCCGCGGCTGACGCACGCCTGCAGGCGGCGCAGGCCTACGCCGACGCCTGGTTCGCAGCCCAGACGCTGCAGCTCACCGCGCAGACCGAGCGCAGCCTGCGCCAGGAACTCGAAGCCGCCCGCGCCCGGCTGGCCGGCGCCGCCGGCGGCAGCGTCGACGTGCTGGCGCTGAGCGCCGCGCGCGGCCTGGCCGAGGACGATGCCGCCGAAGGGCGCCAGCAGCAGCGCGCCGCGGCGCTGGCCTTGCAGCGCTGGGTGGGCTTGCCGGCTGACGACCTGGCGCCGCTGCCTGACTTGCCCGAGCCCAGCGAAGCGGCCTTTGTCCAGAGCCATCCCGCCGTGCGGGCCTTGCAGGGGGATGCCGATGTGGCGCGCCAGGCGGCGGTGGTGGCCGCCAGCGAGCGCGCACCGAACTGGATGTGGGAGGTCTCGGTCGGCCAACGCACCGGCTACGCCGACATGCTGTCGGTCGGCGTCAGCATCCCGCTGCCGGTGGCGCGCGAGCAGCGGCAGGACCGCGAGACCGCCGCCAAGCAGGCGCTCGTCGACAAGGCCGAGGCCGAGCGCGCCGAAGCCGAGCGCGCCGCCCTCGCCGACTACCTGACGCTGCGCAGCGACGCCAGCAGCCTGCAGGCACGCATCGACAGCCTGCGTCTGGGCGTGCTGCTGCCGGCACAGCAGCGCAGCGCCGCCGCGCTGGCCGCCTACCGCAGCAACCAGGCGCCGGTGGCCAGCGTCTTCGACGCGCGGCGCGCCGACATCGACGCCCAGCGCAAGCTGCTGGGCCTGCAGCGTGAACTCACCCGCAACCGCATCCAGCTGGCTTTCAAGCCGGTTGATGCCGCCACCGTTCTGATCGGAGCCGCCCCATGAAGCGCACCCCGCTCGCCGTCGCACTGGTCGCTGCTGGCGCTGCGCTGGCCGCTGCCGGTTTTCTGGTCGGGCGTTCGTCACCCGGCGGCGTTGCTGCGGCACCGGCTGCAGCCCTGGCGGCGTCGGCCGCGCGCCGGGTGCTGTACTGGCACGACCCGATGACGCCCGGTCCGCGCTTCGACAAGCCCGGCAAGTCGCCCTTCATGGACATGGAGCTGGTGCCTGTCTACGCGGACCAAGCCGGCGGCAGCGATGCCGGCAACGCCGGGGTGGCGGTCAGCGCGACGGTGCAGCAGAACCTCGGCTTGCGCGTGGTGGCGGTGCGCCGCGCCGAGATCGCTTCGAGCTTCGACGCCGTCGGCTCGGTGCAGTTCGACGAGCGCCGCAGCGTGGCCGTGCAAAGCCGCGTGTCGGGCTACGTCGAGCACCTGGCCGTGCGCGCGACGATGGCGCGCGTCAGCGCCGGCCAGGCGCTGGCCACGGTCTACGCGCCCGACTGGCTGGGCCCCTTGAACGAACTGGCCGCGCTGCAGCGGGCCGGTGCGTCGGCCGACCTGCTGGCGGCGGCGCGCGATCGCACGCGGGCGCTGTCGATCCCGCCCGAACTGCTGCGTGCCGTCGAAGCGGGGCAGGTACCCGATGCCCGCTATGTGCTGACCGCCCCGATGGGCGGTGTCATCGCCGAGCTCGGCGTTCGCGAAGGCGCGGCGGTGACGCCCGGCATGCCGCTGTTCCGCATCGCCGGTCTGGACCGGGTCTGGGCCGTGGTGGACATCCCCGAAGCCCAGGCGCTGCGCCTGAAGCGCGGGCAGGCTGTGCAAGCGCGCCTGCAGACCGACCCCGCGCAGACCTTCAAGGGCCAGCTGGCCGAACTGCTGCCCGAGGTCAACGCCAGCACGCGCACGCTGAAGGCGCGCTTCGAGGTCGACAACCGCCAGGGCCTGCTGGTGCCCGGCATGCTGCTGCGCCTGCAGGTGCTGGGCGCGAAGTCGCTGCGCCTGGTGGTGCCGGCCGAGGCCGTCATCCGCACCGGCCCGCGCGCCGTGGTGCTGGTGCGCACCGCCAGCGGTCGCTTCGAGAGCCGCGATGTGGTGCTCGGCCTGGAGCTCGGTGAAGACCTCGAGGTGCTGCAAGGCCTGGCCGAGGGCGAAGCGGTGGTGGCCAGCGGGCAGTTCCTGATCGACAGCGAAGCCCGGCTGCGCTCGGTGGTTGGTCCAGGCGCCGAAGCTGCCACGCCTGCTGCACCGGCGGCTTCTGGAGCGGTACGGTGATCGCCGCGCTGATCCGCTGGTCGGTCGGCAACCGTTTGCTGGTGCTGATGGCCACGGCCTTGCTGGTCGCCGCCGGGCTGTGGTCGCTGGCGCGGACGCCGCTGGACGTGCTGCCGGACCTGAGCGACACCCAGGTCATCATCCGCACGCCCTACCCGGGCAAGGCGCCGCAGGTCGTCGAGGACGCGGTGACCTACCCGTTGACGACGACCATGCTCGGCGTGCCCGGTGCGCGCACGGTGCGCGGCTATTCCTTCTTCGGCGATTCCTTCGTCTACGTGCTCTTCGACGACAAGACCGACCCCTACTGGGCGCGTTCGCGGGTCGTCGAGGTGCTGAGCCAGGTGCAGAGCCGCCTGCCGGCCGGCGCCAACTCGGCGCTGGGGCCCGACGCGACTGGCGTCGGCTGGGTCTACGAGTACGCGCTGGTCGACCGCAGCGGCCGCCACGACCTGGGTCAGCTGCGCGCGCTGAACGACTGGTTCCTGAAGTTCGAACTGAAGACCGTGCCCGACGTCGCCGAGGTGGCGGCCATTGGTGGCATGGTGCGCCAGTTCCAGGTCCTGCTCGACCCCGACCGGCTGCGCGCGCTGGGCGTCACGCCGGCGGCGGTGGTCGATGCGCTGCGCGCCGCCAACCAGTCGACCGGCGGCTCGGTGCTCGAACTCGGCGAGGCCGAATACATGGTCCGTTCACGCGGCTACCTGCGCACGCTGGACGACTTCCGCAGCATCCCGCTGGCCCTCAGTGGCGCCACGCCGGTGCTCTTGCGCGACGTCGCCACGGTGCAGGTCGGTCCCGAGATGCGGCGCGGCATCGCCGAACTGGACGGCGAGGGCGAGGTGGCCGGCGGCGTCATCGTGATGCGTTCGGGCAAGAACGCGCGCAGCACCATCGCCGCGGTCAAGGCCAAGCTCGATGCGCTGAAGCCCGGTCTGCCAGCGGGCGTCGAGATCGTCACCACCTACGACCGTTCGCTGCTGATCGATCGTGCGGTCGACAACCTGCGCGACAAGCTCGTTGAAGAATTCACCGTGGTGGCACTGGTCTGCGCGGTGTTCCTGTTCCACCTGCGCTCGGCGCTGGTGGCCGTGGTGGCGCTGCCCGTCGGTGTGCTGGCGGCCTTCACCGTGATGCACGCCCAGGGGGTCAATGCCAACATCATGTCGCTGGGCGGCATCGCGATTGCCATCGGCGCGATGGTCGACGGCGCCATCGTGATGGTCGAGAACGTGCACAAGCATCTCGAAGCCTTCGAGACCGCGCAGGGCCGCGCGCCGACCGGCGCCGAGCGCTGGGCGCAGGTCGCGGCCGCGTCGGTCGAGGTCGGCCCGGCACTGTTCTTCTCGCTGCTGGTGATCACGCTGTCCTTCCTGCCGGTGTTCACGCTGGAAGCCCAGGAAGGGCGCCTGTTCGCGCCGCTGGCCTTCACCAAGACCTATGCGATGGCGGCGGCCGCCGGGCTGTCGGTGACGCTGGTGCCGGTGCTGATGGGCTGGCTGATCCGCGGCCGCATCCCGCACGAAAGCGCCAACCCGCTGAACCGCTGGCTGATGGCCGCCTACCGGCCGCTGCTCGACGCCGTGCTGCGTTTCCCCAAGGCCACGCTGACCCTGGCCGGACTGTGCCTGGCGCTGACCGCCGTCCCGCTGCTGCAACTCGGTGGCGAATTCATGCCGGCGATGGACGAGGGCGACCTGCTCTACATGCCGTCGGCGCTGCCAGGGCTGTCGGTGTCCAAGGCCACTGAGTTGCTGCAGCAGACCGACCGGCTGATCAAGACCGTGCCCGAGGTGGCTCGCGTCTTCGGCAAGGCCGGCCGTGCCGACACGGCGACCGACCCGGCGCCGCTGGAGATGTTCGAGACCACCATCCAGTTCCTGCCGCGCGCGCAATGGCGGGCCGGCATGACCCCCGAAAAACTGGTCGAAGCGCTGGACCAGGCGGTGCGGGTGCCGGGCCTCGCCAACGTCTGGGTGCCGCCGATCCGCAACCGCATCGACATGCTGGCCACCGGCATCAAGAGCCCGGTCGGCATCAAGGTCGGCGGGGCCGACCTGGCCACCATCGACCGGCTGACGACGCAGATCGCAGCCGCGGTGAAAGGCGTGCCGGGCGTGAGTTCGGCCCTGGCCGAACGGCTGACCGGCGGGCGCTACATCGACGTCGATGTCGACCGGCTGGCTGCCGCGCGCTACGGGCTGTCGGTGGCCGATGTGCAGGCCGTCGTGTCCATGGCCATCGGCGGCGACAACGTCGGCGAAGTCATTCAGGGCCGCGAGCGCTACCCGATCAATGTGCGCTACCCGCGCGAGGTGCGCGACAGCCTGCAGCGCCTGCGCGAACTGCCTTTCGTGACGGCGCGCGGCGCGCAGTTGCGCCTGGCCGACGTGGCGCGCCTCAGCGTCAGCGAAGGCCCGCCGATGCTGCGCAGCGAGAACGCGCGACTGTCGGGCTGGGTCTACGTCGACGTCCGCGGGCGGGACCTGCGCTCGGTGGTCAGCGACCTGCAGGCGGCGGTGGCCCAGGCCGTGCCGCTACCGGCCGGTTATGCCCTGTCGTGGTCGGGGCAGTTCGAATACCTCGAGCGCGCGGCCGAGCGGCTGAAGGTCGTGGTGCCGGTGACGCTGGTGGTCATCTTCGTGCTGCTCTACGGGCTGTTCAAGTCGCTCCCTGACGCCGCGCTGGTGATGGCCGCGGTACCCTTTTCGCTGATCGGCGGCTTCTGGCTGGTCTGGCTGCTGGGCCACGCGGTGTCGGTGGCGACGGTGGTGGGCTTCATCGCGCTGGCCGGGCTGGCCGCCGAGTTCGGCGTGGTCATGCTGGTCTACCTGGAAAACGCGCTGCAGCGCCGCCTGGCAGCGGGCGAGGCGATGAACAAGGACACCTTGCTGGCGGCCATCCGCGAGGGCGCCGTGCTGCGCGTGCGGCCCAAGGCGATGACGGTGGCCGTGGTGATGGCCGGCCTGCTGCCGATCCTGCTGGGCAGCGGCACCGGGTCCGAGGTGATGACGCGCATCGCCGCGCCGATGGTCGGCGGCATGCTCACGGCGCCGCTGCTCAGCATGCTGGTGATGCCGGCGGCCTGGTACCTGGCGCGGCGGCGACGCGCCACCGTCTGACGCCGGCCCGCAACGTTCGACAGCGCACCGACGGGCCAGGCCGGCGCTTTCAGACTTTGCGAAGGCCACGGTGGCTTGGAAAAGGGGTTTTCGATGCTCGAAACAATCGCAATCATCCTGGTGGTGCTGTGGCTGGTCGGCCTGGTCACCTCGACCACCATGGGCGGCCTGATCCACGTGCTGCTGGTCATCGCCATCGTGGTCGTGCTGATCCGCGTCATCAGCGGCCGGCGCATGTAGACCGCCATGAACCCGACACAAATCATCGGGGCCTTGCTCATCGCGGCCGGCGCGGCGGGCCTGGCCTACGGCAGCTTCAGCTACACCAAGGCCACCCACGAAGCCAAGATCGGCCCCATCGAGTTGTCGGTGCAGGAACGTGAAACCGTGAACGTGCCGGCATGGGCCGGCGGCCTGGCCATCGCCGGCGGCGTGCTGCTGCTGGTCTTCGGGCGCAAGCAGGGCTGAAGTCTCTCAGCCCGGTGCGCGCCGGCCCTCAGCCGCGCAGGTGGCAGGCCACCCAATGCCCTTCGGCCGACTGCTTCAGCGCTGGCTTCTCGCGGTCGCACAGCCCCTTTTTGGCAATCGGGCAGCGGGTGTGGAAATGGCAGCCGGCAGGCGGGTGGATGGGGCTGGGCACATCGCCTTGCAGCGGGATGCGCTTCCTCGACACCTTCGGGTCAGGGATGGGCACGGCCGACAGCAGCGCCTCGGTGTAGGGGTGCTGCGGGTTGGTGTACAGCAGCCGGGCCGGCGCCATCTCGACGATGCGGCCCAGGTACATCACGGCCACGCGGTGGCTGATGTGTTCGACCACGCTGAGGTCGTGGGCGATGAAGATGTAGCTCAGCTGGAACTGCTCGCGCAGGTCTTCCAGCAGGTTGATCACCTGGGCCTGGATCGACACGTCCAGCGCGCTGACGGCCTCGTCGCAGACGATCAGTTGCGGGTTCACCGCCAGCGCCCGCGCGATGCCGATGCGCTGGCGCTGGCCGCCGCTGAATTCGTGCGGGAAGCGGCGCATGTGGTCGGCGCTCAGGCCCACGGTTTCCAGCAGCTGGACGACGCGGTCGTCGTATTCGCGTGGCGTTTTCGTCAGCTTGTGGATGGTCAGCGCCTCGCCGACGATGGCGGCGACGGTCATCCGCGGGTCCAGGCTGGCGTAGGGGTCCTGGAAGATGATCTGCATGTCGCGTGCCAGCGCACGCAGTTCGCTCTTGCTGGCCTTCGTCACGCTTTGGCCGTTGAAGATGACCTCGCCCGACGTGGGTTCGATCAGCCGCAGGATGCAGCGCCCGGTGGTGCTCTTGCCGCAGCCCGATTCACCGACCACGCCCAGCGTTTCACCGGCCTGCAGCTCGAAGCTGACGCCATCGACGGCATGCACGCGGTCGACCTCGCGGCCCAGCAGGCCGCCGCTGATGGGGAAGTGCTTGACGAGGTCCTGGACCTTGAGAAGAGGCTCGGTCATGGGGCAGCGATATCCAGGATGCAGGCCACCTTGTGTCCCGGTGAAGTTTCCCGCAAGGGCGGCGTGGCCGTGGTGCAGGCCGGCGTCACGTGCCTGCAGCGGGCCGCGAAGCGGCAGCCCACCGGCAGCCCGCCGCTGGCGGGCGCCACCAGCTTGGGCACGGTGCCGGCGATGGCTTCCAGCCGGACCTTGTGCGTGGCGTCCATGTCGATGCGCGGGATGCTGCGGATCAGCCCCTGCGTGTAGGGGTGGCGCGGGTTGGCGAACAGTTCTTCCACCGTCGCTTCTTCGACCACCCGGCCGGCGTACATCACCACCACGCGCTGGGCCACTTCGGCGACCACGCCCATCGCGTGGGTGATCAGCATCACGGCCATGCCGAGGCGGTCTTTCAGTTCGCCCATCAGGTCGAGGATCTGCGCCTGGATGGTCACGTCCAGCGCCGTCGTCGGCTCGTCGGCGATCAGCAGTTTCGGGTCGCAGGCCAGCGAGATGGCAATCATCACACGTTGCCGCATGCCGCCCGAGAACTGGTGCGGGTAGTCGCGCACACGCCGCTCGGGCGTCGGGATGCGCACCAGCCGCAGCATCTCCACCGCGCGGTCCATCGCGTCCTTCCGGGACAGCCCCTGGTGCAGGCGAACGCTTTCGGCGATCTGTTCGCCCACGGTGTAGACCGGGTTCAGCGAGGTCATCGGCTCCTGGAAGATCATCGCGATCTCCTTGGCGCGGATCTGCCGCATTGCCGCGTTGTCCAGCGGCACCAGGTCGCGGCCTTGCCACAGCACCTGGCCGGCGACGATCTTGCCCGGCGGCATGTCGATCAGCTTCATCACGGTCTTGGCGGTGACACTCTTGCCGCAGCCCGATTCGCCGACCACGCACAGCGTCTCGCCGGCGTCGATCGACAGGTCCACGCCATCGACCGCGTGCAGCCAGCCTTCCTCGGTCTTGAAGTGGGTTTTCAGGCCCTTGATTTCGAGCAATGTCATCACAGAACCCGACGGGGATCCAGCGCGTCACGCAAACCGTCGCCGATGAAGTTGATCGTCAGCACGGTCAGGAAGATCGCGAAGCCGGGGAAGACGGCCCAGTGCGGCGCGATGTCCAGGTAGTCCTTGCTGTCATAGAGGATGCGGCCCCAGGTCGGGATGTCGGGTGGGAAGCCCAGGCCGAGGAAGCTCAGCGTGCTCTCGGCGATGATCGCCGCGGCGACGTCGATGGTGCCGGCCACGATCACCGGCCCCAGCGAATTCGGCAGGATGTGGCGCAGCACCTGGCGCGGCACCGAGGCGCCCAGCGCCCGCGCGGCTTCGACGAATTCCTTTTCGCGCAGGCTGAAGAACTGGGCGCGCACCAGCCGCGCCACCGGCATCCAGCGGAAGCCGCCGATGACCAGCACGATCAGGATGAACACGCCGACCTCGGGCCCGAAGGTGTTTTTCAGCTGGTCGCGGAAGAGGTAGATGACCAGCAGCAACAGTGGCAGCTGGGGCAGCGACAGGAAGAGGTCGGTCAGCCACATCAGCGCGGCATCGACCCAGCCGCGCGAGATGCCGGCCACGGCGCCGACCAGCACGCCGACGAAGATCGACATCAGCATCGCCGCCAAGCCCACCGCGATGCTGATGCGTCCGCCGTAGAGCATGCGCGCCAGCAGGTCCTGCCCGAGGTCGTCGGTGCCCAGCGGGTGGGTGCCGCTGGGCATCGCCAGGCGTGACGTGAAGTCGATGTCGTTGATCGCCAGCTTCCACAGCAGCGGGCCCAGCACGACGCCGGCCACCATCAGCGTCAGCAGCAACAGGCTGAAGACGGCCATGCGGTGGCGGCGAAAGCGCCGCCAGGCCTCGGTCCACGGCGACACGATGGCGCGCGGGGCGACGGCCAGCGCACCGGCCGGTTCAGCGGAAGGCGATGCGGGGGTCGAGCCAGCCATACAGCAGGTCTGCAATCAGATTGAAAAGAATGACGAGGCAGGAAAAGACGAAGGTCACGGCCATGATGACCGGCGTGTCGTTGCGCAGGATGGCGTCGATCAGCAGGCTGCCGATGCCGGGGATGCGGAAGATCTGTTCGGTGACGATGGCGCCGCCAAAGACCTGCGGCATGGTCAGCGCCACCAGCGTGACCACCGGGATCAGCGCGTTGCGGACGACGTGCTTCATGATCACCGCGCGCTCGGACAGGCCCTTGCTGCGCGCGGTGGTGACGTAGTCCAGCCGGATCACGTCGAGCACGGCCGAGCGCACATAGCGCGTCCAGCTGGCGCCCTGGAACAGCCCCAGCACGGTGATCGGCATGATGGCCTGCTTGAAGCTGTCCCACCACCACTGCCAGCCTGTCGAGGCCAGGTCGGCGCGGAAGACGAAGGGCAGCCAATCCAGCTTGATGGAAAACAGCAGGATCAGCAGCAGGCCGGTGAAGAAGGTGGGCAGCGAGAAGCCCATGAAGGCGACCGTGTTGGCCACCTTGTCGAACAGCGAATACGGCTTCGTCGCCGCGTAGATGCCGACCGGCAGCGCGATCGCCATGGCCAGCAGTTGCGAGGCCCCGATGACCGCCAGCGTGACCGGCACGCGCTGCCAGATCAGCGTGTCGACATCGACGCGGCTGACGAAACTGAAGCCCCAGTCGCCGTGCAGCATGGCCAGCAGCCAGCGCACGTAGCGCTGCCAGACCGGGTCGTCGAGGCCGAACTTGGCACGCAGCGCCATCCGCACTTCGGCCGGCACATTCGGGTTGGTCGCCAGTTCACCGAAAGGGTCGCCGGGCGCCAGGGCCAGCACGGTGAACAGGATCAGGCTGATGCCCAGCAGGCTGGGTACGGCAATCAGCAGACGGCGCAGGAGGTAGGGACCCAAATCGGCTTCTCAAGGCACGCGCAGCGCAGGCGCCATCAGGTTTCGCGGTACCACTCGTGGAGGGCGGCCATGTCGTTGTCCCAGCCCGACAGCGGCGCCACCAGGTTCTTCGCCAGGCCGGCCACCGAGGGGCGGAACAGCAGCGGGATGACGTAGCCGTCGCTGCACAGCAGGTCGTTCAGCTTGATCAGCAGCGCCGCGCGCTTGGTCGCGTCGAGCTCGACTTCGGCGGCCTTGAAGGTCGTGTCGAATTCTTCGTTCTGCCAGCGCGTCAGGTTGATGCCCAGCCATTTGTTGGCCTTGCACGAAACCTCCCAGCTGACGAAGCGCTGCAGGTGGCGCTGCGGGTCGGGGCGGCCCTGGTAGACCTGGTACATCTGCATGTCGGCGTAGAACTTGCCATAGGTGTCGGGGTTGGCCACGTCCGACGAGAAGAACACGCTGGCCGTGACCTGCTTCAGTTCGATCTCGATGCCGGCCTTCTGCGCCGCCTGCTTGACGATTTGCTGCACCTTCTGGCGCGGCGCGTTGATGCTGGTCTGGAACAGGAACTTCAGCTTCCGGCCGTTCTTCTCGCGCACGCCGTCGGCGCCGCGCTTGTAGCCCGCAGCGTCGAGCAGGGCATTGGCCTTGTCGACGTTGAATTCGAACTTCATGTTCGGGCTGCGGTAGCGCACGGGGTTGTTGATCCAGTTTGCCGTGGCCACACCGCCGCGGCCGAAGATGAAGTCCTGCACGCCCTTGCGGTCGATCAGCAGGCCCATCGCCTTGCGCAGCACCGGGTCGCTGAACAGCGGGTGGCGGGTCTTCGCGTTGGCGCGCTCGCCGTCGACTTCGCTGTTGGGGTCGCTGAAGTTCAGGTGCAGGCCTTCGGTGCCGCCGCCCGGCGAGAACTCGACGCGGCCTTTGCCACCGCCATTCGCAGCGCCTTCCAGCCGCTTCAGGATTTCGTCTTCGACCAGCAGGTTCCAGGCGAAGTCGTATTCGCCGGTCTGCAGCACCGCACGCGCGGCGCTGACCGCGTCGCCGCCGCCCTTGATCTCGATGCTGTCGAAGTGCGGCCGGTTGGGTCCGTGGTAGCCGGCGTAGAGCGCGCCGCGCAGCAGGTCGCCGGGCTTGAATTCGACGAACTTGTAGGGGCCGGTGCCGACCGGCTTCAGGTTGGCCGGCGCGTCGCGCGACTTGGCGCCGCCGTAGGTCGCGAAGATGTGCTTGGGGATCAGCCGTACCAGGCTGTAGCCGCCCGGCCAGAAGGGCTGGGGCTTGTCGAAGACGACGCGGATGGTCAGCGCGTCGACCTTCTCGATCTTCAGGCCTTCGTACTGCCCGATCGTCACCGCGGCCGCCGCGGGGTCGGTCGCGTACTGGTGGTTGAAGACCACGTCGTCAGCGGTGAAGGGCTGGCCGTCGTGCCAGGTGACGCCCTTCTTCAGCTTCCAGGTGACGGTCTTGCCGTCGGCGCTGAGTCCGCCGTTGGCGCGGCTCGGGATCTCGGCGGCCAGCACCGGGACCAGGTTGGCTTCGGCGTCCCAGCGAGCCAGCGGTTCGTAGAACACGCGGCTGCCTTCTTCGTCCTTCACGCCGGTGGCGAAGTGCGGGTTCAGCAGTGTCGGACCCTGCCAGAGCAGCAGCTTCAGCGCGCCACCACCGCCGCGTCGGCCGGGCTTGTAATTCACCGTCTGGGCCTGTGCCACGCCGGCTTCCAGCAGCATGAAGCCGGCCATCGGCGCGCTCAGACCCAGGCCCAGCATGCGCTGGATGAAACTGCGGCGCGGCAGTTCGCCGCGGCGAACGGCTTCGATGGCGGCCCGGAGGGCATGTTCCTGCATCAGACGTCCCGGTACCAGGCGCCCAGCGCCCAGTGGATGTTGTCCCAGCCCGACAGCGGCGCCACGAGCTTGTTGGCCACGCCCGAGACGCGCGGGCGGTTGACGATGGGAATGATGTAGCCGTCGCTGCAGACCAGGTCGTTGAGCTTGATGATCAGCGCGGCGCGCTTGACCGGGTCGAGCTCGACCTCGACCTGCTTGTAGACCTTGTCGTATTCGTCGTTGCGCCAGCGGCTGATGTTGCGGCCGGCCCATTTGTTGGCCTTGCTGGCCAGTTCACTGCTGACGTACTGGTCCATGAAGCGTTCCGGGTCGGGCTCGGTCTGCGTCGTGGTGTACATCTCCATGTCGGCGTAGAACTTGATGTAGGTGTCGGGGTTGGCGACGTCCGACGAGAAATAGACGCTGGACACCACCGACTTCAATTCCAGTTGCACGCCGGCCTTCTGCGCTGCTTGCTTGATGATCTGCTGCGTCTTCTGGCGCGGCGCATTGATGCTGGTCTGGTAGACGAACTTCAACTTCCGGCCGCCCTTTTCCCGGACGCCGTCCGGGCCTTTCTTCCAGCCCGCGCCTTCCAGCAGCGCGATGGCCTTGTCGACATTGAATTCGAACTTCAGGTTGTTGCTGCGGTAGCGCGGCGGGTTGTTCAGGAAGTTGGGGGTGGCCACGCCCGAGCGGCCATAGATGAATTCCTGGATCCCCTGCCGGTCGACCAGCAGCGCCATCGCACGGCGCACCGGCTCTTCCGACCAGATCGGGTGGCGCGTCTTCGGGTTGGCACGTTCGCCGTCGACTTCGGTGTTCGGGTCGGCGTAATTCAGCACGATGAATTCGATGTCGCCGCCGGGCACGATGACGGCACGGCCCTTGCCGCCGTTCTCCAGGCGCTTGAGCACCTCGTCTTCGACCTGCAGGTTCCAGGCGTAATCGAATTCGCCGGTCTGCAGCACGGCACGCGCGGCGCTGACGGCGTCACCGCCGCCCTTCATCTCGATGCTGTCGAAATGGGGCTGGTTGGCGACGTGGTACTGGGTGTTGATCACGCCCTTGACCATGTCGCCCGGCTTGAATTCGGCGAACTTGTAGGGGCCGGTGCCGACCGGCTTCAGGTTGGCCGGCGCATCACGCGACTTCGCGCCCAGGTAGTCCTTGAACAGGTGTCTGGGTATCTGCTGGCCGAAGGTGCCGACGAAGGCCTGGGCCCAGAAGGGGGTGGGCCTGGCAAACAGCACCTTGATGGTGTGGCTGTCGATCTTCTCGACCTTGCAGTCCTTGTACAGGCCGATGGACACGGCGGCCGTGCCGGGGTCGGTGGCGTACTGCGCGTTGAACAGGCAGTCGTCGGCGGTGAAGGGCTGGCCGTCGTGCCAGGTGACGCCCTTCTTCAGTTTCCAGATCACGCTCTTGCCGTCGGCGGCCAGGCCGCCGTTCTGGCGGCTGGGCACTTCGGCGGCCAGGATCGGCACCAGGTTGCCGTCGGCGTCCCAGCCGGCCAGCGGCTCGTAGAACACGCGGCAGCCTTCCTGGTCCTTGGTGCCGCTGGCGAAATGCGGGTTCAGCAGCGTCGGACCCTGCCACCACAGCGTCTTCAAGGCGCCGCCGCCGCCGCGCTGGGTCGGCTTGTAGGCCGGCCCGCTGGCTTGTGATCGGGCGACGCCGGCGTGCATCAGCAGCATGCCGGCCATCGGCGCGCTCAGGCCCAGACCGACCATCTGCTGCATGAAGCCGCGGCGCGGCAGTGCCCCGCTGCGGACTTGTTCGATCAACTGGCGCAATTCGTTTTCTTGCATGGCATTCCACCTTGTCGCGCCGGCCCGATGGCCAGCTGTTCTGCAGTCGGAGCCTGCGGCGTGCCGCGATGCTACCGGCTCTCCCGGCCGCCGCCCCCCGCACCAGCCCGCAACAGCCCGGTGATACTGGCACACCCTGCGTGGTGGGGGCCAGCAAGGCCCGTGCCGACGCCATCCCAACCACGGCCCCCAGTCCCATGAGCGAAAACGCCTACCCGATCGAACTGCAAGCCCCCGACATCAGCCCTTACCGGACCGGCAACACCGGCGTCGATTTCGTTCACGTGCTGAGTTCGGGCCGCCCCGGCCCGAACGTGATGGTCCAGGCCCTGACCCACGGCAACGAAATCTGCGGCGCCATCGCATTGGACTGGCTGTTCAAGTCGGGTTTCCAGCCGGCTTGCGGCCGCCTGACGCTGGTTTTCGGCAATGTCGCCGCCTACGCCCGCTTCGACCCGGCCAACCCCTTTGCGTCGCGCTGCGTCGACGAGGACTTCAACCGCGTCTGGGCCGAGGCCGAACTGCAGGGCCCGCGGGACTCCGTCGAACTGCGGCGGGCGCGCGAACTGCGGCCCTATGTCGACGCGGCCGACCTGCTGCTCGACATCCACAGCATGAGCGAGCCGAGCCGCCCGCTGATGGTCTGCGGCACGGTCGACAAGAACGCCGCCTACGCCCGTGAACTGGGCCTGCCCGCTGACCTGCTGATCGACACCGGCCACCCGGCCGGTCTGCGCATGGTCGAGCGCGGCGGCTTCGGCGACCCGGCCTCGGCGAAGAAGGCGCTGCTCATCGAATGCGGCCAGCACTGGGAGAAGGCCGCCGCCGAGGTGGCCCTCTCCTGCCTGGTGCGCTTCCTCGGCCTGACCGGTCTGGCCGATGCGGCCTGGGTCCAGGCCCACGCGCGGCTGCCGCTGCCGGCCGTCCAGCGCCTGGTGCGCGTCACCGAAGCCGTGGTGGCGCGCAGCAGCGCCTTCCGCTTCCTGGTGCCGCCGGTGGCTTTCGGCGTGGTCGAGAAGGCCGGCACGCCGATCGCCCAGGACGGCGACCAGGTCTGGGTCGCGCCCTGCGACCAGACGGTGCTGGTGATGCCCGGCGTGAAGAACCTCAAGGCCGGCGGCACGGCGGTGCGGCTGGGTCGCTTCGAGTAGGCCGCAGCCGGCCTGCTGCGGCGCCCGGCGTCAAGGCAGCGCCAGGCGCTGGATCAGCCGGTGGTTGAACTCGTGGCCTTCGTAGAGCGACTTCACCGGCAGGCGTTCATTCAGGCCGTGGGCGTTGCTGCCGCCGGGGAAGCTGAACAGGCCGGTGACGCCATAGGTCCAGATGCCGGCGTTGCTCAGGAAGCGGCCGTCGGTGGCGCCGGCGGCCATGGTGGGCACCACGGGCACGCCGGGCCACATCTCGGCGCTCACGCCTTCGATGGCCTTCATCAGCGAGGGCGTCAGCGGCGGCACCGGGGATTCGACATCGCTGCCGATCAGCGTGACCTTGATCTGCGCGTCGGCCACCACGCGCACCAGCGTGGCCTGCACATCGGCCACCTTCTCGCCGGGCAGGATGCGGCAGTTGACCACCGCCTTGGCGCGCTGCGGCAGGGCGTTGGCGGCGTGGCCGCCGTCCAGCATCGTGGCCACGCAGGTGGTGCGCACGCTGGAGTTGTTGAAGGCGCTCAGCGTGTACAGGCGGGCCAGGGCTTCGCTGTCGGGCGGGTCTTTCAGGATCGCGCGCATGTCGGCGGCGACGGCCGGCGGCTCGACCGTGGCGCGGCGTTCGAAGTAGCCGCGGGTGGTGGCCGACAGCTTGAAGGGGAAGCTGAACTGGCCCAGCCGCGCCAGGCCTCCGGCCAGGTGGTAGATGGCGTTGTCGGGCACCGGCACCGAACTGTGGCCGCCCTTGTTCGTCACCTCGAGCTGGAAGCTCTGGTAGATCTTCTCGCCGGCCTGGATGCCGTGCATCACCGGCTTGCCGTCCTTGTCCATCGAGCCGCCGCCGCCCTCGTTCAGCGCCAGTTCGGCGTCGATCAGCGGGCGGTGGTTCTTCAGCAGGAAGGCCGCGCCATTGGTCGGCACCATGCCCAGTTCTTCATCGCAAGTCAGGGCCAGGATCAGGTCGCGCGCCGGACGCAGCTGGTCCTGCTTGAAGCGGATCATGTTCGACACGTAAATGGCCGCCATGGCCTTGTCGTCAGAACTGGCACGGGCGTAGAAGAAGCCGCCTTCCTCGACCAGCTTGAAGGGGTCGCGTTCCCAGTCTTCGCGCTTGGCTTCGACCGCGTCGACGTGGGCCAGCAGCAGCAGCGGTTTCATCGCGCCGGTGCCCTTCAGCCGGGCCACGAGGTTGCCCTTCTTCGGCGCGCCGGGCGGCATCAGGATCTGCATCTCGTCGTCGCTGTAGCCGCCGGCCTTCAGCCGCGCGCCCATGGCCCTGGCCGCGGCCGTGCAGTCGCCGACCGAATCGGTGGTGTTGATCTCGACCAGTTCCTGGTAGATGCTGCGCAGCCGCTGGTCGGCGGGGCTGGTCTGGGCTTGGGTGGGGGGCAGGGCGCTGCCCAGTGCCAGGCCGCAGGCGGCCAGCCAAATCGTCTTCATCGTTGCTCACTCCGGGTGGTTGTCGGGGCCGCCGCTGTCGGGCTGGCGCCGCGCTGATTGTGCCGGCGGGCGGCTGCCTGGCGGCTGCCTGTGGCCTGCCGGGTCAGCGCAAGGCGGCCAGCACCGCCGCGGCCGTCTCGGCCGGCCGTTCCATCGGGAACAGGTGCGAACCCTCGACCCACTGCAGGCGCTGCTGGACCAGCGCGCGCGTCGCCGCCAGGCCGACCTGGCTGCCTTCGTGCGAGCGCGTGCCGCCCAGGTAGGTGACCGGGCACTGCGGCGGGTGGCGCTGCAGCACGCGGCCCAGGTTGTGGCAAAGCGTGTTGTAGATGCGCGTCTCGACATCGCGGTGAAAGGCCAGGCGCACGGCCAGCGGGTCGGCCGCTTCGGGGTCGGGCTCGGTGCCGGCGGCGATGTAGTCGCGCAGGACTTCGGGTTCCCAGCGCGCGAAGGCGTGCTTGGCCGCGAAGTGGGCGTGGGCAGCGTCGGCCGACGGCCACTGCCAGCGCCGCTTCACCGACACCCGCCCCGGCGAGAAGCGGCGGATCAGCCCGCCGACCTTCATCACCTGCACGCTGTGGGCCTTCCAGCCGGCCAGCACCGGCGAGTCGATCAGCACCAGGCTGCGCGCCAGCTCGGGCCGCTTGCAGGCCGCCAGCAGGCTGAGGTAGCCGCCCAGCGAATGGCCGACCAGGTGCACGGCCTGGCCCGGGCTCTCGCGGCGCACCAGGTCGATCAGTTGGTCGCGCAGTCGCGGCCAGTTGCTGGTCACCGGGTAGGCCGGGTCGTGGCCGTAGCGTTCGACCGCGATGACGCGGTAGCCGGCAGCGCGCCAGGTCTCGAACAGGCTGCGGTAGACGCCGGCCGGGAAGCCATTGGCGTGGCTGAAGGCGATGACGGGCCGCGGGGACGGCGGCGAAGCGGGGGGCGAAGCAGCGTGCGAAGCAGGGGCAGGGGACATCAAGGTGCGCGGTGCAAAGGCTGCAGTTTGCCCGCTGCGCGTTGCCGCTGCATTCAGTGCGCCAGCTTGAACACCGCCACGGACTGCACCAGCTGCTCGGCCTGGGTCTTCAGGCTCTCGGCAGCGGCGGCGCTTTCCTCGACCAGCGCCGCGTTCTGCTGGGTGGCACGGTCCATCACGGCCACGGCTTCGCCGACCTGGGTCACGCCCGCGTTCTGCGCGCTGCTGGCGGCCGTGATCTCGGCCATGATCTCGCTGACGCGCTGGATGGCGCCGACCACGTCGTGCATCGTGGCGCCCGCGCGGTTGACCAGCACGCCGCCTTGCGCCACGCAGTCCACGCTGGCCGAGATCAGGGACTTGATCTCCCGCGCGGCTGCCGCACTGCGCTGCGCCAGGCTGCGCACCTCGGTGGCGACCACCGCAAAGCCGCGCCCTTGCTCACCCGCACGGGCCGCCTCGACGGCCGCGTTCAGGGCCAGGATGTTGGTCTGGAATGCAATGCCGTCGATGACGCCGATGATGTCGGCGATGCGCTGGCTGCTGTCGTTGATGCGCTTCATGGTGTCCACCACCTGGGCCACCTCGACACCGCCCTGCACGGCCACCGTGCTGGCCTGCGCCGCCAGCTGGTTGGCCTGCTGGGCGCTGTCGGCGTTTTGCCGGACGGCGCCGCTCAGTTCGGCCATCGTCGATGCTGTTTCCTGCAGCGAAGAGGCCTGCTGTTCGGTGCGCTGGCTGAGGTCGAGATTGCCCGATGCGATCTGGCTGCTGGCGGTGGCCACACCGTCGGCGTTCAGCCGAACCCCGCCCACCAGTTGCGACAGGCTGGCCTGGGTGGCGCGCAATTGCGCCATCAGGCTGTGCTGGTCGCCCGGGCGCAGGGTCACCGGCGTGCTCAGGTCGCCGCGCGCAAACGCCGCCACCAGGGCGGTGGCCGCCCGCGGTTCGCCGCCCAGTTCGCGCAGGATGCCGCGCACGAAGGCCAAACCCAGCCCGGCACCCGCGCCGATCAGCAGCAGCAGCAGGCCGAGCACCACCGCCGCGCTGCGCGCGACCTGGTCGGCGCGCGCCTGCAGGGCTCCGCTCAGCGCTGCCATGGCCATGCCGTTGAATTCGTAGGCCGCGTTGATGGTGGCCGTCAGGTTGTCGAAATAGGCGTCGGCTTTCAGCGTCAACGCGGGCGCCTTGAGGATCTCGCTGTTGGCCAAGGCCAGCGACTGCTCGATCTGCAGGCGCAGCGCGTCGCCCTTGCCGCCCAGGATCGCCTGCAGCTGGGGGTTCGAGGCCCCGGCCCTGGCCAGGTTGCGGTTCAGGTCGGCGAAGTGTTCTTCGGCTTGCAGGTGCAGGCCGGCCAGTGCAGCCCGGGCCTCGGGCGGTAGCGATCCGGTCGCCAGGAAGCCCGTGCCACGGCCGCGCAGCAGACCCAGCTTTTCGGTCAAGCGGGGCGCCACCGAGCCCGTCGCGTGGAGCAGCGGCGAGGTGTCCACGCCGGGATCCAGCGACAGGCCCGAGCCCTCCAGCACGTCGTCCAGCAGGACCATCAGTTCCGCGACGTAGGCAGTGTGCTGGGTCATGCTTTCGGCCTGCGTCAGCTTGCGGTCCGACACCGCCTGCTGCAGTTCGTTCCACCGCTGCTGGCGCTGCTGCCAGCTGGCGCGCAGCTTGGCATCGGCGAAGCCGGCCTGCTTGAACTCGGCGTCCAGGCTGGCGATGGCCCGGGCCACCGCCTCGCGCTGGCCGGGGAGCTTGGCCGCCAGGGTGGCGTTGCCGCCGAGCATGCCGGCAGCCAGGCCGCGGTGCTGCTGCACCGCCTGCACGACCTTTTGCAGGCCCATCGCCGGCACCATGCCGGCCACTTCCTTGCGCGCCAGCTGGATGTCGCCCAGGGCCTGCCGGATGTACAAGCCGGTCGGCAAGGCGACGACGCCGACGGCGAGCGCGCCGATCAAGCTGAATTTTCGAGCCAGGCTGAGGCCTTGGTTTGGACGCATCGAATCCCCTCGCCAGGTCTTCCCGGCTGGTCTCAGGGATATCGACCTGAACGTCGGTGCCTTGAGCGGCTCGGCGCCGACGGCCTCAGACGATGCGCTCGCCCGGCGCCGTGATCTTGCGCATCGGCTCGTAGCGCTGCAGCGGGCTCATCAGCGGGTGGTCGCTGGCGCTGCCGTCCCAGCGCGGTTCGTCGATGCCTTCGAAGACTTCGCGCAGGCGCTGGCCCCAGGTGTTGTGGATCATCTTGAAATAGGGGTTCTGCTCGTCGATGCAGACGATCTGGTTGCAGGCCAGCGCGCCTTCGCGGTAGACCAGCAGGTCCAGCGGCAGGCCTACGCTGAGGTTCGACTTCAGCGTGCTGTCCATCGACACCAGCGCGCACTTGGCGGCCTCGTCCAGCGGCGTCGTGGGCGTCAGCACACGGTCCAGGATGGGCTTGCCGTACTTGCTCTCGCCGACCTGGAAGAAGCAGGTCTCGCGCGTCGCTTCGATGAAGTTGCCGGCGCTGTAGACCAGGAACAGGCGCATGGCCTCGCCCTTGATCTGGCCGCCGAAGATCATGCTGGCGTTGAAGTCGACGCCGGTCTTCTTCAGCGCCGGGCCGTCCTGCTCCCAGACCCGGCGCACGGCCGCACCCAGCACGCGGGTGGCGTCGAACATGCTGGTGGCGTTCCAGATGGTCAGGCCTTCCTCGGTGCCGTTGTCGAGCTTTTCGACCTGCAGCAATTCGCGCACGCTCTGGCTGATGCTGAGGTTGCCGGCCGACAGCATGACCATGAAGCGGTCGCCGGCCTTCTCGTAGACCATCATCTTGCGGAAGGTGCTGATCGCGTCCAGGCCGGCGTTGGTACGGCTGTCCGACAGGAAGACGAGGCCGGCGTTGAGGCGAATGCCGACGCAGTAGGTCATGGTTTGCTTTCGATCTGGGTCTGTTTCAGGCGGTAGAGCGCGTCCAGCGCCTCGCGGGGCGTGAGGCTATCAGGGTCGATGGCCGCCAGCGCGCGCTCCACGGCCGAAGTCTCGGCGACGGCGGCGGCCGGTGGTGGCGCAAAAAGGTCGACTTGCGCCTGCCCACTCTGGGCCTTGGCTTCCAGCGCTTCCAGCGTGGCGCGCGCCTGGCGCACCACGGAAGCCGGCATGCCGGCCAGCCGCGCCACCTGCACGCCGTAGCTGCGGCTGGCCGGGCCGGGTTCGATCTGGTGCAGAAAGACGATGTCGTGGCCGCTTTCCACCGCGCCGACGTGCACATTCACCGCCGCGCTGTGCCGCGCCGGGAACTCGGTCAGCTCGAAGTAGTGGGTCGCGAACAGCGTGAAGCTGCGGTTCCTGTCGTGCAGGTGGCTGGCGATGGCGCCGGCCAGCGCCAGGCCGTCGAAGGTGCTGGTGCCGCGGCCGATCTCGTCCATCAGCACCAGGCTGTGCTCGGTCGCGCCGTGCACGATGGCCGCGCCCTCGGTCATCTCCAGCATGAAGGTGGACTGCGCGTTGGCCAGGTCGTCGGCCGCGCCGATGCGGGTGTGGATGGCGTCGATCGGCCCCAGCCGGCAGGCGCTCGCCGGCACGTAGCTGCCCATCGCGGCCAGCAGCACGATCAGCGCGACCTGTCGCATGAAGGTGCTCTTGCCGCCCATGTTCGGGCCGGTGATGACCAGCAGGCGTGTCTTGGCGTCGAGCCGGCAGTGGTTGGGGATGAAGTTGCCGGCGCCGGTTTCGGCCAGCCGCGCTTCGACCACCGGGTGTCGGCCGGCCTCGATCTCGATGCAGGGGTAGGGCACGAATTCGGGCCGGCACCAGCTGAGCGTGCTGGCGCGTTCGGCCAGCGCGGCCAGCGCGTCCAGCGTCGACAGGGCGCGGGCCAGCGCCTGCAGCGCGGCCAGGTGCTGCTGCAGGCCGTCGAGCACTTGCTCGTACAGGAATTTCTCGCGCGCCAGGGCCCGTTCCTGCGCCGACAGCGCCTTGTCCTCGAAGGACTTCAGCTCGGGCGTGATGTAACGCTCGGCATTCTTCAGCGTCTGCCGGCGTTGGTAGTCGGCGGGCACCTTGTCCAGGCCCGAAGCGGTGACCTCGATGTAGAAGCCGTGCACCTTGTTGAACTGCACGCGCAGGTTGGCGATGCCGGTGCGCATGCGTTCGCGGGCTTCCAGGTCGAGCAGGAAGGCGTCGCAGTTCTGGTTGATGCCGCGCAGCTCGTCGAGGTCGGCATCGACGCCCTCGGCGATGACGCCGCCGTCGCGCAGCAGCACGGCCGGCTCGGCGGCGATGGCGCTCAGCACCTCGGCCAGCAAGCCGTCGGGCTGCAGCGGGCGCTGCAGACTGTCCAGCAGCTGCGCGCCGCGGGGTGCCGCGGCGGCCAGCGCGGGCAGCCCGGCCAGCGTCAGCCGCAGGCCGGCCAGTTCGCGCGGCCGCACCTGGCGCAGGGCCACCCGCGAGGCGATGCGTTCGACGTCGCTGACGCCACGCAGCGCCTCGCGCAGCGGCTGGAAGCCTTGCGCCACCAGTTGGGCGATGGCCTCGTGGCGTTCGGCGGCCGCGCCACGTTCGCGCGCCGGGTGGGTCAGCCAGTGCCGCAGGCGGCGGCTGCCCATGCCGGTGCGGCAGCTGTCGAGCAGGCTGAGCAGCGTCGGGCAGTCCTCGCCGCGCAGGGTCTGCACCAGTTCCAGGTTGCGGTGGGTGGCCGGCGGCAGGTCCAGCAGCTCGCCGCCGCGTTCCACCGTCAGGCTGCGCACGTGGGCCAGCGCCTGGCCCTGGGTGTGTTCGGCATAGCTCAGCAGCGCGGCCGCGGCAGCCTGCGCCAGCGGCAGGTCCTGCGCGTTGTAGCCGGCCAGGCTGGCCACCTGCAGTTGCGCGCACAGCTTGCGCGTGCCCAGTTCGGTGTCGAATTGCCAGGCCGGCCGCGCGGTGCGCGCAGCCTTGCTTTGCAGCACCGCGGCCGCCAGCTCGCTGCCGTCGTGCAGCACCTCGGCCGGTGCGAGCCGTGCCAGCCAGCTGGGCAGATCGCGTTCGCCGCACTCGGTCAAGCCCAGGCTGCCGCTGCTCAGGCCCAGCCAGGCCAGGCCCCAGACGCAGCCGTCGGTCTGCGCCTTGTGGGGCGTGCCGCGCTGCCTGCAGACCGCCAGCAGCAGGGTGTCGCTGCGCTCGGCCATCAGCTCGCTGTCGGTGACGGTGCCCGGCGTGACGACGCGCACCACCTTGCGTTCGACCGGGCCCTTGGCGGTGGCGACGTCGCCGACCTGTTCGGCCACTGCCACCGCTTCGCCCAGCTTGATCAGCCGCGCCAGGTAGCTTTCCACCGAATGCGCCGGCACGCCGGCCATCACCACCGGCTCGCCGGCGCTCTGGCCGCGCTGCGTCAGCGTGATGTCCAGCAGCCGGTTGGCCTTGCGCGCGTCGTCGAAGAACAGCTCGTAGAAATCGCCCATCCGGTAGAAGACGAGCGTGTCGGGGAAGTCGGCCTTGATGGCCAGGTACTGGGCCATCATGGGCGTGTGGCCAGAGAGGTCAGCGCTCTTCGTGATGATTGGTGAATTGTCTTTTTGCATCAATGACTTGCCCGGATTTCGCAGCGCTCGAGAAGAAGTCGCACATCAGGTAGTTCCAAATTATCGTGGGGTGACTTCGGACTCGATGCCGATAGAAAAAGTCATTTGATGACAGTCACTTGGAGCTGATTGTGGCGTTGGGATCACCTGATCGCGTTGTAAGAGGGTGCCGAATCGGCCAGTGCGGGGGGACTGGACGGGGACTAAGGGCGAAGGTTTTCCATGGAATTCCTGGCCAGTCCCCCAGCGTTCAAACGAGCTGGCTCGGGTCTCGTGGTGTGGTGCCGACCCACGCGGTCACTGGCTCGCTGAAAACAGGACCCGGCACATCTTGGCGAACTTGCCAATATCGGCATCTGTTGGCACAATTGCCAACACGAAGGCCGAGTTGATCACCCGCTTCAAGAGCGTTGCCGACGATGGCGGCGTGATGGAACTGGTGGTCTGGCGCGTGCCGCGACCGGTGCCACCTACAGACCATGGTTACAAGTACCGCGCGGTCTACGCCGTGGATGGCGTGCGTGTGGTTGGGTTCGACAACGAACGCGGCAAGGGCGACCACTGCCATCTGAATGGGCGGGAGTTGCCGTACACCTTCACCACGGTTGACGCCTTGGTCGAAGATTTCATCGCCGCCGTGGATGCGGCAAGGAGAACGCCATGACGACACGACGCACGCTGACGATTACCATGGCTCCCGACTGGCGTGCAGCTTTGCGGAAATCGGGCAAGGCTGCTCAGGCCCACAGATACCAAGGCGAGACGCTGAACTTCGAAAGCCCGGGTGCGTTCTTCGGCAGACTCACCGAACGTCGCTGGTCGTTGGTGACTGCATTGCAGGGGCAGGGTGCGATGGCGGTGCGCGAACTGGCTCGGCGAGTCGGCCGCGATGTCAAGCGCGTGCACGAAGATGTGCAGGTGCTGACCGAACTGGGCCTGGTCGAACGCGATGACGCTGGTGGCGTCTTGTGTCCATATGCCGATGTGCACATCGATATGCATGTCCATCATGAAAACGTCGCGGCATGAGCCGGCATCCGGGCTGGGCTGCGCAGTGGCGCCAAGCCGATCTTCGCCAGTTAGTGCCACCCACCCCAGTTCAACGACGGAGGCGAAGGCTCGAGCGGTGACACGGGATAGTGAACCAGGCCGGGATAAATCCGGCTCCACACGACAGCCACGCCGACCAGGCACAACACGCCGAGCAGCACCGGGTTCAGCAACGCACCCCAGTGAGCCTGTGCGTAGACCATGATGACCGGGTTGGCTCCTGCGGGCGGATGGACCGTCCGCGTGGCGAGCATGAAACCCAGGGAGATGCCCACAGCCAGCGCATAGGCCAGCAGCGACGAACCCAGGAACTGCGCGCACGCAATGCCGATGCAGGCACCGCCCAGGTGGCCGCCCAGGATGGCCCGCAGTTGAGCGGCTGGCGCACGCGTCAGTCCAAACAGAAAGATCGAACTGCCGCCCAGAGATGCGAGAACGAAGGTGGCGTGCGGCGGGCCCACCAAATACAAGGCCAACGAGATACCGGCTCCCGCGCCGAACACGCACCAGGCAAGTCGAGAGGCGGGATGGCGATGCATGGAACGGGTCTGGGCAGTGGCGGACACACGAATTGTCGCCCGTTACAGGGCAGACACTGCCCGATGCAATGCCGGCGGCGGCGACCCTCATGGCTGCGCTCGCGACTTCCCCCACGCTGATCGCGCCGGATGCGGTCAGGGCCAGGGTTCCAGGCTCACCGCATCTGCTCTGCTGACTGCCTTCCGGGCGCAGACGCGCAGACTTGACAGGACTGGAAAGGGTCGCCGACCTTCCCGCTCCCCGTCTGAGCGGCCGGGAACGCGTGTAAGCCCCGGTGCCGCCGCGCTGGAATCGGCGCTAGCATGCGCGCCGAGATAACCAGCGGATTCGATGTGAAGGTCACCTGTTTCGACGACAGCAAGATGGGCCCCGGGGCCGGCCATCCGGTGCAGGCCGGGTAGGCACCGATGCGATTCCGATTCCCGCTGGCCACGCTGCTGCTGGCCGCCCTCGTCGGCGCGCCCGTGGCCGCTCAGGACTACCCCTCGCGTGCCATCCAGTTGATCGTGCCGTCGACGCCGGCTACCACCGGCGACCAGTTGGCCCGGCTGCTGGGCCCGCTGCTTGCGCAGCGCTGGAAGGTGCCGGTGATGGTGGACAACAGGGCTGGCGCCGGCGGCCTGATCGGCATCGACGCCGCAGCCAAGGCGGCGCCCGACGGCCACACCCTGCTGTTTTCTGCCACCGCCTTCAGCACCCTGCCAGCGCTGAAGCCCCAGTTGCCCTACGACCCGCTGAAGAACTTCACGCCCGTGCTGCTGCTGGGCAGCAGCCCGCTGGTGCTGGCGGTGGCCAACAGCGTGCCGGCCACCACCGTGCGCGAGTTCATCGAGCATGTGAAGAGGCAGCCGCCTGGCAGCGTCAATTACGCGTCGCCCGGCGCCGGCAGCGTGCACCACCTGACGATGGAGCTCTTCAAGCAGCAAACCGGCCTGACGCTGACCCACGTGCCTTACAAGGGCACCGCCGGTGCGCTGAACGACCTGGCGGCCGGCCACGTGCAGGCCGGCGTGGTGGCGCTGCAAAGCGCACTGGCCCTGGTGCAGGCCGGCAAATTCAGGCTGTTGGCCGACATCGGGCGGCAGCGCGCAGCGCAGTTCCCGAACGTCCCGACGCTCGGCGAAGCCGGTGTGCCGAATGTGGTCAGCGAAGCCTGGTATGGCATCAGCGCGCCGGCGGGCACGCCGCCCGCCGTGCTGGAAAAGCTGAACACCGAGGTCAACGCGCTGCTGCTGCTGCCCGAGGTGAAAGACGCGATGGCGCGCATGGGCGTCACTGTCGCCGGCGGCAAGCCCGGGCGGCTGGACAGCCTGGTTCGCAGTGAACTGGTGATGTGGAAGCAGGTGGTGCAGGCGGGCCACATCACCGCCGACTGATTCCATTTTCCCTTCGTGCGCACAAGCAAGCCCCGACATGACGACCGCTGAACAGAACCACACCCTCACCCGAACCGGCCCCGGCACGCCCATGGGCACGCTGTTCCGTCGCTACTGGATCCCGGCGCTGATGGGCAGCGAACTGCCCGAGCCCGACGGCCCGCCGGTGCGCGTGCAGTTGCTGTCGGAAAAGCTGCTCGCCTTCCGCGACAGCGACGGCAAGCTGGCCTTGATCGACGAGTTCTGCGCCCACCGCCGCGTGTCGCTGTGGTTCGGGCGTGTCGAACAGTCGGGCATCCGCTGCCCCTACCACGGCTGGAAGTACGACGCCAGCGGGCAGTGCACCGAGTTGCCCTCGGAACCCGACGACAGCCCGCTGCGGCTGCAGGTCAAGCTGAAGGCCTACCCCTGCGTCGAACGCGGCGGCATCGTCTGGACCTACATGGGCCCGCCCGAACAGCAGCCGCCGCTGCCCGAATACGAATGGGCGATGGTGCCCGACGCCCACCGCTACATCAGCAAGCGCATCCAGGAAAGCAACTACCTGCAGGGGATGGAAGGCGGCATCGATTCCAGCCACGTGTCGTGGCTGCACAGCGGCGAACTGAAGACCGACAAGCTGCATGTGGGCACCGACGGCGCGCGCCACATCGCCAACCAGCGCCCCAGTTTCGAGCTGCAGAAGACGGCCGCCGGCCTGGCCATTTCCGCCAAGCGCGAGGTCGATGCCGCACAGAGCTACTGGCGCGTCACGCAATGGCTGATGCCCTGGTACACCATCATCCCGCCTTACGGCGAAAACGCCATCCGCGGCCATGCCTGGGTGCCCATCGACGACGAGAACTGCACCACCTGGAACTGGGCCCACCACCCGGCGCGACCGCTGACGGCCGACGAGGTGGACGCGATGGCCAAGGAGGAAGGCGCTTTCGCGCAGCTGATACCCGGCAGCTTCCGCTCGGTCGCCAACAAGGACAACGACTACCTGATCGACCGCGCGGCGCAAAAGAGCGGACGCTACTTCAGCGGCGTCAAAGGCATCGCGATGCAGGACGCGTCGCTGCAGGAAAGCATGGGCCCCATCGTCGAGCGCGAACTGGAATTCCTGGTCGCCACCGATGTGGCCATCGTCCGCGCCCGGCGCCGCTTGCTCGACGCGGCGGCGGCGCTGGCCGCCGGCGAGCCGCCCCCCGGCATCGAGCCCGCAGCGCAGCATGTGCGCTCGGCCTCGTTCGTCGGCCCGACGAAGCTCAGTTTCGAAGCCTTCGAAAGTGCGCTGCAGGTGCGAGCCGGGGCCGGCCCAACCTCGATCTGAACGGCGTGAGGGTGGTGGCCGCGCCTGCACAGCGGCGCCCGTGCATGCCCGGTGTTGACCCTGGTCTCTATTGGCACCTATAGTGTCAATACTTTGAGGCTGGGTTCACCGGGGAACGGCATGATGGTTGGCGCTTGGTGGGTGTGGCTGCTGGCTCTGGCGCTGTACGGCGCCTTCAGGCTCTGGTACGACAACTGGCGCGGGCCGCTCAGCAAGGCCGAGATCGACGCCTACATGGCCGAGGCGGCGCGCACGCGCCTCAACCAGCACAGCGACCCGGCCGTGGTGCGGGCCTTTCTGGAAGCCGACGACGGCAAGGAGTTCGTCATGAGCAACCTGCTGCGCCTGCACCCGGAGGCGGTGCCACACCCGGTGAGCGGCGAGCCGACCCCGGGGCTGGCACTGTTCCAGTCCTACGCCCGGCTGTTCGTGAAGCTGCTGCTGCGCCACGGCGGCCACCCCGTGATGGCGATGCGCAAGGTCGGCGGTTATGTCGACGCCTGGAACACCGCGCCCGACCCCGGCTGGCATGTCGTCGGCGCGATGCGCTACCGCAGCCGGCGCGACATGATGGCGCTGGTCGTCAACCCGGCCTTGCGCGACGTGCATGGGCTGAAGACGGCCGGCACGGCCGTGACCTTCAGCTTTCCGGCCCAGGTGATCGTCAGCGTGGCGCCGGGGCCGCGCGTCGCGGTGGCGCTGGTGCTGGCCCTGCTGGCGGCGCTGGTGCACCTGGGCAGCCTGCTGGCGCTGGTCGCCTCACCATGACCAGCCCGCGCGCTCCGACCACGCTGGACCCGCGCGGCGGCGTGGCCGTCATCACCGGCGCCGCCGGTGGCATCGGCGCGGCGCTGGCACGGCGGCTGGCCGAGCGTGGCTGCCACCTGGCGCTGGCCGACGTCAACGCCGCCGGCCTCGACGCCGTCGCCGCGCAGGCCCGCGCCGGGGGCGTCACGGTGAGCACGCAGGTGCTGGACATGGCCCTGCCGGCGTCGGCCGAGGCGCTGTTCGCCGACGTGCTGGCCCGCCACGGACGCGCCACGATCCTGGTCAACAACGCCGGCGTGTCGCTGGGCGGCCGCTTCGAGCAGGTCGCGGCTGCCGACTTCGACTGGCTGATGGCCATCAACTTCGGCGCCGTGGTGCGGCTGACGCGGGCCTTCCTGCCGCTGCTGGAGCAGGCCCCGGCCGCGCAGATCGTCAACCTTTCCAGCATCTTCGGCATCATCGCGCCGCCCGGGCAGACGGCCTACTGCGCCGCCAAGTTCGCGCTGCGCGGCTTCTCCGAATCGCTGCGCCACGAACTCGAGACCAGCCGCTCGGCAGTCGGCCTGACCCTGGTCCATCCCGGTGGCGTGCGCACCGGCATTGCGGACAACGCCCGCTTGCCAGCCGGCGCCACGGCGGCCGACATCCAGGTCCACCAGCGCAACGCGCGGCGTGCGCTGCGCCTGTCGCCCGAGGCCGCAGCGGCCCGCATCCTGCGCGGCATCGAGCGGCGCGAGCCGCGGGTGCTGGTCGGCAGCGATGCCGTGGCCGCCGCCTGGTTGCAGCGGCTGTTCCCGGTCAGCTACTGGAAATGGGCCGCACGCGGCCTCGCCCGCCAGGGCATCCGCGCCACCTGAACCCACCGCCCAAGGATCCCCCGATGACGAATGCAAGCTGGCAGGCCCGCATCGCTGCCTTCGTGGTGCGCCGCCGCATCAAGCCGGCCCTGGCCGACCTGCGCCAGCTGGCCCGGGTGCGCGCGGCGCTCGGCACCCGCCTGCCGGCCGCCAAGGGGGTGCGCTACACGGCGGCCAGCGTGGCGGGCGTACCCGGCGAATGGGTCGAGGCCGATGCGCCGGCCGGCGGCCCGGCCACCACCACCACGCTGCTCTACCTGCACGGCGGCGGTTTCGTCGGCGGCTCGCCGCGCAGCCACCGGCCGCTGACCGCGGCGCTGGCGCTGCAGGGCCTGCGCGTCTTCGCGCCCGACTACCGCCTGGCGCCCGAGCAGCCGTTTCCGGCCGCCCCGCATGACGTGCTGGCGGTCTACCGCGCGCTGCGCGCCGCGGCCCCGACGGCGCGCCTGGTGGTGGCCGGCGACAGCGCCGGCGGCAACCTGGCCCTCGGTCTGATGCAGACGCTGCGCGACGCCGGCGAGGCGCTGCCGGCTGCGGCCGCGCTGTTCTCGCCGGTGCTGGACCTGACCGGCGCCAGCCCGTCGATGACGCTGAACGCCCACCGTGACGCGATGCTCGACCCGACGCAGCTGCCGCAGATGGCAGCGGCCTACCTGGCCGGCGCCGACCCCTTGCTGCCGCTGGCCTCGCCCTTGTTCGGCGACATGGCCGGGCTGCCGCCGCTGCTGCTGCACGTCGGCGAGTCGGAGGTGCTGCGCGACGATGCGGTCCGGCTGGCGCAGAAGGCGCGCGAAGCCGGCGTGGTGGTCGAGCTGCAGGTTTTTCCCGTCGTGCCCCATGTCTGGCAATTGCTGCGCCAGTTGCCGGAAGCGCGGCGCTCGGTGCGCGCGGCAGGGGCCTTCCTGCAGTCGGCTGAAGGTCGCAGCCAGCCCGAGGACCTCGAGGTGCTGATCGTCGGCGCCGGCCTGTCGGGCATCGGTGCGGCAGTCCACCTGCAGCGCGAATGCCCCGGCAAGTCCTTCGCGCTGCTGGAGGCGCGCGACGCGATCGGCGGCACCTGGGACCTCTTCCGCTACCCCGGCATCCGTTCCGATTCCGACATGTACACCCTGGGCTACCAGTTCAAGCCCTGGCGTGCGGCCAAGTCCATCGCCGACGGTCCGGCCATCCGCGACTACATCCGCGAGACCGCCGTCGAGCACGGCATCGGCGCGCACATCCGCACCCAGCACCGGCTGCTCAGCGCCGACTGGTCGGCGGCCGAGGGCCGCTGGACGGTGCAGGTCGAGCGCGGCCCGCAGCGCCAGCGCCTGCAGATGAAGGCGCGCTGCCTGCTGTTCTGCAGCGGTTACTACAGCTACGCGCAGGGCCACCGGCCGCAGTTCCCCGGCGAGGAACAGTTCACCGGCCCCATCGTGCACCCGCAGTTCTGGCCCGCCGGGCTGGACTACGCCGGCAAGCAGGTGGTGGTCATCGGCAGCGGCGCCACGGCCGTCACGCTGGTGCCCGAGATGGCGCGCACCGCCGCCCACGTGACGATGCTGCAGCGCTCGCCGACCTACGTGGTGGCCCGGCCCGCTGTCGACCCCATCGCCGAAGCCCTCAAGCACTGGCTGCCGGCCGGGCTGGCCTACCGGCTGATCCGCGCCAAGAACGTCCTGGTCGGCCTGTACTTCTACCGCCTGATGCGCAAATACCCGCAGCAGGCCAAGTCGCGGCTGGTGCGCATGGTGCGCCAGGCGCTGGGCCCCGATTTCGATGTCAGGAAGCACTTCACGCCGGTCTACAAGCCCTGGGACCAGCGCCTGTGCCTGGTGCCCGATGGCGACCTCTTCAAGACCCTGCGCGAGGGCCGGGCGACCGTGGTCACCGATCAGATCGAGACCTTCACGCCGCAAGGCATCCGGCTGCGCTCGGGCCAACTGCTGCCGGCCGACGTGATCGTCACCGCCACGGGTCTGCAGCTCAGCATCCTGGGCGACACCAAGCTCAGCCTGGACGGCGTGCCGGTCGACCCGGCCGGCCTGCTGGTCTACAAGGGCATGATGTTCGGCGGCCTGCCCAACCTGGCCAACACCTTTGGCTACACCAATGCCAGCTGGACCCTGAAGGCCGACCTGACCGCGCGCTACTTCTGCCGCCTGCTGCGCCACATGGACCGCCACGGCGAGACCGTCTTCACGCCGACCCTCGACGCCCAGGTGGCGCCCGAGCCCTTCCTCGACTTCACCTCGGGCTATGTGCAGCGCGCTGCGGCCCTGTTGCCCAAGCAGGGCGACCGCGACCCCTGGCGCCTGAACCAGAACTACCTGACGGACCTGTTGTCGCTGCGTTTTCGCAAGGTGGCCGACGGCGTGATGGCCTTTCGGCGCCGCTAGCTGGCGATGCCGCCCCCCCGGGCACGGGTGCCGGGCGCCGCGCTCAGTCGAGCCGCTCGACGGCCGGCATGGCCCAGGCGCCGTTCAAGGCGGCCTCCTGCGGCCAGTACAGCCGGGCATTCAGCAGGAAGGCGGCGCCGGCCTGCACCGGCAGCCAGTTGGCCTGCCGTTCGGCCGGCGGCGCGTCGGCCTGCAGCCACAGATCCAGCGAGCCGTCGGCGTTGAAGACCAGCGGGTCGCGGTCACCCAGCGCGTGGCGCTGCAGCGGGTTGTCGATCAGGTGGTCGTCGGCGCCATAGGCGGTGACCGACCAGAAGGCCTTCACCGGGGGCAGGCCGCCAGCCGGGAAGTGCAGCCGGTAGCGGTGGCTGCCGTTCAGCGCCGCACCCTGGTCGTCGACCTGGGCGTTCGGGTAGCTGGCGTCGGCCGGCAGGTTGGCGCCCAGGCCGACCATCGCCACCGCGGCGCGGGTGGCGTAGTCGGTGCCGTACTGGCCCAGGTTGGCCGGCGGCGTCGACCAGCCGCGCACCAGCCGGCGCGGCTGCTTCAGTTCGCGCGCCACCTGGAAGTCAGCGGCCCAGCGGCCCAGGCCGAGGCCCCAGCGGTCGAGCAGCCCCCAGCGCAGCGGCTGGCCCGGCGCGATGCCCAGGTGCGACAGCCGCGTCAGCATCGGGCCGTCGGCGGCGGACGGCGGGTTGTCGACCATCAGCGCGGCCAGCCGGCTGAAGCAGGCCTCGGTGCTCAGCGCCTGCAGCTGCTGCACCGGCGGCCGTGAGGGTTCGGCGCGGGCCGGCCCGGCCGCCGCCGCGGGCGCCATCGGCGTCATCGGCGCCGCGGCTGTCGACGGATTCAACGGTCGCAGGCGCAGGCCGTCCTGCAGGCGGTGGACCAGCGGATAGTCCGCGGCGCCGTTGGTCTGGGTGCGGCCGATCAGCCAGACGCTGCGCGTCGGCGAGCGCAGCAGCTGCATGCCTGCCGGCAGCTCGCCCTGCCAGCCCGGCCCGACCAGCAGGAACCGGCCGCCGCCGGTGCCGCTGAGGCGCGTGCCCGGTGCCGCGAAGACGTTGGTCCAGGCATCCATGAAAGGCATGACCTCGTAGCGCTGGTCGTTGGGCGCCATCTCGAAGACCCAGGGGCCCTGGGCCATGTCGATGAAGGCCGTCGTGTACAGGGTGTCGACGTTGGGCCGCACCACGCCCTTGAAGCGGGCGTCGGGGAACTGGCGCACGCGGCGCAGCTGGTTCTCGGGGATTCCGCTGGCGGCCGCCTGGCGGCGCGTCAGGTCCATGATCAGCAGCGGATAGCCGTAGAGGTAGGCCTCGGCGCCGGCGCGGATGCGGTCGGCCTGGCTGGCCAGCGCGGCGGCCGCCAGCACCGCCACGGCCAGCAGCGCCAGCAAGGCCCGCCAGGCGGAATGCAGCCGTCGGCCCGCGGTGCTGCTGGTCGTTCTGATGGGGGAGCTCATGGTCCGGGCGCGACCAGGACGGTGCGAAACCCGAGGTGGCTGGCGGCCAGGTCGCGGTCCTGCGGTTCGCGCGCCCCGGCGCGGTAGCGCATGCAGTAGTTCGGCGCACACAGGAAGGAGCCGCCCTTGATGACCTGCTGCGCCGCGCCGCCGCCGCGCAGCCCCGCCGGCACCTGGTCGGGCGGCGGGGCGTCGCCATGCTGCGGTGTCCAGGCGTCGGCGGTCAGTTCCCAGACGTTGCCGATCATGTCGTGCAGCCCCAGCGCGTTCGGCGCGTAGCAGCCCACCGGGGCCAGCCCGACATAGCCGTCTTCGCCGGAATTCACCACTGGAAACAGGCCCTGCCAGGTGTTGGCGTCGCGGGGTTGCTCGTGCGCCGGCGCCGGCGCGGGTCGCGCGGCGCGGGCGGCCCATTCCCACTGCGCTTCGCTGGGCAAGGCCTGGCCTTTCCAGCGCGCATAGGCCTGAGCGTCCTCGACCGTCACCGCAACCACCGGGAAGGCGCCGTGGCCCTGGATGCCGGTGGCCGGTCCGCCCGGATGGCGCCAGTCCGCGCCCGGCACGTAACGCCACCACTGGCTGATGTCGGCGCGGCCGCGGACATCGGGCGGCATGACGAAGACCACGGCGCCGGGCTGCTGCATCTCGGGCGGGAGGCCGGGGTGCTTCGCGCTGTCGACCGGCCGCTCGGCCACCGTCAGGTAGCCGGTGGCCCGCACGAAGGCCGCGAAGGCGTCGTTGGTGACTTCGGTGCGGTCCATCCAGAAGCCATCGACGTGCCGACGGCGCCGCGGCAGCTCTTCGGGGTAGACCGTGTCGCCGATGTCGAAGCTGCCCGCCGGCACCCAGACCATGCCGGGATGCGCGCTCGACGCGGGCTGCGGTTCGAGGGTGCAGCCCCGACCTTCGACCGCGGCGGGTGCGGCCTGGCGGCCGGCTTGCAGCCACCAGGTGCTGGCCGCTGCAAGCAGGCTGGCGAGAACCAGCGCGAGGGCCAGCCAGCCTTGACGCGGCTTCATCACCGGTTCATCACCCGTCGATCAGGCCGGCCGCCCGACCACCGTGAACTGCGCATGGTGGTCGCGCAGCCACTGCTGCGAGCGTGCGGCGTCGTGCTGGCTGGGGTGGAAGTCCTCGCGCAGGTAGTCGCGCCACAGGCCGACGTTGCTGCGGATCAGGCCGTCGCGCGCGAACAGCAGGCGGTGCGCGCTGCGCCAGGTGCGCCACTGCAGCAGGCAGCCGTCGTGCCACAGGTTGCGCACCGTCTGGCGCAGCAGGTCGCCCAGGAAGAGCATCGTCACCAAGCGGAACAGGCGCAGGCGCCAGGCCTGGTTGCCGCCCGCGGCGCGGTAGATGTCGAAGGCCGTGCAGCGGTGCTCGGACTCTTCGGCGGCGTGCCACAGCCACAGGGTCTGCAGCCGCGGCTCGGCGCCTTCGAGGGCTTCGGGGTGGCGCAGCATCCAGTCGGCAAACAGCGCCGTGAAGTGTTCGGTGGCTGCGGTGGCGGCGAGGTGGATGCGCAGGTCGACGTGGGCGCTGGCCTCGATGCGCGCCTTCGCCCGCTGCTCGATGCGGTTGCTGTAGCCCTGCTTGTCCAGGTGGCCGTTGAACAGCGCGTGGATGCGCCGGTGCGTGGCTTCCTGGCCGATGAAGCCCTGCACCTCGGCGGCATGGGCTGCGCGTTCGATCTCGGGCAGCGACTTCCAGCCCGTGCGCACCGAATCGATGAAGTACTGCTCGCCGCGCGGGAAGCTCATCGACAGCGCGTTGAAGAAGGCCGAGCGGAAGGCGTCGCCGCCGTTCCAGTGGCGGGCGAAGGGCGTCTCCAGGTCGATCAGCAGGCGGCGGACGACGAGTTCGGTCATGGCGTTCTCTCCTTCAGGCCTTGCTCGATCGGTTCAGGCGCGGGCCCGGGCTCAGGCGCGGTCGCGCAGTTCGCGGCGCAGGATCTTGCCGACGTTGCTCTTCGGCAGATCATCGATGAATTCGACCAGTCTCGGCATCTTGTAGCCGGTGAGGTTCTCGCGGCAGTGGGCCAGCAGCTGCGCTTCGCTCAGTTCGGGTGACTTCTTCACGACGAAGATCTTCACCGTCTCGCCGGTGCCCGCGCTGGGTTTGCCCACCGCTGCCACCTCGAGCACGCCGGGATGCAGCATGACCACCTCCTCGATCTCGTTGGGGTAGACGTTGAAGCCCGAGACCAGGATCATGTCCTTCAACCGGTCGACGATCTTCAGGAAACCCTGCTCGTCCATCACGGCCAGGTCGCCCGTGCGCAGGAAACCGTCGTCTGTCATCACCGCGGCCGTCTCGCGGGGCCGTTGCCAGTAGCCCTTCATCAGCTGCGGGCCGCGCACACAGAGTTCACCGGCCTGGCCGATCGGCAGTTCGCGGCCCTCGGCGTCGCGGATCGAGACCTCGGTGGACGGCAAGGGCAGGCCGATGCCACCGCGGAAGGCCTTGACGTTGACCGGGTTGACGGCCACCGTCGGCGAGCATTCGGTCAGGCCGTAGCCTTCGATCAGCGGCGTGCCGGTGAGCTGCTGCCATTGCTCAGCCACCGCGCGCTGCGTGGCCGCGCCACCGCCGATGCCGAACAGCAGCTGGCTGAAGTCGAGCTTGGCGAAGCCCGGGTCGTTGAGCAGGCCGACGAACAGCGTGTTGACGGCCGGCAGGCTGGCGAACCTGTATTTCGCCAGCACCTTGACGAAGGCCGGGATGTTGCGCGGGTCGGCGATCAGCACGTTGGTGCCGCCGGTGCCGATGCCGCCCAGGCAGTTGCCCAGCGCGTAGATGTGGTACAGCGGAATCGCCGTGATGCCGATCATCGCCGCCTGCTTGTCGATCACGGGGTCGAACCAGACGCGGGCCTGTTCCACGTTGGCCAGCACGCTGCGGTGGGTGAGCATCGCGCCCTTGGACACGCCGGTGGTGCCGCCGGTGTATTGCAGGAAGGCCAGGTCGTCGGGCTGGAAGCGGACCGGCTTGAAGGCGGCTGCCGCGCCGCGCGCCAGCACCGCGCGCAGACCGACGCTGCCGGGCAGCTCGTAGGCCGGCACCGCCTTCCTGACCTGGCGGATCAGGAAGTTGCCCAGCGTGCGCTGGGCCCAGGGCAGCAGGTCGGTCAGGCCGGTGACGACGACATGCCGGACCGCCGTGCGGGCGATGACCTTGGCCAGCGTGTGCGCGAAGACCTCCACGACGACCATCGCCTCGGCCCCCGAGTCCTTCAGCTGGTGCTCGAGTTCGCGCGGCGTGTACAGCGGGTTGACATTGACGACCACATAGCCGGCGCGCAGCAGGCCGAACAGGCACACCGGATACTGCAGCAGGTTGGGCATCATCAGTGCCACCCGCGTGCCCTGCGGCAGTTGCAGCACGCTCTGGAAGTAGGCCGCCAGGTCGCGGCTCAGACTGTCGAGTCGGCGGTAGCTCAGCGCCACGCCGGTGGAGCCGCTGATGAAGGCCAGCCGATCGGCGTAGCGGGCGACCGACCGCTCGAGGTAGTCGGCAATCGAACCGAGCGCGTCGACATCGATCTCGGCCGGCACGCCGGGCGAATAGCCCTGAAGCCAGATCTTTTCCATGGTCCTTGGGGATCCGCTTCGAACCGCAATGTAATGGCAGTAACCATGCCATAACTGGAGCGAAGCCGCAAGCGGGACAGCCCCACTGGCCGATTCCGCGCTGCGGTCGGAAGATGGCGGCTCCAGTCCGCGGGCGAAGCGCCGTACAGGAAGACCGAATGCAGCGTGCGGCGAAAGTGGCCTTGTGGATCGTCGCCCTACTGGCGCTGGCCGCCGCGCTGGCCTGGTGGCAGCGCGGGCCGATCACCGTGGCCCTGATGGCGCGGCAGGTCCAGGTGCTGACGGCCGTGGCCGACCCGCTGGCGGCGCTGCCCGACGGCCTGCACGTCGGCCTGTGCGGCGCCGGTTCACCGTTTCCCGACGAACTGCGCAGCGGCCCCTGCACCGCGGTGGTCGCCGGGCGGCGCCTGTTCATCTTCGACTCGGGTTCGGGTGCCGGCCGCAACATCGCCCGCATGCGGCTCAACGCCGGGCAGATCGAGGCGCTGTTCTTCACCCATTACCACTCCGACCACATCGACGGCCTGGGCGAGCTGATGCTCCAGCGCTGGATACAGCGCACGGCGCAGCAGCCGCTGCCGGTCTACGGCCCGGCGGGCCTGGAGCAGGTGCTGCAAGGCTTCAACGACGCCTACGCCCTCGACAAGGGCTACCGCACCGCCCACCACGGCGCCGCCGTCGCGCCGCCGGCGGGCTTCGGTGGGCAGGCGCGGCCTTTCGAGATCGACGCGGCCAGCGGGCGCCGGGTGCTGGTCGCCGAGCCCGACCTGGAGATCGTGGCTTTCGCGGTCGACCACGGCCCCATCCACCCGGCCGTCGGTTACCGCATCCGCTACAAGGACCGCAGCCTGGTGATCAGCGGCGACACGAGCAAGAGTGCGGCGGTGGCGCGCGAAGCCCAGGGCGTTGACCTGCTGGTCCACGAGGCCTTGTCGCCGCAGCTGCTGGGGCTGCTCGAGCAGGGTTTCAGCCAGGCCGGCCGGCAGAACCTGGCGCAGATCATGCACGACGTGCTGAATTACCACACCACGCCGGAAGAGGCGGCTGCGATCGCCCAGGCGGCTGGTGTCAAGGCGCTGGTCTTCAACCACATCGTGCCGCCCTTGCCGCTGTCGGGGCTGGAGCCGGTCTTCCTGCAGCGCGCGGGCCAGATCTACGCCGGACCGCTGCGCATCGGTGCCGACGGTGACTGGTTCACGCTGCCGGCCGGCAGCGCCGCCGTCGCGATGGGCAGGCGGCCCTGAACCCGGTCCACGAGCCGACGCCGCACAGCCATGGAGACCCGAACATGATCAGACGCCTCGTCTGGGCCCTGGTGGCCCTGCTGCTGCTGGCCGCGCTGGCCTTCTACGCCGTCGGCGGGCGAGCCGGCCTGCTGCTGCTGACGGTGAAGTACTGGTTGCACCAGGACTACGCGCCGACCCATGAAGTGGCCTGGCAGGCCGGCCCGGCCGCGCCGGCGGCCAGCACCGCCGACGGCAGCGCACCGCGGCGTGCCCCGAACGTGGTGCTGATCGTCGCCGACGACCTGGGCTTCAACGACATCACCCGCTACGGCGGTGGCATCGCCGGCGGCCGGGTGCCGACGCCGAACATCGACAGCATCGCCCGGCAGGGCGTCGAGTTCCGCAACGGCTACGCCGGCAACGCCACCTGTGCGCCTTCGCGTGCGGCGATGATGACCGGGCGCTACGCCACCCGCTTCGGCTTCGAGTTCACGCCGACGCCCAAGCAGTTCATGAAGGCGGTCACCGGCATGGCCCCGGCCGATCAGCTGATCAAGCCGGTCTACCACCCCGAGCGCGAGGCCGACCTGATCCCTTACGAGGACATGGGTCTGCCGACCAGCGAGATCACGCTGGCCCGGCTGCTGCAGGGCGCGGGTTACCACACGGTGCACCTGGGCAAATGGCATCTCGGCGACAGCCCGCAATTCCGACCCTACAACCACGGCTTCGACGAGTCGCTGTCGCACCTGCATGGCGCGTCGATGTTCCTGCCGACGAAGGACCCGAAGGTGGTCAACGCGATGCAGGACTTCGACCCGATCGACAAGTTCCTCTGGGCCGCCGAGCCCTGGGGCGTGCGCTTCAAGGACGGCGAGCCCTTCCAGCCGCCCAGGTACATGACCGACTACCTGACCGACGAAGCGGTCAAGGTGGTGGCGGCCAACAAGAACCGGCCTTTCTTCATGTACCTGGCCTACAACGCGCCGCACACGCCGCTGCAGGCCACGCGCGAGGACTACGACGCGCTGGCCTTCATCCCCGACCACACGATGCGCGTCTACGCCGCGATGATCCGTTCGCTGGACCGCAACATCGGCCGCGTGCTGCAGTCGCTGAAGGACCAGGGCGTCGACGACAACACCCTGGTCATCTTCACCAGCGACAACGGCGGCGCGCACTACGTCGGCATCGACGGCCTGAATTCGCCCTACCGGGGCTGGAAAGCCACCTTCTTTGAGGGTGGCATCCACGTGCCCTACTTCATGCGCTGGCCGGGCCGCATCCCGCAGGGGGCCAGTGTCACGGCACCGGTCAGCCATTTCGACATCTTTGCCACGGCCGCCGCGGCCGCCGGCCAGAAGGCACCGGTCGACCGCATCATCGACGGCGTCGACCTGCTGCCCTTCATCCAGGGGGCCGCCCCCGGCCGGCCGCACGAGGTGCTGTTCTGGCGCACCGACACCTACCTCACGGTGCGCGCCGGCGACTGGAAGCTGCAGGTGTCCGAACTGCCGAAGAAGGACTGGCTGTTCAACCTGGCCACCGACCCCACCGAGAAGATCAATCTCGCCGGCAAGGAGCCCGAGCGCCTGGCGGCCTTGAAGGCGCAGTTGCTGGCCTGGAACCAGACCCAGCGCAAGCCGATGTGGCCCTCGCTGGGTGCAGGGCCGATCGCGATCGATCATTCGATGAAGCAGCCGACGACGGCGGGCGACGAGTACGTCTACTACGCCAACTGAAGCCAGGTGAAACCAGGCGCGGGGCGATCTTGAGCGACGTGTACACGCTGTACGGCTGGCACCTGTCCTACTTCACCGGCAAGGCGCTGTGCTACCTGCGCTACAAGCAGGTTCCCCACCAGCACAAGGCCGTGGACATGGTCACGCTAGGGTGGCGGATCCAGCGCAAGACCGGCACCGCCGTGATGCCGGTGCTGGTCACGCCCGAAGGCGCCTGGATCAACGACAGCAGCCTGATCATCGACCACGTCGAAGCGCTGGTGCCGGGCCCGTCCATCCACCCGGCGACACCGGTGCAGCGCTTTGCGTCCTACCTGATGGAAGCCTGGGGTGACGAGTGGTGGGTGCCGATGGCCATGCACACGCGCTGGACCTACCCGGAAAACTACGCCCTGTTCGAACGCGAAGCCGGCCGCGCGCTGCTGCCGGGGCTGCCGGGCTTCGTTCAAAGGCGCGCGGTCCGGTCGGTGGCCGGCAAGCTGCGCGACATGCTGCCGGCGGTGGGCGTGCGGCCCGGCCAATTCGCGCTGATGGACGCCTGGATGGCCGACATGCTCGACCAGCTGGACGCCCACTTCGGGCAGCACCGCTTCCTCTTCGGCGACCGCCCGACGCTGGGTGATTTCGGCCTGGTCGGCACTTTCTACGGGCACCTGGGCCGCGACCCCTGGCCGGCCCGCGAACTGATCGCGCCGCGCCCGCAGCTGCGGGCCTGGATAGACCGCATGGCCGAACCGGCGCCGGCGGCCGCCGCGGCCGATGCAGTCCGCCCGCCCGCGCTGCTGGACCATGACCGGATACCGCCGACGCTGCTGCCGGTGTTCCAGGCCATCGCCCGCGAGTTCCTGCCGCTGCTCGAAGGCATCAACCGGCAGGTCCGGGCCCGGCTGGCGGACTGGCCGGCGGGCAAGTCCTTGCCGCGGCGTCTGGCCGACGTCGAGGTGCCGATGGGCGCCGGGCGCTTCCGCCGGGCCGCCATCCCCTACACCCTGTGGATGGCGCAGCGCACGCTGGACGTCTACCGCGGCCTGCAGCCGCCCGAAAAGGCGCAGGTCCGCGCCTGGCTGGTGGCCATTGGCGGCGAGCGCCTGCTGGACCTCGACATCCCGCGCCTGCGGCTGCACGGCGTGCGCGTGGCTGCTGGAGGCGACGGCCCCGCCTGAGGGCCTGAGGGCCTGAGGGCCTGAAGTGCCGGATGTGCCCGGCTGGATCTGATGGCGGCCTGTCGGCAGCGGCGTGCTGCTTCAGGCCGCTTCAGGCCCCAGCACGAAGTCAGCGAACTGCTTCAGCGTCGCCCGCATGTGGCTGCGCCGCGCCGCCAAGGTCGGCAGCTGTTCGGCCAGCGGGCCGTCGATGATCAAACCGGCCAGCCCGTGCACCAGCGACCAGTAGGTGCTGGTCAGGGCCTCGTCCTGCGCGCCGGCGTGCATCAGCGCCACCAGGCGCAACAGCTCGCGGTGCGCCCGCTCCGAAGCGGCCAGCGCGGCCGGGAAGCGGCTGGCGTCGCAGACCTCGCGGCGGAACATGATGCGAAAGACACCCGGGTGCTCGATGGCGTAGCCCACATACGCCGTGCCGGACTGCATCAGGGCCTTGCGCGGGCCGGCGCTGGCGGCCGAGTCGTTGGCCTTGGCCAGTCGCTGCGCCAGGTCGTCGAAGCCCTGCGTCACCAGTTCGGCCAGGATGCTTTCGCGGTCGGCAAAGTGGTGGTACGGCGCCTGGTGGGTGACGCCGGCACGGCGCGCCACTTCGCGCAGGCTCAGCGCCTGCAGGCCTTCGGTTTCCAGCAGCGCCTCGGCCGTTTCCAGGATGCGCTGGCGCAGCGCCACCGGCTCATCGACGGTGGTGCGGCTGGTAGGGCGGCGGGTGGTGACCATGGTTGGCCTCGCTACAAGCGCAGGAACTTGACAGTGTCTATCTCTTTGATTATGGTCCTGCCGGACTGGACACTGTCTAGTCAACCTCAACCCGAATCAGCAACCATGATCCTGAATCCCGAATTCTCCGCATGAACACCCTCACCCTGAACCGCCCCTGGACCGGCCCTGGCGCCGTGTTGCAAGAAGCCTGGCAGCGCCAGCGCACGCTCACGGTGCTGGCCCTGCTGATGCTGGCCGCCATGCTGCCCACTGCGCTGGCCCTGGGCCTGGACGAGCGCCTGATCCGCGGCGTCAACGTCTGGGTCAAGCCGCTGAAATTCATGGCGGCCCTGGCCCTGTTCTCGATGTCCACGGCCTGGTTCATCGGTCTGCTGCCCGAGGCGAAACGCCACACCCGCGCCGTCCGCCTGATCGTCGCCAGCATCGTCGCCGCGGGCGTGTTCGAAGTCGGCTACATCACCGTGCAGGCAGCGCTGGGGCAGGCGTCGCACTACAACTTCAGCGACATGGCCCACCTGATCCTGTACCAGTTGATGGGCGCCGGGGCGCTGCTGCTGTGTGCCACCCAGGGCGTGCTGGCGGTGCAGATCAGCCGCCACGGCCGCAGCGATGTCGACCCGGCCTGGCGCCTGGCGGTGGTGCGCGGGCTGTGGCTGACCCTGGCGCTGGGCGCCGGTGCCGGCGCGGTGCTGGGCGGCATCCAGGCGCCGGCCGGAAACGGCCTGCCCGTCACCGGCTGGCACGGCGCGGCCGACCTGCGGCCGGCGCACTTCCTGGGCATGCACGCGCAGCAGTTCCTGCCGCTGCTGGGGCTGGCGCTGGCTGGTCGGCCGGCCGCCCGCGCCCGCCGCCTGCTGAATGCCGCCACGCTGGCCTACGGCCTGCTGTGGCTGGCCCTGATGGCCATGGGGCTGAACGGCGCACACCCCACGCCCATGCCCCCGCAGCAGCTGCGCTGAGCCCGCGCGGGGCGCGCCGGTCGCCAACCGACTCGGGCGCGAAGGTCGCCTACCGGTTCTTCATTCGGGCTTGATGTTGGCCTCGCGCACCACGCGCGTCCACAGCTGCGATTCGGTCCTGGCCATGGCCAGCAGCTCCGCGGGCGTCCCGGTCTTCTGAATCAGGCCCTGCTGCTGGAAGCTTTCCTTGACCGCGGGATCGTTGAGCGCGGCAATGATGGCCTGCCGGTACTGCTGCACCAGCGGGGCCGGCATCCTGGGCGGGCCCCAGATCGCGTACCAGGGGTCGACGTGGTAATGGGTGGCGCCCTGTTCGTGCAGGCTGGGAACGTCCTTGAAGTCCGGGTGACGATCGCGCAGCGAACCGCCGATGATCTTGACGCGGCCGGCCTTGACCTGGGCCACCGCCGTCTGTATCGGCATGAACATCGTCGGCACCTGCCCGCCGAGCACGTCGGTGACTGCCGGGGCCGAACCCTTGTAGGCGACGTGCTCGAGCGAAATGTTCATCTGCTGCTTGAACAGCTCCATGCACAGATGGTGGTGGGTGCCCTGGCCCGGCGATGCGTAGAAGCGGCCCTTGTTGGCCTTGGCCCAGGCGACGAATTCGCTGACGTTGCTGGCGGGCACGTCCTTGTTGACGACCAGCGCGAACGAGGTCGAGCACACCTGGGTGATCGGCGAGAAGCCGTCGATGACGTCGAAATCGACCTGCTTGTAGAACAGCGGCAGCGTCAGCGTCGTCGCCGGCACGATCATCAGCGTGGCCAGGTCGCTCGATTTCGCGACATAGCTCATGCCGATCATCCCCGACGCGCCGGCGCGGTTGTCGACCACGTAAGCGTTGCTCAGCTGCGTCTGCATCGCTGGGCCGAGCGCGCGCGCGATCGTGTCGGGCGTGGTGCCGGGCGTCACCGGCACGACCATGCGCAGCACTTTTTGCTGGGCCACGGCCAGATTCATGGCACCGAGTCCGCTGGCCGCGATGCCGGTCAGGATCGTTCTGCGCAATTCGTTCACTGCAACTCCCTGGAGGGTGGTTTCGGATTCGCCGCGACCGCGTCGGGCGGCAGGGCTCGCGCCCAGGCTTGGTGGTGAGGGATCAGCCTGAAGGATAGGCTTTTCGGCGGCCACCTGATCAGGCGGCCGCCGAGCTGTCTGTGCGCCGGCGGCGCAGCCAGCAGATACCGAGCACGGCAGCCAGCAAGCCACCCAGGCCCCAGGGGGCGGCTTGCCGGAGCTTGGGCAGCAGGCCGTGGTGGAGCGCGTAGCGCAGCGCCGTTTCCTGCAGATCGAAGCCTTCGGGCATCGGCAGCACGCCGTTGCGGCGTGCGTACTCGGCATAGTCGGCCTGCAGCGTCTTGAAGCGATCGGCTTGCGACTCGCGCAGATCATGGGCCTCACCCGGGTCAGCCTGCAGGTCGAAGAGATGCCATTGCCCGTCGCCCAGCGGCGCCAGGTTCCTGACCAGCTTGAAGTCGCCCTTGAACAGCGCCGCCGAGCCGGCCAGCTCGTAACCGATGGCTTCGTCGGCCGCATGGACCCGATCGGCCCGACCCGTCAGCAGCGGCACCAGGCTGTGTCCGACCAGCGTCTCGACCGGCCGGCCCCGGTAGCGGCCGTCGTGGGCCGGGATGCCGGCCACCTCCAGCAAGGTCGGCACGATGTCGTTGACGTGGCTCAGCGCCTTCGCCGTCTGGTTGCTGACCATGCCGGGCACGCCGGCGATGATCATCGGCACGCGCAGGCCGCCTTCGCTGGCGAAGTACTTGTAGCCGCTCAGCGGCGAGTTGGTGGCGGTGGCCCAGTGCGGTCCGTTCGCCGAGAACGTGCCTTTGCCGCCCAGCGGGTCGGCATCGGTCACGTAGTTCATCCGCACCCAGGCCTTGGAGACGGGAATCTCGAGGGGATTGGCGGGATCGGAACCGTTGTCCGACAGGAAGACGAACACGGTGTTCTCGTAGCGCCCCATCGCCTTGAGCGAGGCGACGAGGCGGCCCACCGCCGCATCCATCGCCTCGGCCATGCCGGCGTAGGCTTCCATGTGGTGCGCCTGCCAGCGCCGCTCTTCGGCACTCAGGCTGTCCCAGTCCTTCGTGCTCGGCAGGTTCACGAGGCCGGCACCCGCAGGCACCAGTCCCAGGGCCTGCGCGCGCGCTTGCCGGGCCTGGCGCAGCGCCGTCCAGCCGCCGTCGTAGCGGCCGCGGTAGCGTTCGACGAAGGCCCGGGGCGCCTGGATCGGGATGTGGTTGGCCTGAAAGCCGATGTAGGCGAAGAAGGGTTTCCCGTCTCGGCCGGCCGACGCGATGTACTCGATGGCCTTGTCGACGAAGAAGGTCGAGGAATAGAAGGTGTCCGGCAGGCCGACTTCCCGGTCCTGTTCGAACCAGTAGGCCTTGTCGTACAGCGGCATGTAGGTCCGGTTCTCCCAGTTGTCGGCGCCGCTGTCGGCCTGGATGAACGAGCGTTCGAAGCCGCGCCGGCCCGGCAAGGTGTCCGGCGTCTTGCCGAGGTGCCACTTGCCGGTGATGGCGGTGCGGTAACCGCTGTCGCGCAGCATCGTGGCCAGCGTGACGGCCTGGTCGCCGAGCACCCCTGCATAGCCCGGCTGGCCCAGGTGCTCGGGCGGCATGGTCTCGGGCATGTTGCCGACGCCATTGCGGTGGTGGTCGACGCCGGTGAGCAGCATCGCCCGGGTCGGCGAACAGGTGGCCGCGACATGGAAGTTGCTGAACTTGACGCCACGTCGGGCCAGGGCATCGAGGTTCGGCGTGGCGATCTCGCCGCCATAGGCGCCGAGGTCGGTGTAGCCCCAGTCGTCGGCGACGAGCACGACGATGTCGGGCCGGGCGGGCGGCTCGCCGGCACCGCAGCCCGGTGCCAGCCCCGCAAGCAGGCCAGCCAGCCCGATGCGCGGCCAGCACGCAAGGCCTTTGGCCCTCATCGGCGCTGGCCGATCCGGTTCAGAAGGCCTTCGAGACCCGCAACTGGTAGAAGGACCCGGTCAGCGCGTTGCGCGAATTGAGTGTCTTCAGGTAGGACAGGTTGACCGCGGCCTCGACCTTCGGGATCAGCGTGGTGTAGAAGAAGCCAGCGCCGGTGGAGCTGAAGCGGTTGGCACCCAGCGTGCCGCCGTCGTCGTCGGCGTACTGCCGGATCAGCAGGACGTGTGGCCCGAAAACGCCGATCGGCGAGCGGTAGGCGGCGGCCAGGTCGAGCGCGCCGTAGTCGCCGCTCTTGATCTGGTTGTCCTTGTTGCGGGTGTTGAAGGCCAGGCTGCCCCGTGCACCCAGCGTCCAGTTGGCGGTCGGGCTGTAGGCCACCGCGGCGCCCGGGCGCAGCGTGTAGAAATTGCCGAAGCCGATGTTGATCTGGCTGCTCGCATCGTACTGGCCCGTCGGCAGGGCCACGGTCAGGCCGGTGATGACCTTCAGACCGTCCTGGTTGTAGACCCAGGCGCCGGTGATTTCCGCGTCGCCGACGCCGTCCACCACCGCCGTGCCGGCCGTCGACAGCGCCGCCAGCTGCGCCTGGTAGGCCGTGTTGAAGCCGGACTGGGCGCCGGCCTGCGCAGCGGCACCGGTACCGGCCGGCAGCGGCGGCGAGGTCAGGGCGGGCGCCAGGGTGCTCAGCGTGGGGGTCGACCCGCTGTAGGTGCTCAGACGGTTCAGGCGGGCGGTGTAGGGCAGGTTCAGCGCCAGCACCATGTGGCCGCCGGCATAGCGCTTGTCGGTCTGGTAGCCGACGACGAGGTTGGCATTGGTCTGCGACTGCTTCAGGTCGATGCCGACGGTGCCGCTGTAGGTGGCGGTGCGCACCGCGCCGGCGATCGCCGCCGGCGTCGCGAAGGCGCCGCTCTTCAGCTGCTGGAAGGCATTGCCGGTGTCGTCGGTGATCTTGTCGATCTCGATCTGCGTCAGCGAGACGCTGGCGAACCAGCCCGGGTTCTCGACCTGCGCCACGATTTCGCCGCCCAGGGTGCCCGACAGCGGGAAGCGGACCTTGAAGCCGTCGGCGGCCATCGCCGGTGTGGCCAGGGTGCTGATGACGGCGACGGCAAGCAGTGCAGGGCGGAACTTGATGGGGCGCATGGTCGGTGGGTCTCCGGAAAGGACTGCTGATGTTCTGGCATGTATAGTGTCAATTCATCTGCCCGCTGCGTGACCTGGGACTTACGCTAGGGCTGCGCGGGCCTGGCTGCAGGGGCCATCCGGCTGGTTCGCGCGCAGGCCGGGTGAACGGAGGAATCCACGTCATGCAGGACACCCACAAGTCGCCCCGGCGCCCCGCAGCGGCGGCGGGCCAAGCCGGCGACGCCGCGGCCCCGACCGTGGATCTGACGAAGCCGGACGGCCGCCTGACGCGCAGCGTCGTCACCCGCAAGAAGATCGTCGATGCCTTCACGGCGCTGGTCTTCGAAGGTCACATCACGCCGACCGCGGAACAGGTGGCGGTGCGCGCGGACGTCGGCCTGCGCACGGTGTTCCGCCACTTCGACGACATGGACACGCTGTACCGCGAGATCAGCATCGACATCGATGCGCAGATCCAGCCGGTGCTGCAGTCGCGCCTGCATGCCTCGACCTGGCAGGAGCGCGTGCTGCAGAGCATCGACTTGCGCAGCGACATCTACGACCGCACGGCGGCCCTGCACCTGGCCGCCCAGGTCCACCGCCATGAGTCGGCCTATCTGGCGCAGAACCTGATGCAGACGGCTGCGCTGCAGCGTGATCTGCTGCGCCGGCTGTTGCCCGAGGCGGTGGCGCGCAATGCGCGCTTGCTCGATGCGCTGGACCTGGTGCTGAGCTTCGAGGCCTGGATCCGGCTGCGGCGCGAACAAGGGCTGCCGGCCAGCGCGGCCCGCGAGGTCATGCGCCTGGGCGTCAGGGCCCTGCTGGCGACGGCGACACCGGCACCTTGACGGGCGCCACGGGCGTGGCCCGGATGAAGGCCACGATCGCCTGCGCCACTTCGGGGCCGCGGTCTTCCTGCAGGAAATGGCCGGCGCCGCGCGTGACGGCGTGCGGCTGCCCCTGCGCCCCCGGCACGCGCTGGTGCCAGACGCGGTGGCCGCCGCGGGTGACCGGGTCGCGGTTGCTGAACAGCGTCAGGAAGGGCTTCTCCCAGCGTTCGAAGACGGCCCAGGCCGCCTCGTTGCGCGCGCGCTCGGGGTCGTCCGGTGTGGTCGGCACGAAGGTCGGGAACAGCCGCGCGCCGAGGCGGTGTCGGCGGGTCGGGAAGGGCGCGTCGTAGGCCGCCACTTCGGGCGGCGTCAGGCCGTCGACGCAGCCGGCCCTGACGATGCGGCCGATCGGGAACCACGGGCTGTAGCGGGCGAAGGCGCGCCAGATCTTGAAGGCCCGCGGCACCGGCATGGCGCCGGTGGGCAGGCCACCGTTGGCCAGCACGATGCGGTCGAAACGCTGCGGCGCCTCGGCCGCCAGCCGCAGGCCGATCAGCGAACCCCAGTCCTGGCAGAACAGCGTGATGTGCTGGAGGTCCTGGGCCGCCATCCAGGCGCCCATCCACCGCACGTGGTTCAGGTAGGAATAGTCGGCGGCGCGGGTCGGCTTGTCGGAGCGGCCGAAGCCGACCAGGTCGGGGGCGACGACTCGAAAGCCGGCCTGCAGCAGCACCGGGATCATCTTGCGGTAGAGGAAGGACCAGGCCGGCTCGCCGTGCATCAGCAGCACCACCGGCGCGTCGCGCGGGCCTTCGTCGATGTGCGCGATGCGCAGGCCGCCGACCACCGTGTAATGCGGGGCGTAGGGAAAGTCGGGCAGTTCGGCGAAGCGGGCTTCGGCCGTGCGGACGAAGTCGGTGACGGTGGGCAGGCTCTGCATGTCGATCAGACTCCAAAGATGCGGGCCAGCCGCACGCCGAAACCCTGGATCCAGGGTGCCACGTAGCGCAGCCGGGGCTTGCGGGCCTCGGCGGCCTTGACGATCTGCGCGACGATCGAGCGCGTGGACCTGGCTTCCAGCAGGCCGAAGGTGCGCGCTTCCTCGGCCTTCAGGCGCGCGACCTGGCTGGCGAAGTAGGACTGTGGCCCCATCCAGGCGTACTTGCTGTCGGTCATCGATTGGTTGAAGCCGGTGTGGATGGCGCCGGGCTCGATCAGCGCGGCGTGCACGTTGCAGCGCAGTTGCTTCAGTTCAGTGCGCAGGCCGGCGCCAGCCGCCGACAGCGCGAACTTGCTCATCGAATACGGCATCAGGAAAGGCACCGGCACGCGGCCGGCGACCGAGCTGACGAAGAGCACCGTGCCGCGGCGGCGTTCGATCATGCCGCGCAGCGCGAGCTGCGTCAGTTCCAGCGTGGCGAAGAGATTGACCTCGAAGACGCGGCGGATGCGGTCGACGTCGACCTCGGCCAGCGAGCCCGATTCGCCGATGCCGGCGTTGTTGATCAGCACGTCGAGCTCCAGCGCCGCGATCTGCTGGCGGTCGGCCGCCGAGGTGATGTCGAGCTTGAACACCTGCAACGCCACGCCGCGCGACTGCGCCTGCACGCGCAGGGCGTCGGCCTGGGCTTGGTCGAAGGTGGTGGCGATGACCTGGTGGCCGCGTGCCGCCAGGGCCCAGGCCGTGTCCAGGCCGATGCCGCTGCCGGCGCCGGTGATCAGGATGGTTTTCTTCATGCGACATACACCCGGGCCAGCCGGCCCATCGACGACCAATAGAAGTCCCGCCCCCAGCCCGGGCTGGGGAAGACCACCCCCTGCATCAGGCCGCCGCTGCGCACCCGGCCGCGCTCCTGGCCGCTGGCGATGTCCAGCACCACGACCTCTTCGCCGTGGCGCCGGTAGTCGTTGATGACCAGTTCGCCGCTGTCGGCGTAGAGGATCATGTGGCTGGCGCAGCCGAAGGGCGCCTTGCGCCACAGCGGGTTCAGCGTTCGCCGTGCCGCGTCGAAGCGCCAGGCCTGCAGCACCGCGTTGGCCGAGTCGTAGCCGACGACGATGCCGCGCTGCAGGTCGACCAGCGGCGGGTTGGTGATGCTGCCGCCGGCCAGGCCACTGACGTCGAGCGTCTGGTGGTCGGCGGCGTCGGCCAGCGACACGCGGATCAGGCGGTTGGCGGTGCGGCTGACGCCAGCGCCGATCATCCGGTGGCGGTAGCGGTGCGCGCCGTTGTCCATGAACCAGGCCTGCTGGCCGTCGAGCACCACGTCCCAGCCATGGGTCTGCCGGGTGTTGGCGGTGTAGTCGCAGCGCCAGCCGGCATCGAACTGCAGCGCGCCCGCCGCTGCGTCCCAGTGGTAGCGAAAAATCGACCGCACGCCGACCACGTAGACGGTGTTGCCGCTGGCGCTCAGCCGCGCGATCGACGGTTCGGGCGCTTCGGTGTCGGCACAGGCCGGCGTCAGCGTGTCGGGGTCGATCACCGTCAGCCGCGCCGGCGTGCAGGCCGACAGGTTCTTGGTGACGATCAGCCCGTTGTCGAGCACGGCGAAGGAGTTGTAGGGCTGGTTCACCGGCAGCCGCAGCGTGGCCAGGGGTTCGCAATGCCGGTTCAGGCGGTGCGCGTGGCGGCCATAGACGACGAACAGGTCGCCGCTGCGGTGGACGGCCAGGCCGCCGGGCCACATCGGGCCGCCGCGCAGCCGTGGCGAGCGCTGCAGCGGCTGCAGGCTGAGCGGATCGATGCGTTCGACGCAGGCCGTGGTCGGCAGGCCGATCCGGGCGCGCAGGGCCGAGTGCGTCAGCAGATAGACCTCGCCGGGCGCGCCCAGCACGGTCATCGTCGACAGCAGCGTGCGCCGCGTCGTGGCGCGCAGGACCTCGCCCGCCTGCAGACCCAGGCCGGCGCCGTGGCGCGGCTGCTGCAGTCGCCGCGGCCCGCCGTCTTCGGCCGGCCAGGGGCTGTCCAGGTAGCCGGCAGCCGTCATCGCGCGCGTCGGCGCCTGGCGCGCAGCATGAGCGCCGCCGGCAGGCCCAGCAGCAACACCAGCACCGCCAGGCTCTGCAGCCCGTAGGTCGGCATCCAGTAGTTGACGATGCTGTTGATGAAGACCTGTTTCACCGGGCTGTAGCCCTCGGGCATAGCCAACACGCCGTTGGCCTGGGCCCAGGCGGCGTAGTCGGCCCGCATCGCGGTGAAGGGCTGCGGCAAGGTCTGCTGCAGGTCCCTGGTTTCGCCCGGGTCGGTGCGCAGGTCGTACAGATGCCATTGCCCGTCGCCGACCGGCGGGTTGTTCAGTACCAGTTTCAGGTCGCCCTTGAACAGCGCCTTGTTGCCAGCCAGCTCGTAGCCCAGCGGCTCGTCGGCATGGCGCACGCGCAGGGCCGGGTTGGCCAGCACCGGCAGCAGGCTGCGGCCGGTCTGCGCCTCGATGGTCCGGCCTTGGTAGGTGGTGCCCGGCCGCGGCAACTGCGCCAGGTCGAGCAGCGTGGGCACGATGTCGGTGACGTGGGTCAGGCCGGCGTGGACCTGGTTGGCTGCGGTGACGGCCGGGCCGCTGATGATCAGCGGCGAACGGATGCCGCCTTCACCGGCATAGAACTTGAAGGTGCTCAGGGGCGACGCCGAGGCGCTGGACCACGACGGCCCGGGCACCACATAGGCACCGGGGCCGCCCAGGCGGTCGAGGTCGCGGCTGTAGTTGAAGCGCAGCCACAGGTCGGCTTCCTTGTAGTCCGAGCCCTCGGGGCCGTTGTCGGACAGGAAGACGAACACCGTGTTGTCGTACTCGCCGCTGGCCTTCAGGTGGGCGATCAGCCGGCCGACCTCATGGTCCATCGCGTCGGCCATCGCGGCATAGACCTCCATCAGCCGGGCCTGGTAGGTCCTGTCCTCGGCGCTCAGCGCGGCCCAGTCGAGGGTGGTGCCCATCGTCACCATCGGGGCGTCTTTCGGCACCAGGCCGAGCTCGGCGGCCTTGGCGCGCCGCGCCTCGCGCAGCGCCGTCCAGCCGGCGTCGTAGCGGCCCTTGTACTTGGCGACGAAGGCCTGTGGCGCCTGCACCGGCACGTGGTTGGCCTGGAAGCCCACGTAGGCGAAGAAGGGCTTGCCGCTGGCCGCGCCGGCGCGCAGGTATTCGATGGTCTTGTCGACGAAGAAGGTCGATGAGTAGAACCGCTTGGGCAGGGTCGGCGGCTTGCCGTCCTCGAACCAGTTGACCCGGGCGGCATGCGGCAGGTAGCGCTTCTCGGGTTCCCAGTTGTCCGAGCCGGTGTCGCCCATCACGAAGGACCGGTCGAAGCCGCGCTGGTCGGGCAGGTTGCGCGCCTCGTTGCCGACATTCCACTTGCCGGCCACCGAGGTCCGGTAGCCGCCGGCCTGCAGCAGCGTGGCCACCGTCACCACCGTGGGCGTCAGCGTGGCCTGGTAGCCCGGCTGGCCGAGGTGGGCGCCCGGCATGGTCTCGCGCAGGTTGCCGTGGCCGTTGCGGTGGTTGTCGACGCCGGTGAGCAGCATCGATCGGGTGGGCGAACACGAGGCGGCGACGTGGAAGTTCGAAAAGCGCAGGCCGCGCCGCGCCAGTTCGTCGAGGTTGGGGGTGGCGATCTCGCCCCCGAAGGCGCCGACGTCGCTGAAGCCCCAGTCGTCGGCGACCAGCACGACGATGTTGGGGCGCGCGGGCGAGCTCGCCGGCTCGGCTGCCGCGGCCACGCTGGCCACGCCGATCGCCAGTCCGCCAGCCAGGCCGCCCGCCAGCCGGCGCCCGATCCGCAGCGGCTGCATGGCTCAGCCTCGCTTCGCGGCCTGGGCCTGCTGATCGGCCAGCGGCTTCCAGTGCAGCAGGCCGAACAGCAGCGTCAGCACGATGCTGACCGCCAGCGGACCCTTGTACAGGCGCACGTGCCTGAACAGGAACAGCAGTTCACCGCTGTGCAGGGCCAGCAAGACGCCGGCCACCAGCGGCGAGTGCTCGAAGGAACCAGCCGGCAGCAGGCCGGTCAGCTTGGCGATGGCCATCGTGTAGGCCAGCAGGCACAGGGCGCGCAGCAGGTGGTTGACGGTCAGTTTCATCGGGCGGTGGTTGGGGGGTGGGTGGATGCTGGCTCGTTCAGCAGCGCGGCCTGCACGGCCCACAGCCGGTCCTGGCCCCAGACCGCGGTGTCGCGGACGCGGAAGGATGGCACGCCCCAGAGGCCCAGGCCCAGCATCTCGACGCGGTGGGCCTCAGCGGTCAGGCGCCAGGCTTCGTCCTGCAGCGCCGCCTGCGCGTCGGCCCAGGCCAGGCCGGCGCGCTCGGCGATGCGGCGCAGGCCGCGATCGCTGCCGGCGTCGATGCCCTCGGCCCAGACGCCGTGCATGAAAGCCAGCAGGTAGGCCGGGCCACGGCCTTGGCGCTCGGCCAGCGGCATCAGCGCCAGGCCGCGCTCGACCGGCCGGCCCACCGGGTCATTGAGGCGGCCGAAGGGCGTGCCGCGGCTGTGGGCCTCGCGGGCCGCGTCCAGGCTGATGTAGGCGCGCTTCTCGCGCGGCACCGGCAGCCCGCGCATCACCATTGGCAGCACCCAGCGCAGGCGCACGGCGGCGCCTGTCAGTCGGCCGAGTTCGAAGACGCGCGGCGCCACGATGGCCGAATAGGGGCTGCGCAAGGAGAAGTAGAAGTCGATCGGCGGCGGTCCGGTCAGCGCCACGGGCGCTGCCAGGTCGGCCGCCGGCGGAAACATCAAGCCGGTAACGCCGTCGCGCTGCGCGCCGAGGGCCTGCAGGCGCTGCTCCAGGTGGTGCAGGCGGTCGATGCCCCAGTACCACTCGCCGCCGTAGAAGAGGGTCGCGCCCAGGTAGTGGCCCAGTCGCCGGCGCAGTGCCGTGGCCGCCGCCCCGTGTGCCGCCGTCTGGGCCGGGGTGGCCAGCGGCGCGGTCGGCGCCGGCTGAGGCGACCCCGCGGCGGCACCGGCCCACAGCGCGGCCGACAGCGGCCCGGCCGCATCGACAAAGCGGCCCTGCTCGGCGGCAGCGACCAGCGCCTGCGTGGCCGTGGCCAGGGCGCTGGCCGACGGCTGGGCGCCCGGATCGGTGAAGTCCAGGCCGTGGTGCTGCGCGAGGCGCTGCGCATCCCGCCGGCTGTAGGCCACCAGCCTGTCGCGGTCGGGTGCGGCGGCGTCCGACGGCGGCCCGACCACGTGCGCGACCAGCTCGATGTCGTAGCGCTGCGCCAGCGCCGGCAGGCCCGCGGCGAGCAGCGCGCTGTAGGGGTCGTCGACCTGGTGGAAGCAGTGGACCCGGTGCGCGTCGCCGGTCCTCAGGCGGACGCGCTCGACCCGGGCGCGGCTCTTCAGCAGGCGCTCACGCGACAGCCAGCGCTGCGACAGCGCCGGCATCAGCAGGCTGCGCAGCGACATCAGGTCGACCCGGGCGGTGAGGGGGCAGTCATGTTGGTGACGGGGCTCGCGGTGCAAACAGTACACTGGTGTACTGTTAGAGGAATCTAGCACCGCCGTACCCGGGTGTCTCTCCGGGTTTTCCGATCGATTGCGATGCAGCCAGCGAAGCGAAAACGGATGCGGCCCGACGGCCCGCGACTGAGCCCGGCAGACTGGCTCGACGCCGCCCAGGCGGCGGTGGTCGAGGGCGGCTTCGAGCAGTTGCGGGTGTTGACCATTGCCAAGGCGCTGGGCGTCTCGCGCGGCAGCTTCTACTGGCATTTCAGCGGCCAGGCCGAACTGCAGACCGCGCTGCTGGAGCGCTGGCGCCAGCGGCAGTTGGCCGTCGATGCCGCGCTGCAGGCCGAGCCTTTGGCCGACCCGCAGCAGGACCTGGAGCAGGTCCTGGACACCGCCTTGGCGCAGATCGGGCCGCAGCTCGAGCACATGCGCTTCGAGCTGGCGTTGCGCGGCCTGGGGCGGCGCGACGCGGCGGTGGCGCGGCTGCTGGCCGAGGTCGACGCCTTGCGCCTGCGCCTGTTCGAGCACAAGTTCCTGCGGCTGACCGGTGACCCCAAGACCGCCGCCGAGCTGGCGGCCCTGTTCTACCTGGCCGTCGTCGGTTGCTACCAGGCGCTGAGCCGCCCGGCCAACCCGCCGCAGCTCCAGTCGCACCTGCAGCGCCTGATCGCGGTCTACCTGATCCGGCAGCAGTTGCCGGCACCGCAGGCCTGAGCGCCCGGCTGGCGTCAGCCAGCCGCGGCCCTCAGACGATCGTCAGCCCCTCGTTCTTCAAGGGCAGGTTGCGCACCGGCTTGCCACGGGCCGCGGCGATGGCGTTGAGGATCGACGGCGCCACCACGCAGATCGTCGGTTCACCGACGCCGCCCCAGAAGTCGAAGGTCGGTGCGATGACGGTCTCGACCTTGGGCATCTGCTTCATGCGGGCCACCGGGTAGGTGTCGAAATTGCGCTCGACGATGCGGCCCTTGGCGACGCTGGACTCGCACAGCAGCGAGTCCATGCCGTAGGCCACCGAGCCTTCGACCTGGGCGGCGATCTGGTCGGGGTTCAGCGCGTGGCCGCAATTGGTCGCCAGCACGATGCGCTGGACGCGGACCTCCCGGCCTTGCAGCGTGATCTCGGCCACCGCCGCGGTGTAGCTGCCGTAGCCCATGAACTGCGCGATGCCGCGGAACACGCCGGGTGGCAGGGGTCGGTCCCAGCCGGCCTTCTCGGCCGCAGCGTTCAGCACCGCCAGGTGCTTGGGGTGCCGGCTCATCAGCGAACGGCGGAAGGCCAGCGGGTCGCGGCCGGCGGCCTTGGCCACTTCGTCGATGAAGCACTCGAGGTAGATGCCGTTCTGGTTGGTGTTGACGCCGCGCCACGGCCCCACCGGCACGTGGGTGTTGCGCATCGCGTACTCGATCAGCAGGTTCGGCACGCTGTAGCCGAACTGCGCGTCGCCGGGCTCGGGGAAATAGCCCTGCAGCTGGCGCCTGTCCTTGCCGTCCGTGATGTTGTGCGGCGCCAGCAGGGCGTTGATCGACTGGCCGCTGACGCGCAGCGCCAGGCTGTCGAGTTCGCCCTTGTCGTTCAGCCCGGCCTGCAGCCGGCACAGTCCGATCGGCCTGAAGAAGTCGTGGCTGAGGTCTTCCTCGCGGCTCCAGATCAGCTTCACTGGCGTGCCCGGGAACTGCTTGGCCACCGCCGCGGCCTGGCGCACATAGTCCTGCGGGCCGCCGCGCCGGCCGAAGCCGCCCCCCAGCGGCGGGTTCCAGGCTTCGCACTTTTCCAGGGGCAGGCCGGTCTCGGCGGCCAGCGCGGCCAGCGAGCCTTCGGCGTTCTGGGTCGACACCCAGACCTCGGCCTTCTCCGCGCTGACCAGGGCCGTGCAGTTCATCGGCTCCATGCAGGCGTGCGCGACGAAGGGCGTCGAATAGACGGCCTCGACCCGTTTGGCCGCGCCGGCCAGCGCCGGCAGGGCCTGGCCCAGGCTGGTGTCGGCGAAGACCTCGTGGGTGGCCGTCAAGCCGGCCTTCAGGCGCTCGGCGATGAGGGCGCTGGACTCGCTGGCGTTGGCGCCCTCGTCCCAAACGATGGGCAGTTCCTCCAGCGCGTTCTTCGCCCGCCACCAGCTGTCGGCGACCACGGCCACGGTGCTGGCATCGACGCGCACCACGCCCTTGACGCCGCGTTTGCCGCTGACCTTGGCGGTGTCGAAGCTGACCAGCTTGCCGCCGAACACCGGGCAGTCCTTGATGGCGGCGTAGAGCATGCCCGGCAGCGCGGTGTCGATGCCGAACTTGGTCTGGCCGTTGACCTTGACCGCGGTGTCCAGCCGCTGTGTCGGCCGGCCGGCGATGGTCCACTTGCGCGGGTCCTTCAGCTGGATGGTCTTGGGGTCGGGCGGCGTCAGCTTCGAGGCTGCGGCCGCCAGCTGGCCGTAGCGCAGCTGGCGCCCGCTGGCCTTGTGCGTGACCACCCCCTTGTCGACGCCGAGTTCGCCGACCGGCACCTGCCACCCGTCAGCCGCCGCCTGCAGCAGCATCAGCCGGGCCGCCGCGCCGCCCTGGCGCACGTAGTCGTGCGACTCGCGGATGCCGCGGCTGCCGCCGGTGGCCATGTTGCGCCAGACGCGCTTGGCCGCCAGGTTCTGCCCGGGCGTGACCTGCTGCACCCGCACGCGGGCCCAGTCGCAGCCCAGTTCCTCGGCCACCAGCATGGCCAGACCGGTGTGCGTGCCCTGGCCCATCTCGGCCCGCGCCACGCGCACCACCACGCTGTCGTCGGGCTCGATCACGACCCAGGCGTTGACCTCGGCGCCGCCGCCGGCCTGGGCCAGCGCCGGCAGGTGAAAGCCCAGCGCCAGGCCACCGGCCGACAGGCCCGAGGCCACCAGGAACTGCCGCCGTGCGGCGCTGTGCGGCTTGACCCGTTGGTCTTGCTTCGCGGCGCGCTTCATGCCGCACCCCCGGCGCAGCCAGCGGCTTCGCAGGCGGGCTGCAGCCCGGCCATGTGGATCACCGAGGCGCTGGCTTTCGGCCCGCCCGCCGCCCGGTGGATGGCCGCGCGGATCCGCACGTAAGTGCCGCAGCGGCAGATGTTGGTCATGGCCGCGTCGATGTCCGCGTCGCTGGGCTTGGGCTTGTCGCGCAGCAGCGCCACGGCGGCCAGGATCTGGCCGCTCTGGCAGTAGCCGCATTGCGGCACATCGAGTTCTTTCCAGGCCTGCTGCACCGGGTGGCTGGCGTCGGGCGACAGCCCTTCGATGGTGGTGATCTGGCGGCCCTGCGCGGCCGCCACGGGGTAGGAACACGAACGGGTGGGCTGGCCGTCGATCAGCACGGTGCACGAGCCGCATTGCGCGATGCCGCAGCCGAACTTGGTGCCGGTCAGGCCCAGTTGCTCGCGGATGGCCCACAGCACGGGCATCTCGGGTTCGATGTCCAGCGAGCGGTCTTTTCCGTTGACGGTGAGCTTGATCAAGATGGTTGTCCTTGGCTGTCGTTGCGCCCGTTCCATCACGGGTGCGCGCACGCTAGAGCGTGACGCGCCGCGGGGCAATGCGCGTTGTCCCGCAGCGTTCCGCCAGGCGGTTCCGTGGCGGGCTTATTTGCGCACGGCGGGCATCTCGACGGCCAATCCGGCGCCCCGCCAGTTCAGATACAGGCTGAGCTGGCGCAGTTCGATGGCGCCAAAGTCGGGCGGCTCGGCGCGAATGCCGACATAGCAGCTGCGCAGCCGGCGCTCCAGCGAGCCCAGCTGCTGCCATTCCAGCCGGTACAGCGGGTAGCCGTTGGGCTGACCCTGGCTGAGCTGGTCGGTGTAGAAGCGCCGGCCCCAGTGGCGGTCGTGGCAGTGCGTGCAGGCCAGGTTCAACTGCCCCTGGCGGCGTTGGTAGAGCTCGGCACCGGCCTGCAGGTGGGGCTGCAGCGCCGGGTCGGCATCGCTGCGCAGGGCCAGGCCGTCCGAGGCCTGGGTGATCACCGCGGTCAGCGCCAGCAAGGCGTCGGACTCGAAGGTCGGCGCGGGCGCCTGCTGCTGCTCGGCGACGCAATGGCGGACCTGGTCTTCCAGGTTGAAGAGCCGGCCGGTCTTCGCCTGCAGCCGCGGGTAGCGCAGGGCCACGCCCTGCATCCGGGTGACAGCGCCGTGGCAGCTGCTGCAGGCGCGCTGGCCGGCACCGGCCGGAGCGTCCCACAGCGCGCGGCCCTGGGCCAGCCAGAGCTGGGCCGGATTGGCCTGGACGTCGGCCTGCATCGCCTTCACGTCGGGGCCCGCGAATTCGAGGCCGCTGCGAACGGCGGCCAGCGGCAGCAGGCGGTCCTGCGCCTGGCACAGGCTGGCCGCGCCCAGCCCGGTCAGCCCAGTCAGCGCGATCAAGCAGCGCCAGCGCCGCGCGCGCGACCGCATCACACCACCGGCATCGGCTGGCGCCATTCGCCCTGCACGCCGGCGTCGTCGACCCAGCTGACGACCCAGATGCCGGCCTGCGCGACGCGCACGAAAAATTCGAAGTAGGGGTTGGCCGAGATGCCCGACGAGGGCTCGGCCCGGAAGACCTCCACGCCGCCGAGTTCGCAACGCAGCAGCCGGATGACGTTGCGCGGGATCACGCGGCCGTCCATGTCCTGGCGGTAGCCGGTTTCCATCGGGTGCTGGATCAGCAGGCGCACCGTGATCACGTCGCCGACGGCGACGCGCTCGGGCAGCAGCAGGCGGGCCAGCGCCATCAGCCAGCGTCCAGGCAGGCCGACTCGG